>NZ_BAAAMW010000019.1:0-160439 GCF_039529475.1 Actinomadura chokoriensis | reverse complement strand
CGGGCGTGCGCAGCACCACCGCCGCACCCAGCATCTCGTGCCCCTCACGGAACACCGTCGCCGACACCTCGACCGTCTCACCCACCACGGCCTTCGCCGGCCACCGGCCGCACCCCACCACCGGCGCCACGTCCATGATGGGAATGCGACCGAGCTCGCCCTCCAGCTTCACCTGCATGTGCCCGCTCCCGCTCGTCGGCGCCGTCCCCCGTCTCCGGTCCCAGACATCCATGCCCCGTCCGCAACCCGCGGCCATCCCCGCCACCACAAGATCATGTAAAGAACTGCCGTGCCAGGGGGACGATGCCCCGAATGCGCGAGATCCCGGCAGGTCGCACCTGCCGGGATCTCGTCCCCCCCCCGGGGCCCGCTCGGCCGGGGCTAGCCGGCCGCGCGGATGACCGAGCCGACGCCGGCGGCGGTCGTGACGAGCCGCCGGTACTCCGGCTGCCGCAGCTCGCCGCCCATGAACGGGTGCGGGTTGCGGTGCACGGCCGGGCTCGGCTGCTCGCTCAGCGCGGCGAAGTGGATCTCGCGGGCGCCGGTCGCCGCGACGACCCGGGCCACGTTCCGGTCGGTGACGCCCCCGCCGGGCATGACGATGATGCGGTCGCCCGCGCGCCGCACCAGCTCGGCGATCAGCGGCGCGCCCTCCAGCACGCTCACGTCCTGCCCGGAGGTGAGGACGCGGTCGACGCCCAGCCCGATGAGCTCCTCCAGCGCGGCGAACGGGTCGGCGGCCATGTCGAAGGCGCGGTGGAAGGTGACGGGCAGGCCGCCGGCCGCCGCGAGGAGCCGCTCGACGACGGGCCGGTCGATCGCCCCCGCCGGGGTCAGCGCGCCGATCACCACGCCGTGCGCGCCGGCCTCGCGGATGAGCGCGACGTCGTGCTCCATCGCCGCGACCTCGTGCTCGTCGAAGATGAAGTCGCCGCCGCGCGGGCGGACGATGACGTTCACCTTGATGGACGACACGGCGGCGAGCGCCGCGCGGACCGTGCCCAGGGTCGGGGTGAGCCCTCCCTCGAACAGCGCCGCGCACAGCTCGACGCGGTGCGCGCCCGCCTTCTCGGCGGCGATGGCGCCCGCGACGCTGTCGATGCAGATCTCGTAGGTGAGGCTCACTGACGTCCTTCCTCGGTGGTGCGGATCTCGCCGACCGGGCGTCCGCCGCCGAGGACGGGGACGGCGCCCAGCGCGTCGGCGGGTCCGGTGTCGGCGCCGAGCGCGGCGAGCGCGCGCAGCGCGATGGCGGTGGTGGCGCGGGGGCTGCCGTCGATGACCTTCACCGCGACGGCGCGGCCGTCGGCGGTCGCGGCGATGAACACGCCCTCCGCGCCGCCCTTGGCGACGGTGCCGGGCAGCGCCCGCATGAACTCGGTGTTGGCGTGGCCGGTCCCGCCGACGTACTCGGGGTGGGCGCGCATGGCGTCCGCGACCGGGCGCGACCCCTCGGACAGGACGAGGGAGCGGGCCGCCCGCGCGAGACCGGTCAGCGTGAGGCCGAACAGCGGCGCGCCGCAGCCGTCCACCGCGACGGGCGCCGGCTCCTCGCCGGCCGCGTCCGCCATGACCTGCCGCACCGCCCGCTGGAGCGGGTGCGACGGGTCGAGGTAGGTGTCGACCGGCCAGCCGTTCGCGACGCAGGCGGCGAGCATGGCGGCGTGCTTGCCGGAGCAGTTCATCCGGACCCGCGACTCGCCCTCGCCCGCCCGGATGAGCGCGGCCTTCGCCGCCTCGTCCTCCGGCCAGGACGGCGGGCACCGCAGGGCGTCCGCGCCCAGGCCGGCGTCCGCGAGGATCGCCTCGACGGCCTTGACGTGGAAGTCCTCGCCGGTGTGGCTGCCCGCCGCGATCGCGAGCCGCTCGCCCTCCAGCGGCGCGCCCGCCCGCAGGCACGCCAGGGCCTGGAACGGCTTGGTGGTGGAGCGCGGCAGGACCGTCTCCGCCGGGTTGCCGCGCGCGTGGGCGAGGGTGCCGTCCGGGGCGAGCCCGGCGACACTGCCGTAGTGGCGGCTCTCGGCGAAGCCGTTCCGGACGACCTCGGCCAGCACTTCGTACATCACTTTCCCTCAGGGTTTCGCGGTGGGGACGGCCCCGCGGACGGCCCGCGCGGGACGGGTGCGCTGCCGCGCCTCCAGCGTCCGCGCGAGCTTGGCCAGCGACGCGTTGATGACCAGGTAGATCAGCGCGATCACCAGGTAGGTCTGGATGAGCAGGTGGTTGTAGTTGGCGAGGACCTTGCCGCTGTAGAGCAGTTCGGCGTAGCTGACGACGTACCCGAGCGAGGTGTCCTTGAGCAGCCCGGCGGACTGGCTGACCAGCGACGGCAGCACCCGCCGCGCCGCCTGCGGCAGCACGATCAGCCGCATCGCCCGGCCGCGCGTCAGGCCGAGCGCGAGGCCCGCCTCCAGCTGCCCGCGCTCCACCGACCGGATCCCGGCCCGGAAGATCTCCGCGAACGCGGCGGCGTTGGACACCGACAGCGGCACGACGAGCTTCCAGAACAGCGGCAGGTCGAGCCCGTACTTCGGCAGCGCGAACAGCACGACGTAGACCAGCAGCAGCGCCGGGATCGTCCGGACGATCTCGACATAGGCGGCGGCCGGGACGCGCAGCCAGCGCGACGGCGACACCCGGCCGAGGGCGAGCAGGATGCCCGCCGCCATCGACAGCGCGATCGACACGCCCGCGGCGTACAGCGTGGAGCGCAGGCCCTCCAGCAGGTACCGCCACATGACCCAGGTGCCGTACGGGCGCCAGCGGTCGGCGGCGAGCTGGCCGTTGTCGGCGAACTGCCGCAGCGCGAGCGCGACGAGGACGGCCCCGCCGAGCACGGTCAGCGCGGTCGTGATCCGGATGCGCCGCCGGGCGCGCGGGCCCGGCTCGTCGAACAGCAGCCGCGCGGAACTCCCCTTGCCGCTCATCGCAGGATCGCCAGCTTCCGTTCCAGACCGCCGGTGACGAGGCCGAACACCCCCGACAGCGCCATGTACATCAGGCCCGCCGTCACGAAGATCCAGATCGGCTGCGCCTCGGCGAGGTTGACCCGGTTCGCGGCGGCGGTCAGCTCCACCACGCCGACCGCCGCGGCGAGCGCGGTGTTCATCAGCGTCATGATCGCGATGTTGCCGAGCGGCTGGACGACCGTCCGCAGCGCCTGCGGGAGGACGACCAGCCGCAGCGACTGGACGAACGTCAGCCCGAGCGCCCGGGCGGCCTCGCCCTGGCCGGCCGGCACCGCGTTGATCCCGGACCGGATCGCCTCGGCCGTGTACGCCCCCTGGTAGAGGGCGATGACGACGGCCGAGGTGGTGAACAGCCCGGCGATCACCCCGATCTCGGGGAGCCCGAACACGGCGATGACCAGCCAGACCAGCAGCGGGATGTTCTGCAGGACCTCGACGTAGGCCATCCCGGCGGCGCGCAGCACGCGCACCGGGCTGACCCGCATCGCGGCGACGAGGACCCCGGCGGCGAGCGCGCCGGCGAGCGACAGCAGCGTCAGCTCGACGGTGAGCAGCAGCCCGTCGCCGAACTCCCCGAGGTGGTCGGTGATGACGTCCATCGGCGGGGGACTTACTCCGAGCCGGGCGCGGAGCCGATCGCGGGCGGCTGCGGGGCCTCACCCTGGACGACCGTGCCGATCGAGTTCTTCCAGACCTTCGCCCACAGCCCCGACTGCTGGATCTTGGTGAGCCAGTCGTTGACGAACTGCTTCATCTGCGTGTCGCCGTGCTTGAGGCCGATCCCGTACGGGTCGCTGGTGAACGGCTTGCCCTGGATCTGGATGGACGGGTCCTGCTTGGCGGTCGCGAGCAGCACCGCCTCGTCCTGGACGTAGGCGTCGCCGCGGCCCTGCTTGAGCGCCTGGACGCACTCGGGGTCGCTGCCGAACGTGACGATCTTCGCGTCCGGGGCGACCTTCTTGATCGCCGGGATCGCCGGGGTGTTGGCGCCCGCGATGATCGTCTTGCCCTTGAGGTCGTCCGGGCTCGTGATGCCCGTCGTGTCCTTCTTGGTGGCGATGACCAGGCCGGAGCTGTAGTACGGCCCCGCGAACGCGACCTGCTCGGCACGTTCCGGCGTGATGCTGTAGGTCTGGAAGACCACGTCCACCGTGCCGTTCGACAGCAGCGCCTCGCGCGTCTCGGACGCCGAGTTGACGATCTTCACGTTCGGCTTGCCGATGATGTACTTGGCGAGCAGCCGGCCGAAGTCGGCGTCCAGGCCCTCGACCTTCTTGGTCGCCGGGTTCTGCTGCGACAGCAGCGGCGCGTCCAGCGAGCCGCCCACGATCAGCTCGCCGCGCTGCTTGATCTTCTCCATGGTGGAGCCGGCCGGGATGTCCGCCGCGACCGGCGCCGAGGCGAGCAGGTCGTCGGCCGCGCCGCCGCCGGCGCCGGGCACGGCCGAGTCGGAGTCGCCGCCGGAGCAGGCCGCGAGGCCCGTCAGCGACAGCGCGGCGACCGCGGCCACCGCCGCCCGCCGCAGCCCCGCAGGGGTACGCACCATGATCATCAACCTTTCTCGGGTGGCGCGCCATGGGCGGCGCGCCGGGGGTGCCACTAGTGGCTGAGGACCTTGGCCAGGAAGTCCCGGGCCCGGTCGGTGGCGGGGGAGTCGAAGAAGGCGGCCGGGGTGCCGGTCTCGACGACCTCGCCGTCCGCCATGAACACGACGCGGTCGGCGACCTTGCGGGCGAACCCCATCTCGTGGGTGACGACGACCATCGTCATGCCGTCGCGGGCGAGGCCGGTCATCACGTCGAGGACCTCGCCGACCATCTCGGGGTCGAGCGCGGACGTCGGCTCGTCGAACAGCATCGCCTTCGGCCGCATCGCGAGCGCGCGGGCGATCGCGGCGCGCTGCTGCTGCCCGCCCGACAGCTGCGCGGGCAGCTTGTCCGCCTGCTCGCCGATGCCGACCCGGTCGAGCAGCTCGCGCCCGCGCTTGTCCGCCTCGGTGCGCGACAGCCCGCGCACCCGCGTGGGCGCGAGCGTCATGTTCTGCAGGACGGTCTTGTGCTGGAACAGGTTGAACGACTGGAAGACCATGCCGACGTCGGCGCGCAGCCGGGCGAGGGCGCGCCCCTCGGCGGGCAGCTCCTCGCCGTCGATGCGGATCACGCCCTCGTCCGGCGTCTCCAGCCGGTTGAGGCACCGGCAGAGCGTCGACTTGCCCGACCCGGACGGGCCGATCACCACGACGACCTCGCCGTGCGCGACGTCCAGGTCGACGTCGTGCAGGGCGGTGTGGCCGCCGAAGCGCTTGCTGAGGCCGCGCACCTCGATCATTCGGTCACCTACGATCCAACTTCCTTCGAAATCGAAGCCAAGTCGGACGATAGTTCGTCAAATCGATGTAAGTCAACGCGTTGCTGTACCAAGTTCGCGCATGCTATCTATCTGGGGTGCGCAACAAGGGAGACGACGGACCGGCGGCGCTCGTGCGGCTGGTGGCGACCGGCCGGGCGGAGTCGCGGGCCGAGCTCGCCCGGCTGTCCGGGCTCGCCGCCTCCAGCGTCTCGCTGCGGGTCGAGCAGCTCATCGCGGCCGGCCTGTTCGCCGAGGAGGGCGCCGGGGCCTCGCGCGGGGGCCGGCGGCCCCGCCGCCTCCGGCTCGCCCGGGAGGCGGGCGTCTTCCTCGTCGCCGACCTCGGCGCGCACCACGCCCGGCTCGCCGCCGCCGACCTCGCCGGGACGCCGCTCGCGGTGTCCGACCTCGCCTGCGACATCGCCGTCGGGCCCGAGGAGACGCTGACCGCGGTCACCCGGAGCCTGCGCGGCCTCGCCCGCGAGCACGGGCTGGCGGACGTCCCCGTCCGCGGCATCGGCATCGGCCTGCCCGGGCCGGTCGACCCCGCGACCGGCCAGGTCGTCTCGCCGTCCCGGATGCCGGGCTGGAACGACTTCCCCGTCCGCGACTTCGTGACCCGGCACGCCGGCGTCCCCGTCCTGGTCGAGAACGACGCCAACCTCATGGCCGTCGGGGAGCACCGCGCGTCCTGGCCGTCCCTGGACAACCTGATGGTCATCAAGCTCGGCAGCGGCATCGGCTGCGGGGTCATCGTGGACGGCCGGCTGCACCGGGGCCGCGGCGCCGCCGGCGACATCAGCCACGTGCGGATCCTGTCCGAGGCGACCGTCGACTGCTCCTGCGGCCACCCCGACTGCCTGGAGGCCCACGCCAGCGGCGCCGCGCTCGCCGCGTCCCTCGCCGGGCACGGCATCGCGGTGGAGCATCCGTCCGAGATCGTCGGGCTCGTCGCCGACGGCGTCCCGCAGGCGACCAGCGCCGTGCGCACCGCGGGCCGGCTCATCGGCGACGTGCTGACCGGCCTCGTGAACTTCTTCAACCCGGACGCGCTCGTCATCGGCGGCAGCCTGTCCAACGCCGAACCGCTCGTCGCCACCATCCGGGGCGTCATCTACGAGCGCTGCCTGCCCCTCGCCACCCGCAACCTGGAGATCGCCACGTCCCGTGCGGGCCGCGACGCCAGCGTGCTCGGCGCCGGGCAGCTGATGCTGGAGAACTCCGACGAATGGATCGACCGCGTCCTCGACCGCTGACCGGAGCGCGAGCCGGAGCGGGGCCGGGCGTCTAGAGCGAGGGCCAGCCGTGCGCGGCGATCGCCTCGCGCGCCGTCGTCACGTCCGGCGCGATCGCGACGCGGCGCTGCAGCCCGGCGACGTCGGACACCCGGCGGACGAGGCCGCGCGGCGGGAGCACCACCCACATGGGGACGCCGAGCTCGCTCGCCCGCATCTGCGACCGGGTGATGACGTTGAGCCCGTTGGAGTCGCAGAACGCGCAGTCGGTGAGGTCGAGGATCAGGGCCGGTGTCCCGGAGTCGAGGAGCCGCATGGCCTGCGCGAGGATCTCCTCGCCGTTGCTCAGGTCGACCTCGTCGGGGAACGTCAGCGTCCCGCAGGTCTGCGTGATCTCCACCCGCGCTGCTCCGAGATCCATGGTTCGCCCCAAAGTCGGATTCCTCACCTGAGTGACAACGGGGGGTACTTCACTGCGACTGTAAGCGTTGATCCTGGACGAAACCTCAAAGGAAGGGTCAAGTCTAGGACGTCCCTCCCTCATATCGGGGACGGACGCGTTCCCTGGCGTTTCATCCTGTTCTGTCGCTTTTGAATGCCCGAATATCACGCTCCCTCCCGGCGTGCCCGCGCGCCGTCCCGAGGGGAGGGGAGAGCCGGTCGTGGTGCCCTGGCTGCTGATATGTCGTGGCAAAGCTCTATATTTCACCCTGTGGGCTGCTAGAACCGGGGTGTGAGTGAGCGGGGTGCGGGAGTGAGCGCGGAGCCGGTGGTGATCGACGGCGGCGACCGCTCGTGCGTGCGCCTCCTGCTGGAGCTGCGGGCGCACCTCGCGCGGCTCGCGCCCGGCACGGTCGTCCACCTGATGGCCACCGATCCGGCGGCTCCCATCGACCTTCCCGCGTGGTGCCATCTGACCGGGCACGTCTACCTCGGCCCCGTCGCCCAGGCGCCGACCCCCACCTACGCCCTCCGGGTGAGCGCCGATCCGCGCCCCACGTCCCCGGAATCGCCCTGGCGGCCGCGCTGACCCGGCCGCGCCGACCCGGTCGCCGGCGAGGTCGCCGCGGTCTCGCCCGGCCCTCTATTGGCGGGTCGCCAATTAGAGGTTAGGGTGGCATGGGCGTTGAAGGGACGTTGCCATGGGCGGACCGTCGGTCGCGATCGTGGGGAGCGGGTTCAGCGGGCTCGGACTCGCCATCGGCCTGAAGCGCGCGGGCCTCACCGGTTTCACCGTGTTCGAGCGGGCCGGGGACGTCGGCGGGGTCTGGCGCGAGAACACCTACCCGGGCGCCGCCTGCGACGCGCCCTCGCACCTGTACTCCTATTCCTTCGCACCGAAGCACGACTGGTCGCGCAGGTTCGCGCCGCAGCCGGAGATCCTCGACTACCTGCGGGCGTGCGCCCGCGAGTACGGCGTCATGGAGCACATGGCGTTCGGCACGGAGATCACCGCCGCCGAGTTCGACGCCGGGTCCGGCCGGTGGACCCTGCGGGCCGCCGGCGGGGAGACCCACGAGGCGGACGTGCTCGTCTCCGCGTGCGGGCAGCTCAGCCGGCCGTCCGTCCCCGACATCCCGGGCCTGGAGTCGTTCGGCGGCACCGTCTTCCACTCCGCGGAGTGGGACCACGGCCACGACCTCGCCGGACGCGAGATCGCCGTCGTCGGCAACGGGGCGAGCGCCGTCCAGTTCGTCCCGCGGATCGCGCCGGAGGCGGCCGGGCTGACCGTGTTCCAGCGCGAGCCGCAGTGGGTGGGCTGGAAGTGGGACCGCCGCTACCCCCGCGCCCGGACCTGGCTCAACCGCCGCCTCCCCGTCCTGCAGCGGCTGTCCCGGCTGGGGGTCTTCATCTGGTTCGAGGTGCTGCTCAACCCGATGCTGATCTCGCCGCGCGGACGCCGGGTGCTGTCGGCGCACATCCGCGCGCTCTGCCGCACCACGCGGTGGTCGGTGCGCGACAAGGAGATGCGCCGGAACCTGACGCCCGGGTACGAGCTGGGCTGCAAGCGCGTCCTGGTCTCCAGCGACTACTACCGCTCCCTCAACCTGCCGCACGTGGACGTCGTCACCAGCGCGATCGTCAAGGTCACGCCGGACGCGGTCGTCACCGCCGACGGGAGGTCCCATCCGGCCGACACCATCATCATGGGCACCGGCTTCCGGTCGCACGGCTTCGTCGCGCCGATGCGCGTCACGGGACTGGACGGCCGCGCGCTGGAGGACGCCTGGCGGGACGGGCCGCGCGCCTACCTCGGCCTGGCCGTCGCCGGTTTCCCGAATTTCTTCCTGATGTACGGGCCCAACACCAACGTCGGTTCCGGGTCGGTGGTACACATGCTGGAGAGCCAGATCGCCTACATCGTGCAGGCCGTTCGTGCGCTGCGCGACCCGGAGGTGCTGTACATGGACGTCCGCGAGGGCGTGCTCTCCGCGTTCGACGAGCGCCTCCAGCGCCGCCTCGGCGGGACGGTCTGGAACGCCGGCGGCTGCGGCAGCTGGTACCGGCGGGGCGACGGCCGCAACGCCAGCAACTGGCCGGGCTCGATGCTCGGCTACCGCCGCCGCACCCGGCGCCTCGATCCGTCCGACTACCGCTTCGTGAAGCGCTGACATGCGCCGTGCCGCCGCCCACCCCCTGCTGCGCACGCTCGACGGCATCCTCGTCATCCCCCCGGAGCACCACCGTCCCGACACCGGCCGGGCCGAGGCCGCCGCGACGCTCGCCTGCGACGACCGCACGCTGTCCGACCTGATCCGGCACGGGCTCCCGGCCACCGGCGAGCGCGGCCGGGAGCGGCTCGACTCCCGGGACGTCTTCAACCTGGCCCTGTACTCCGGCTCCGGGCGCACCGGGGTCGAGCGGGGCGTCGCCGCCGCCCTGGGCTGGACCCGCTCGTCCTGCGAGGACCTCATCACGCCCCGCATGTCCCGGTTCGAGCTGCGCGTCGCCTGCGGCGCCCCCGACGGCTGCGCCCCCGGCGCCCGCAACACCCTCGCCCGGCCGCGGACCGGCGCCTACGGCGGGAAGGTCCGCCAGGTCCGCGCGCATCCGGCGGGCGCGGCGCGCAACGTCCCGGCCGGGACGTCGGCGACCGCCCGCGCGTCGGGCCCCGCGCTCACCCTGTCCGCCGTCCTGCGGACGGTCGGCGACTGCCCGGTGCTGCGCTCGCCCGCGCTCCGCGCCATCCTGCGCGAGTTCATGGGCGCCGAGCTGCGCTGGCTGCGGCTCCCCGAGGCGATGCGGAACGACGAGTCCCTCATCCCGCGCGGGTTCGCGAGCTGCGGTTCCGCCAGCCGCTACATCGCCCGCCTCTGCCGCGAGGAGGGCATCCCCGCGACGACCCGGATCGGCTGGCTGGTCGGCCTGCCCGACCTCGTGCACGCCTGGGTGGAGGTCGAGGACGAGGACGGCGTCACCAAGGTCATCGACCCGACGTTCGTGCTGCTCTCGGAGGTCGTCCCGGGCGCCAACCCGATGCTCCGCGACCCCGGCATCGCGTTCCGCACGAACCGCCTCATCCCGACCGCGCTGGGCGTGGGCGCCGACGTCGCGTCCCACACCTGCGCCGCCGGCCACGTCCCCCACATCACCACGACTCTCGACCTGCTGGGCTGACGGGAGCCCGCGCCGGCGAGCAGGGGCTAGGCGTGGCGGACGGCCTCGGCCATCGTGGTGTTGCCCTCGGCCAGGTAGCCGTCGACGACCCCGGCGCGGTCGGCCTCCGGCCGGTTCTGGCTCATCTTCGCCTTGGCCTCGATCCGGGTGATGACCAGTTCCAGGCCGACGATCGCGCGCAGCTGGCCCGCGATGTAGTTCGGCGGGGCGTCGTCCACCGACCACGAAGGTTCGCGGCCGCTCTCGTGGCGCTCGGTCAGGCGGCGCACCATGGACTCCACCCACGCGGGGTCGTCGTGGACGACGAGGCGGCCGTAGACGTGCGCGGTCAGGTAGTTCCAGGTCGGCACCGCGCGCCCGTGCTCGCGCTTGGACGGGTACCAGGACGGCGACACGTACGCGTCCGGGCCGTGCACGATGAACAGCGACTCCCCGGCGGCGGGCTCGCGCCACTGGTCGTTGTTGCGGGCGACGTGCGCGAGGATCGCGCCGTGCTCGCCCGCCGACGGGTCGTAGAGGACGGGCAGGAACGTGGCGATGAGCCCCCGCGGCGTGCTCGTCACCAGGTCCGCCGCGTCGCACCCGGCCAGCAGGTCACGGACCTCGGCGTCGCCTGCGGAGAAATGCGCCGGAACGTACATGGACGCGACGCTACACCCGGCGTTGTCGGACGCCCGTGCGAAGGTGGTGGGGTGAGCGCCGAAGAGGAGCGTGCCGGGGTCCGGCTGACCAACCTGGACCAGCCCCTGTTCGAAGGGGCGGACGCGACGAAACGCGACCTGGTCGACTATCTGGACGCCGTCGCCGGGCGCGTCGTCCCGCAGCTCGCCGGGCGCCCGCTCTCGGTGATCCGCGTGCTGCGCGGCCAGAAGCCGTTCATGCAGAAGAACTTGCCGAAGTACACGCCGGAGTGGGTCCGGTCGGTGACGATGTGGGCGGAGTCGTCCCGGCGCGAGGTGTCGTACGCGCTGTGCGACGACCGCCGCACGCTGCTGTGGTTCGCCAACCAGCGCGCCGTCGAGTACCACCCGCCGCTGTTCCGCGCGGCCTCGCCCGACCGCCCCACCCACCTGGTCATCGACATCGACCCGCCGGAGGCGGACGCGTTCGGCGCCGCCGTCCGCGCCGCGCACCTCGTCCGGCGGGCGCTGGACGACTCGGGCCTGCGGGGCGCGGTGAAGACCAGCGGCGCCAAGGGCGTGCACGTGTTCGTGCCGCTGGACGGCCGGACGCCCGCCGAGGACGTCGCCGCCGCCACCCGCGCGCTGGGCGTCCGCGCCGAGCGCCTCGACCCCGGCCTCGCGACGACGGCGTTCATCCGCGAGGACCGGGGCGGCAAGGTGTTCCTCGACTCGACCCGCGCGGGCGGCGCGACCGTGGCCGCCGCCTACAGCCCGCGCATCCGCCCCGGCACGCCGGTCTCGTTCCCCGTCGCGTGGGACGACCTCGACGGCGTCGCCCCGGCCGACTTCACGATCGAGACCGCGCTCGGCGTCCTCGGCGACCGCGACCCGTGGTCGGAGCTCATGCCGGAACCGCAGGCCCTGCCCGCCGACCTGATCGAGCACGGGCACACGATTCCGATCGCGCGGGTCCAGGCCATGCACGAGGGGAAACGCCGGGCGAGGGCGCGCCGCGCCCCCGGCTGACCGATCCCGGTGAGCCGGGGAAAACGCGGCGGAAACCCTAGGAATTCAACATGACCGGCAGCGAGCGGTGGCCGTTGGAGATGAACGACTCGACCGGACGCAGTTCCGACGGATCGACCGCGAGCTCCATATCCGGGAAGCGCTCGAAAAGCGCGGGCAGCGAGATCTCGGCCTCCATTCGCGCGAGATGCGAACCGACGCAGAAGTGCACGCCGTGGCCGAAGGAGATGTGCTCCTTGTTCGCGCGCTGGACGTCGAACAGGTCGGCGTCGTCGCCGTGCAGGGAAAGGTCGCGCCCGGCGGCCGCGTAGGCGGCGAGGATCGCCTCGCCCTTCCCGATCGTGACGCCGTCGACGTCGATGTCCTCGACGGCGTAGCGGAGCGGCAGGTTCGCGACGGGCGCCTGCCAGCGCAGCGCCTCCTCGATCACCTCGGTCCACGGCACCCCGCCGGACCGCACGAGCGCGCGCTGCTCCGGGTGCGTCAGCAGCGCGGTGATCACCTGGTCGAGCAGGTTCACCGTCGTCTCGTGCCCGGCCGAGATCATCAGGATCAGCGTGTCGACCAGTTCGGTCTCGCTCAGCTGCGAGCCGTCCTCGTCGCGGGAGGAGATGAGGACGCCGGCCAGGTCGTCGGCGGGCTCGCGGCGCCGGAACGCGACGAAGTCCTGCAGGATGCCGTACATCTCCATCTGGTTGGCGACCGCCTCCTCCTGCGTCAGCGCCGTGTTGAAGATGCCGTCCACGCAGCGCCGCAGCGCCGGCCGGCTCGCGTCGGGGACGCCGAACAGCCGGCAGATCACCTCGATCGGCAGCGGGTAGGCGAACGCCTCGCGCAGGTCGGCGCGCCCGCCGGGGGAGGCGGCGAGCCCGTCGAGCAGGCCGGCGGTGATCCGCTCGACGTCCGGCCGGAGCACCTCGGTGCGGCGCGGGGTGAACGCGCGGGAGATGATCGCGCGGAGCCGGCGGTGCTCCTCGCCGTAGGCGGTGAACATGTTCTTCACCGACACCCACAGGCTGAGCGGCCATTCCTCGCCGACCTCGCCGCTGATCCATTTCGCCCAGTGCCGGTTCGGGTCCTTGGAGACGCGGGGGTCGGCCAGCAGCCGCTTGAGCTGCTCCTGCCCGGTGACCGCCCACGCGACGACGCCGCCCGGCAGTTCCACGGGCGTCACCGGGCCCCGGGCCCGCAGTTTCGCGGCCTCCCCCTGGACATCGCTGCCGGTCGGGTCGATGACGAGCGGATTCTCCATTGCGGCCCTTTCCACGGACGCGTGGGAGCGCGCCCGTGAACGGGCGGCTCCCCGGTGAGCACGGCGCCGGTGACGAACTCGTACTGCTGACGAGCGCGGCGATGCAGCCAAAGTACGGTGCGCCGCGCCCGTCCGCTAGATCGCCCCGGCGACTCGGCCCGCGATTCCGCTTTTCGGCCATTCCTTAAATGGCGGCGCGGAAATCCTCTGCGCGGGTATCGGCGTTCCCGGGGTCGGCGTGCGGGGGTTCGCGCAGGTGATCGGTGAAGCGGCCCGCCGCGTCCGCGTCACCGCCAGGGGCGGCCGGTTCGCCCCACCCGTGGCCGGGCGTGACGACGTTGTCCGGCGGGGCGTCCGCCGCCGGCCCGTACAGGTAGGAGCCGAGCCCGATGAGCAGCCGCTGCACGTCGGCCTGCGGCCGGACGACCAGCCGCAGGAACTGGCTCGTCGATCCGAGCTTGTTGCCGCACTCCCGGACGAACACCCCGTGGTGGGCGACCAGATGGTCGCGCAGTGCGGCGCCGTCCCTGCCGTCCGGCAGCTTGACCAGGATGAAGTTGCCCTGCGACGGGAACACCTTCAGGCCCGGCAGCGAGGCGAGCTGCCGCGCCATCATCATCCGGTCGCGGGCGAGCAGCCGCAGGCTCTCCCGGTACTCGGCGCCGTGCTCGCGCAGCAGGAACACCACGACCTCGGCGAAGGAGTTGAGGTTCCACTTCGGCAGCGCCGCCCGGACGGTCCGCGCCAGCGCGGGGTTCGCGACCATGTACCCGAACCGGACGCCGTGCAGCCCGAAGTTCTTCCCGAGGCTCTTCAGCACCACCGTGTTGGGACGGATCCGGGCCTCGTCGGCGACGCTGGTGTGCGGCTCGGCGTCCACGAAATCGAGGAACGACTCGTCCACGACCACGAGGTCCAGGTCGATGAGGAGGTCCAGCAGCCGGACGACCTCCCGGCGCGGGACGTAGCCCCCGTCGGGGTTGTTGGGGTTGCAGACGACCGCCGCCCGCGACCCCCGCGCCCGGACGAAGCGGACGAACTCGTCCACGTTGAACTCGAAGCCGCGCAGCTCGTGGAGCTGGAACATGTCGACCCGCTTGCCGGTCTCCAGCGGCTGGTCGGTCCAGCGGCCGAACGTCGGGATCGGGGTGGCGAGGCTCTCGCGCACCAGCAGGTGGTCGATCCAGGTGATCAGCTCGGTCGACCCGTTGCCCATCACGACCGTCTGCGGGTTGTGCCCGAGCGCCGCGCACAGCTCCGCGGTGATCGTGTCGGCGTCGCTCGGGTAGTACTTGAGGATCTGCTCCAGCGACCCCGCGAGCCGGGAGAACATGCCCGGCGTCGGGAAGTAGGGGTTGCACGGGATGCAGAAGTCCACGAGGTCCCGGCGCCCCGACGAGGCCCGCTGGAGGGCGAGGAACGACGGGCTGTGCGCGGTCGCGCGCAGCAGGCTCGGATCTATCGGGTCCGATGACACGAAAGACGGTACGCGCCGCCGCCGGGACGGGTTCAGCGGCGCCCGGCGTCGTCGGCGAGGAGCCTGCCGAGCTGCGCGGTCGCGTCCGGTTCGAGGACGGCGAACCGCTCCCGGTACAGGGCGGTGGACGCGGCGGCGGGCCAGCCGTCCGGGAGGTGCTCGGCGGGCAGGCCGGGGTCGGTGCGCAGCAGCTGCAGCCAGTCGGCGCCGAGCAGGGTCAGCCGGGTCAGCGGGCGCCCGTTGCGCTCGCGGTCCGGCGTCCAGGTCGCGATGAACGCCTCGTGCTCGGCGCGGATCGCGTCGACGTCCCACGCCCGGCGCAGCAGCCGCGGCACGTCGGTGCCCTCGACCGGGACGGAGTAGAACGCGTCGGCCAGCTCGCCCAGCTCGGCGAACTCGGGCCCGTCGAAGACCGCCGCGATGTCGACCCGGCCGGGCGCGATCCACAGCCCGTCCCGCAGCCCGCCGAACCCGGCCCAGATCAGCCGGGCGCGGATCTGGTGCCGCAGGTCGCGGCGGCTCTCCGGCATGGAGTAGCTGAGCAGCGTCCACTCGCCGCCCGGATGGGTGAACGGCCGCGCGGAGCGGACCCGCGGCGTCGCCTCGCGCAGCAGCTCCTCCGCCCACGGGGTGAGCGAGAACCGGGCGGTGCGCCCCTCCCGGACGCGGGCGAGCAGCCCCTTGCGGGTCATCCGGGCGAGGGTGGCGCGGCCCGCCGCCTCCGCGACCCCGAGGTCGTCGAGCAGGTGCAGGAAGACCCGCGAGCTGATCGGCGGGTGGCCGCGGTCGAGGACGAGCGATCCGAGGAAGCTGAACAGCAGCTGCTGCGGAGCGCGCCGGCGCGGCCGTGCGCTCGTGGACGCGTCCAGGTCGGCGGTCATGCCCGTCCCTCCGTCGCCGTCGTCGCCATCGGGGGACATCACACCATGCCGTGCCGCCCTCCCGCTGTCACCGAGCTTATTCGATGAAATCTTGACGCACGACAGAGGCGAATCTAACTTCTAGGGAACGGAAGCGGATTCGGGAAGGTGGCAATGGAGCTGAACGGGAAGGTGGCGGTGGTCACCGGCGCCGGGCGCGGCCTCGGCCTCGCCTACGCCGCGGAGCTGGCCCGCGCGGGCGCGGCCGTCGTGGTGAACGACGCGGACGCGGCCACCGCCGAGGCCGCGGCGAAGCAGATCGGCGACGCGGGCGGGCGGGCCGTCGCGCACCCCGCCGCGGTCGGCTCCGCCGAGACCGCCGACGCGCTCGTCGGGCGGGCGGTGGCGGAGTTCGGCCGGCTCGACGTGATGGTGACCAACGCCGGCGTCCTGCGCGACCGGGTGCTGTGGAAGATGACCGACGACGACTTCGACACCGTCGTCCAGGTCCACCTCCGGGGCACGTTCACCTGCGCCCGCGCGGCGGCGCGCCGGTTCCGCGAGCAGGGGGACGGCGGCCGGCTCATCCTCGTCGGGTCCCCGGCCGGGCAGCGCGGCAACTTCGGGCAGACCAACTACGCGGCGGCCAAGGCGGGGATCGTCGGGTTCGTCCGCACGTGGTCGATGGAACTGGCCCGCGCGAACGTCACCGTGAACGCGGTCGTCCCGGTCGCCGCGACCGCGATGACCGAGACGATCCCGGCGCTCGCCCCCTACGTCGAGGCGATGCGGCGGGGCGAGGAGATGCCGCCGTTCGCCCGCCGCGCGCTGGCGTTCGGCACGCCCGAGGACGCCGCCGGGCTGGTGGCCTTCCTCGCCTCGGACGCCGCGTCCGGCATCACCGGGCAGGCGATCGGGGTCGGCGGCGACCGGCTGTCGCTGTGGACGCACCCGACCCAGGCCGTCGCCGCCTACCGGGACGGCGGCTGGGCCGCCGCCGACATCGCCGCCGCCTGGCCGGCGGTGTTCGCCGAGCACCAGCAGAGCGTGGGGGAGAACCTGCCCGAGGAGCAGCCCCGATGAGCGGGCTCGACCTGGACGCCCTGGAGGCGATCGACGTCCACGTGCACGTGGAGTCCGACCTGCACGGGCACCTGTCGCTGCCGGACGACTTCATGGAGGCGTCCGCGAAGTACTTCGGCGCGGACCAGGACCGCACGCCCACGATCGACGACATCGCGTCCCACTACCGCGAGCGGCGCCTGGCCGCGGTCGTGTTCACCGTCGACATCGAGAACGCCACCGGGCACCCGGCGCTCTCCAACGAGGAGATCGCCGAGCGGGCCGCCGCGCACTCCGACGTGCTGATCCCGTTCGCGAGCATCGACCCGGCCAAGGGGCGCGCCGGCGCCCGGACGTTCCGCCGGCTGATCGAGGACCACGGGGTGCGCGGCATCAAGTTCCACCCGTCCCTGCAGGGGTTCGCGCCCAACGACCGCAGCGCGTACCCGCTGCTGGAGGTCGCCGCCGAGCACGGCGTCCCGGCCCTGTTCCACACCGGGCAGACCGGGATCGGCGCGGGCATGCCGGGCGGCGGCGGGATCCGGCTCGGCCTGTCGAACCCGATGCTGCTCGACGACGTCGCCGTCGACCTCCCGGATCTGACGATCATCATGGCGCACCCGTCCTTCCCCTGGCAGGACGAGGCGCTCGCCGTCGCCACCCACAAGCCGAACGTCTACATCGACCTGTCCGGCTGGTCGCCGAAGTACTTCCCGCCGCAGCTCGTCCGGTACGCCAACGGCCTCCTGCAGGACAAGGTGCTGTTCGGCTCCGACTACCCGGTCATCACCCCGGACCGGTGGCGGCGCGACTTCGACGCGCTGGAGATCAAACCGCACGTCCGGCCCAAGATCCTCAAGGACAACGCCGTCCGAGCCCTCGGCCTCGGCGGCGGCAAGGAGAAGAAGGCATGAGCACGACCGTCGCGTTCGCGGACCTGAAGAGCCTGGCGGGCGGTTCGCTCGGCACGAGCCGCTGGCTGGAGGTGGACCAGGCCCGGATCAACACGTTCGCCGACGCCACCGGCGACCACCAGTGGATCCACGTCGACCCCGAGCGCGCGAAGGACGGCCCGTTCGGCGGCCCGATCGCGCACGGCTACCTGACGCTGTCGCTGGTCATCCCGCTGTGGACGGAGCTGCTCGACGTCACCGGCGTCACCACGAAGATCAACTACGGGCTGAACAAGGTGCGCTTCCCGGCCCCCGTCCCGGCCGGCTCCCGCATCCGCCTCTCCGGAACCCTCGTAGACGTGACGGACATAACCGGCGGCGTCCAGGTCACCGCCGACCTCACCGTGGAGATCGAGAACCACGAGAAGCCGGCCTGCGCCCTCCAGGCCATCTTCCGCTTCCTCCGTTGACCTGCGGCGTGTTGTTGTTATGGGGGCGCTCATAACAACAACACGCCGCAAGTCAACGATGCGCGGGGGCGGTTCGGGGGGCGGCGGTCACTTGTCCGTATGATGGACGATCGACGGACGAAGCACGGCCGGCGAGGGGATGATCGATGCCACGCGAAGGCACCGGACCGGATTTCATCGAGGCGCTGGCCCGGGGCCTGGAGGTCGTCACCGCCTTCGAGGCGCGGCGGCCGGTCATGTCGCTCGCCCAGGTCGCGGAGGCGACCGGGCTGGCCCGGCCGACCGCCCGCCGCATCCTGCTGACGCTGCGGGAACTCGGCTACGTGCGGGCCGCCGACGGCGGCTACTCCCTGACCCCGCGCGTCCTCGACCTCGGCGTCGCCTACGTCCGGTCCATGGGCCTGTGGGACGTGGCCCGCCCGCACATGGAGCGGCTCGTCGCCCGGACGAACGAGTCGTGCTCGATCGCGCAGCTCGACGGGTCCGACATCGTCTACGTCGCGCGCGTCGCCGTCCCGAAGATCGTCGCGCTGGCGGTGCAGATCGGCACCCGGTTCCCGGCGCTGCAGACCTCGCTCGGCAAGGTGCAGCTCGCCGCGCTCGACCCCGCCGAGGTCGACCGGATCCTCGCCGAGCCGACCCGCTCCGGGCTGGAGCCCCGCGTCCACCTCACCAAGGCGGAGCGGGACGCGGAGCTGCGCGAGGTGCGGGCGCGCGGCTGGGCGCTGACCGACGAGCAGCTCGCGCGCGGCATCCGCTCGGTCGCGGCGCCGCTGCGGGACGGCTCGGGCACGGTCATCGCGGGCATCAACGTCAACACGCATGCCGCCGAGACGCCCGTCGAGCAGCTCCTGGAGGAGTACCTCCCGCTGCTGCTGCAGACGGCGGGGGAGATCAGCGCCGACTTCGCCCGCCTGGAGACCGTCCCCCAGGTCACCGCGGGGTGAGGACGATCCGCCCCGCCGCCGTCCCCTCGCCCTGGCGCCGCCACGCCTGCGCCGCGTCCTCCAGGGGCACGGTCTCGTGGGCGACGGCCAGCCTCCCGGACGCGGCCTGCCCGGCGACGAACGCGATCGACGCCGCCCGCTGCCCGGCCGACAGCTCGTTGTTGGTGTAGCCGAGCAGCCGCAGCGACTTCCCGCGGAGGGTGGCGGAGTCGATCGGGCACGTCTCGTCCGCCGAACTCCCGAGGTTGACGAGCCGCCCGCCCGGGCGCAGCGTCCGCGCCGCTGCCGCCGCCGGGGCGCCGAACAGCGGATCGAGCACGAGGTCCACCGGCCCGTCGGCGGCGCCGGCGAACCGCCGGGCCAGCTCGCCGACGTCGCCGGTGTCGAGCGCGACCACGGCGTCCGCCCCGGCCCGCGCCGCCCGCGCCCGCGCCTCCGGCGACCGGGCGCCGGCGATGACCCGCCGGGCACCCGCCGTCCGCGCGAGCTGCACCGCGGCCTGGCCGACGACCCCGCCCGCGCCGAGCACGACCACCTGCTCACCGGCGGCCAGCCCGCCGCGCCAGGTCAGCGCCATGTGCGCGGCGACGGCCGACAGCCCGAGCGCCGCGAGCTGCACCGGGTCGGCACCGTCCGGCAGCTCGACGAGCGCCGCCTCCGGGACGGCCGCGGCCTCGGCCATGCTCCCGTCGCCCGGCGCCATCCCGGCCGGGCTCGGGAACCAGACCGTCCGGCCCCCGGACGTCCCGACGCCCTGGACGCCCGGCACGTACGGCGTCGCGGGCGTCCCGAAGTAGGACGTGCCGCTCGCGCACAGCAGGTCGAGCGGCGTGATCGGCGCGGCGAGGACGTCCACCAGGACCTCCCCGTCGCCCGGCACGGGGGGCTCGCGCTCCGCCACCACGGGCGGACGTCCGCATTCCCTGATCTCTACGGCGCGCATCGGCTCAGGTCGCGATGTCGGGGTAGGGCAGCGTGACGTGCGAGACCCGCCGCGCGTACTCCAGCTGGAACCCGAGCGGCTCGTCGTAGTCGCGCTCGAACATCGCGATGAACAGCGTCAGCGTGAGGAACGGGTGCGCGCCCAGCTCGAACAGCTTCGGGTAGTCATGCCCGGCGAGCGCGGCCCGCTCCACTTCGTCGAACGTCAGCCAGGTGGACGACTCGCCCCCGTGGCAGTTGATGATCCGGTTGGCCTGTTCTGCCTCCCACCAGGCCACGGTCGCCTCCGGCTCCTCCCGGTAGCGCTCGACCAGTTCGGGATCGCGGTCCACGGTGTAGAGGAACTTGTTCAGCAGATACTTGCTCACTCGCCCGCTCCGTTCGGGTACCAGGTGAAGTAGGCCTCCATCGTGTGGAACAGGTCGTAGGTGTCGACGTAGTCGGCCTTTCGGCCTTCGCCTGCGACGCCCATCATCAGCATGAAGTCCATGAAGCCGTGGGTGGCGTTGCCGGGGGCGTGCAGGCTGTCGAGGGTGACCTCGGACAGGCAGCCCTCGATGTCGCCGGAGGAGATCCACTCGACGGCCTTCGCGTCGAACTCGGGGTCGGGGCCGTGCGGGCCGAACTGGCGCGGGCCGCCCAGTTCGAGGGACAGGTGCCCGGTGCCGATGACCGCGACGCGCTGGTCCCCCGGCCACGACTCGACCAGCTCCCGGATCGTCCGCCCGAGCTGTACGAACCGCTTCGGCCGCGGCAGCGGCGGCGCGAAGATGTTGGTGTAGACGGGGACGATCGGCAGGTCGTTCTGCGGGCGCAGGGTGATGATCGGGCACGTGATCGAGTGGTCGATGCGCAGCTCGTTGGAGAACGCCAGGTCGAAGCCCGCGTCCAGGCCCTCGCGCAGCATGTACTCGGACAGGTCCTCCTGCCCGGTGAACAGCATGCGGGGCAGCCCGAACTCGCGTTCCTCGTTGTACCAGTTGGCGTCGTAGAACGGGGCCTTGCCGATGAGGAACTGCGGCATGTTGTCCAGCCACAGCTGGTGGAAGTGGTCGGAGCCGACCATCACCAGGACGTCCGGGCGGGCCTTCGTCAGCGTCTCGCGGAACGCCTCGATCTTGCGGACCCACTCGTCGGCGAAGTCGGGGCGGTCCTCGCCGGTCGCGGTGCTCGCGCGGTAGTAGAAGGGGTGGTGGGTCGAAGCGATCACAGCGACCAGTTCAGCCATGACGGTCCTCGGGGGTGTAGGGGTCGGGGGCGACGGACCGGTTGTTGAGGTCCACCGACAGGAAGATCTCGTTGCCGACGGGGGTGCGCAGCTCCTCGGCGAGCTGCCCGATGAGTCCGGCGGTGCGGGCGAGGAGCGCGAACCCGCGCAGCAGCTCCAGCGGCAGGCCGAGGTCGGCGAGCGCGGCGCCGCACACGCCGGCGCCGTTCAGCGGCAGCGTCCTGCCGAGCACCTCGGGGTGGACGCGGCCGATCGCGGCGAACAGCGACAGGTGCGGGCCGTACAGGTCCTCTTCGGTGGCGATCTCCATCAGCCGCGGGGTGCGGGGGTCGCCGTCCTTGTGGACGTGGTGGCCGAGGCCGGGGATGAACCGCTTCGCCTCCCGCTCCCGCTGGACGGTCCGCAGCGCCAGCGCGTCCCAGCCCGCGTCGTCGGACGGCAGGTCGCCGTCCACCGAGGCCAGGACGTCGTGCAGGAAGCGGCCCGTGTCCTCGGTGACGCCGAGGAACCGTGACCCGCCGCCCAGCAGCCCGGCGGCGAGCGCGCCCTGCACCGAGTCGGGCGCCGACAGGTAGGTCAGCCTGGTGACGATCGCGGTCGGGGTGAAGCCGTGGTCGGCGAGCGCGGCGAGGACCGCCTCGAACACCCGCGTCTCGCCGGGCGTGGGCCGCCGCTGCGTCGCGAGCCAGAACGCGAGCTCGCCGAACCCGACCTCGCCCATCACGTCCCGCGCGAGGTCGCGGCCGAGCAGCGTGATCGCCTCGCGGCTGGACGCGCCCAGCGCGGTCGGGTACTCCGGTGTGTCAGCCACGGTCGTCCTCCTGCGGCTCCGACAGCCATTTACGCAGCTCGGCCCCGTGTTCGTCCAGGTCCGGCGGCGGCAGCCGGTAGCTCGCGGGCGTCTCGGAGAAGCGGATCGGGTGCCGGGTCGTCGGCACCGCGTGCTCGCCCTCGCCGACGACCACGACCGGGTCCAGCTCGAAGCGCTCGGCCATCGCGAAGCCGCCGTCGATCGTGTTGATCGGGCCGCTCGGCACGCCCGCGTCCACCAGCAGCTCGAACCACTCGACCGCGCCGCGCCGCTTCAGCCGCTCCACCAGGAGCGGGCGCAGCTCGGCCCGGTTGGCGGTGCGGTCGGCGTTGGTCGCGAACCGCGGGTCGTCCGGGACGTCCGGGATGCCGAGCACCTCGCACAGCCTGCGGAACTGGCCGTCGTTCGCCGCCGTGACGATCAGGTCGTTGTCGGCGGTCGGCAGCGGCTCGTAGGGGAACACGCTCGGGTGCGCGTTGCCCATCCGATAGGGGACGGTGCCGCCGGCGACGTAGGCGGAGCTGTGGTTCACGAGCCCGGTCAGCGCGGACGACAGCAGGTTCACCTCGACGAGCTGGCCCCGGCCGGTCGCGTCCCGGTGCCGCAGCGCCGCGAGGATGCCGATCGCGGCGTGGTTGCCCGCCATCACGTCGAACACCGAGATGCCCGCCCGGTACGGCGGGCCGTCCGGGTCCCCGGTCAGGCTCATCAGCCCGGAGATCGCCTGCACCATCAGGTCGTAGCCGGGGACCTTCCGCCCGGCGCCCGACCCGAACCCGGTGATCGAGCTGTAGACGATGCCGGGGTTGGCGGCGCGGACCGCGTCGTAGTCGAGGCCGAAGCGGGCGAGGCCGCCCGGCTTGAAGTTCTCGATCAGGACGTCGGCGCGGCGCGCCAGCTCGCGGGCGGCCCCGGCGTCCTTCTCGTCCCGCAGGTCCAGCGCGATCGAGCGCTTCCCGCGGTTGACACCGAGGTAGTAGGTCGCGGCGTCGCCGCGCGCGGGCGGCGTCCAGGTGCGGGTGTCGTCGCCCTTCGGGCCCTCCACCTTGATCACGTCCGCGCCCAGGTCGGCCAGCAGCATCGTCGCGTAGGGGCCGGCGAGGATCCGGGAGAAGTCCGCCACCAGCACCCCCGAGAGCGGCCCGCCGCGCGTGGTGTCGTCAGTCATCCGGCTCCCTTGCTCAGCGCTTGCGCGCATGGTCGTCCGTTCAACGGACATTCGTCCGTCACTCCGATTCTGGCACGTTCATATCCGTGGCGGTCAAGTGGTTGACACTGTGACGACCGGTGACGAGAGTGGCTGCATGCAGGTTTGACCGTATAGCGGACATCGGTCCGTGGCTGCTCCCGGCGGTCGGGTCCCAAGACGAGGAGAACGATGATGAGCGAGTTCGAGCCGGGGCGTCCCCTGGTGCTGCGCGGCGGCATGGTGCTGCCCATGACCGACGGGCGCGAGGTCCTGGACCGCGCCGACGTCCTCATCGAGGGCGACCGGATCAGCGCGGTCGGCCCGGACCTCCCGGTCCCGGACGGCACCGCCGAGATCGACGCGTCCGGCGGCATCGTCATGCCCGGCATGATCGACACCCACCGGCACATGTGGCAGACCGCGATGCGCGGCTACGGCGCCGACTGGACGCTCACGCAGTACTTCGTCTGGTACTACCTGGAGCACGGCAAGCGGTTCCGGCCCGAGGACGTCCACGCCGGGAACCTGCTCGCCGCGATCGAGGCGATCGACGCCGGCGTGACCACGGTCGTCGACTGGTCGCACGGCCTGCAGACCCCCGACCACGCCGCCGCCGCGGTGGACGCGCTGCGGTCGGTGCCCGGCCGGTTCGTCCTCGCCTACGGCAACATCCAGGCCCCGCCCGCCGAGTGGACCGCGACGCCCGAGTTCCGCGCCCTCGCCGGGGAGCTCGGCGGCGGCGACATGCTCGGCTTCCAGGTCGCGTTCGACGTGGTCGGCGACCCGTCCTTCCCGGAGAGGCCCGCCTTCGAGGTCGCCCGCGACCTCGGCGTGCCCGTCACCACGCACGCCGGCGTCTGGGGCGCGACCAGCGACGAGGGCATCCGGCAGATGCACGACGGCGGGTTCATGACGCCCGAGACCGTGTACGTGCACGCCGCGTCCCTGTCGGCGGACTCCTACCACCGCATCGCCGCGACCGGCGGGTCGATCTCGGTGTCGACCGAGAGCGAGCAGAGCGCCGGGCAGGGCTACCCGCCCACCTGGGTGCTCCGCAACCACGACATCCCGGTGTCGCTGTCGATGGACACGAGCGTCTGGTGGAGCGGCGACCTGTTCTCCGCCATGCGGACCACGCTCGGCGCCGACCGCTGCCGCATGCACCTGGAGGCGCACGGCAAGGGCGACACCGTCACCCACTGCACCCTGCGCGCCGACCAGGTCGTCGACTGGGCCACCCGCGGCGGCGCCCGCACGCTCGGCCGCGACGACCTCGGCAGCCTCGCGCCCGGCAAGAAGGCCGACGTGGTCCTGATCAAGAACGAGTACTCGCCGGTGTCGTTCCCCGTCCTCAACCCCTACGGGCACGTCGCGTTCCAGGCGCAGCGCGGGGACGTCCACACCGTCGTGGTGAACGGACGCGTGGTCAAGCACGACCACCGCCTCGTCGACACCGACCTGGCCGCCGCCCGCCGCGAGGTCGAGGCGACCGTCGAGTACCTGCGCTCGTCGATGGGGGAGGAGGCGTGGGCGGCGGGGATGAACCCCGACATCCCCGAGACGAAGATCCTCGACAACCCCTACACCTACACCGAGTTCCGCAGCGACGCCACGCGCACCCGGTGAGACGGAGGTTCGTATAGCTTCACGGGAAGACGGCGGACACCTATGCGTCCGCGCTGGAAGCGGACGTCAGGCCGCGCCCTGCCCCGACGCGAGGCCGGGCGGGGCGGCGGCCAGGGCCTGCTGGATGGCAGCGACCAGCGCCAGCGCCGCCTCCTCGGTCAGCTCGACCGCGACCCGCGCGGACGGGCCGTCGCCCGGGTTGGTGAAGTCGATGTTCACCGTGTGCTCGTGGCACGCGTGGTACGGGTGGTCGACGTAGACGGCGCCGTCGGTCACCGTGAACCAGCCGGCCGCGCCCTTCGCCGCGCCGTCCAGCTCCACCGTGACGGTCTGGTAGGTGCACATGGCGGTCTCCTCTCAGGCGCTCAGGTGGCGGCCGTAGAACGCGAAGATCTTCGCCCAGCCGTCCTTGGCGGCGGCGGGCCGGAACGAGGGCCGTTCGACCGCGAAGAACGCGTGCCCGGCGCCGGGGTAGCTGTGGAACTCGTGCTCCTTGCCGAGCTTGGTCAGCTCCGCGTCGAGCGCGGCGACCTCGTCCGGCGAGGGGAACTTGTCGTCCTCGCCGAACAGGCCGAGCAGCGGGCACGACAGGTCCGGCGCCTTCGACAGCAGCGACGTCATCCTCAGCGGCGAGCCGGCCGGCGGGTCGTTCACGACGAACGCGCCGTAGCAGTCGACGGCGGCGTCGAGGTCGAGGGAGCAGGCGGCGAGGAACGCGTGCCGCCCGCCCGAGCAGTGGCCGATCACGCCGACCCTCCCGTTGGCGTGCTCCAGCGCGTTCAGGTGCGCGGCGGCTCCGGCGACGTCGCCGACGAGCTGCTCGTCCGGCAGGCCGCCCTTGGCGCGGACGGCGGCGGCCTGGTCGTCGGGGGCGGCGTCCGCGCCCTCCCGCGAGTACAGGTTGGGCACGATCGCGGCGTACCCGTGCGCGGCGAACGTGCGGGCGAACTCCCGCGTGCCGGAGTCGTATCCCGGCAGGTGGTGGATCACCACCACGCCGCCGCGCGGCGCGTCGCTCAGCGGCCGCGCGAGATAGGCCTCGAGTTCGGCGTCACCGTGCCCGGTGATGGCGACGGTCCCGGCCCACATCGCGTCGTTCATTGATCGTCAGGGCTCCGTTCCTCGTCGGAGGTGTGGACCGTGACAGTCTTTCCCATCCCCGGTGATCTTTCAGGCGTTCAGCGTCCCGGCGCCGAGCAGCCCGAACAGCAGCAGGCCGATGATGATCCGGTAGACCACGAACGAGGTGAAGGTGTGCCGCGCCACGAACCGCAGCAGCCAGGCGATGGAGGCGTAGGCGACGGCGAACGACACGGCGGTGCCGACGGCCAGCGGCAGCGCGTCCACCCCGGAGCCGAGCGCGGTGGGCAGCTCGTAGAGGCCGGCGCCGGTCAGCGCGGGGATGCCGAGGAAGAACGACAGCCGGGTCGCGGCGACCCGGTCGAGGCCCAGCATCAGCCCGACCGACATCGTCGCGCCGGACCGGGAGAAGCCGGGGAACAGCATCGCGAGGATCTGCGACGACCCGATCAGCATCGCGTCGGTGAGGGACGTGTCGTCCTCGCCGCGCTTGTGCCGGCCGAGCCGGTCGGCGAGCCACATCACGACGCTGCCGGCGAGCAGCGACCCGGCGACCACCCACAGGGAGGCGAGCGGGCCCTCGATGAGGTCCTTGGCGGCGACGCCGACGACGACCACCGGGATCGTCGCGAAGACGACCCACCACGCGAACTTGTAGTCGTGGTGGTACCGCTCGGACGGGTCGACGATCCCGCGCCCCCACGCGCTGGCGATCCGGAGGATGTCGCGGAAGAAGTACACGAGGACGGCGGCGATCGCGCCGACCTGGATGACGGCGGTGAACCCGACGACGGCCTTGTCGTCCACCGGGATGCCCATCAGGCCCTCGGTGATCTTCAGGTGCCCGGTCGAGGACACCGGGAGGAACTCGGTCAGCCCCTCCACGATGCCGAGGACGATGGCCTGCCCCACATTGATCACGCTCACCGGCCCGGTTCCCCTCCCGCCCCGTCCCCGCCGCCGCCCTGCGCGGGGTCCGCCGCGAGCCTACTGCCGGCCGCGGAGCGCGATCCCCGCTCGGGAAGATAACTTCACCCATCATTAACCGAATGGTCAGGCTCCGGTCGCGGGACGCGCCGGAGCGCCCGGTCAGCCGGTCTTCGGGGTGGCGCGCAGGCCGTAGTGCAGGTAGCGCTCGCCGGTCGGGAGGGCGTAGAAGGTCACGGGCATCCAGGTGTCCGTGCCGGGGTCCCGGACGGCGAACACGTCCTCCTGGATCGCCGCCATCGGGTGCTCGCTCACCGTGTCGGGCAGCATCGAGGCCAGCGGCCCGGTCCGCGTCACCCGCAGGACGGGCCCGTCCTCGCCGCGGAGCACCTCCAGCCGCGAGCCGGCCCGCTCGTAGGTGCCGAGGTGCGGCCCGATGTCGGCGGCGACCGGGACGGCGGGCGGGCGCAGCGGCGGGCGCATGGCGACGCCGGCGAGGTCGGCGAAGATCTCCCGGTACAGGTCCTCGTACAGGCCGTCGGTGTCGCCGCCGTTGGTGAGCAGGACGACGGCGAGGCCCGCGTCCGGGAGCAGCTGCAGGTAGGCGTTCTGCCCGATCGTCGAGCCGCCGTGCCCGATGAGGCGCCGCCCGTCCCAGGCGTCCCGGATCCAGCCGAGCCCCCACGAGTCGCCGAGCGTGCGGGTGTCGGGCAGCTCGGCGTGCCGGGCGGCCATCGCGGCGGTGCCCTCCTCGCTCAGCAGCCGCGCCCCGCCGGGTGCGAGCCCGCCGGTCAGGTGCAGGCGCGCGAAGGCGAGCACGTCGGCCGCGGACGCGCCGATCAGGCCGGCGGGTCCGATGGACCTCGGCAGCTGCCACACCGGGGCGCGCCGCGGCTCGGCCCCGCCGGGGCTCACGTGGCCGACGGCGGTACGGTGCAGCAGCGCCTCCTCGGGCAGCGTGATCGTGCGGCGGAGGCCGAGCGGCTCGAACAGCCGCGCCCGCACGGCCTCGTCCCAGGTCGTGCCGGTCAGCCGCTCGATCACCCGTCCGGCCAGCGAGAACCCGGCGTTGCAGTACGACCAGGTGGCGCCCAGCGGATGGTTCTGCGCCACGTCCGCGAGGACGGCCGTGTACTTCTCCAGGCAGTCGTCGCCGCGCCCGGTGTCGGTGAACACGTCGCCGTCGATGCCGCTGGTGTGGGTCAGCAGGTGCCGCATCGTCACGTTCTTGGCGGCGTCGCGGTCGGCCAGCCGCAGCTCGGGCAGCACCTCGACGACCGGCGCGTCGAGGTCGAGGAGGCCCTCCTCGACGAGCTGCATCACGACGGTCGCGGTCCACACCTTGGTGATCGACCCGATCTGGAACACCGAGTCGGTGGTGGCCTCCACGCCGGTGTCCTTGTTCAGGACGCCGTACGCGGCCTCGGCGATCTCGTCGTCGCGGCCGTCCCCCAGCCGCAGGATGCCGAGGGACGCGCCGGGCACGCGGTGCCGCTCGGCGAGCGCGGCGAGCCGGCGCCGCCAGTGCCCGGCGTCGACGGGCGCGCGGTGCGGCCCCGCGTCCTCGCGGCCCGCGTACCGCTCGGCCCACTCCGCGACGCGGCGGTTGTAGTCGAGCCGGTGCGACGGCCGGCCGTCCAGGATGAACAGGTGCGAAGCGCCCGGGTAGAGCACCAGCCGGGACGGGACGTTCCGCTCGCGCAGCGCGGTGTGCCACTGCTGGGCCTGGCCGGCGGGGCAGGCCAGGTCGTCCGCGCCGTGCAGGATCAGGGTCGGCGCGGTCACCCGGTCTACGTGCGTCAGCGGCGACATCGCGGCGTGCCGGTCCGGGCTCCTCCAGAACGGGCCGCCCAGCTCGAACTCGCCGAGGTCGTGGCCCCCGTGCGCGGCGCCGCCGAAGCTCGTGAGGTCGGCGACGGCGCCGCCCGCGACCGCCGCCTTGAACCGGCCGTCCCGGCCGGTGAGGTAGCAGGTCATGAACCCGCCGTAGCTGTAGCCGGTGACGGCGAGCCGGTCCGGGTCGGCGATGCCGGCGGCGACCAGGGCGTCGATCGGCTCCAGCAGGTCCGCGGCGTCGGCCGTGCCCCACGCGCCCTCGACCGCCCGCCAGAACCGCTCGCCGTAGCCGTCGCTGCCGCGCGGGTTGACCAGCAGCACCGTCCAGCCGGCCGCGGCCAGCTCCTGGTGGTAGAGGTGCACGTCGTCGGCGGCGCCGTTCCACGCGTTGTGCGGGCCGCCGTGCACGTCGAGCAGGAGGGGCTGCGGTCCGGCCGCGTCCGGGTCGCGGACGAGCCAGCCGTGCACGACCGTCCCGTCGGAGATCGTGAACTCGCGCTCCTGCCGGACGAACGGGACGATGCCGGACAGCGCGGCGCCGTGCTCGGTGAGCACGGTCTCAACCCCGGTGGCGAGGTCGACGGCCACGATCTCACCGAACGACGTGGGCGTGGCGAGGGCGATCACGGCCGTGCCCCCGGCGACCGACATGCCGGACACGACACGTCCCGCGCCGGTGACCACCGGGCGCGGCTCGCCGCCGTCCGCGGGCACCGAGTAGACGTGCGTGCAGCCCCGGTCGCGGACGCAGAAGAACACGCCGCGGCCGTCGCCGCCGAACTGCGGCACCGCGCCCGGATAGCCCGTGTGGCCGGTCATGACGTTGCGGTCCAGCGGTGCGGACAGGTTCGCGGCCGTCCCGCCGCCGAGCGGGACCCGCAGCAGCCCGGCATGGCCCACCGGCGGCCCGGTCCTGCCCGCGACCAGCAGCGACCGCCCGTCCGGTGCCCACGCGACCGTGCCGCCGACCCCTTCACGAAGACCCGCGACCTCGGGGGACGAGCCGTCCCGGGCAACATCGACGACGTGCACGGGTGCGCGGAGCGTCAGGTCGGCGTCAGGGTCCGTCGCGGCGGTGAACGCCAGCCGCGTCCCGTCCGGGGACCAGCAGGGGTCGCCGGCGTGCCAGTCTCCATGAGTGACCTGCCGGCACCGGCCGGTCGCGACGTCGGCCACGTGCAGGTGCCGCCGCAGGGAGCCGACGAGCCCGTGCCCGTCGGCCTGGTAGTCGAGCCGGTCGGCCACGACCGGGCCGCCGGCCTCGCCGGCCGGGCGCGTGGGGGCGGTGAACGCGATCGCCGAGCCGTCCGGGCTCCACACCGGCGCGCCCGCGCCGAGCGGCAGCCCGGTGAGCGGCTCGGGCTCCCCGCCGTCGGCCGGGAGCAGCCACACCTGGGGCGGGCCGTCCTGGGCGCGCAGGAACGCGACCCGCGTCCCGTCCGGCGACCAGGCGGGCGCCGTGTCGTCCGGGCCGCGGGTCAGCCGCCGGGGCCGCCCGCCCGGGACGTCCACCCGCCAGAGCGCCCGCGCGTTCCGGTCGGCGCCGGTGTCGCAGGTGCGCAGCACGTAGACGGCCCGCGCCCCGCCGGGGGACAGCGCGGGCTGCTCGGGGACGGCGATGGCGGCCAGGTCGTCGATGCGCGGGTGCCGCGTCAACCCCAGATCTCCCGCGCGGTCTCGGCGATGAGGCGCAGCTTGGCCGCCTGCTGCTCGGCGGTCAGCACGTTGCCCTCGACCGTCGAGGAGAACCCGCACTGCGGCGACAGGCAGATCTGCTCCAGCGGCACGAACCGCGACGCCTCGTCGACGCGCCGCTTCAGGTCGTCCTTGGACTCCAGCTCGCCGCGCTTGGTGGTGACGAGCCCGAGCACGACCATCTTGCCCGGCGGGACGAACCGCAGCGGCTCGAAGCCCCCGGACCGGGCGTCGTCGTACTCCAGGAAGAACCCGTCCACGTCCAGCTCGCCGAACAGCGCCTCGGCGACGAAGTCGTAGCCGCCCTCGGCCGTCCAGGACGAGCGGAAGTTGCCCCGGCACATGTGCGTGGTGACGTTCATACCCGCCGGCCGCCCGGCCACCGCGGCGTTGATCTGCTTGATGTAGCGCAGGTGCAGGTGCTCGGCGTCGTCGCCGCGCTCGGTGATCATGGCGCGCTGCGCCGGGTCGTTGAGGTAGGCGAGGCTGGTGTCGTCCAGCTGCAGGTACCGGCAGCCCATCTCGCCGAGCCGCCGCACCTGCTCGGCGTAGGCGGCGGCGAGGTCGGACCAGAACTCCTCGATGTCCGGGTAGACCTTCGGGTCGATCGAGGCCGGGCCGCCCCGGTAGTGCACCATGTTCGGCGACGGGATCGTCAGCTTCGGCGTCACCCCGTCCCCGGCCGCGCCCTGCAGGAACGCGAAGTCGTCGGCGAAGATCGTCTCGTCCAGCCGGACCCGGTCGTGCACCCGCAGCGCCGCCGTGCTGAACTCGATGTCGCCCGACGGGTTGTGGAACCGCACCTTGATCTTCTCGTCGGCCGGGCTGATCCCGCCGAGCCGGTAGATGAAGTCCATGTGCCAGGACGTGCGGCGGAACTCCCCGTCGGTCGCCGACCGCAGCCCCGCCTCGCGCTGCATGGCGACCGCGTCGCGGATGGCGGCGTCCTCGGCGGCGGCCAGCGCGGCGCCGTCGATGCGGCCCTTCGCATGGTCCTCGCGTGCGGCCAGCAGCCCCGGCGGACGCAGCAGGCTGCCGACATGATCGGCGCGGAACGGCGGCTCGGTGCGCAGAGACAAGACTTGCTCCTTCCGCGGAAGCGACACGCTCCTGCCAATCTAGGCACGTCCGTGACGACGATCAACGATTTGTCCGGAATGCCGCACCACCTGGCGCGCAGCGCGCCCGGCGGCACGTGGTGAGATGCGGCTCGTTGCCCGCCCGGCCCGCCGACCGGCCGATCCAGAGGATCCGGGGCCGCCCGTCGCGCCCGACGGCGAGATCCATCGGACCGGGAATGTCGGTGTAGGTGCCGATACGTACCCTGTCGCGGCGGATGCATCCCGCGTCCCGGCAGGCGATGAGCACGACGGAGGAGTCGGTCAGGTCGTGGACGGCGACGAGCGGCAGCCCGTCCGGGCCGAGGGCCAGGGCGGGCGCCTGCTGGGCCCGGCCGGGCGGGCTGAGGACGGTGGCGTCGGCGGCGGCGCAGGCCGGGGTGCGGCAGCGCAGCAGCGTGGCCGCCCCGGTGAGGATGTCGCGGTAGGCGATGACCGGCCGGTCGTCGGCGGGGACGGCGACCTCGACGCCGTCGGGGTAGGCGTTGCCCGCCCAGAATCCGGCCTTCCGTCCCGCGTGGGCGTCGTCCTTCTGCTCGGAGGTGAGGCCGCGGCGGGGGACGAGCGATGCCGCGCGGTGGCGGCGGCAGGACGCCTCGCGGCAGCCGACGACGATCAGCTCTCCGGTGTCGAGGTCCTCGTACGCGGCGACCGGGCGGCCGGACCGGCCGAGGGCGAGCGCGAGCGGCTTGTCCGCGACCCCGGTCGCCTGCGGAACCGGGAGTGACACGAGGACGGCCGGGTCCCCGCAGGGCAGGTGCGCGCAGCGCATGATGCGCAGGGTGCTCGCGCCTCCGTTGGCGTCCTCGTCCGTGAGGGGCACCGCGACCGCCACGACGGTCCGGGCGCCGGACGCGGCGACGGCGACGGAGGCCGCGAGGCCGTGCCGGCTCGCGCGGAGGGTGGTCGGAGCGGCGCGCATGTCCGGACAGCCGCGTGCCGTGCAGGCGATCAGCCTGAGCAGGAGCGGCCGCTCCCGCGACGGGCCGACGCGCCGGTCGCCGTACTGCCATCCGGCGACGACCAGCGACCCGCCGGGCAGCGCCGCCGCGTCCACCCGGTCCTCCACGTACGGGACGTGTTCGGCCAGGCGGCTGCGCCGGCAGGCGGGGTCGTCGCACGCGCGCAGGTCGAAGCCCGAGCCCCGGCGCGGGACGAGCACCGCCGGGTCGCCGCGGCCGGGCAGCAGCAGCACGTCCCGCCCGACCGCGTGCTCGACGACATGGTCGGAGACCATGACCCAGTCGTAGGGGTCGGCGCGCAGCACGGCCCAGTGGAAGAGGGCGGGCGCCGCCGTGGCGAGCGCCAGGAGCACCGCCGTGCGGCCCGGCCCGGCGGCGCCGCGGCCTCCGGTGCGAAGCCTCTCGGCGGCCGCGCCCAGGTCGAGGGGGCGGCGGCGCTCCCGCCGGACCGGCACGTCCGCGTACCACTGGCTCAGCGTCAGGACCGCCAGAGCCGCGCCCTGCAACAGGACGGCCGGTGAGGCCGCCGCCGCGACGGTCACCCGGACCGCGACCGCGTGGGCTTCGCCGGTGAGCGGCCAGACGGCCCACCAGCCGCCGGCGGCGATGGCACCCGGCACCACGAGCACGGAGATGAGCGCCGTCCACGACCAGCGCGTCCGGCGGTGGCGGGTCAGCGTCCAGGCCCGCGCCAGCGCCCGTACCGGCCCGGCACCGTCCAGGACGACCAGCGGCAGCGCGAGCACCGCCCAGCAACTCAGCATCCCGCCGGCGACGCAGCCGAAGACCCCCGGCCACACCCGGAGCGTGAGCAGGAACCCGCCGGCTCCCAGGAGCGGAACCGCCAGGAGGACGAGCCCGACCAGGGGGACGGCCCCGGCCAGGGCGGGCGTGCGCCGCGCCGCCGTCCGGGCGGCGGAACCCGCGGTGACGGGCCGTTCCAGCAGCAGGCCCGCCGCGATCAGGACCACGATGACGACCGCCGCGACATGCGCGGCGATCAGCGCGGACAGCGTCACGCCGACATAGAGGAGGATCCCGTGCGACAGCCCGTACGTGCGGATCTCGCCGTTGACCACATGGCCGTCGCCGCCGAGGACCACGACGCCGACCGCGACGCAGAGGAACTGGAACACGAAGTAGCCGGCGATGACCGGTGCCGCCGCTCCCGCCAGCCCGGACCGCAGCAGCCACCGGATCCGCGTCGCCGGCGTGCTCTCCTGCGGCGGGCGGTCCGGCGGCGAGGTCACCGGCCGGCACCTCCGGCGCAGCGGGCGCGCCCGCAGGTGGTCAGGTGCAGTTCCCTGGGAGAGTCGCCGTCGGAACCGTCGGCCCACAGCACCCGTGGGCGGCCGTCGCGTCCGACGGCGAGGTCCAGGGGGCCGGGCACGCCGGTGTAGCGGGCGATGCGGGTCTCGTCGCGGTGCGTGCAGGCGGAGTCGCGGCAGGCGAGGACGGTCACGGACGTGTTGGCGACGTCGTGGACGGCGATGAGCGGCCGTCCGTCCGGGGCGAGCGCCAGGGCGGGCGCCTGCTGGGCGAGTCCGGGCGGGCCGAGGACGGTGGTGTCGGCGGCGGCGCAGTCCGGGGTGCGGCAGCGCAGCAGCGTGGCCGCGCCGGTGAGCACGTTCCGGTAGGTCACGATCGGCCGGTCGTCGGCGGGGACGGCGACCTCGACGGCGTCGGGGTCGAGGGCGTGCAGGCGCCTCGTCAGCCGGTCGGCCGCCTCGAAGCGCTGCTCCTCCCGGATGCTCGGGCGGTCGCGCGGGCCGAAACGCGTGGTCCGCGGCCGGTCGCAGCCGGCGTTGCCGCAGCTCACCACGGTCAGTGCTCCGTCGAGGCCGTCCTGCACCGCGATCACCGGGCGCCCGGACCGCCCGGCCGCGATCGCGACCGGCTTGCCGAAACCACTGGAGATGTACGGCGGGCGGAGGGTGGCGAAGACTTCCGGGCGGCCGCAGGGGAGGCGGGAGCAGCGCACGATGCGCAGAATCCGGTCGTCCACTCCGTCCCCCAGGGGCGTGACGGCGGCCGCGACGATCTGCGAGCCGGCGGTGGTGATGCCGAGAGCGGCGCCGTTGATCTGGAACGAGCCGGCCTCGGCGACCCGCACGGTGCCGGGGGCGGACGACAGCGGCGGGCATCCGCCCGGCGTGCAGCGGACCAGCCGGAGCAGGAGGGGCAGGGTGTCGGGCACCTTCTCGGGCGCCTTGCCCAGAGAGCCGGTGTCGTACTGCCACGCCCCCACGACGACCGCGCCGCCGGGCAGCGCCGCCGCCTCCACCCGGTTTCCGGAGACCGGGACGCCGCCGACCTCGCGGCTGGTGCGGCACGTCCGGTCGCCGCAGGCCAGTAGGGAGAATCCGCCGGCGAGGTGCGGGGTGAGCACCATCGGGGCGGAGCCGTCCGGGAGCAGGAGGACGTTGCGGCCGTCCTGGTTCCCGACGACGCGATCGGAGACGGCCGTCAGGTCGTACGGGTCGGTGCGCAGCAGCGTCCAGTGGAGGAGGGCGGGTGACGCGATCGCCAGCACCGCGAGCACGGCCGCGGCACCGGGCCGGGTACGGCGGTCCGCCGTGGGGAGCCTCCGCATGGCGGCGTCCAGGTCGAGCGGACGGCGGCGTTCCCGCCAGACGTTCACGGCCGGGTACCACTGGTCGAGGGTCACGACCGCGAGGCCCGTCCCCTGGAGCAGGACGACCAGTGCGCCCACGGTCACGACGGCCGCCCGGCCGACGATCGCGAGGGCCTCGTCCTCCAGCGGCAGTGCGAGCGCCGAGACCCCGGCGGCGACGGCGCCCGGCAGGAGCAGCACCCCCGCGAGCACGAACCAGGACCAGCGGGCCCGGCGGTGGCGGGTCAGCGTCCAGGCCCGCGCCAGCGCCCGCACCGGCCCGGCGTGCTCCAGGACGACCAGCGGCACCGTCAGCACCGACCAGCAGCTGACGGCACCGGCCACCGCGGACGCGAACACGGCGACCCACGGCACGCCCGTGAGCAGCAGCGTCCCGGCGCCGGCCGCCGGGACGGCCAGCAGCACCCCGCCGATCAGCGGGACGCACGCCGCCAGCGCGGGAGCCCGCCGCGCCACGGCCCCGGCCGCGGACCGGGCGGTGACGGGCCGGTCCAGCAGCCGGCCCGCCGCGATGAGGAGGACGGCGGCGACCGCCGCGACGTGGGCCGCCGACAGCGCGAACACGGCCGCGCACGCGTAGCCGACGCCGTACGGCGTCAGCTCGTGCGTGCGGATCTCGCCGTTGACGATGATGCCGCCGTCCCCGATGACCAGGACGCCGGCCGCCACGACCGCGAACTGGAGGGCGGCGGTGCAGGCGATGACCGGCAGCGCGGCGCCCGCCACCCCGCCGCAGAGGAGGCGCACGGTGCGCCACAGCACGGACGGCAGCCCGCGCGCGACGACGGGCGGCGCCTGCGCGGCGGCGACCCCGGCGTGTTCTTCCGCCTGCTCCGTCACAGTCCCTCCGGGCGCGCCGCGTGGAGTTGACATCATCGCCTACCGGCGGACAGAAGGCGCGTAAACCGGAAGAATCCGGGCCGCCGGCGTCCGCTTCCGGACGCGGGTCAGCCGCGCGGTTCGCGGCGCAGGAGGTAGGTGTCCATGATCCAGCCCTTGCGGGCGCGGGCCTCGGCGCGGGCGGTGCGGATCTCGTCGGCGACCTCCGCGACCGGGCCCGACACGAGGATCTCGTCGGGTGTGCCCAGGTAGGCGCCCCAGTAGATGTGGAAGCCGTCGCCGGCGCCGGCGAACGAGCAGTGCGCGTCCAGCATGACGAGGACGTCGTCGGCGGTCGGGCCCTCGGCGGCGAGGCGGCGGCCCGTCGTGAGGTGGACGGGGCGCCCCACCCGGGTCAGCCCGATCCGGTGCCGGGCCGTCAGCGCGGACACGCTGCTGATGCCGGGGATGACCTCGAACTCGAAGTCGGCGTCCACCTCGTCCAAGGCGGAGAGGGTGCTGTCGTAGATCCCGGGGTCGCCCCAGACGAGGAGCGCGCCGGTCTGGCCGTCCTCCAGTTCATCGGTGACGAACGACTCGTAGATCCGGGCGCGGCGGGAGCGCCAGTCCTCGACGGCGGCGGTGTAGGCGGGGCCGTCGGCGGTGCGGTCGCGTTCGGGGTCGCGGGCCTCGACGACCCGGTACGGCTCGCGGGCGTGCGCCGCGATGAGGTCGTGCCGCAGCCCGGCGAGGTCGTGCTTGGCCTCGCCCTTGCCGACCAGCAGGAACACGTCGGCCGCGGCGATCGCCTTGGCCGCCTGGAACGTCAGGTGGTCGGGGTCGCCCGCGCCGATGCCGATGATCAAAAGCCGCTTCACCTGGCCAAGTGTGCCAGCTGTAGACTTTCCGCCGCAGGTCGGGAAGGAGGCCGGTGGACGCGGGTTCGATCACCGTCGTGGGCATCGGCGCCGACGGCTGGGACGGGCTTCCCGAGGCGTCCCGCGCGGCGCTCCGGGAGGCCGATGTGCTGCTCGGCGGCGCGCGGCAGCTCGGCCTCGTCCCGGAGGGTGCGGCCGAGCGGGTCGCCTGGCCGTCGCCGCTCCTCCCGGCGCTTCCCGGGCTGATCGAGCGGTACGCGGGACGCGCCGTCACCGTCCTGGCGAGCGGCGACCCCATGTTCTACGGGATCGGCTCCACGCTCGCGGAGCTGGCCGGCGCGCGGCGGCTGCGGGTGCTGCCGCATCCGTCGTCGGCGTCGCTGGCGTGCGCCCGGCTCGGCTGGCCGCTCGACCGGGTCGACGTGGTCAGCATGGTCGGCCGTCCGGCGGAGACGCTGAACGCGGTCGTCGCGCCGGGCCGCCGCGTCCTGGTCCTCGGCGCGGGACGCGAGGCACCCGCGGTCGTCGCGGCGCTGCTCACCGGGCGCGGGTTCGGCCCCAGCCGCATGACCGTGCTCTGCGACCTGGGCGCGGAGAGCGAGACGGCGGCGCACGGCGTCGCGTCCCACTGGACGGCCCCCGCCGCGTCGGCGCTCGCCGTCGTCGCCGTCGACTGCGTGCCCGGCCCGGACGCGGCGCTCCTGCCCCGCGTCGCCGGGCTCCCCGACGGGTCCTACGAGCACGACGGGCAGATCACCAAGAGCGAGGTCCGGGCGGTGACGCTGTCCCGGCTCGGCCCGCTGCCCGGCGAGCTGCTGTGGGACGTCGGCGCCGGGTCGGGCAGCATCGCGATCGAGTGGGCGCGGGCGCACCCGTCCTGCGCGGCGGTCGCGGTGGAGAGCCGCCCCGACCGGGCCGAGCGGATCGGCCGCAACGCCAAGGCGCTCGGCGTGCCCGGCGTCCGCGTCGTGACGGGCCGCGCACCCGGCGCGCTGGACGGCCTCCCGCGGCCCGACGCGGTGTTCGTCGGCGGCGGCCTCACCGTCCCCGGCCTGCTGGAACGCTGCTGGGACGCCCTCCGGCCCGGCGGCCGCCTCGCCGCCAACGCCGTCACCCTGGAATCGGAGGCGGCGGTGGCCGGGCTCCGCCGCACCCACGGCGGCGACCTGGTCCGCCTCCACGTCGAGCGCGCCGCGCCGCTGGGCGGATTCACCGGCTGGCGCCCCGCGATGCCCGTCACCATCTGGACGGCACGGAAGGACACCCTGTGACCGTGTACTTCGTCGGCGCGGGCCCGGGCGCCGCCGACCTCATCACCGTGCGCGGCCTGCGCGTGCTGGAGTCGGCGCCGGTGTGCCTGTACGCGGGGTCGCTGGTGCCGCGCGACCTGCTGGACGCGTGCCCGCCCGGCGCCCGCCTCGTCGACACCGCGGACATGACCCTGGACGCGATCGTCGCCGACCTGACCGCCGCGCACCGCGACGGCCTGGACGTCGCGCGCCTGCACTCGGGCGACCCGTCGGTGTTCAGCGCGGTCGCCGAGCAGATGCGGCGGCTCGACGCGGCCGGCGTCCCGTACGAGGTCGTCCCCGGCGTCCCGGCGTTCGCGGCGGCGGCGGCCTCGCTCGGGCGGGAGCTGACCGTCCCCGGCGTCGGCCAGACCGTCATCCTGACCCGCACCGCCGTGCGCGCCACCCCGATGCCGCACGGCGAGGACCTCGCCACCCTCGGCGCGAGCGGCGCCACGATGGTGCTGCACCTCGCCGTCCAGCGCATCGACGAGGTCGCGGCCGAGCTGGTGCCGCACTACGGCGCGGACTGCCCGGTCGCGGTCGTCGCCCGCGCCAGCCGCCCCGACGAGGTGATCCTGCGCGGCACCCTGTCCGACATCGCGGGCCTCGTTCGCGAGGCCGGGGTCAGGCGCACGGCCGTGATCGTCGTCGGCCGCGTCCTGACGGCGTCGGCGTTCCCCGACAGCCACCTCTACAGCGCCGGCCGGGACCGGGCGTGCGGCGCGTCCTGATCCTCGGCGGGACGGCGGAGGCCCGCGCGCTCGCCGCCCGCCTCGCGGTCCGCCGCACGGGCGTGCACGTCGTCTCGTCCCTCGCCGGACGCGTCAGCGACCCGCGCCTGCCGGCGGGGGAGGTCCACATCGGCGGCTTCGGCGGGGCCGGCGGGCTCGCGGCCTGGCTCCGCGGCAACCGGATCGACCGCCTCGTGGACGCCACGCACCCGTTCGCCGAGCGGATGAGCGCGTCGGCCGCGCACGCCTCGCGCGCGACCGGCGTCCCGCTGCTCGCGCTGCGCCGCCCCGGCTGGGAGGCGGAGGACGGCGACGACTGGCACCGCGTCCCGTCCCTGCCCGAAGCCGCCGGGGCGCTACCGGTCGGGGCCCGCGTGTTCCTCACCACCGGCCGCCGCAGCATCCCGGTGTTCGCCGCCCGCGCGGACGCGTGGTTCCTCGCCCGGTCGGTCGACCCGCCGGAGCCGCCCGTCCCGCCCAACGCCGAGGTGCTGCTCGCCCGCGGCCCCTACACCGTGGAGGGGGAGCGCGCGCTGATCCGCGACCACCGCCTGGACGTGCTCGTCACCAAGGACAGCGGCGGCTCCATGACCCGCGCGAAGCTCACCGCCGCCCGCGACGCCGGCATACCGGTCGTCATGGTGGACCGCCCGCCCCATCCGGACGGCGTCCAGGCGACGGACGACGTGGCGACCGCCGCCGCCTGGGCTCAGGGGTAGCGGCGCGGCGTGTAGACCATGCCCTTGTCGGTCACCCGCGTCGTGGACGACCCCACGATCACGAGGCAGCGCATGTCGACCCGGTCCGGGTCGAGCTTGCCGAGCGTCGTCACCGCCACGTCCTCCTCCGGACCGCCCACGTCCCGCCCGACCACCACCGGCGTCTCGGGGGAGCGGTGCTCCAGCAGCAGGTCGCGCGCCGCCGGGAGCTGGTGCCTCCGCCGGCTCGACGACGGGTTGTAGAGGGCCAGCACCAGGTCGGCCTCGGCGGCGGCCGCGAGCCGCCGCGCGATCACGTCCCACGGCTTGAGGATGTCCGACAGCGACAGCACGCAGAAGTCGTGCCCGAGCGGGGCCCCCGCCCGCGACGCGACGGCCTGCGCCGCCGTCAGCCCCGGCACGACCCGCACCGGGACGTCCGCGAACTCGTCCCCGGCGGCGGTCTCCAGCACCGCCGCCGCCATCGCGAACACGCCCGGGTCGCCGGACGACACGACCGCGACGCGCGCCCCGTCCCGCGCGAGCTCCAGCGCGTGCCGGGCCCGGTCGGCCTCCACCCGGTTCCCGGACGCGTGGCGCCGCTGCCTCGGGTTCGGCGGCACCCGGTCGAGGTAGGGGCCGTAGCCGACGAGGTCGGTCGCCGACGCCAGGACGTCCTGCGCCTCGGGCGTGAGCCACGGCCGCCCGGCGGGCCCGAGCCCGACCACCCACACCCCGCCGGAACCGGCCGGCCGCGCCGGGGGAGGCGCCGCGAACGACCGCTCGGCCGGGCTCGTCAGCAGGGCGAGCGACATGTACGGGACGTCGGCCGGATCGACGTCGGCGAGCGGGGCGACCCGCTGCCGGTCGGTGGCGGCGCGCTCCACATACCAGGCGTCGCCGAGCCGTCCCGCGTCCTGGAAGGCCTGCCTGACCTTGGTGAACGTCCGGCCGAGCTTCAGCACGGCCGCCGCGTCGGCGCCGCGCAGCCGCGCGGCCAGCTCCCCGGCGGGCAGCGTGCCGGGCAGCACGGTCAGCGTCTCCTCCCGCTCCACCAGCGGGCGCCCCGCCGCCGCCGACGCCGCGCTCAGCGACGTCACACCGGGCACCACCTCGGTCGGGTAGTGCGGCGCGAGCCGCTTGTGCAGGTGCATGTAGGACCCGTAGAACAGCGGGTCGCCCTCGCTCAGCACCACGACCGTCCGGCCGGCGTCGAGGTGCGCGGCGAGCCGGGCGGCGCAGTCGGCGTAGAAGTCGTCCAGCGCGCCCTGGTAGCCGCCCGGATGCCCGGTCGTCTCGGTCGTCACCGGGTAGACGAGCTGCTCCTCGACCTGGCCGTCCCGCAGGTACGGCTCGGCGACCGACCGGGCGATGCTGCGCCCGTGCCGCGCGGAGTGGTAGGCGACCACGTCGGCGCCGCCGATCAGCCGCGCCGCCTTCACCGTGACCAGCTCCGGATCGCCGGGCCCGACGCCCACGCCGAACAGCCGTCCCGCCATCATTCCGCCTCACTGGCGATGGCGTTGACCGCCGCCGCCGTCATCGCGCTGCCGCCGCGCCGCCCGCGCACCACCAGATGGTCGAGGCCGCTCGCGGCGAGGGCCTCCTTGGACTCGGCGGCGCCGATGAACCCGACCGGGACGCCGAGGACCGCCGCCGGGCGCCCCGCACCCTCCGCGACCAGCTCCAGCAGCCGGAACAGCGCGGTCGGCGCGTTGCCGATCGCGACGACCGCGCCGCCGAGGCGGCCGCGCCACAGCTCCAGCGCCGCCGCGCTCCGCGTGGTGCCGAGCCGCGCCGCCAGCCCCGGCACCTCGGGGTCGCCGAGCGTGCACACGACCTCGTTGCCGGCGGGCAGCCGCGCCCGCGTGATGCCGGACGCGACCATCCGCGCGTCGCACAGGACCGGCGCGCCGTCCAGCAGCGCCGCCCGCGCCCGCTCCACGACCCCCGGCGACCACGCCAGGTCGCGGACGAGGTCGGTCATCCCGCACGCGTGGATCATCCGGACGGCGACCCGCGCCACGTCGTCCGGCAGGCCCGACAGGTCGGCCTCCGCGCGGATCGTCGCGAACGACCGCCGGTAGATCTCGGCGCCGTCCCGGACATAGTCGATCACCGCTGCTCCTCCGCCATCCTCAGTTCGACCGGGCCGCGGGGCATCCCGCAGCGCCGCTCGCACCCCGCCCAGTGGACGGGCGTCTCCGGGGCGCGCTCCAGCCCGCCGGCCCACCGCCGCGCCTCGCCCTGCACGTCGCCGCGCGACTTCGCGCACCCGGGACTGCCCGTGCACGCCGACACCCCGACCCACGGCGACGCCGGATCGACGGCGAAACCGGCCGCGCCGAGCCGCGCCGCGATGCGGCTTGCCGCGCCCTGGCCCAGGTCGCGCAGCACGACGCTCCGCCACGGCGTCACCCGCACCTCGTCCGCGAGACCGGCGAGCGCATCGGCCTGTGCCCCGGACAACCGTCCGAGAGGCGGCACGGCCTCCAGCGCGACGAGCCCGCCCCGCTGCGCGATGACCCCGGCATGCGGGCGGCGGGGCTCGGGACGCGCACCGGCCTCTTGGGGTTCGGCCCCGAGCCGCTCCGCGATGAGCCGCGCCCCGTCCGGCACCTCCGCGAGGCGCCACGCGTCCCCGCGGACGTCGAGGAACGCCTCCGCCGCCGCGACCGTCAGCGCCACCGCGCCATCGCGATGGGGCAGCCGCGTCCCGGCGAGGTGGAGGCCGTCCGGGGCGAAGGTCAGGTCGGCGCCCAGCGCGAGCATGTCGCCCGTGCCGTCGTCGAAGGCGAACAGGAAGCGGCCCGGCAGCCCCGCCAGCCGCGGATGCCCGCACAGCGCCCGGTCGAGGGCCGTGACCAGCGGATCCGTCGCCAGGACGCCGTGCTCGCCGCGTCCGCCGAGCGGGGACGCGACGATGTTGCGGACCCGCTCGTGGGACGGCGACGGCAGCAGCCCGGCCGCCCCCAGCCGCTCCGCGAGCGCCGCCGGATCGCGGACGCCGCGCAGCTGCAGATTGCCCCGGGACGTGAGTTCGATCACGTCCCGCCCCAGTTCCCGGGCGGCGGCGCCGAGCACCCCGAGCCGCGCGGACGACACCGCGCCGCCCGGCACCCGGACGCGCGCCAGCGGCCCGTCGGCGGCGTCGTGGGTGCGCAGCGCGCCGGGGCAGGCGTCGGCACGGAGTCTGGCATTCGGCACGGGGAGGATGTTAACCACACTTTGCGGGCGGCCCGCGCTGCCGTACTGTTCTCCTCAGGCGATGGCAATGGGAGGAAGCCGGTGCGAATCCGGCGCGGTCCCGCCACTGTGACCGGGGAGCGAATCCCGCTTGAGGCCACTGTCCGCACGGACGGGAAGGCCGGGGCGAGCGTCGATCCGGGAGCCAGGAGACTCCTGCCGTCGTGACACCCGCGACCGGGGCGAGGACCCCAGGGGAGGAACGGCCGTGTCCGCTGGCACCGTGCTGCTGCTGTCGACGTCCGACACCGATCTGCTGAGCGCCCGCGCGTCCGGCGCCGCCTACCGGCTCGGCAACCCGGCGCGGCTCACCGCGGACGACCTGCCCGGCCTCGCCGAGGGGACCGGCCTCGTCGTCGTCCGGCTGCTCGGCGGGCGCCGGGCCTGGGAGGACGGGCTCGACGCGCTGCTCGCCGGGCCCCGTCCGGTGGTCGTCCTCGGCGGCGAGCAGGCCCCCGACGCCGAGCTGATGGAGCTGTCCACCGTCCCCGGCGGCGTGTGCGCCGAAGCCCACGCCTACCTCGCGCACGGCGGCCCCGGCAACCTGGCCGAGCTGCACGCGTTCCTGTCCGACACCGTGCTGCTGACCGGGCGCGGGTTCGCGCCGCCCGCCGCGGCGCCGACGTGGGGACGGCTCGAACGCGAACCCCGCACCGCCGGCGGCCCGGTCATCGGCGTGCTGTACTACCGCGCCCACCACATGGCGGGGAACACCGCGTTCGTGGAGGCGCTGTGCACGGCCGTCGAGGACGCCGGCGGGCAGGCCATGCCGGTCTTCTGCTCGTCCCTGCGCACCGCCGAGCCCGAACTGCTCGACACCCTCGGCCGGGCGGACGCGCTCGTCGTGACCGTCCTCGCGGCGGGCGGGACGCGGCCCGCGACCGCCGGGGCGGGCGGTGACGACGAGGCGTGGGACGTGGGCGCCCTCGCCGAGCTGGACATCCCGATCCTGCAGGGCCTCTGCCTCACCACCAGCCGCGACGCCTGGGCGGCGAGCGACGACGGCCTGTCCCCGCTGGACGCGGCGTCGCAGGTCGCGATCCCCGAGTTCGACGGCCGCATCATCACCGTCCCGTTCTCGTTCAAGGAGATCGACGAGGACGGCCTCACCGTCTACCGGGCCGACCCCGAACGCGCCGCGCGGGTCGCCGGGATCGCCGTCCGGCACGGCCGCCTCCGCCGCACCCCGGCCGCCGACCGCCGCATCGTCGTCATGCTGTCGGCGTACCCGACGAAGCACTCCCGCGTCGGGAACGCCGTCGGCCTCGACACCCCGGCGAGCACCGTCCGGCTGCTGGCCCGCCTCGCGGAGGAGGGCTACGACCTCGGCGAGGGCTTCCCCGGCGTCCGCGAGCAGGACGGCGACGCGCTCGTCCACGCGCTCATCGCGGCCGGCGGCCAGGACGAGGACTGGCTCACCGAGGAGCAGCTCGCCGGCAACCCGATCCGCATCTCCGCCGCGTCCTACGAACGCTGGTACCGCACCCTCCCCGAGGTGCTGCGCGGGGAGATGGAGCTGCACTGGGGGCCGCCGCCCGGGCACCTGTTCGTCCAGGACGGCGCCATCGTCCTCGCCGCCCTCCGCGCCGGGAACGTCGTCGTGATGGTGCAGCCGCCGCGCGGCTTCGGCCAGAACCCCATCGCGATCTACCACGACCCCGACCTGCCGCCGAGCCACCACTACCTGGCCGCGTACCGGTGGCTGTCGGACGAGTTCGGCGCGCACGCGATCGTGCACGTCGGCAAGCACGGCAACCTGGAGTGGCTGCCCGGCAAGGCGGCCGGCATGTCCGCGTCGTGCGGCACCGACGCCGCGCTCGGCGACGTCCCGCTGATCTACCTGTTCCTCGTCAACGACCCGGGGGAGGGGACGCAGGCCAAGCGCCGCGCGCACGCCGTCCTCGTCGACCACATGGTCCCGCCGATGGCGCGCGCCGAGACCTACGGCGACATCGCACGCCTCGAACAGCTCCTGGACGAGCACGCGACGATCGCCGCGATGGACCCGGCGAAGCTCCCGGCGATCCGCGCGCAGATCTGGACGCTGATCCAGGCCGCGAAGCTCGACCACGACCTCGGCCTGGACGACCGTCCCCACGACACCGAGTTCGACGACTTCCTCCTGCACGTGGACGGCTGGCTGTGCGAGGTGAAGGACGCGCAGATCCGCGACGGCCTGCACGTCCTCGGCCTTGCGCCGGAGGGCGGGACCCGTGTCGACCTGGTGCTGGCCATGCTCCGCGCCCGGCAGATGTGGTCGGGGCGGGAGACGCTGCCGGGCCTGCGCGAGGCGCTCGGCCTGGCCGAGGACGGCTCCGAGGCCCTCGCCGACGTGGACGCCGCCGAGGCCGCCGCCCGGTCGCTCGTCCAGGGCATGGAGGACGCGGGCTGGGACGCGGAAGCGGTCCCCGAGATCGCCCGGCGGGTCCCCGGGGAGCGCCGCGAACTCGTGGGGCGGGTCCTGGAGTTCGCCGCCGCCGAGATCGTCCCGCGCCTGGCGCGCACGTCCGACGAACTCGGCCACGTGCTGCACGCCCTGGACGGCGGCTACGTCCCGGCCGGGCCGAGCGGGTCGCCGCTGCGCGGCCTCGTCAACGTCCTGCCGACCGGCCGGAACTTCTACTCGGTGGACCCGCGCGCCGTCCCGAGCCGCCTCGCGTGGGAGACCGGGCAGGCCATGGCCGCCTCGCTCCTCGACCGCTACCGCGCCGACCACGACGGGGAGTGGCCGCGCTCGGTGGGCCTGTCGGTGTGGGGGACGAGCGCGATGCGGACGGCCGGGGACGACATCGCCGAAGTCCTCGCCCTGCTCGGCGTCCGGCCGGCGTGGGACGAGGCGTCCCGCCGCGTCACGGATCTGGAGCCGGTCCCGCTCGCCGAGCTGGGCCGGCCGCGCATCGACGTGACCGTCCGCATCAGCGGCTTCTTCCGGGACGCGTTCCCGCACGTCGTCGCCATGCTGGACGACGCCGTCCGCCTCGTCGCGGCCCTGGACGAGCCCGACGGCGACAACTACGTCCGCGCCCACGTCCGGGCCGACCGGGAGGCGCACGGCGACGAGGGGCGCGCCGCCCGCCGCATCTTCGGGTCGGCGCCCGGAGCCTACGGGGCCGGGCTGCTGCCGCTCATCGACAGCCGCACCTGGCGCGACGACGCCGACCTCGCCGAGGTGTACGCGGTGTGGGGCGGCCACGCCTACGGCCGCGACCTCGACGGCGTCCCCGCCCGCGACGACATGGAGAGCGCCTACCGCCGCATCGCGGTCGCCGCGAAGAACGTCGACACCCGCGAGCACGACATCGCCGACTCCGACGACTACTTCCAGTACCACGGCGGCATGATCGCCACCGTCCGGGCGCTGACCGGCAGGGCGCCGGAGGCGTACGTCGGCGACAGCACCCGCCCGGACGCCGTCCGCACCCGCACGCTCTCGGAGGAGACCGCGCGGATCTTCCGGGCCCGCGTCGTCAACCCGCAGTGGCTCGCCGCGATGCGCCGGCACGGCTACAAGGGCGCGTTCGAGCTGGCCGCGACCGTCGACTACCTGTTCGGCTACGACGCCGCCACCGGCGTCATGGCCGACTGGATGTACGACCGGCTCACCGCCGCCTACGTCCTGGACGACGAGAACCGCGCGTTCATGGCCGAGTCGAACCCGTGGGCGCTGCACGGCATCGCCGAGCGGCTGCTGGAGGCCGCCGAGCGCGGCATGTGGGAGCACCCCGACCCGGAGGTCCTCAAGGGCCTGCAGGAGGTCTACCTCAAGGCGGAAGGCGACCTGGAGGACGACACCAGCCGTTGAGCCAGCTCCGGATACCCGGCCCAGTGCAGGTGCAGGTAGGACGCGGTGATGCGGTCGCTCCCGAACCCGTCGCCGCCGTCCCGCCAGCGGAACAGCGGCTCCGCGGCCCCGGTCAGGGCCGTGCGGTGGAACTCGTGGCCCCGGAACCGCTCGCCCGCGCGCGTCAGCGGCGATTCGGCCACGGCGACGGCCTCCCGGTAGCCGAGCGCCAGCCGGGACGTCATGCGCGCCCGGCCCGGGACGAGCCCGCACATCCTCCGGCCGTCGAGTTCCTCGCATAGATAGAGGAGTCCCGCGCATTCGGCGGCGATCGGCCCGCCGAACGCGGCGACGGCCGCGCGCATGGGCTCGTTGGCGGCCAGCTCGGCGGCGTGCACCTCCGGGAACCCGCCGCCGATGACGATCGCGGCCGTCCCGTCGGGCAGGGCCTCGTCCCGCAGCGGGTCGAACACCGCCACCTCGGCGCCCGCCGCGCGCAGCAGCTCGACGTGCTCCCTATAAGAGAAGGTGAAGGCCGGCCCGCCCGCGACCGCGACGACGGGCCGCCCGCCGACCGGCTCGGCATGCTCGGACGGGTCCCACGCCGGGCCGGGCAGCGGGGGAGCGGTGCCGGCGAGACGCAGCAGCCCCTCCACGTCGCACGACCCGGCGATCAGCCCGCCGAGCCGCCGCACCGCCCGCACGGCGTCCGCCCCGCGCTCCGCCGCCGGAATCAGCCCGAGGTGCCGGGACGGGTTCACGACGGCGTCGTCCCGCCGGATCGCGCCCAGCACCGGTATCCCGGTCGACTCCAGCGCGCCCCGGCACAGCTCCTCGTGCCGGTCCGAGGCGACGCGGTTCAGGATGACGCAGCCGATCCGCACCCCCGGCTCGAACGTCGCGAACCCGTGCACGAGCGCCGCGACCGACCTGCTCTGCCGCGCCGCGTCCACGACCAGCACGACCGGGGCGGCGAGGAGTCGCGCGACGTGCGCGGTGGAGGCGAACCCCGTGTCGCCCCGCCCGTCGAAGAGCCCCATCACCCCTTCGACCACGGCCGCGTCGCAGCCGGCCGCGCCGTGCAGGAACAGCGGCGCGACCCGCTCCTCGCCGACGAGCCACGGGTCGAGGTTGCGGCCGGGGCGTCCCGACGCGAGCGCGTGGTAGCCGGGGTCGATGTAGTCGGGGCCGACCTTGTGCGGCGACACCGCGAGCCCCCGGGCGCGCAGGGCGGCGATGAGCCCGGTCGCGACCGTGGTCTTCCCGCTTCCCGACGCGGGGGCGGCGATGACGAGCCGCGGGATCACCACTCGATGCCCCGCTGCCCCTTCTGTCCGGCGTCCATCGGATGCCGGACCTTCCCCATCTCCGTCACCAGGTCGGCGGCGCCGATGAGCCGCTCCGGCGCGTCCCGCCCGGTGACGACGACGTGCTGCGCGCCCGGACGGGACGTCAGCGTCTCCACCACGTCGTCCAGGTCCAGCCAGCCCCACTTGATCGGATACGTGAACTCGTCCAGCACATAGAAACGGTACGTCTCGGCGGCGAGGTCACGCTTGATCTGCGCCCAGCCCTCCCGCGCGTCCGCCGCGTGGTCCGCATCCGAGCCCGGCCGCTGGATCCACGACCAGCCCTCGCCCATCTTGTGCCAGGCGACCGGGCCGCCCTCGCCGCTGTCGCCCAGCACCCGCAGCGCCCGCTCCTCGCCGATCCGCCACTTCGCCGACTTCACGAACTGGAACACCCCGACCGGCCAGCCCTGGTTCCACGCGCGCAGCGCCATCCCGAACGCGGCCGTCGACTTCCCCTTCCCCGGCCCGGTGTGGACGATCAGCAGCGGCCGGTTGCGGCGCTGCCGGGTGGTGAGTCCGTCGTCGGGGACGGACACGGGCTTCCCCTGGGGCATGTCAGGCCGCCTTCCTGTGCTCGCGCACGATTCCATCGAGATCTCCGAGCGGGACGAGCCGCGCGCCCAGCCGGGCGGCGAGCCGTCCCGCGAGGCCGAGCCGGACCGGGCCGTCCTCGCAGTCCACGACGATCCCCGCCGTGCCGGCGAGCAGTCCGGCGGCCCGGTCCACGTCGCCGCCGGCGGTGGTGCGGCCGTCGGTGACGACCACGACCAGCGGGCGCCGCGCCGGGTCCTTCAGCCGCTCGGCCCGCAGGACCTCGGCGGCCCGGACGAGCCCGGCGGCCAGCGGCGTCCGCCCGCCGGTCGGCAGCGCCCGCAGCCGCGCCGCACCCGCCTCCACCGACGACGTCGGCGGCAGGACCAGGTCGGCGGTCCGCCCCCGGAAGGTGATCAGGCCGATCTTGTCGCGGCGCTGGTAGGCGTCCAGCAGCAGGCTCAGCACGGCCGTCTTCACCGTCGTCATCCGGCGGCGCGCCGCCATCGAGCCGCTGGCGTCCACGACGAACAGCACCAGGTTGCCCTCGCGCCCCTCCCGGACCGCCTCGCGCAGATCCCCCGCCCGCAGCACCACCCCCGCCCCGGACCGCCCGCGCGCCCGCTGATGCGGAGCCGCGGCCAGCAGCGTCGCCACCACGTGCAGGTCGCGCACCCGCTCGGCCGGGCGGCGCGCCCCGGTCACCCGGCCCCGCGCCGTCCGCGCCCGCGACCGGCGCCCCGCCGCACCGTCCCCGACGCCCGGCACCTCCCAGAACGGCACCGCATGCGGCGCCGCCACCGCCGCGACCCGCTCACCCCCGCCCAGCCGCCCCTCCGCACCCTGCGGAGCACCGCCACCGCGCGAACCGTCCGCACCCGGCGATCGCGCATCCCCCAACGGCCCCGGATCACCCGACGGCCCGCCATCCCCTGAAGACCAGGCATCTCCCGAGGGCCAGGCATCTCCCGGCGGCCAGGCACCTCCCGACGGCCGGGCACCTCCTGGCGGCCAGGCATCTCCCGGCGGTCTCGTATGTCCCGACGGTTCCGTATCACCCGGTGACCTCGTGTCACCCGGCGGACTCGATTCACCTTGTGGGCGGTCAACGCCGGGCGAGTCGCCGTCACCCGGCGCCTTGTCGTCGCTTGCCGCGCCTCCGGCCCCGCGTGGAGTGTCGCCGTCCGAGGGGGCGCCGCCTCCTTCCGGGGGCGGGTCGTCGTCGGGGGCGGTGCTGGCGAGGAGGTCGTCGAGGAGCGACTCGTCCAGGCCCGGGGCGTCGAACGGGTCGCGGCGGCGGCGGTGCGGGAGCGACAGGCGGGCGGCGGCGCGCACGTCCGCCTGCGTCACCTCGTCCCGGCCCTGCCAGGCCGCGTGCGCGAGGGCGGCGTTCGCCGTGACGAGGTCGGCGCGCAGGCCGTCCACCTCGAAGCCGGCGCAGACGGCCGCGATCTGCTCCAGCCGCTCGTCCGGCAGCCGGACGCCGCCGAGGCGCTCGCGCGCGGCCGAGATGCGCTCCGCGAGGCCGGCCTCGGCGCCGGCCCAGCGCACGGCGAACGCCTCCGGGTCCGCCTCGAACGCGAGCCGCCGCCGGACGACCTCCGCCCGCTCCCGCGGCTCCCGCGACGCCCGCACCTCGACCGTCAGCCCGAACCGGTCGAGGAGCTGGGGACGCAGCTCGCCCTCCTCGGGGTTCATCGTCCCGACCAGCAGGAACCGGGCCGCGTGCCGGATCGACAGCGACTCGCGCTCCACGTAGCAGGTGCCGAGCGCGGCGGCGTCGAGCAGCAGGTCCACCAGGTGGTCGTGCAGCAGGTTCACCTCGTCCACGTAGAGGACGCCCCGGTGCGCCGCAGCCAGCAGCCCCGGCTCGAACGCCTTCACGCCCTCGGTCAGGGCCCGCTCGACGTCGAGCGACCCGGCGAGCCGGTCCTCCGACGCGCCGACCGGCAGCTCCACCAGCGCGGACGGCCGCCGCTCCGCCGGGCCGCCCGGGTCGTGCGGCCCGTCCGGGCAGGACGGGTCGGGCGCCGCCGGGTCGCAGGCGAACCGGCAGCCGGGCACGACGTCCACGGCCGGGAGCTGCGCGGCCAGCGCCCGCACGATCGTCGACTTCGCGGTGCCCTTCTCGCCCCGTACCAGCACCCCGCCGACCCGCGGCGAGACGGCGTTGAGGAGCAGCGCCAGCTTCAGATCGTCCAGGCCGACGACGGCGCTGAACGGGTAGAGGGCGTTCAAGGGACCACCTTCCGGTTGATGTGGGCGACCCGCCAGCCGTCCCGGGCGGCGGCCAGTCGCGTGGTGGACAGCGGAGCGAGATCGATGCGGTCGGCCGCCGGGACGCCCAGGCCGAGGGCGTGGCAGAGGACGGCCCGGATGACGCCCGCGTCGCACACCGCGATCCCGGACGGCCGACCGCCGAGCCACTCCGCGACCCGCGCCACGACCTGGTTCCGGGACTCGCCACCGTGGGGCGCGGCGTCCGGATCCGACAGCCACCCGGCCAGCGCATCAGGCTCGACGTCCGCGTACCGGACGCCCGCCCACCGGCCGTAGTCGGCTTCGGCCAGCGCCGCGAGCGGCCGGGCGTCGAGACCGAGCGCGGCGCAGGTCTCCCGGGCGGCACGGGACGGGGACGTCCACGCCGCACCGCCCGGGAACGTTCCGGCCAGGGCCCTCGCCCTCGCCAGACCGCCCGCGTCCGCGGCGGCGCCGGCGGCGGGGAAGCGGGCCTCCCGCATCCCCGCCGACGTCGCGTGCCGGACGAGCAGCAGCCCGTTCAGGCCGGCACTGCCGCGGAGCGCGCCGCCCGGTCGCAGAACCAGCCGAACAGCGTGCCGAACGACGCCCAGAACACCAGCTGCGTCCCGAGCGAGGTCATGCGGAACTGCCACAGCAGCGTGGCGGGGAACCCGTCGGGCACCTCGTCCACCCCCGGCAGCAGCAGCGACGCGACCGCGACGGGGACGACGAAGGCCAGCACGGCGGCGGGCCAGCGGGCCCACGGCCCGCCGGGCACGCTCCGCGCCGTCGTCACCGCGATCGCCGTCGCGAGCAGCCCGACCCCGATCATCGCCAGGTACAGCAGGGTCCGGCTGTTGATCGTCTCGGGATCGCCCACGGCGGGCGGGTTCGCCGGGTACTTCAGGAACGGGACGATGATGACGGCGGCGAAGCCGGTCCCGGCGGCGGCGAGCGCGAGCCCGCCGTCCGACCGGGGGCCGACCCGGCCCCGCAGCCCCGCGTAGACGAGTGCGAACACGCCGCCGACGGCGAGCCCGTAGAGGCCGGTGGCGAGGAACAGCCCGGCCTTCTGCGTGCCGCGGCCCACCTCGCCGCCGTGCTCGTGGGCGGGTGCGCCGGCGCCGTGCTCGTGCGCGGCGGCGGCGTTCTCCAGTGCGATCGCCTCGTCGATGCGCGGCTCTCCGGCCGCGAAGGCGAAGACGCCCGCGACGAGGCCGGCCAGCAGGCCCAGGAGAAGGCCCCTGACCAGCAGGGTGCGTACCATGCGGCGGCCTAGTGGCAGGGCACGCCGAGCAGGTGCCGCCCGTCGTGCATCAGCTCGTGGAGGTGGCCGCCGGTCTGCGACACGGCGCCGTTGTCCATCAGGACGAGGTAGCCGATCAGCAGCAGCGCGGGCACCGCGAGCAGCCAGGGGACCAGGCGGGGAAGGGGGATGGTGCGAGCCGACAGCGTGCTCACGGAGCCTCCGTAGGGAATCGTGCGCGTCCCGGACAATGAGGTCGCGGCCACCCGAGCGACCTGGCTCCCGGGATCGTCGTCCCGGATACAGTGGCGCGTCCGCACCGGCATCTCACCGGATTTCCCTCGGGCAACCGTGAATCACGCGAACCGTACGGGTCTGCCGACAAGAGTGTCAATATCGCCCAGGTGTGCCGCGCCGCCGCCCGCACCTGCCGGCACCCGCCGGCCCCCGCGTTGGTAGAACACGTTCTACTATCGGACGCATGCGCCATGGCATCGTGCTCTTCACCAGTGACCGGGGCATCGCGCCCGCCACCGCCGCGAAGGCCGCCGAGGAGAACGGGTTCCACTCCTTCTACGTCCCCGAGCACACCCACATCCCCGTCAAGCGTGAGGCCGCCCACCCCGGCACGGGCGACGAGACCCTCCCGGACGACCGCTACATGCGCACGCTGGACCCGTGGGTCTCGCTCGCGTCCGCCGTCACCGTCACGTCCGCCATCCGGCTCGGGACGTCGGTGGCCCTGCCGGTCGAGTCCGACCCGATCACCCTGGCCAAGACGATCGCCTCGCTCGACCACCTGTCCGGCGGCCGCGTCACGCTCGGCGCCGGGTTCGGCTGGAACACCGACGAGCTCGCCGACCACCATGTCCCCGCCGGCAAGCGCCGGACCGTGCTGCGCGAGTACGTGGAGGCGATGCGGGCCCTGTGGACGGAGGAGCAGGCGTCCTACGCCGGGGAGTTCGTCTCGTTCGGGCCATCATGGGCGTGGCCGAAGCCCGTCCAGTCCCGCGTCCCGCTGATGATCGGCGCGGGCGGCGGCCCGAAGACCCTCGCCTGGATCGCCGCCCACGCCGACGGCTGGATCACCACCCCGACCGAGCGGGACATCCTCGCCAAGGTCGCGGCCCTGCACGCCGCCTGGTCGGACGCGGGCCGCGCCGGCCGCCCGGAGATCTCCGTCCTGGCGTCCATGCGCCCCTCGGCCGAGGACATCGCGGCCTGGGAGGAGGCCGGCGTCACCGAGATCATGTGGGGCCTGCCCGACAAGCCCGAGGACGAGGTGCTCGCCTTCCTCTCCCGCCACGCCGGGCGCCTCGGCCTGTGAGCCGCCCGGAACCGCCGGAAGGGCCGTTCCCGTGCGGGGCACGCGCCGGGTGCCCCGCACGGGAGCGGGCGATCACCCGGCCGTGCAGGCGGCGCCGTTCAGGGTGAACCCGCCGGGCGCGCCGCTGTTCCCGGTGTGCGTGGCCTGCAGCCCGATGCCGACGGAGCCGCCGGCCGGGATCGCGGCGTTGTAGGACACGTTCGTCGCGCTCACCGCGCCGCTCGTCGGCCGGTAGTCGGCGCCCCACCCGGACGTGATCGTCTGCCCGGCGGGCAGCGTGAAGCCGAGCGTCCAGCCGTTGACCGCGGTGGACCCGGTGTTGGTGATCGTGATGCTCGCGACCAGGCCCGTGTTCCAGGCGTTGACCGCGTAGGCGACGCGGCACGCCGCGGAGCCGTCACCGCCGTCGCCGGGCGGCTCCGTCGTCCCGCCCTGGTCGAGCCCGAAGAACTCGATCGCCCGCCGCGCCATGCCGGACGCCATCAGGTTGTGCCCGACGCCCTGCAGGGAGTACGCCTCGACCTTGTCGCCGTAGCGGGTGCGCGTCCAGCCCTGCTGCGGCTGGTCGGTGGACGTCGGCGCGGCCGGCAGGCCGTGGACGTTCGTCCACTGGTCGATCTCCTCGCCGAAGTTGGGGTAGCGCAGCGTGTCGTCCGCCGTGCCGTGCCACAGCTGCACGCGCGGCCTCGGCCCGGAGTAGCCGGGGTCGGCGGAACGGGCGATGTCGCCCCACTGCTGCGGCGTCTTGAGGACGGTCCCGTTGGCGCACGCGCTGTTCCACCCCGAGCCGTCGGTCGTGGCGAAGCACCCGTCCGGCACCCCGGCGAACGCCGCGCCCGCCGCGAACACGTCCGGATAGTTCGCGAGCATCACGTTCGTCATCATCGCGCCGGACGAGACGCCGGTGACGAACACCCTGGACGCGTCCCCGCCGTACCGCTGCAGCGTGTACCGGACCATCGACATGAGCCCGACCGGGTCGCTGCCGCCGTCGCGCCTCAGCGCCTGCGGCGACGACACGTCGAAGCAGCTGCCGCTACGCGTCGCCGACGGATACACCACGATGAACCCGTACTGGTCGGCGAGCCGCGCGAACTCCGTCCCCGAGTACATCGCCGGCCCCGACCCCGTGCACCAGTGGACCGCCAGCAGCACCGGCGGCCTCTCCTGGACGCGGTCCGGAACGTACAGGTGCATCCGGAGCCCGGTCGGGTTCGTCCCGAAGTCCGTGACCTCCGCCAGCGCCGCCGCCGAGGCGGGCGGCCCGGCCAGGACGGTCATCGCGGCGACCAGCGCCGCCACCAGCACACCCAAGGCCCTCACAAGACCACCTTTTCCCGTTCGCGAGTCGCCCGGCGAAGGTCACTATCCGGCGGCCCGCGCACGGCGGGCAAGGAGCCTTCCATCCGTTTCACGTGCGGCCCGGTCTCGCGCGGAACGGCCGAACGAGATGACAACAGGGTGGACGGCCTGCAAGGCTTTGCTCGCACCTGACCGTTCCGTGGTGACCGGGTGCGTTTGGGGCCGGCGCGCTCTCGGGGTCAGCGCGGCATGGGGACAGCAGGGAGGGCGACGGCTGTGACCGTCTCGATGGTGAAGGGCCAGCGGATCTCGCTGGAGAAGCCCGGCGGTGCGCTGAGCATGGTCCGGATGGGCCTGGGCTGGGACGCGGTGAAGAAGAAGGGCTTCTTCGGCTCCCGCGAACGGGACATCGACCTCGACGCGTCCTGCGTCCTCTTCGCCGACGCGAACCTCGCGGACGTGGTCTACTTCGGCAAGCTCGTCAGCGACGACGGCTCCGTCCGGCACACCGGCGACAACCTGACCGGTGCGGGCGACGGCGACGACGAGTCGGTCATCGTCGACCTGAACCGCCTCCCGGTCCACGTCACCTCGCTGGTGTTCACCGTCAGCTCGTTCAACGGCCAGACCTTCAACGAGGTGGAGAACGCCTTCTGCCGGCTCGTCAACGAGATGGACGGCGGCGAGCTCGCCCGGTACACGCTGACCGGCGGCGGCGCCCACACCGCCATGATCATGGCGCGGCTCTACCGGCACGGCGGCGGCTGGAAGATGAACGCCATCGGGGAGCCCTGCCACGGCCGCACCTTCCAGGACATGCTTCCGGCGATCGCCGCGCACGCCTGACCCGCCGATGACCGAGCTCACCCGGGGCGCCAACGCGGCGCTGCCCGCGCGGCGGGTGACCGCGACCGCGGACTGCGCCGCGCCGGTGGACGTCAGCGCGCTGCTCGTCGGCGCGGACCTGCGCGTCCGCTCCGACGCGGACCTGGTGTTCTTCAACGCGCCGCGGGCACCGGGCGTCCAGTGGTCCGACGGCGGCGGGCAGCGCATCGAGCTGGACCTGGACGCGGTCCCCGGCGATGTCACCGCGGTGCTGATCGCGGTCAGCCTCACCGGCACGGCCGACTTCGGGACGGTGCCGCCGCCGCGCGCCGTCCTCGCGGCCGCCGGCGGCGCCCCGGTCGCCGAGTTCACCGTCCCGGGCCTCGGCCCGGAGCGGGCGATCATCGCCCTGGAGGTCTACCGCCGGGCCGAGCGGTGGAAGGTGCGCGCCGTCGGCCAGGGCTACGCGGGCGGCCTCGCCGAACTGGTCGCGGCGCACGGCATCGAGGTCGACGACCCGGGCGAGCCGCAACCCGCGGCGGGTCCGCCTCCGGCCGCCGCACCGCCGCCCGCGCAGCCCCCGTCCGGGCCGCCGCCGCAGGGGCCGCCGCCGCAGGGGACGGGGGCGCCTCCGCCGCCGCCCGGCACGGAGGTCGACTACCTCGAACGCTGCTGGCTCGTCTGGGAGGACGCGAGCCGCTCGGTGGCCGCGTTCCGCGCCGCGACCGAGCACGCGCTGACCGTCCGCAACGAGGAGATCGCCGGGCGGCGGCCCCGCGGCCGCTTCGACGAGCTCATGGCCGCCGCCGACGAGCGGCTGCGCTCCGACGCCGCCCAGCTCCGCGACGAGCTGGCCCGGGTCGAGCCGCACGTCGAGGCGGAGGTCGCGCCGTTCGACGCGCCGTCCTGGCTGACCTGGCGTCCCCGCACCGACCTCGCGGGCGGCGTGCTGCTCGGCCGGCTGTCCACCGACGAGCTGCCCGACCTGCGGATACCGCTCGTCCTCCGGCTGCCCTGGCGGCGCGCCGTGTGGATCTCGCGGGGCGCGATGCCCGCCGACTCGACCGCCTACGCCTGGTCGCTGGCGACCCGGTTCCTCGCCGCCGCCCCGCCCGGCCTCGTCGGCCTGGAGGTGATCGACGCGGCGGGCCTGTCCGGCGCGGGCTGGCTGCAGGGCTTCGACCCGGCCACGTCCGCCCGGCTGCTCGGCGGCGGTGTGGCGGTCGGCACCGGCGCGGCCGAGCGCGTCCGCCGCCTGCTCGACCTGGTCGACCTGCGCCGGATCGGCGGCGGGGACGAGGACCTGCCCGGCGGCGGCCCGCCCGTCCGGCTGGTGGTCGTCCTCGACGCGGGCGCCGCGCTCGACGGGGAGGACGCCCACCGGCTCCTGCGCCTGGTGGAGGACGGGCCGACGGCCGGTGTCCCGGTGCTGCTCGTGGAGACCGACACCCCGGCCCCCGATTCCGTCCGCACGGTCCGGCTGCGGCAGTCCTGCAACAACCTGCCGTCCAGCGCGGACGGCATCGCCGACAACTGGGTCGGCGCCGACTGGACGCTCACCCCCGACGTCCTCCCCGACGCCGCCGGCGGGCAGGCCCCCGCCCTGCTGGCCCACGTCCTCGCCCTCCACGCCCGCACCCTGGCCTCCTACGACTGACAGGGCCCCAACGACCGACCGACGGGCCCGCACGCGGGCCCGGCAGGCCAATGGCGGATGCGACCGCCTCGGGCCGCCTCCGATCCTGAGCGGACGGACGGCGGCCACGAGGAGGACGAGATGGCCATGAACGCCGGGACGGTCGCGCTCACCGTCAACGGACGGGCCCGCGAACTGCGGCTCGAACCCCGGGTGAGCCTGCTGGACGCGTTACGGGAGCACCTCGGCCTCACCGGCTCGAAGAAGGGCTGCGACCAGGGCACCTGCGGTGCCTGCACGGTGCGGGTGGACGGCCGCCGCGTGCTGGCCTGCCTGACGCTCGCGGTCGCCTGCGAAGGCCGCGAGGTCACCACCATCGAGGGCCTGGCACCGGACGGCGGCCTGCATCCGATGCAGCGGGCGTTCGTCGAACGCGACGCCTTCCAGTGCGGCTACTGCACGCCGGGCCAGATCATGTCCGCGGTCGCGCTCCTGGACGAGGGGCACGCCGCCGACGACGGCGAGATCGCCGAGTGGATGAGCGGCAACCTCTGCCGCTGCGCCGCCTACCCGAACATCAGGGCGGCGATCCGCGACGTCCGCGACGCGGCGGGCGGTGCGTGACGATGCGGCCGTTCGACTACACGCGGGCCGCCGACACCGACACGGCGATCGCGGCCGTCCGGGAGCACCCCGGCGGGGCGTTCCTCGCCGGCGGCACCACCGAGGTCGACCTGGTGCGCCAGAACGTCCTGCGCCCCGACCTGCTGGTGGACATCAGCGACCTGCCCCTGGACCGCGTCGAGGACCTGCCGGACGGCGGCCTCCGCATCGGCGCGCTCGCCCGGATGAGCGACGCGGCCGAGGAGCCCCGGATCGCGACCCGGTTCCCCGTGATCGCGCAGGCGCTGCTGCTGGGCGCGTCCCCGCAACTGCGGAACATGGCCTCGATGGGCGGCAACCTGTGCCAGCGGGTGCGGTGCCCCTACTTCCGGGACGCGACGTCGCCGTGCAACAAGCGCGACCCCGGCAGCGGCTGCGCGGCCATGACCGGATACCACCGCGGCCACGCCGTCCTCGGAACGAGCGACACATGCATCGCCGTCCACCCGTCGGACCTAGCGGTCGCCCTGGTCGCTTTGGACGCCGTGGTACGTACCCGCGGGCCGTCCGGCGAACGGACCGTCCCCGTCGACGACTTCTTCCTCCCGCCCGGCGACACACCGGAACGCGAGCACCCGCTGGAGCACGGGGAGCTGATCACCGCGATGGACGTGCCCGCGACACCGATCGCCGCCCGGTCGCTGTACCTGAAGGTCCGCGACCGCGCGTCCTACGAGTTCGCGCTGGTCTCGGTGGCCGCCGCGCTGGACGTCCGGGACGGCGCGGTCGCCGGCGTCCGGCTCGCGCTCGGGGGAGTGGCGACCAGACCGTGGCGTGCGCGGCTCGCTGAGCAGGCGCTGGCGGGCCGTCCGGCGGCGCCGGAGGTCTTCGCCGAGGCCGCCGGGCGCGAACTGGCCGCCGCCGAACCCCGCCCCCAGAACGCCTTCAAGGTCGAACTCGCGAAGCGGGCGATCGTCCGGGCACTGACGCAGCTCACGAACGGAGAAGCCCCATGAGCCAGGCCATCGGACGGGAGGTGAACCGGGTCGACGGCCCGCAGAAGGTCACCGGCGCGGCACGCTACTCGGGGGAGATCCGGCTGCCGGACCTGGCGCACGCCCAGATCGTCGGCGCCAGCGTGGGCCGCGGCCGCATCACGGCGATCGACACGGCGGCGGCCGAAGGCGCGGGCGGCGTCGTCGGAATCCTCACCCACCACAACGTGCCGAAGGTGAACCGCGTCCCGCTGGTGCCGTCGCTGCTCGGCGCCCCGGCCCCCGGCGAGACGTTCTTCCCGATGCAGGACGACCAGGTCCACTACGCCGGCCAGCCGGTGGCGATCGTCGTGGCAGACACCCTGGAGCAGGCCCAGTACGCCGCCGGCCTGGTGCGGGTCGACTACGACGAGGCCCCGTCCGTCACCACCATCGACCAGGGCCGGGCGGACGCCTACGAACCCGAGAAGATCTTCGGCGGATTCATGCCCGCGCAGCTGCACCGGGGGGACATCGGCGAAGGTCTCGCGGCCGCGGACGTGCGCGTCGACACGACGTTCCATTTCGCCCCCAACCACCACAACGCCCTTGAGGCGCTGACGACCACGGCCGCGTGGGACGGCGGCGATCTGACGCTGTACGACTCCTGCCAGGGCATCAAGGCGGTGCAGCTGACCGTCGCCGCGCTGCTCGGCATGTCGCCGTCGAGGATCAGGGTGCGGACACGGTTCATCGGCGGGGCGTTCGGGTCGAAGGCGATGGTGTGGCCGCACGTGACGCTCACCGCCCTCGCCGCCCGGCACGTCCGGCGGCCCGTCCGGCTCGTGGTGACGCGCGGGCAGATGTTCACCTCCTGCGGCCACCGCGAGGAGCAGGAGCAGCACGTCACGCTCGGCGCGGACCGCGACGGGCGCCTCACCGCGATCCGGCACCACAAGACCTCCGTGACCTCGCCGTTCGACGACTGGGCCGAACCGGCCTTCGGCGCCGCCTCCCAGCTCTACGCGAGCCCCGCCTTCGAGGGCGTCCACCACCTCGTGCGCGGCAACACGATGACGCCCACCTTCACCCGCGGGCCGGGCGAAGCATGCGGGGTGTTCACGCTCGAATGCGCCATGGACGAACTCGCCGGCGAACTCGGCATCGACCCGGTCGAGCTCCGGCTGCGCAACCTCACCAACGTCGACCCCAACACCGGGCATCCGTGGTCCAGCGGCGGCCTGGCCGAATGCCTCCGGCGCGGCGCGGACCGCTTCGGCTGGGACGGGCGCGGGCCCGAGCGCGACGGGAACTGGCTGGTCGGCACCGGGATGGCCGCCTCCGCGTACCCGGTGGCGTTCTTCATGCGCACCCAGCGGGCCCGCGCCCGCCTCTACTCCGACGGCACGGCCGTGGTCGCCACCGCCGCGCAGGAGTTCGGCACCGGCATGACGACCGTCCTCACCCAGGTGGCCGCGGACGGCCTCGGCGTCGACCTGGACGACGTCCGGCTCGACTTCGGCGACACCGACCTGCCGACCGCCGGATCACCCGTCGGCTCCAACGGCGCGATGATGGTCAGCTCCGCCGTGCACAACGCCGCCACCGCCGTCCGCGACCAGATGATCGCCCTCGCCGTCGCCGACCCGGAGTCGCCCCTGCACGGGGCCGACCCGTCCAAGGTCACCGCAGCCGGCGGACGCATGACGCTCGACGGCTCCACCGAGACCTACCGCGACCTGATGGACCGCCACCTCATCAACGACACCGACGCCATCGGCAGCTGGGACCCGCCGCCCCTGGACACCCCGCACGGGCTCCTCACGTTCGGCGCCCAGTTCGCCAGGGTCGCGGTGGACGCCGACCTGGGCCTCATCCGCGTCCGGCACATGGTCGCGGCCTTCGCGCCCGGCCGCGTCCTCAACCCGAAGACGGCCCGCAGCCAGCTCATGGGCGGGATGCTGTGGGGCATGAGCCAGGCGCTCCTGGAGGGCACCTACATGGACACGACCCTCGGCCGCTGGGCCAACACCGGCTTCGGCGACTACCTGGTTCCCGTCAACGCGGACGCGCCCGACATCGACATCGAACTGATCGAGGTCGAGGACACCGTCACCGGCCCCCTCGGCGTCAAGGGCGTCGGCGAGATAGGCCAGGTCGGCTCCGCCGCCGCGATCGCCAACGCCGTCCACAACGCCACCGGCCACCGCCCCCGAGCCCTGCCGATCACCCCCGAAAGCCTCCTACCGACAACCCCATGACGAAGCCCCTGCGGAGCGTCTGCCCGAACGATTGCCATGGCTTGACCGAACGATGACGCGGGGCCGCATTGGGCATCGCCGGAGCATGCATAGCGTGACGGCATGGCGAGTGCCATTTCACGGCAGCAGGTCATCGACGTGGCGACCAGGCTGTTCAGCGAACTCGGCTACGACGGAACGTCCCTGCGCCTCCTGGCGGACGCGACGGGGGTCGACCCGGCGACGATCATCGAGGTCGCCGGGGACAAACGGGAGCTCTACCTGGAGGTCCTGGATCGGGCCTTCGATTCCGAACGCACCATGCTGGAGGCGGTCGTGTCCGAGGCCGAACCGGGCCGGGCCGCCGTCCACCGGATAGTCGACGCCTACTTGGACTTCCACCTGGCGCATCCGCCCAACCGCTCCCTCTGGGCGCACCGCTGGGTCGACGACGCGGCCGACATCTCCGAACTGGAGGACCGCTACGTCCGCCCGCTCCTGAAACTGGCCGCCAACAAGATCCGCGACGAGGTCCCCCCGGACGTGGACCCCTACTACCTCCTGGGCACCATGATCTGGTGCGTCCACGGCTTCCTGGGCTCAGGCGTCCTGAACCGGACCCAGGGCATGCGCAGAGCCGACGACGCGGAAGCCGTAGCCGCCTTCCGCCACCACCTGCACGTCCTCATGGACAAACTCCTAGCCCCACCCACCCACACCGGCGGTGACCACAACTTCGGCTGGGGGGTGTAGGGGCGGAGCCCCACGGGAGGGGGCGGCGACCGTTCAGGCGACCGATGACCTGAGCCGGAAGGGGGCGTGGGGGCGGAGCCCCCACAGCGGGGGTCCGGGGGTCGCCCCCCGGGAAAACAGTGCGGGCCCCGGCGAAGCCGCCCCGAAGGGGCGGCGAGCACCAGAGCCCGACTCGTGGGCGATACTGGGATTGAACCAGTGGCCTCTACCGTGTCAAGGTAGCGCTCTCCCACTGAGCTAATCGCCCTTGTGCGTGCTGCGAGGTGGAGACGGGATTTGAACCCGTGTACACGGCTTTGCAGGCCGTTGCCTCGCCTCTCGGCCACTCCACCAGAGCGAGACCTGATGGGGCCTCTCAGAGCGGACGACGGGATTCGAACCCGCGACCCTCACCTTGGCAAGGTGATGCTCTACCAACTGAGCCACGTCCGCGTGTCGTGCCCGGGGGTCGCCCCCCTGGGCTCGCACGGACAACTCTAGCGGAATCCTGGAGTGCTTGCGTACTGAGCGGGCTCGGAGTCGGTGAGCTCGGCGTGGAGGGTGTTCCAGAAGTCGAGTTCCCTGTCCTCTTCGAGGTGGGCGATGCGGCCCCAGAACTCGCGGTCCTCGGCGGCGTGCGCGGCGGCGAGGGAGACGGCGGGCATGAGGGTGGTGCCGGCCTCGGCCGCGTCGAGGTCGGCGGGGGTGACGTCGGCGGGGAGCGCGACGGGGGTGGACGGGCGGTGGTGCTTGCCGCGCTTGCGGACGCGGATGGGCGGCGAGGTGGGGGCCTTCGCGGCGGCGGCGCGGCCGGCGGCGAGGGCGACGGTGCCGCAGAGGATGAAGGCGAGGATGCCGCCGAGGACGACGTCCTGGGCGGGGAGCTGCTCGGCGGCGCCGTTGTGCTCGGCCTCATGGGTGTGCGTGGCCGTGGCGGGGCCGCCGACCTTGTCGACGGTGGTGGCCGGGGCGGCGTGCTTGGGGGTGTACTTGGCCTCGACCTTGACCTTGGACGGGTACCCGTAGCCCACGACGGTGCCGGTGTCGCGGGTCTTGCGCATGAGCTTGTAGCCCTCGGCGTTGCCCTCGATGGTGTGGAGGGTGTGCCCGTCGACCTTCTCGACGATGCCGACGTGGTCGATCTGGTCCATGTCGCCGGAGCCGTTCCAGTCGTAGAAGACGATGGCTCCGGGTTCGGGGTCGTGGCCCCAGGCGTCGTGCTTCTTGAACCACTTGGCGTGCTCGACGGTGGAGGCGAACTGCCCGGCCTGGTCGGTCACGTCGGCCTTGTCGGCGGCCCAGGCGAGGAACATGTCGCACCAGGGCGCGGTGGAGAAGTACTGGTCGTGGTCGCCGTCGACGTTCTTGCGGTACCACTCGCCGAACTTGGTGTAGCCGTCGCCCTTCTCGGTGTAGCCGAGTTCCGTCTTGGCGATGTCGAGCAGCTTGCTGCCGATCGGGTCCATCTCGCTCCCTGCGCCTCGCTCGTCCGGGCAGGGTGCGCCCGACCGGGGGAGGAACGTGCCCCGTTCCAATGGTCACGTTCCGATCTCGACGGAATGTAGTCCAGGTAAACCGCAGGCGGCAAGCGGTTCCGAGTAAACGGTCAAAACGGGCTACTCAGTAGTAGCCGCGGGGGAGGACGGTGACCGGGCACGGCGCCGCCCGCAGCACCTTGAGGGCCACCTCGCCCAGGAACACGCGGTGGGCGGCGGCGTCCTCGCTGGACGCGCAGACGAGCAGCTCGCCCTCGGGCCAGTCCACGTCGTCCAGGGCGTCGGCGACGTCGTCGCCCTCGGCGAGCTCCGCGGAGACCTCCTCGGGGAGCAGGTCGGCGGAGTCCAGGGCGAGCCGGATGGCGAGCGCGAGGTCGTCGCGGAGCGGGTCCCCGGCCACGTCCCCGACGGCGAGGGTGACCAGCCGCAGCGGGACCTCCAGGCGCTCGGCGGCCTGGGCGGCGCGGATGACGGCCTCGTCGCACTGGGGCCGCCGGACGTACATGACCGTGATCCGGCCCAGCTCGTCCGGCGGGGCGTACCCCGACGGGGTGAGCATCACGGCCTCGGTCGCCGAGTGCAGCAGGTGGTCGGCGGCGGCGCCGACGCCGATGCGCCCGCGGGCGCCGCCCTCGGGGGAGCCGACGACGATCAGGTCGGCGCCGATCCGGCTGGCGAGCACGGTGAGCCCGCGCCCGACGCTGCGCCCCTCCTGGACGAGCAGGTCCGCGGGCTGCTCGTCCAGGAGGTCCGCGAGCTGGTCCAGTGCCGCGCGCGCCTCGCCGGCCGCGGCCGGCAGGTCCGGCGGGTGGACGGTCGCCACGCTCAGCCGGCCGCCGGTCAGCGCGACGATGGCGCGCGCGAGGTCGAGCGCCTCGCGGCCGCCGGCGTCGTGGACGTATCCGGCGAGGACGTGTTCACCGATCATGTCCCCGAGCATTCCCCCGCGGGGGCCCCTCAGACCAGATGGGATTTGAGGTAGTTTTTCCTGGTTGTCACTTGTTTGGGGGGATTTTCATGGGTGTCGAGGTGTCCGACCTCGAAGCCGGCCGCTGGACCATCGACCCGGTCCACTCCGAGATCACGTTCACGGTCCGGCACCTGATGACCACGGTGCGCGGCTCCTTCCCGGACTTCGGCGGCGAGGTCGTGATCGGCGCGGACCCGCTCGACTCCACCGCCCGCGCGGAGGTCAGGATGGAGTCGATCGACACCCGCCACGCCGAGCGGGACGAGCACGTCCGCTCCGCCGACTTCCTGGACGTGGAGCGGCACCCGGTCATGGTGTTCACCGGCACCGGCGTCGAGCCCGCCGCCGTCGGCCGCCGCGCCCGCACCCCCCGCTACCATCTCGCCGGCGACCTGACGATCAAGGACGTGACCCGCCCGGTCCGGCTGCTCACCGAGTTCCACGGCGTCGGCCCCGACCCGTGGGGCGGGACCCGGGCCGGCTTCACCGCGACCGCCGCGATCAGCCGCCGCGACTTCGGCATCGAGTTCAACGTCCCGCTGCAGGGCGACCGGGTGATGCTCGGCGACGAGATCACCATCGCGCTGGAGATCCAGGCCGTCTTCGCCCCCGCCGACGCCCCCGCCTGACCGGCTAGACCGCCGTCCGGGCGAGCCAGTGCTCCAGCAGGGACGCGTCACCCGTCACCTTCACCTCGGCGGCGTCGGACGGGGCGAGCCGCCGGGCGAACACCAGCAGCAGGTCCCGGACGGGCCCGCCGGCGATCATGTCCGCGTCCAGCGCCCCGTGCTCCCAGACCGGCCCCTCCGGCGTGCGGGTGATCAGCCAGCCCTCCAGAGACGCCTCGGCCGGGCGCAGGCACAGCGTCTCGCCGTTCCCGCGCAGTTCGGCCAGCTCGGGCTTCTGCGCCGCCGCCGCCGGCGACGTGAGCAGCCCGAGGAACTCGGTGATCACGTCGGCGGCGAGGTCGGGCGCCACCGCGAACGGCGTCCCCGTCGCGAGCGCCGCGTCGGCGTGGTGCACGACGGTCTCGTTCGCCATCCGGCGCAGGCACATGACGGTCGGCCACGCCCCGAAGAAGGGGTGTTCGACCGACTCGTCCGGCCTCGCGTCGAACGCTGCGATCAGCTCCTCCGCGCCGTCCCTCAGCCAGCCGGGCCAGTCGGCGGGGGAGTCCGGCGGCGTGCGGGGCAGCTCGTCCAGCACCTCGGTGCCGCCGGTCCGGAGCAGTCCGGCCGCCCACCGGTGCGTTTGGCCGACATGCCCGACCAGATCCGGCAGCGTCCAGTCCGGGCAGGTCGGGACCCGCGTCGCCGGGTCGGCCCCCGAGGCGGCGCCGGCGAGCCCGCGGGCGTGCTCGCGCAGGCCCTCCTTCATCCGTGCGGCGTCCAGCACGGTCGTCTCCTTCCTGTGGTCCACTGTCGTGCCCGTAAGGTAGGAGCTCCAGTCGGCTGGAGGTTCAACCGGTTGTGACGGACGACACTTTCCTTGGGGACGCCTCGCTGGGGATCGGCGACCTGGCCGCACTGACCGGCGTGTCCGTGCGCACGATCCGCTTCTACTGCGACGAGGGCGTCCTGGAGCCGGGGCGCAGCGCCGGCGGCCACCGCCGGTTCGACCGCTCGGCCGTGGACCGGCTCCGCCTCGTCCGGCGGTTGCGCGCCCTCGGGCTCGGCCTGCCCGCCATTGCGGCCGTCCTCACCGGGGAGCGCTCGCTGGCCGAGGCCGTCGCCGCCGAGCGCCGCGCCGCCGACGCCGAGCTGGCCGCCCTCGCCTGGCGCCGCGCCTCGCTCCGCGCGGTCGAGGACGCCGGCCCGGCCGACCGCGCCGCCCGCCTCGACCTGCTCGCCGCCGTGCAGGACGGCCCGGCCGCGCGGGACGTCCTGCTGGAGTTCTGGCGCCGCCGCGTCCTCGTCCCGCTGCCGGCCGGGGCGATGCGGGCGTTCCTGGAGATGAGCGTCCCCGAGCCGCCGGCCGATCCGGCGCCGGAGCAGGTCGTCGCGTACGCCGGGATGGTCGCGGTGGCGGCCGACCGGCCGCTCCTGTGCGAGCTGCGCGCCCTCGGCAGGGTGAACGCCGACCGGGTGCGGGACGAGCCGGCACTGATCGCCGGGCTCGGCGACGCCGGGTCGCTGGCCGCGCCGCTGGTGATCGCGGGCCGGGAGCCGGAGCCCGGACCGGCCCTCGACCGCTTCGTCGCCGCCCACGCGGAGGGGCGGGGCGAACGCGACACCCCGCGCTTCCGGCGCGCCCTGCTACCCGCCGTCGCCATGGAGCAGGACCCGCGCCTCCGCCGCTACTGGACCCTGTTCGGCCAGGTCACCGGTGAGCCCGCGCCCGCCGGGACGCTCAACACCTGGCTGGTCGACGCGCTCGAACGGGACGTCCGGAGCGCCGCCTGACACGTCAGGAATACGATCTCGCCCCCCGCGGTTCCCGTAAGATGATTGAACGTTCTACTATTTCGGAGGCCGCCATGCAGTTCGGGATCTTCTCGGTCGGCGACGTCACTCCCGATCCCACCGACGGCCGCGTCCCCACCGAGGCCGAGCGGATCAAGGCGATGGTGACGATCGCGCTCAAGGCCGAGGAGGCCGGGCTGGACGTCTTCGCGACCGGCGAGCACCACAACCCGCCGTTCGTGCCGTCCTCGCCGACCACGATGCTCGGCTACATCGCGGCCCGCACCGAGCGGCTCATCCTGTCCACCGCGACCACGCTGATCACCACCAACGACCCGGTGAAGATCGCCGAGGACTTCGCGATGCTGCAGCACCTGGCCGACGGCCGGGTGGACCTGATGATGGGACGCGGCAACACCGGCCCCGTCTACCCGTGGTTCGGCAAGGACATCCGCGACGGCATCCCGCTCGCGATCGAGAACTACCACCTCCTGCACCGGCTCTGGCGCGAGGACGTCGTCGACTGGGAGGGCAAGTTCCGCACCCCGCTCCAGTCGTTCACCTCGACGCCGCGCCCGCTGGACGGCGTCCCGCCGTTCGTGTGGCACGGCTCGATCCGCAGCCCGGAGATCGCCGAGCAGGCCGCCTACTACGGCGACGGGTTCTTCGCCAACCACATCTTCTGGCCCAAGGAGCACTTCCAGCGCCTCATCGCCCTGTACCGGCAGCGTTTCGAGCACTACGGGCACGGCTCCGCCGACCAGGCGATCGTCGGGCTCGGCGGGCAGGTGTTCATGCGCAAGAACTCCCAGGACGCCGTCCGCGAGTTCCGCCCGTACTTCGACAACGCCCCCGTCTACGGGCACGGGCCGTCGCTGGAGGAGTTCACCGCCGAGACGCCGCTCACGGTCGGCAGCCCGCAGCAGGTCATCGAGAAGACCCTCTCGTTCCGCGACCACTTCGGCGACTACCAGCGCCAGCTGTTCCTGATGGACCACGCGGGGCTGCCGCTGAAGACCGTCCTGGAGCAGATCGACATGCTCGGCGAGGAGGTCGTCCCGGTGCTGCGCAAGGAGTTCGAGGCGCTGCGCCCCGCGCACGTCCCGGCGACCGCGCCGACCCACGCGTCCCGCCTCGCCGGCCTCGCGAAAACGGAGGAGGCCCGATGAGCGCGCTCGCCGTCATCTCCGCCGGTCTCGGGCAGCCGTCGTCCACCCGGCTGCTCGCCGACCGGCTGGCCGCGGCCGTCGCGCGGGCCCTCGGCCCGGACGCCGCCGTCGAGACGATCGACCTGCGCGACCACGCGCACGCCATGGTCGACGCGACGCTGACCGGCTTCCCGTCCGGGCCGTTCCGCGCCGCCGTCGAGACCGTGACGAACGCCGACGGCCTCATCGCCGTGACGCCGGTCTTCAACGCGTCCTACAACGGCCTGTTCAAGACGTTCTTCGACGTCCTCGACCGCGACTCCCTGGAGGGCATGCCCGTCCTGCTCGGCGCGACCGGCGGCACCGCCCGCCACTCGCTGGCGATCGACTTCGCGCTGCGGCCCCTGTTCGCGTACCTGCGCACGACGGTCGCCCCGACCGCCGTCTACGCCGCGTCCGAGGACTGGGGGAGCGGCGAGAGCGCCCTGCCCGACCGCATCGCCCGGGCGGGCGCCGAACTCGCCGCGCTCATGGAGGCCCGTCCCGCCGCGGCGAAGGACGACCCGTACGAGGACCCCGTCCCCTTCGAGCAGCTCCTCGCCGGCCGCTGACCGCTCCTTAAGGCTTGGCTTATATAAGTCGAGCCTGTAGTTTGGGGTCGTGCACGCGTTCGATGTTCTGGGCGACCCGGTGCGGCGCCGGATTCTGGAGCTGCTCGCCGAGGGCGAGCGGTCGTCCGGCGAGGTCACGGCGGTCGTCCGGGAGGAGTTCGGAATCTCCCAGCCCGCGGTATCACAGCATCTGAAGGTGCTGCGCGACAGCGGGTTCGCGGTGGTGCGGGCGGAGGGGACGCGGCGGCTCTACGCCGTCGACCCCGCGCCCCTGCGCGAGGTCGACGCCTGGCTCGACCGCTTCCGCCGGTTCTGGACGCCGCATCTCGACGCCCTGGCGACCGAGATCGCCCGGGGCGGGCGCGCACGCCGCCACGACCCAGGGAGCGAGAGATGATCGAAGTCACGGGGCAGATCAACGCGGTACGCCGCACGGTCGGCGAGCGGGTGCTGGAGGCCGGCACCGCGCGGACGTCGACGATCAGCCAGGTCTACGACACCGACGTCGAGGACCTGTGGGACGCCGTCACCAACCCCGAGCGGATCCCCCGCTGGTTCCTGCCGATCTCCGGCGACCTCCGGCTCGGCGGCCGCTACCAGCTCGAAGGCAACGCCGGCGGGACGATCCAGACCTGCGACCCGCCCAAGGGCTACTCGGCGACCTGGGAGTACGGCGGGCAGACGTCCTGGATCGAGGTCCGGCTGACCCCCGAGCCGGACGGCCGGGCGCGCTTCGAGCTGGAGCACATCGCCCACGTCGACGACGCCATGTGGGACCAGTTCGGCCCCGGCGCCGTCGGCATCGGCTGGGACATGGGCCTGCTCGGCCTGGCCCTGCACCTCGCGACGGGCGAGAGCGCCCCGGAGCAGGTCGGCCCCGACTGGTCCACGACCGGCGAGGGCAAGGAGTTCAGCCGGCAGAGCGGCGAGGCGTGGTTCGCCGCCCACGTCGCCTCCGGCGCCGACGAGGCCGCCGCCCGCGCCTCCGCGGACCGCACCATCGCCGCCTACACCGGAGAGATGGAATGATCTCCGAATTGTGACCCTGCGCGGCTTGGACGACATCGACTGGACGGCACTCAGGCACGCCTACGGCGAGGCGGGGGTGGTCCCGATCTCCTGCGCGGCATCGCTCAGGGCGTCGACCCGGAGAACGCGCTCGACGACCTGGAAGGCAAGATCTACCACCAGGGCGGCATCGTCTTCTCCGCCGCCCGCGCCGCGCTCCCGTACCTGGTCGTGCTGGCGGGCGACCCCGCCGTGCCGGTACGTCCCGGCCTGCTGGAGCTGATCGGCCTGCTCGCCGACGAGGCGAACACCGTGTCCCCGTCCGGGGTGGACGACGGCTGGCCGGACGCCTGGGCCGCCGCCCTGCCCCGCGTCCTGTCACTGCTGGACGATCCGGACGTCGCGGTGCGGCGGGTGCTGGCGAGCACGCTGTCCTCCGCACGCGCCGACGCCGACGCCGTCGTTCCCGCGTTGCGCGCGCGATGGGACACCGAGGACGACGGCGCGGTACGGCTCGGGATCATCATCGCGACCGGTGAGCTCGCCGGAGGCTGCACCGCCGGCGTCCTGCCCGAGGCGCTCGTGTGGCTGCGCGACCTCCGCCGCCACGACGACGCCCAGATCAGGATGGCAGCCGAGATGGCGCTCGCGACGGCCGTCCGCGCGCAGCGCCCCGACCTCGGAGTGCTCGTGGCGGCCGTGCGCGGCGACATCAGTGTGTGGCGGGACACGCCATGGGTCGGGGACATGCCCGCAGACCTGCGGGAGTTCTACGGCGGCCGGGCCGCCCGCCTGCTCGGCTGGCTCGGCCACCGCCTTGAGGACGACACCGCCGCGTGCACCGAACTGGCCGCCGCGTTCATCGGCACGCGCCCACGCGACGCACCTGCTCGCCGCGCTCGACGAGGGAGACGCCGACCTGCTCGCCGCCCGTCTGGACGACGACGCGCCCCTGTCCCGGCACGGGGACGGCCGGATCGCCGACCTCGCCGCCTGGGGCCTGGCCCGCCGGAACGACCCCCGCTGCCTTCCGCGCCTTCTCGATCGCCTTGCCGGAAACCTGCGGTTCGGGGGTGACGGATACGGGCCGTCCGGCCCCTTCACGACCATGCCGCCGGCCCTGCGCACCCTGCTGGCGCCGCTGAGCGGGCACGCCGGCGTCCTGCTGCCCGCGATCCGCGCCCGCCTCGTCGAACCGGACATCGCCCGCGGCCTCGCGGAGGCGCTGGCGGAGTGGGGTGCGGCGGCCGCGCCCGCTGTCCCGGAGCTCATCCGTCTCATCGGAACGGACGCGACGATCGAGGCGGCCCGCGCGCTCGCCGCCATCGGCCCGGCCGCAGCCGATGCCGCATCCGTCCTGGACGCCCCGCTCGGCACGCAGAACCCGTGGGTCGCGCGGCAGACGGCCGCCGTCCTTCCGTGGGCGGTGTGGAAGGTGACCGGCGACCCCGCCCGGCTGCTCGCCGCGCTCGCCGAGGGGCTCGATCCACGTTCCCACCATCAACTGCCCTATATCGCTGACCTCGGACCGCTCGCCGCCGCCCACGCCGACCGGCTGCGGGCCCTCCTCGACGTCCGATCCCACTGGACGAGCGTGGAGGCGGCGCACGCGTACTACCAGGCCACTGGGGACGCCGAGGCCGCCGAACGCGTACTGTCCCCGGAGGCCCACGAACTGGCCGCAGGCAGGTATCTCCCGGTGCGGTGGGCGGCCATGCGGTACCTCGCGCAGATCAGCCCGGCGGCCCCGGACGTCCAGCGGGCGGCCCGTACGATCCTCTCGTCCGACCGTCGCCACCACTACGGCAACGGGTGGTGCGCCTTCACCGAGGACCGCGAACTGCGCGACCTGGCGTCCCGCCTCCTTGACGAGGCATAGGACCCCCTTCCGTCAGTCGAGCCAGACGACCTCAACGCTCCGCGAGCGACCGAACAACCGGCGTGCCTGGTCGGCGGACGAGCACCGCCCGAGGATGCGGCCTCCCGAGCCGCCGCAGGCGATGACGTGCCCTTCGTGGACTGCGAGCCCCCATCCGAGGATGCCGCCGTCGTCGGCCGCGGCGTCGAGCCAGCAGAGGGCGAAGAGGCGTGGCGCGTGCTCGGCGGCCAGTTCGGACACCTCGGCGCGGAGAGCTTCAAGTGCGGAAATGCTGTTCATGCCACACAGAGTGAATCCTTCTGATTACCTTGAGTGCGTGAATCGTCCTCGCGTGGACCGGCCGTGACGAGGAGCCGACCGAGGTGAGGACGCGGTGGCCGAGTGAGGAGGCGGGAATGACGTCGAAGAAGCCCCTGACCCCGGTGGCGGGAACCGCGGCGCTCGCTTACTGGGGCGGTGAACTGCGCTACCACCGCGAGCACGCCGGACTCACCCAGGACCAGTTCGCCCGGACGATCTACGTCTCGTCCTCCTTGATCGCCATGGTCGAGACGGGCAAGCGCACTCCCAAGCCGTCCTTCATCAAGGACTGCGACCAGGCGCTCAACACGGGCGGCGCCCTCGCCCGCCTCTGGAAGCGACTGATCGAAAGCTCCTACCTGGAGTGGTTCCGCCCCGTCGTCGAGATCGAAGCAGACGCCGACTCGATGATCGCGTACGAGGCGCAGGCCGTGCCCGGTCTGCTTCAAACCGAGTACTACGCCCGCGCCCTTCTCCGGACGGGACCGGCGCGTGACTCCGAGCAGAAGATCGAACAGCACGTCGCCGCCAGGATGAACCGACAGCAGATCCTGACTCGCGACGCTCCTCCGCTCTTCTGGGTGATCATGGATGAGAGTGTTCTGCGCCGCCCGGTCGGTGGCGCCGAGATCATGCGCGACCAGTTCGCGTGGCTGGTCGAGACGGCGAAGTCCCCGGACGTCATCCTGCAGGTACTGCCGTTCGCCGCCGGAGCGCATGCCGGGATGAACGGCTCGATGATCCTGTTCTCGCTACCCGATCAGAGCGATGTCATCTACGCTTCTGGCTTTGGAGGTGGACAAATCATCGGATGCCCGGAGGAAGTAGATGAATGCCGTCTAGCGCTAGATGTCCTTCGTGCTTGTGCGCTGCCGCCCGATGATTCCGTCCAGATGATCGCAGGGATGATCGGAGATCCATGATCGGTGGGCTTCAGTGGCGCAAGAGTTCCCGCAGCGATAACCAGGGCGGCCTATGCGTCGAGGTCGCTGGAACCACCGTCGAGCAGTGGCGCAAAGCGACCCGTAGCGACGACCAGGATGGCGACTGCATCGAGATCGCCGAGGCCGGTCGCGTCTGCGAGGCGCATCGGCCGGTCGTAGCGGTGCGTGACTCCACGGATCCGGACGGGCCGATGCTCGTGTTCGGCCCGGCTGACTGGCGGAGGCTTTCATCGCGTATCAAGTCGGGCGCGTTCGACCTTGAATAGCCGAATCCGAGGACTGGAGATCGGCCGGCGTTGCTAGCGGGTGTTCTGTCGTCTTTTCTGGTTGCGGCGGCCTTTTAGCGGATTAGTGTGGTTTCGGTGGGTGCCCGGTTGCGGTGGCCCCTGGCGGGCCGGTGCGCGCAGTTCCGGTTGTTGTCGGCTGGAGTCATTTCGGCTGGGGTCGGTGGTCGGGGATGGGTGTCCAGCTGCGGGTTTGTGCGGGGTTGCTGTTGCTCGTCTGTCGACGGGCGGGGGTCGTCGGGGCCTGCGGCCCCGACTGCGGCAGCGAGGCGGCCGAAGGGGATTCGCGGCTGATGATCCTTTCTCCGCCTTCTGTCTAGGGCGTCTGGAGGTAGAATTTCTGTTTGGTTTGGCGGCTGTCCGGAGCGTCTTATTATTGTCACCTTAATTGGTTGGCGGAGGTGTAGTCATTCGATAGCATTGGGTTATGTGTTCGAGTGAGATCGATGTCGGGTCGATGTCCATCGGGGAGCTGGTGGACGCGGCGGCTTCGATCGCGGCCGAACTCGCTGGATGTGAAATGTCCGCGTCCCCGGCCGTCTGCATGGCACAGGCCGAAACGCTCGCGCGCGCCGGAGACCAGCAGGAAAGCGCGCTGGCCGCCTTGATCGGGCGGGTCGACGCGTCCGCGGAAGTGAGTCGGTGGGGGCTGCCGTCCACACTGGCTTGGCTCCGCACCCGCCTGGGCATGCGCGAAGCCCGCGCCAAAGAACGGCTCCACCTCGCCCGCCAGCGCCACCGCCTCCCCGAGGTCACGCGCCGACTCGCCGCGGGCGACCTGTCCTACGGATACGCCTCCACCATCGGCGCGGCGGTCGCGCGGCTGAACGACGCCGACTGCGCGGCCGCCGAAGAGATCCTCCTCAACCTGGCCGGGCAGGGCTTCTCCGCCGGGAAGGTCGCCGCGTTCGGCAACAAGATCACCGACCTCATCGCCGAACGCGACGGCATCGAGCGGGCACCCGACGCCGACACCCGGCGCGGCTACGAGCGCTCCTGGGTCGACACGACGCGGTCCCTAGACGGCGGCCGCTACGTGAAGGGCTGGCTCAACGCAGAAGACGCCGCGATCTGGGACGGTACTCTCGCACCCCTGGCCAAGCCCGCCGGCACCGACGACCGCCGCGACCTTTCCGAACGCACCGCGGCCGCGTTGACGAACGTCCTGTCGCGCGGGCACACGGCCACTCGCGTCACCGTCATCTGCGACCTGGACACCCTCACCGGAGGCCAGACCCCGGCCCGATTGACCGACGGCACCCCCATCCCCGCCGCCCAGGCCCGCCGCATCGCCTTGGCGGCCGGGGTCTCCGCCCTCATCATGGGCCGCGGGAACATACCGCTCTACCTGGGCCACCGGCAAAGGTTCGCCAGCCCCGCCCAACGGCAGGTCCTCCAGACGCTCTACCCCACCTACGCCGTCCAGGGCTGCGAAGTCCCCGGCGCGTTGTGCGAAGTCGACCACGTCAACGGCTGGGCCCTGGGCCACAGCCCCACCGACATCGACAAACTCGCCCTCTGCTGCGGATGGCACAACAAGTTCAAACACGCCAATCCGCACCAGATGAACATCACCAAGAGCAGGGCCGGACGGTACGTCTACCGCGTTCTACCACCCGACGACCCCGCCCCTGGGACACCGGCGGCCTCCGACCTGTGGACCGCCACATCCCACCGAGTCCGGCCATGGCGCCGCCGCGTCCGGCGGTCCTCGCCCCGGAGCCGACGCCAGGCGGCAGGCCCGTAACCGAGTGGTTCGGCCCGAATGAGTGGCGAGCCGAACCGCCGCAAGAGATCGCCGAGGGACCGCCGAGCATGGCGCGGCCGCCGACCGGTAGCCGCACTTCGCAGCTTGAGCCTGGGCGGATGGCCCGGTTGAAGTGATCGGAACGCCGGACACCGCCGGGCTGATGACACAGGCCCGCCAGTACACGGTCGCCGGGCTGGACCAGGCCGCTGACCAGGCCGGACATGCGCTGATCGGGTAGCGGCCGTGGATTCGCCGAGTACCTGGCCGACCCGCACATCGCCGCACGGAGGAGCCCGCCCGCCGTGCGGCCAAGGGGCACCTGGCCGTGCAACTGCTGGCCGACCATCCTGGGGCGCGATAGATCGTCACGGCTGGGTGCCGCCTGGGCGTGGGTGGCCACTGCCTCACCGGTGCACTGGCTGCTGATCCGCAAGCACCTGCGCACCAGCGAAGTGGCCTAATGCCCTACCTGCGGCCGCGCGACGGCAGCGAACCGCCCGCCTCCCGCGGTACCGCCCTCATGTACGACCTGGCTATGGCCGGCTGATCCGGCCCTGGGCGGACACGTCACCCGCACCACGCTCGGCCGCACTCCTCCATACGGGACGACGTTGAGCGAATCCAAGTGCGTGTTTGAGAAGTTGATTTCGGTCGGTGTGGCTGTGTGATGTCGTGTGCCGGTTTATGCAGGGTGTGGCGATGGCTCGGACGTCGTGCTACCCCTCTGTCCTGACCGATGAGGAGTGGGCCTGGCCGAGCCGCTGCTGTCACCGGCCGGCACCGAGGACCGTCCGGAGAAGCACTCGCGGCGCGAGATCGTGGACGCGGAGCTGTAGGTGGGGCAGCATCTCACCTCGCCCACGTGCCGATACGTGATCGCCGATGCCGGGTTCACCGGACGGCTGGTCGGCTGGGCCGCCCAGACCCTGCGCACCACGATCGGCATCGTCCGCAAACCCGCAGGCCAGAAAGGGTTCACCGCCCTGCCCCGCAGGTGGGCGGTCGGGCGGACGCCGGCCTGGCTCACCGCACCGACGCCTGGCCCGCGACTACGAACACCATCCCGCCGCCAGAGGAGCCATGATTCGGCGGGCCGCCATCGGCCTCATGACCCGCCGCCCGGCCCGCGGCGGCCAGCCCGCCGTCCGCCAAGGCCCATGCCCCCTCACATACCAATAACAAGATGCCTCTCGAACACGCACCAAGATCAGCCCGCCCGGTGGCCCAAGAACCGCGATATTCGAAGGGGAGTGCGAGAGCCGTGGAGATTTCGTAACTACTGCGCGGGTCGCCGCCACCTGGATGTCGAGCAGAATCTGGCGAATATTGCGCGCGTCCTGGACGACGCTCGGCCGGACCTTGGTTGTCGTGTTTTCCGGGGGGCCTTGTCGGAATCTCGATCCTGGCCTTCTGGCCCGTGCGGCCGAGGACGTTGCGAAGCTCGCGCGTGAGCGTGCTGTTCATGTGTTCTGCGGCTCGTTGATTCACGAGGACGGCGCCTTGTGGAACACTGCCCTCTGCTTCTCACCGTCCGGGCGCCGGTGGACGTACAAGAAGATCAACCTGGCGATGAACGAGCGCGGTCTGCTGGCGGCAGGGGACCATCTGCCCACGCTGGAGGTAGGTGGGGGCGACGTGCCGTTCACGGTCGGCGTCCAGATCTGCCGGGAGATCCGGTTCCCGGAGTTGTGGCAGTGCCTCGCCGAGGCTGGCGTGCAGGTGTTCGTCTACCTCACGCACGCCGCTGACCCGGGGAGCCGCCGGGAGTTCGGCGAAGCCACCTCGGGCGGCGGCGGGACGTTGTCGCACTTCAGTGCCGTGCGGCTGAGCCGCTTGCCGGGGGTCAGAGGGTGCCCAGGGCGCGGGTGGCGGTGATTTCGATGACCACTCGGGTCGGGTTGGGGCGCGGGGGCTTGTAGCGGGCCGTGTAGCGGTGTTCGGCGTCGGCCACGGAGGCGGCGTCGGTCTTCAGGACGGCCCGGCCCTCGATGGTGGCCCAGCGGCGGCCGTCCACCTGGGTCACGGCGACCGGGAGGCCCGCCTCGCCGGCCTGGCGGACGTGGCGGGCCTTCGCCGAGCCGGACGAGGTGATCACGCGGACCGTGCCCGCGTCCAGGGTGGCGCCCACCGGGACGGAGTGCGGGGTGCCGTCCGGGCGGACGGTGACCAAGGTGCAGATGCGGCGTTCGCGGAAGAACGCGATGAGGCGCTCGTCATCGAGGGCCAGCCGGTGTTTGCCGTTCACCGGTCGGATCCTAGACGGCCGCCGGTTCCGCGCCGGAGGCGGTCCCGCCCGGGCCGGGCGGGGGAGGGGGGACGCGCCCGGAGGTGACCCGATACGAACCCTTTTTCGGTGTGGCGTTGAACGCCGGGTTTATGCTTAGTTAGCGTAGGAAACTATCCGGCGGGGGGTGAGGTCGGCGTGCCGTCCGGGCATTATCCGTGGGTCGCGCTGAGCAACACGACGCTCGGCATGCTGCTGGCCACGGTCAACTCCTCGATCGTGATCATTTCGCTGCCGGCGATCTTCCGGGGCATCCACCTGAATCCGCTGGAACCGGGCAATGTCAGCTACCTGCTGTGGATCCTGATGGGCTACATGCTCGTCTCCGCGGTGCTGGTGGTCACGCTCGGCCGGCTCGGGGACATGTTCGGACGCGTCCGGATGTACAACGCCGGGTTCGCGGTGTTCACGGTCGGGACGCTCCTGCTGGCGCTCGACCCGTTCCACGAGAGCGCCGGGGCGCTCTGGCTCATCGGCTGGCGGGTCTTCCAGGGGATCGGCGGCGCCATGCTGATGGCGAACTCCGCCGCGATCCTCACCGACGCGTTCCCGGCGCACCGGCGCGGCATGGCGATGGGCGTCAACCAGGTCGCGGGCATCGCCGGGACGTTCATCGGCCTCGTCGCGGGCGGGCTGCTCAGCGAGATCAGCTGGCGGCTGGTGTTCTTCGCGTCCGCGCCGATCGGCATCGTCGGGACGGCCTGGGCCTACCGCAGCCTCATCGAGACCGCCCGGCGGGCGGTCGCCGCGAAGATCGACTGGCTCGGCAACGCGACGTTCGCGGTCGGGCTGACCGCGCTGCTCGCCGCGATCACCTACGGCATCCAGCCCTACGGCGGGCACGACATGGGCTGGACGAACCCGTGGGTGCTCGGCGGCATCATCGGCGGCATCGCGGTGCTGGTCCTGTTCTGCTGGATCGAGACCAAGGTGGAGCAGCCGATGTTCCACCTCTCGCTGTTCCGCATCCGGGCGTTCACCGCCGGGAACGCGGCCGGGCTGCTCGCCGCGGTCTCCCGCGGCGGCATGCAGTTCATGCTGATCATCTGGCTGCAGGGCATCTGGCTGCCGCTGCACGGCTACGACTACGCGGACACGCCGCTGTGGGCCGGCATCTACCTGCTGCCGCTCACCGCCGGGTTCCTGGTGGCCGGGCCGCTGTCGGGGCACCTGTCCGACCGGCACGGCGCCCGCGCGTTCGCCTCGGGCGGGCTGGTGCTGTCGGCGCTGGCGTTCGGCGGGCTGCTGGTGATCCCGACCGACTTCGGCTACACCACGTTCGCGCTGCTGATCTTCCTGAACGGGGTCGGGTCCGGGCTGTTCGCCGCGCCCAACACCACCGCGATCATGAACTCGGTGCCGGCGGACAAGCGCGGCGTCGCGTCCGGCATGCGCGCCACGTTCGCCAACGCCGGGATGGTGCTGTCGATCGGCGTGTTCTTCTCGCTGATGATCGCGGGGCTGTCCGACACGCTGCCGCGGACGCTCACGCAGGGGCTGGCGCAGCACGGCGTCCCGGCCGGTCCCGCGGCGCAGGTCGGCGAGCTGCCGCCGGTCGGCACGCTGTTCGCCGCGTTCCTCGGCTACAACCCGATCCAGAACCTGCTCGCGCCGTTCCACGTGCTCGGGAGCCTCGCGCCGGACGACGTGGCGACCCTCACCGGGCGCTCGTACTTCCCGCACCTGATCTCCGAGCCGTTCCACCACGGGCTCGTCATCGTGTTCGGCCTGGCCATCGCCATGTCGATGGTCGCGGCGCTGGTGTCGCTGATGCGCGGGCGCCGCTATGTGCACGACGACGTCCACGATGAGCCCGCGCTGCAGCGGGCCGGACGGGACGCCGCCTAGACCCCCGGGAGGGGAGCCCCCGGCCGCAACGCCCCAGATCACGGGGACGTTGCGGTCGGGGGCTTTTTCGCGCCCGCTGTTGACACTGTTCCGCAAACGTTTTCATAATCGTCGCCATGAGCGCAGACGGAACCCGGGCCTCGATCCGGGCGGTGGCGAGCCTGGCGGGGGTGTCCCCCTCGACGGTCTCGCGCGCGCTGAACTCCCCGGAGCTCGTGAACGCCGAAACCCGGCGGCGCGTGCTCGAATGCGCCGAGCGGCTCGGCTACCAGCCGAACCGCGCGGCGCAGTCGCTGGTCCTCGGGCGCACCCGCAACGTCGGGCTGATCGTCCCCGACATCGCCAACCCGTTCTTCGCCCCCTTCATCAAGGGCGTCGAGGCCTACTTCCGGGACACCGAGTTCGCGGTGTTCCTGGCCGACACCGACGAGGACACGGCGACCGAGGTCAGGCTGGCCGAGGCCATGGTCGAGCGGGTGGACGGGCTCATCCTGTGCGCCCCCCGCATGTCGGGGACGCGGCTGAGCGCCGTCGCCGCCAAGACCAGCGTGGTCCTCGCCTACCGGACCAGCCGGGCGGCCCCGTCGGTCCTGCTGGACTTCCAGCCCGGCCTGGACCAGGCGGTCGCGCACGTCCACGCGCTCGGCCACCGCAGGTGCGCGTACCTGTCCGGTCCGGCGAACTCGTGGTCGAACCGGCAGCGCCGCAAGTTCCTCGGCGCGGCCTGCGCCGAGCGCGGCATCGAACTCGTGGACCTCGGCCCGTACGAGCCGCGGTTCACCGGCGGGTACCGGGCCGCCGACGAGGTGGTCGCGGCGGGCGTCACCGCGGCGTTCGCCTACAACGACCTCGTCGGGCTCGGTGTGCTGTCGCGGCTCACCGAGCGCGGCGTGAACGTGCCCGGCGACCTCAGCATCGTCGGGTTCGACGACATCCCGATGGCGTCGATGACCAATCCGCCCCTGACGACGGTGGCCATGCCCGTGAACGCGCTGTCCCGGGCGGCCGCCGCCACCATGCACACGAGGCTCGACCCCGGGGTGCCCAAGGCGCCCCCGCTTCCCCCGGCCGCCGAGCTGGCGACCCGACTCCTCATCCGAGGCACCACCGGGCCCGTGTGAGCCCGGCCTTACCACGCGGGACCGCGCGTCCCGCCGGGAGGACCCACCCCATGAGAACTCCTCGATCAGCCCTCCTCACCCTCGCGACCGCCGCCGGACTGCTGCTGACCGCCTGCGGCGCGCCCAGCTCGGACGGCGGCGGCGCGTCCGAGCCGTCCGCCGCGGACGTGAAACTGCCGTCCAAGCCGGTCACCCTCAACGTCATCGACGTCGCCGGGAACCTCCAGCTGACGCAGCAGATCTTCGAGAACTACAAGAAGGAGCACCCGAAGCTCGTCAGCAAGATCACCTACACGAAGGCGACCGCGCCCGAGCTGGCGGGCAAGGTCAAGGCCCAGCAGGACGCCGGGCAGCTCGACATCGACCTCGTGCTGACCGGCACCGACGGCCTGTCCGCCGGCCTGGAGCAGAACCTCTGGGTGGACCTCCTCGGCAAGTACTCCGACAAGCTCCCCGATCTGAAGACGCAGTACCTGGAGCCCGCGTCCAAGATGCAGGACCTCGCGCAGGGCAAGGGCGTCGTCGTGACGTACTACCCGTCCGGGCCGCTGCTGGAGTACAACCCGAAGAAGGTCGCGAACCCGCCGAAGACGGCCGAGGAACTGCTCGCCTGGGCGAAGGCCCACCCGAACAAGCTGGAGTACGCGCGCCCGTCCAACTCCGGCCCCGGACGCACGTGGCTCATGGGCCTGCCCTACATCCTCAAGGACTCCGACCCCAAGGACCCGACGAACGGCTGGTCCAAGACCTGGCAGTACCTCAAGGACCTCGACAAGTACATCGAGTACTACCCGACCGGCACCACGCAGACGATGCAGGAGCTGGGCGAGGGCACCCGCGACATCATCCTCAGCACCACCGGCTGGGACATCAACCCCCGCGTCCTCGGCCAGGTGCCGAAGGACGTCAAGATCCAGGCGCTCGAAGGCTTCACCTGGGTCACCGACGCGCACTACATGGTCGTCCCCAAGGGCGTCTCCGGCGAGAAGCTCGCGGTCCTGCTCGACATGATGAAGGTCGCGCTCCAGCCCAAGCAGCAGGCCATCACCTATGACAAGGGCTACTTCTACCCCGGCCCCGCCGTGAAGGGCGTGACCCTCGACATGGCGCCGGCCGAGAGCCGGCAGGCGATCAAGGAGTACGGCCGCGCCGAGTACGACAAGCTCATCGCCGACAACCCCAAGGCCCCGCCGCTGGACGCCAAGGCCCTCGTCACCGCGTTCGACCGCTGGGACCGCGAGATCGGCGGCCAGAAGGTCAAGAAGTCATGACGGTGGAGACCGCGGTGGAGGAGGAAGCGCGGGCCGCGTTCGCGGAACTGCGGCTGGACGGCGTGACGCGGCGGTTCGGGAAGGCGACCGCGCTCAGCGGGTTCGACCTGCGGATCCGGGGCGGCGAGTTCATCGCGCTGCTCGGCCCGTCCGGCTGCGGCAAGTCGACCGCGCTGAACTGCCTGGCCGGGCTGCTGCCGCTCTCGGACGGCGCCATCTGGCTGGACGAGGAGCGCATCGACACGCTGCCGCCGGAGAAGCGCGGGTTCGGGATGGTGTTCCAGAACTACGCGCTGTTCCCGCACCTGTCGGTCCGCAAGAACGTCGCGTTCGGGCTGTCGGTCCGCCGGACGGCCAAGAGCGAGATCGCCGCCCGGGTGGACGAGGCGCTGCGCACGGTCGAGCTGACCGAGCACGCCGACAAGCTGCCCGGCCAGCTGTCCGGCGGCCAGCAGCAGCGCGTCGCGATCGCCCGCGCGATCGTGCTGCGGCCGAAGCTCGTCCTGATGGACGAGCCGCTGTCCAACCTGGACGCCAAGCTGCGGGTGCAGATGCGCACGGAGATCCGCCGCATCCACCAGACGCTCGGCCTGACGACCGTGTACGTCACGCACGACCAGGAGGAGGCGCTCGCGCTCGCCGACCGCGTCGTCGTGCTGCGGTCCGGGCGGGTCGAGCAGATCGGGACGCCCGAGGAGGTCTACACCTACCCGGCCAGCACCTACATCGCCGGCTTCATGGGCTACCGCAACCTGCTGGAGCTGCCCGTCCTGTCGGTCGACGACGGCACGGTGACGCTCGGGGAGAAGGACGGCCTCACGCTCACCGGCGCCGGGCAGGACCCGATCAGCGACGGCCGCGCGGTCGCCGCCGTCCGGCCCGAGGACTTCCAGGTCGCCGGGGACGGCGGCGCGCAGAACCGCGTGACCGTCCGCGTGGAGGTGTCGGAGTTCCACGGGCGGGAGGTCGCCGCCGAGGGGGTCACCGACGACGGCCGCGTCGTCCACTTCAAGTCACCGGAGCGGATCGCGCCGGGGGAGCGGGTGACGCTGACCGTCCAGCCGGAGCGCGTGCTCGTGTTCGGCGAGAGCGTGCGGGCCGCCGCCGAGGCGGCGGGCGAGGCGGCGGGCGGGACGGGGGCGCCGGATGGCGGTTGAGGCTCCCCCGCGCCCGCAGGCCCCGCCGACCGCGCGCGGCGGCCTGCGGCACCGGCTCGCCGAACGCGGCGTCGACCGGGTGCTGCTCCTGCTGCTGCCCGCCGTGCTCATCATCGGGCTGCTGTTCCTCTACCCGATGATGTACGGGGTGGGGCTGTCGCTGCAGCCGAAGAACGGCGGCGGGCCGTTCGGCAACTACGCCGACTTCTTCAAGGACTCCTACCAGCGCAGCACCGTATGGAAGACCCTGAAGCTGGCACTGCCGGCGGCGCTGATCAACGTCGGTGCGTCGGTGCCGATCGCGTACAGGCTGCGCGGGCGGTTCCGGGGCAGGCGGGTGCTGACGGCGCTGCTGGTCCTGCCGGTGACGCTCGGCACGGTCCTGGTCGCCGACGGCCTGCTGCGCTACCTCGGCCCGAAGGGCTGGTTCAACCGGGTCCTGATCGACCTGAACCTCGTGGACGAGCCCGTCCGGCTGATCTACAACTACTGGGGCGTGCTGTTCTCGCTGATCATCACCGGGTTCCCGTTCGCGTTCCTGCTGGTGCTGTCCTACATGTCGGGGATCGACCCGACGCTGGAGCGGGCCGCGGCCACGCTCGGCGCCGGGCCCTGGCAGCGGATGCGGCGGGTCGTGCTGCCGCTGCTGGCGCCCGGCCTCGCCACCACGTTCGTGCTCGCGTTCGTGCTGGCGTTCTCGGTGTTCCCGTCCGCGAACCTCGTCGGCGAACCGGCCGGGGAGACGCGGGTGATGGCGATCGCGGCGTACCAGGCGGCGTTCGAGAAGTACGACTACTCGATGGCCTCGACCATCGCCGTCCTGATGGGCGTGTTCGAACTGCTCGTCATCTCGGTGACGCTGCTGCTGCGCGGCCGCCTCTACACCGGGCCCGCGATGGGAGGTAAGGGATCATGACCACCGCCGTCTCCCGCCCGGCCGGGCTGCCGCGGCGCGGCCTGCCGAAGGGCCGCCTGAGCGCCTGGCTCGTCTGGGCCTGCGTCGCGTTCTTCCTGGTCAACCTGTTCGCGCTGATCCTGTCCGTGGTCGTCAACTCGTTCGGGACGAAGTGGTTCTCGGGCTGGCTGCCGCAGGGCTTCACCACGACGTGGTACTCCGACGCCTGGTCGGAGTTCGCGCTCGGCGAGGTCCTCACGGTCACGCTGGAGATCACCCTCATCGTGGTCGCGATGGCGCTGCTGATCGGCGTCCCGGCCGGGTACGCGCTGGCGCGGCGCGACTTCCCCGGCAAGCGCGCCGTGATGTTCCTGCTGCTGCTCCCGGTGCTGCTGCCGCCGATCACCTACGGGATCCCGCTCGCGACCGTCCTGTACAAGGTGCACCTGGCGGGGACGATGACGGGCGTCGTCGCGGCGAACCTCGTCCCGGCGCTGCCGTTCGTCATCCTCGTGATGACGCCGTTCGTGGAGCAGATCGACACCAACGTGGAGTCGGCGGCGCGGATGTGCGGCGCCCGCACCCGCCAGGTGTTCACGCGGGTGCTGGTGCCGCTGCTGCTGCCCGGCATCCTCGCCGCCGGAATCCTGGTGCTGGTCCGCACCGTCGCCATGTTCGAGCTGACGTTCCTGGTGGCGGACGCCGACAGCCAGACCCTGATCGTCGCGCTGTACAGCGCCGCGTTCACCCCGGGCATCCGCGCGGCCCAGGCCATCGACGCGATGGCCGTGATCTACATGGCGCTGTCGGCGGTGCTGCTGATCGTCGCGCTGATGTTCGTCAACCCGACACAGATCGTCGCCCAGGTGAGGGAGGCTCCCGCCGAATGAGACCAGTGACCGCAGACCGAGTGTTCGTTCGCCCGCCCGTCGTGAGCACGGTCAAATGAGCGCCGTCACGTTCGACTGCACGGGGGAGCGGGTGCTGGTGACCGGCGCCGCGGGGCTGATCGGCCGCGCGCTGGTGCACCGCTTCGCGGACGCGGGCGCCGACGTGCTCGCCGTGGACGTCGACGCCGACGGGCTCAAGGTCTTCGACGCCGTCCCGCGGGTCGCGACGATGGCCGGCGACCTGGCCCTGGAGGAGGTGGCCGACGCCGTCTTCGCCCGGATCGCGCAGGACGGCGGCCTCGACGTCCTCGTCAACAACGCCGCGATGACGGAGGTCCGCACCCCGCTCATCGACATCGGCGCCGGCCTGTGGGACGCGGTCATGGCCGCCAACCTGCGCTCGGCGTACCTGCTGTCGGTGCGCGCCGCCCGCCTGTGGCGGGACGCCGGCCGGGGCGGCGTGATCGTCAGCCTGTCGTCGCCGGGCGGCTCCCGCGCCCACGAGGACCAGAGCGCCTACGACGTCACCAAGGCGGGCATCGAGGCGCTCAGCCGGGCGATCGCCGTGGAGCTCGGCGGGCTCGGCATCCGCGCGAACTGCATCGCGCCCGCCAGCGTCGTCGGGGAGGTCCGGCCCGCCACCGACATCCCGGCGGGACGCACCACCGCGCCCGGGGAGGTCGCCGACGCGGCGCTGTACCTGGCGTCCCCGGCGGCGGCGCAGCTCAACGGGCACGTCCTGCACCTGGACGGCGGCCTGCACGCCCGCCTGCGCACCGACCCGGCGCAGGAGCAGCAGCGCGAGCCCTAGTCCGAGGACGGGGCGGGGCACGGACCCGCCGACGCCGGCGGTCTCTCGGATACCGCCGGCGCCGGCGCGCGCCCGGGGCCGCTGCGGCGCGTGTTGTGCGCCTTCATGACGGCCTGGAGGTCGGGGAGGCCGCTCCCGCCGTCGGCGTCGGACAGGGCCGGGCACGCCCACGCGTCCTGCCGGCCCCACGAGTAGCTGATGTCGAACGCGGGCCGGGGGACGAGCCGGTCCCACCGCCGCAGCATGGACCGGAGCTGCCCCTCGCCCGGCAGCCGCCAGTTCCGCTCCCCGTCGTTGCAGGACTGCCCGAACGTCTGGAACACCGGGACGATCATGCGGCGCGGGAACCCGGCGCGGGCGGCCTGCCCGACCATGGTGTCGATCGCGCCGAGGTCGCAGGCTGTGTCGTCCGTCCGGCACGGGTACGGGTCGAGGCCGATGAGGTCCAGATGCGTCTCGGACGGCTCGAGCGGCCGCATCGGCCAGTCGGTCAGCGACGCGAACGCCTTCTGGCCGGGCGCGTACCGGTGGACGATGTCGGCGCGCTGCCGGATCTTCCCGGCGATGTCGGGGCATTCGTCCGGGTTCGGCTCGTCCGACAGGTACCACCCGTAGACCCGGTCGTTCCCCGCGAACCGCTTCACCGTGGCGGTGAACGCGGACGTGCTCTCCTGCTGGAAGCCGCCGCAGGTGGTGTTGCCGACCCACAGCAGGGCCCGGCCGCCCGCGGGCAGCGACGCGATGTCGCCGGCGTCCGGGTCGACGTCGAACAGGTTGTAGCCGAGCGCGGCCGCCTTCGCCCGGTCGCCGGCCGGCATGTTCAGCGCGAGGTGGAGCGTTCCGCTCGCGAGGGAGGCCGCGGACGGACGGGCGGCGGCGTCCCCCGGCGAGGGGGCGATCAGGTATCCGGTGACGGCTCCGCCGAGCGCGGCGGCCGCCGCCACGGTGGCGAGATGCGTCCTCGTCTTCATCGGCACTCCCGGCGTCGCTGGTGTGCCCAGCGTCGCACGGACGCAGCGTGATCACATCGATACGGCGCAGAACGGCACGGGAGGGACGGGGACGGCGCAGAACGGCCGCCCGCAATGGATGCGGGCGGCCGGTCCGGAAACGAGCGGGGGTCAGACGCGCCAGGACTGGACGAGCGCGTCCAGCGTGGCCTGGTCGTAGGCGATCCCCTGCGAGGTCAGCTCCTGGGCGACGAGGTCGCCGTCGCCGTGGTGCTTGGCGAGCAGCCGGTACACCGCGTACGGGAACCAGTGGTTGTCGCTGATCCGCTGGATCTCGGCCTCGTCGCAGACGTAGCCCTCGGCCCTGACCTCGGCGAGCGTCCCGGCGACGTCGCCGTGCCGCCGTTCGAGGATGTCGATGACGAGGCTGCGCAGGTTCTCCGGGGACGGCGCCGTCACGGGCGCCGCGGTCGTCGCGCCGTAGGTGCCGTGCCCGTTCATGCTCCCGGCCGCGGCGGCGGCGCTGACGACGGCCAGCTCCGGCTGGGGCTCGGGGGCCGGGGCCTCGGCGGTCGGCGCGGGCGCCGGTGCCGGGGCGGCCTCGGCGGGCGCGCTCGGCGCGGTCTTGGGCGCGGTGTCGGTCTTGGTGCCGGTCTCGGCCGCCGGCTGCGCCGCGGACGTCCCGGACTCGAGCGCCTTGCCGGAGTGGCCGGGGACCTGGATCTGCGGGAGCGGCCCGGTGTTCCGGAACGGCATCAGCGTGATCTGGTTCAGCGTGACGGGCCCGGCGATGGCGCGGGTCTGCGGCTCCGGCGGCTTCTCCTCCTCGTCCGTCTGCTGCGACACGTACCGGTGCAGGGTCCGCAGCAGGACGAACAGGCCGAGCATCGACACGATCGGCGGGACGGCGGCCGTCGCCTGGTAGGAGAACGTCTTGTTGCCGACGTGGCCGACGTTGAAGATCAGGCTGGCCGTCCAGCCGGCGAGGGCGATGGTCAGCGGCAGGCAGAAGTCGAGCCAGCTCATGATGGCGCGGCGCTTTATCACGAAGGCGTCGATGGCCAGCAGGAAGAGCCCGAGCTCCCCGACGATGATGAACAGGTCGACCAGCAGGGGGAACGATTCGGCCTTCCAGCCCCGCAGGCCGTGTTCCAGGGCCCAGTGGTAGAGACCGGCATAGGATTGGGCGAAGCCGCCGGCGGTGGCGGTCAGGACCGCGGCCGCCATGAAGGCGATGGCCCCCCACCGTGTGATGACCTGTGCCCGGTTGGCAGCGCTCATGCGGCGTGTGCTCCCAGATGTCATTACTCGACCAAGAGTGATCGGTGGGAGACTATCCATTTCTTTGGCGTTTCGTGGCCGATTCGCGTTACGTCTCGGTCGCATTCCCGCAGGCTTTCGGGCGAACGCGACAAACGGGCGACCCCGCCGGGGCGCGCCGGCCCCCCGGCGGGGAGTGGATTCCGCGGGAGCGGTGACGGAATCCCGCGTGCGGGCCCGTGCCGGGCGCCGGGCTAGGGCACCCGCAGGACGAAGTCGAACGCCGCCGTGCGCCCGCCCGGCCCGGACTGGACGCTCATCAGCAGTTCGGGGTCGAACAGCATGTCGGAGGAGTTCCGGGGCTCGTTCGGGAAGTAGAGCTGCGTCGTCAGGATCCGCTGGTACGGGGCCTGGACCTTGACGTGGATGTGCCGGGTGCGGCCCGGGTAGAGGCCGGGCACGATCGTCGTCAGGGAGAATCGTCCCATTGTGTCCGTGTATTGATGTCCACGGAGTGTATATCCGTAGTTGTCGTAATTGCCGTAATAGTCGGCTTGCCAGAAGTCGAGCAGCGCGCGGCTCACCGGACGGCACGACAGGGAGTAGACGGTCCCCGTCACGGTGAGCGGCGTGCCCGGCATTCCGGGCGTCACGAGAGACGAGCGCTCCGGCGAGCCGGGCTTGAAGTACGGGCCCTCCATCTGCGCCGGGGTCGGGTCGTCGCCGTCGTCGCAGGTGGGCGTCGGGGTGAGCCGCGGGGGCCCGGTCCGCGCCTGCGCGGGCGCCGCCGCGGCGGACACGGCCGCCGGCAGCGCGATCGCGCCGAGGCCCGCGGCGACGATGAAGTTCTTGCGGCTGATGCCGTCCCTCTCCGGTTCGGCGCCGGGGTGCTGGTGGTCGTCTGGCATGGGGGTTCCTCTCGGGGGTCGTCCGGGATCGTCCGGTTGGCGGGGCTCCCTGGGAGTGCGGACGCGGCGGGTGAGGTGCGTCCGCGACATGTATAGGCCGGTCCGGGCCGGGCGGTCTTGCCACTGCGTGCCGGGCCGTTGGCGCTGCCTGCCGGGCCGTTGGCGGTGCCTGCCGGGCCGTTGGCAGCGAGTGCCGAAGCCCGCGCCGAGCGTCGTGCCGACTCGCTCATTGACCTCGCCGACCGGGCGTAGAAGCCTTGCGGGTGGCGTCCGAGACCCCGTCCGCCGACCGGAGGAGCGCCATGCCCACGCTCGTTGACACCTCGGACCACCCTGCCCGCGACCAGGCCGACTACTGGCGGCACCTGATCAGCTCGGCGTTCGGGCCGTTCCACGTCCGGCCGCGCCGGCCCGGCGCGTTCGCCGCCCGGCTGTCCGGCCGCACGCTCGGCCCGGTCGAGGCCGGCGACGTGCGCGCGCCCGCGCACGCCGTGCGGCGCGGCGCCCGGCAGATCGCCCGCGACACCCGCGAGTGCTACAAGCTCGGCCTCGTCCTGTCCGGCTCGTGCGTGCTGCGGCAGAACGGCCGCCGGACCGAGGCAGGCGTCGGGGACGTGGTGTTCTACGACCTGACCCGCCCGGTCGACATCCGCTTCGACGCCCACCGCATCTTCACGGTCGTGATCCCGCACGGCGCCGTGCCGCTGCCGCCGGAGCGGCTGGCCGCGTTCGGCGGCACGCTGCTGGGCCCGAGCGCCCGCACGGGGCGGCTGGTCGCGTCCTTCCTCGCCGCCCTCGCCGAGAACACGGAGGAGAACCTGGGCGGGGCGGGCGAGCCGTCCGGCGAGCCCTACGCCCGCCACCTCGGCGGCGCGGTCGTCGAGCTGGTGACCGGCGCGGCCGGGGAGTGGCTGGGCGAGCCGCCGTCCGCGTCCGCGCAGCACGCGGAGATGCTGCGCGCCGTCCAGGAGTGGATCGAGGAGCGGCTGCACGACTCGGCGCTCAGCCCGGCCGCGATCGCCGCCGCGCACCACATCTCCGTCCGGCAGCTGTACCGGGTGTTCCAGCCGGCCGGGACGACCGTCGCCCGGTACGTCCGCGCCCGCCGCCTGGAGAACTGCCGCCGCGAGCTGGGCGACCCGTTCCTCGGCACGCAGCGGATCGGCGCGATCGCCGCCCGCTGGGGCCTTCCGGACGCCGCCGCCTTCAGCCGGGCGTTCCGCGCCGCCTACGGGCAGACGCCCACCGCCTACCGCGCCCGCGCCACCGGCCTGCACCGGGACGAGCGGCCGTAGCGGGATCCGTGCGGGGAAATGCCGGATTCGTCTGCATCGATCCCCGGATCGGGGGAACGCGGGGAGGACGACGAGAAGGGGGACGTCGTCATGCCACGACCGGGAAGCAACAAGTACGACGCCGAGCGACGCAGGCTGCGCAAGCAGTTGGAGGACCAGGGGGCCGCCAGCGACCAGAAGGCCGGCGAGCGCGCCAACGCGCTGCTGCAGCTGGACGAGGACCACCGCCCCCGGCGCGCCACCGAGCGGGGCGCCGGGCCGAAGGGGGAGCGGAGGGGATCGCGGTGAGCCCCGCGGTGGGCCATGAGGGGCCCGACTCCGACGACGTGCAGGGGGCGGCGCTGCCGCTGGAGTACGAGGAGGACCTCGATCCGCTCCTCGACCGGATCGGGGACGCCCGTTGCGTGCTGATCGGCGAGGCCAGCCACGGGACGCACGAGTACTACGCCTGGCGGGCCGCGCTGACCCGGCGGCTGATCGCCGAGCGCGGCTTCGCGTTCGTCGCGGTCGAGGGCGACTATCCGGACTGCCGGCGGGTCGGCCGCTCGGTGGCCCTGGCCCCGGGCGCGCCCGCGGACCCGCGCGACGTCCTGGACGCCTACGAGCGCTGGCCGACGTGGATGTGGGCCAACGAGGAGACCGTGAAGTTCTGCCGGTGGCTGCGCGGCCGCAACGCGGGTCTGCCGCCCGACGAGCGCGCCGGCTTCTACGGCCTGGACGTCTACAGCCTGTGGGAGTCGCTCCGGGCGGTCGTCGACCACCTGGCGGAGCACCGTCCCGAGTACCTGGAGACGGCCCTTGAGGCCTACCGCTGCTTCGAGCCGCACGGCGAGGACCCGCAGGCCTACGGGTGGAACGCCGCGCTGGTCCCGGACGGCTGCACCGACGAGGTCCTCGCGCTGCTCACCCGGCTGCGCCGGACCGTCCCGGACGCCGGCTCCGGCGGCCCGGCGGACGCGTTCGACGCCCGGCAGAACGCCGAGGTGGCGGCGAACGCCGAGCGGTACTACCGCGCCATGATCGGCGGCGGGCCGGAGTCGTGGAACGTGCGGGACGTCCACATGGCCGACACCCTCGACCGGCTCATGGGGTTCCACGGGGCCGAGCGCGGCGGGGGCAAGGCCGTGGTCTGGGCGCACAACACCCACGTCGGCGACGCGCGGGCGACCGACATGGCCGCCGCCGGCATGGTCAACCTCGGCCAGCTGGCGCGGGAGCGGCAGGGCCGCGACCAGGTCGTGGCGGTCGGGTTCGCGGGCGGGCCCGGCGAGGTCGTCGCGGCGCCGCGCTGGGGCGGCCCGATGGAGGTCATGCAGGTCCCGCCGCCGGCCGCCGGGTCGCTGGAGGAGGTGCTGGCGGAGTCGGAGCTGCACCGCGGGATGTTCATCGTGCCGCCCGAGCCGGACAAGCCGTCCTTCCTCACCCGGACCCTCGGGCACCGCGCGATCGGCGTCGTGTACGACCCGGACCGCGACCGGCGCCAGTACGTGCCGACGCGGCTCGCCGACCGCTACGACGCGCTCTGCTGGTTCCGGACCACGACGGCGCTCGAGCCGCTCCACCTGGAGGCGGCCCGCCGTGGTGAACTGGAGACCATGCCGTCCGGGGTGTGACGGCACGCGCGTGCCGCCCCGAATGTGAGGAGTCGCCCATGTCCCTGACCATGCCGCCGGGGCCGCTCGCCGGCACGCCCGGCGACCAGGTCAACTTCACGATCGACGGGCCGAAGCACCGGCTGTTCATGCACCGGTTCCCGCGCCGGGTGCACGCCTGGTTCGCCGGGGAGATCGTCCTGGACACCGAGCGCGGGCAGTTCCTGCACGAGACGGGGCTGCTGCCCGTCCTGTACGTCCCGGAGGAGGACGTGCGGACCGACCTGCTGGAGCGGACCGAGCACACCACGTACTGCCCGTTCAAGGGCGACGCGGCGTACTGGACGGTCCGGGCCGGCGGCCGCAGCGCGGAGAACGCGGTGTGGGGGTACCCGGAGCCGAAGCCCGAGGCGGCCTGGCTGCGCGGCCTCATGGCGTTCTACTGGGCCCCGATGGACGCCTGGTACGACGAGGACGAGGAGGTCCACGGCCATCTGCGCGACCCCTTCCACCGCGTCGACGCGCGCCGCGCCCGCCGGCACGTGCGGGTGCTGCGGGACGGCGAGATCGTCGCGGAGACCGAGCGCCCGATCGTGCTGTCGGAGACCGGCCTGCCGAACCGCTACTACATCCCGGCCGAGGACGTCCGCCGCGAGCTGCTGACGCGGAGCCGCAAGCACACCGTCTGCCCCTACAAGGGCGAGGCGACGTACTGGTCGCTCGAAGGAGCCGAGGACGCCGCCTGGTCCTACGAGGAGCCGCTGGAGGACGCCACCAAGATCGCCGGCCATCTGAGCTTCGACCACGAGGCACTGGCGATCGAGTCGCAGCCGCCGCCCTGAGCAGGGGAGACCCGCCCGAACGCGCGGCCCGCCCCGCGGTCGCGGCGGCCGCCGCGACCGTCGGGCACCCCGGCGGGCGGCCCGATCTGGACCCGGCCGGCCTCGCGCGGCGCGCCGGGACGTGACGTGACCTCCGTGTTCTCGCGGTGCACAAGGGGGCGCCCTCCGGTTTACAGTTCGGATGACCGTGGGCAGTAACCGTGGGCGGGAACCATGGGCGGGACCATGGCGGGGCGAAGGAGACGGGCTGGTGGCAGCGTACGCGGCGTCCTCCCCGCGGCCGGGGTTCTGGGCCGCGCTCGACCCCGCGCAGCGGGCCGCGCTGCGCGACGCCGCGCGCCCCCGGCAGTTCCCGGTGAAGGCGCCCCTGGTCTACCAGGGCGACGAGTCAGACCATGTGATCATCATCGAGCGGGGCTGGGCGAAGGTCACCTCGTCCACCGCCGACGGCCACGATGTGGTGCTGGCCGTCCGCGGCCCCGGCGACCTGATCGCCGAGAGCGCCGCGCTCGGCGGGCGGCCGCGCGCCGCGACCGTCACCGCGCTGTCGCCGATCCGCGCGCTGGTCGTGCCCGCCGCCCGCTTCACCGGGTTCCTGGAGGGGCACCCGGACGTGTGGATGCTCGTCACCGGGACCTTCGTCGAGCGCATGGACGAATCGGGCCGCCGGCTCACCGCGCACGTCACCAGCCGCGGCCCGCAGCGCCTCGCCGGGCTGCTGACCCAGCTCGCGGAGCTGTCGGCCCAGCACGCCCCGCCCGCGCCGGACGGCTCGATCGAGATCGGCCCGCCGCTGTCCCAGGAGGAGCTCGGCAGCTGGATGGACGCGTCCCGGGAGACCGTCGCGCGCGCCCTGAACGGCCTGCGGCGCGCGGGCCTGATCCGCACCGGCTGGCGCAAGATCATCATCGTGGACCTGCCCCGCCTCCGCGAGTTCGCGAAGGAGAGCGACTGACGCGACCGGGCCGTAGGATTCCCGGCGTGAGCACTCCGGGGACGGGCCGGGACGGCTACCACCACGGCGACCTGCGGCGGGCCGTCATGCGGGCGGCCGTCGACGCGATCGCCGAGTCGGGCCCGGCCGGGTGGAGCCTGCGCGAGCTGGCGCGCCGCGCCGGGGTGTCGCACGCCGCGCCCGCCCACCACTTCGGCGACAAGGCGGGCCTGCTGACGGCCGTCGCCGCGGAGGGGTACGCGCTGCTCGCCGACGCCCTCGAAGCCGCCGGCGACGACCTGCACGCGGTCGGCCTCGCCTACGTCCGCTTCGCCGTGGAGCACCGGGCGCACTTCGAGGTCATGTTCAGCCCCGGCCTCTACCGGGCCGGCGACCCCGGCGTGAGCGCCGCCCGCGCCCGCGCGGGCGCCGTCCTCGCCGCGGGCGTCCGGCAGGCGTCGCCGGACGGCCCGGACGGCGGCCGGACGGGCCGGCTCGCCGCCTGGTCGATCGTGCACGGCTTCGCCCACCTGTGGCTGAGCGGCGCGCTGCCGGACGGTCTGGGCGACGACCCCGTGGCCGCCGCCGCCCCGGTGATCGAGCACCTCTTCAAGCGCTGACCGGCCGCGCGCCGCGCCTCAGGGCGACGCCTTCTCGCCGAGGGCCCGCTGCTCGCCGGGGGCGGGCCGGTCGCCGCCGGAGTCCAGCGGGGGGCGCTCCGGGACGGTGGCCAGGTCGGCGCGGAACCGGCGGTTGAGCGCGGCGCGGAGCCGCCCGGCGGCCGTCCGGCCGCGCGGGCTGACGACGCCCCCGGCGGGCGGCGGGACGTCCAGGTCGACGGTGGGCGCCGGGCGCGGGTCGGTGATCGCCGCGGTCGCCTCGCCCGGCAGGTGCCGCTCGACCTCGCTGTACCCGCCGTCCGGGGACCGCCGGACGATGCCGGTCTCCAGCCCGTGCGCGACCAGGCCGCGGTCGCGGTGCTGCAGGCCGACGCAGATCCGGTAGGCGACGATGTAGCCGAGCACCGGCCCGAGGACGATCAGGAAGCGGAAGAACCAGGTCGTCCAGAACAGCGGGATGTGGAACTTGTCGGCGAGGACGTCGTTGCCGCCCGCGAGCCACAGCGTCCCGTAGAAGACCACGCCGGCGATGCCGATGCCGGTGCGCGCGGGGACGTCGCGGGGCCGGTCCAGCAGGTGGTGGATCCGGTCGTCGCCGGTCACCCAGCGTTCCAGGAACGGGTAGGCGGCGAGGCCGGTGAACAGGACCCCCGGCACCACCAGCGCCGGGACGAGCACGTTCAGCGGGACGGTGTGGCCCCACGCGGTGATCTCCCAGGCCGGCATGATCCGCAGGGCGCCCTCCAGCCAGCCCATGTACCAGTCGGGCTGCGAGCCGGAGCTGATCGCGCCGGGGTCGTACGGGCCGTACAGCCAGATCGGGTTGATCTGGACGAACGCCGCCAGCAGCGTGGTGATGCCGAGGACCCACAGGAAGAACGCCGTCGTCTTGCCGATGAACACCGGGAAGAACGGGTAGCCGCGGACGGTCGTGTTCGTGCTGCCCTTGCCGGGGAACTGGGTGTGCGTCTGGCGCCAGGTCAGCACGATGGCGTGCAGCGGGATGAGCGCCGCGAGGATGCCCGGGATCAGCAGCACGTGGACGACGTAGAGCCGCGGGATGACGTCGGTCCCCGGGAACTCCCCGCCGAACAGGAACATCACCGCGTACGAGCCGACCAGCGGGATCCCCGCGGTGACCCCCTCCAGGATGCGCAGGCCGGTGCCGGACAGCAGGTCGTCCGGCAGCGAGTACCCGAACAGCCCGTTGAACATGACCAGGACGAGCATGGCGACGCCGATCAGCCAGTTCAGCTCGCGCGGCTTGCGGAACGCCCCCGTGAAGAAGTTCCGCAGCATGTGCACGAGGATCGCCGCCATGAAGACGAGCGTCGACCAGTGGTGGAGCTGCCGGACGAGCAGCCCGCCCCGCACGTCGAAACTGATCTTCAAGGTGGAGGCGTACGCCTCGCTCATCTCGACGCCCTGCAGCCGCGTGTAGGAGCCGTCGTAGACGACCTCGTGCATGCTCGGCTTGAAGAACAGCGTCAGGTACACCCCGGTCAGCAGGATGACCACGAACGAGTACATCGCGATCTCGCCGAGCAGGAAGCTCCAGTGGTCCGGAAAGGCCTTGCGCAGCGCCCGGCGCGCGAAGCCGGTGGTGCCGAGCCGCTCGTCCAGGGCCCGCGCCCCGCTCAGAAGAGGGGCGTCCACCGCCGCCCTGCCCCGCGCCTGGGGCGTCGTCCCCGCCATCGTCAGCATCCCTCCGTCGTGCGTTCTGCGCATAAGACGGATCGAGGACGGACGTTTGTGACACCCCGGGCGATGTGCCCCTGATCACAGGCGGCTGATCACAGGCGGCGCGCGGCGCCGGGAGTACGCGTGGGTCAGCAGGCGGGCATGGCCGGGTGGCCGCGGCGACGGTGGCGCGGGCGCCAGGCGACCTTGTAGAAGAGCCGGATCGGCGGCGGCAGCAGCCGCAGCACCGCGCCGCGGGTGGACTCCGAGGCGTCGTCGAGCAGCCACGGCAGGAACGTCCCGAGCCCCCGCAGCCCCAGCTCGCGGCGGAACTCGACGTCGAACGTCCCCCATTCGAAGGGCGTCAGGGTCTCCTGGATCAGCGGCAGGACGTTCGCCTCCTTGAAGTCCAGGAGGACGTCCAGGGACGTGCGCAATTCGTGCGCGTACCGGGTGAACGTGGGCCGGTCGCGGTGCTCCAGGGCGGCGTCGACGCCGTCGATCAGCGGGACGACCCGCAGTGTCCGCACCGCGAGGGAGTCGAGGACGACGGCGACGCGCCCGCGGCCGTGCTCGCGCTCGTCGGCGTCCTTGGCGTACATGACCGTCCAGAGGGCGCGCTTCTCGGCGTTGTCCTGGAGCCGCCAGTAGTGGGTGAACAGGGGCCAGGCGGCGGCGACGTCCGGTTCGGCGGGCCCGGCCGCGGACTCCAGCCGGGCCGCGTCGCGGCGGAACGCCTCGTACGCGGCGTAGAGCATCGTCAGGTTGTACTTTCTGGTCACGCTATCCATGCCGCCTCCTCGACCTCCGCGCCGGCAGCGCCCCAGAGGTAGACGCTCCGGACACCTCTGGGCGTGACGCGATCTGGAGCCTGACCTCTGTGACCTGCCCCACGTCCGGCGATCTATGCGGTGGGCCGGCCGGACGGCGGGGCGGCGCCGCCGTCCGGCCGGGCCGGTCCGTCAGGTCACCGGGTTGTCGACCAGGTACACCTTCGGGGACGGCGCGCCGCACGCCGCCGGGACGGTGCCGGACCCGCCGCCGAAGGCGAGGTTCGCGGCGGCCGACCCGAGCCGGACCGAGACGCTCTGAGCGCCGGACGCCGGGGTGAAGGGGCCCGCGGTCAGCGTCCCGCCGCTCGGCAGCGGCACGGTGATCTGCCGGTCGCGGACGAGCGGCGTCCGCGGGATGGGCACGCCGCCGGACGGGATGACGTTCTGCGTCGCCGGGGTGCCGCCGTCGATCTCCAGGTTCAGCGCGGTGACCGTCCCGGAGGCCGAGCCGTACCCCTCGTCGATGAGCCGGTTCACGGTATCGGCGGGGATCACCAGCGCGCCGCTCGCCTCGGTGAAGGAGAACGAGCCGCCCTTCCTGACCACGAGCGGGATGTGCGCGCCGACGGCGATGCCGACGTCGAGCGGCTCACCGCCGACCGTGCACGTGTACGGGGCGTTGACGATGCCGACCAGCTCGTTCGAGGCGGGCTCGGGGAAGTTCAGCGGGGCACCGGTGAGCTTGGCCGGGGCCTGGCCGGGCGCGCCGCCCACGCCGATCGTGAGCAGCGCGTTGCCGGCCGACGGCTTGCAGTCGGCCTTGATCGGTAGGCTGAACCCGGCCTGCGACTTCAGGTCGATCTCGGCCACCGCGTGGTCGAAGGCCAGCGTGACCTTGCCCCCGTCCGGCGCCTTGTAGGGGCCGACGTCGAAGGTGCCGGTGAGCGGCAGGCCCACCTTGAGCGGTTTTCCGGCCTCGATCGCGATGTCCTTGATCTCGAACGGCTCGCCCTCCGCGATGTTGATCGCCGCCGGCGTGGAGTCGCTCGCGCCGATCGTGAGGTCGGTGACCCTGGCGTCCGCCTCGGTGATCCCGAGGATGGGGGCGAGCGAGGTCAGCCAGGACGGGAACGTGATGCTGCCCGAGCCCTGGGTCAGCCAGAACTCCTGCCCGGGGCCGAGCTGCACGGGCGCCACGCCCTGCACGTCGACGTCCGTCGGCAGGTAGAACACCGGCAGGCCGGCGAGCGTGATCGTGCAGCCGATCGGCAGCTTGAACCGGCCGGTGTCCACGCCGACCGCCGGGACGTCCTGCGGCGGGAGCGCCCGCGCGGGGGGCGCGTGGACGAGCGCGAGCGCGACGGCGGCGGCGCCCGCGAGGGCCGCGAGCCCGCGCCGCAGTCGGCGGCCGCCGGGTCTGCCGGCTCGCCTGGATCTGGCTTCGCTGATTGTCATGGGGGTCCCTCCAGGAGTACGGAGTCGCTGACGGGTGCCGTCATGGTGGGCCGGAACGGGGAGGCCGAGATACGGACGCTGCGTCGGAAGTGCGTCGTCGCGGTTGGCAACCGCACATAGAAAGCCCAGACCGGCAGGGGGAGCCGCGAGCGCCTTGTACGTTGGCGGGACGTCGGTGAGGAAGGGGCCGTGAATGGCTGTTGAGGCGGTGGGCGCCGATATCGCGTCGCTGGTGCTGCGGCTGTCCGTGGGCGGGACGCTGCTCGCGCACGGGTGGAACCACGCCTGGGGCGGGGGCCGGATCGCGGGGACGGCGGGCTGGTTCGAGTCGATGGGGCTGCGGCCCGGCCGGCTGCACGCGCTGATGGCCACCGGCACCGAACTGGGCGCCGGCGTCCTGCTGCTGCTCGGCCTGCTCACCCCGCTCGCCGCCGCCGGCGCGGTGGGCACGATGGCGGTCGCGTTCGTCACCGCCCACCTGCGCAACGGCTTCTTCATCTTCCGGCCGGGCCAGGGCTACGAGTACGTCCTGATGATCATCATGGTGGCGTGCGGGCTCGGCGCCCTCGGCGGCGGCGCCGTGTCGGTCGACCGCGCGCTCGGGCTCGCCGACGACCTGGCCGGATGGGAGGGCCTCGCCGTCACGGCCCTGGCCGGCGGCATCGGGGCCGCGCTCCTGCTCGCGGTCTTCTGGCGCCCGTCCCGGGAGGCCGCCGGCGAGTGACCGGTGGCTGATCGGCGGCGCGCCGGTGGGTGATGAGCAGGGCCGGCCTCCGCACACGACGAGGCCGGCCCTGGTTCATCCGGGAGAGGTCATCGCCAGGTGTCGTTCGCGGTGTGCGCCGACGTCCCGGTGGTGTAGCTCCGGTTCGCGCCGTTCTCCCACGTTACGGCGCCCGCGTCGGTCTTCTTGATGTACTTGTACTCGATCCTGGTGTCGGCGGGCAGCGTCACGGTTCCGCTCCAGGTCGGGTAGCGGTCGGGGGAGAGCTTGACGGCCTTGGACGTGTCCCAGGAGCCGAGCGCCGGGATGTCGCCGACGATGTAGACGCTCGTCCCCCAGGTGGTCGTGGCGTGGACGTTGAACGCGTCGGAGACGGTCGTGGGTGCGGAGGTCGGCGTCGAGGTGGGCGTCGCGGTCGGTGTCGCGCCCGTTCTGGCGTCCACGTGGATCGCGACCGCGCCGTGCGCGGGGATGGTCACGGTCGCGGTGCCGCCGGACACCGCGACGGACGTGCCCGCGCACCCGTCCTCTCCGAGGCCGCCGGTGATGACGTCGCAGTAGACGCCGTCCGCGAGGCCGGTCCGGTAGGCGGCCGTGGACGCGCCGGCCGAGTCGTTGAGCCCGATCCAGCCCTTCGAGCCCCGGCTGAACCCGATGACGTCGCCCGCGGTCGCGGTGAAGTCGGACACCATCGTGGCGGACGCGGTCGCGTTGTGCCAACCGACCATGCCCTTCATCCCGGTCGACTGCGTGAGGCACTGCCAGCCTCCCGAGCAGTCGGTGCCGGTGACGAAGCCGCCCGAGTCGGCCGGCGGCGACTGCCCGGCGGACGACCAGGCGAACCCGTCGAACACCGACGGCTTCCCGTAGGGGTAGGCCAGCAGGAAGTAGGTGGCCAGCACGTAGTCCGAGCCGTCCTTGTAGCTGAGCGTCGACCCGTTCCGCTCGGTGTCGTGGTTGGTGACCATGGTGAACGTCTGCGCGCCGGCGGCGTCCAGCGACCACGACGGGATGCCCGACAGGTTCGACAGCGTGCCGTTCTGGAACTGGGTCTTCAGCCCCTGCGCGTAGGAGAAGCCGAGCACGTCACCGTTCCCGGTGAACGCGGACGGCTTCAGGTCGGCGGTGCTCGCTCCCGGGACGACCTCCTGCGCGATGTAGGGCGCCCTGCCCTCGGCGGTGGTGGTGCGGAGCGCGCCCTTGATGGCGGCGAAGTCGCTCTGCGCGATGTGCTTGGCGGCGTCGATGCGGAAGCCGTCCACGCCGAGCCCGATGAGGTCGTTCAGGTATCCGGTGATCTTTCCGCGGACGTAGTCCGACTGGGTCTTGAGGTCCGACAGCGACACCAGTTCGCAGTTCTGCACCTCGGACGTGTCGTTCCAGTCGTCGATGCCGCCGTCCTCGTCGTCGCAGTACCCGTCGCCCGGATGGTGGAAGTCGCCGTAGCCGTACGGGACGGCCGGGTAGGAGAACCCGGCGGGGTCGAAGGTCGACCCGCCGTAGGTGGTGCCGACCGTGTTGTTGTGCCCCGCCATGTGGTTGACGACCGCGTCCACATAGACGCGGACGCCCGCGTTGTGGCAGGCCGTGACCATGGCGGTGAACTGGGCGCGGGTCCCGAGCCGGCTGGTGAGGCCGTAGGAGACGGGCTGGTACACCTCCCACCACGGATGCGCGCCGTCGCTGCTGCTCGCGAGGCTGACCGATTCGGCGGGCGGGGCGACCTGGACGGCCCCGTAGCCGGCCGGGCCGAGGTGGTCGGTGCAGGCCGCCGCGACCGACGGCCAGTTCCACTCCCAGAGGTTGGCGGTGACGTCGCCGCCGTTCAGCGGGACGGCGGCGCGGGCGGGGGAGCCGGGGAGCAGGGCGGCGGCGGGCGCGAGCCCGCCGAGGACGAGCGCACCGGCGGCGAGCAGGGACCGGCTGCGGGGGATTCTTGCGCGTTGCATTGCGGCGAACTCCTGACAGCGAGGCGCCTGGCGGGCGCCTGGAGGGGTGGGGGACGGCCGTCCGCGAGCACCGTGAGAATGCTCTCTTCTTGCAGTCCCGTCAAGAGCTTGCGCAAGATTTCAATGGACTTGCAGAAAACCGACAGGCGCTAGCTGGTGGCCTTCGTGCCGCGCTCGTCCACGCGTTCCCGCTGCGGGACGACGGTGTACTTGGGGTCCTCGGCCGACTGGATCCCGGCGTAGAAGATGCCGAAACGCGTGCAGGCGGACCCGGCCAGGAGCGCCGCCCCGCTGAGCGCCGCGCCCGCGCGGCTCCGCCCCGCGAGCAGCACGCCGCCGGCGGTCCCCGCGCCCGACAGGACCTCGCCCGCGCGCATGAACCGTCCGGCCCTGCCCTTCCTGTACGGCTCGGCGGCCAGCCCGGCCCGCCGCTCCAGCAGCTTGGCCGCCGCCAGCTCCACGGCGGCGCCGGACACGGCGGCGGTCCGCATCGGCCCGGTCTCGCGGACGGGCGCGGCGACCAGCGCCATCCCGGCCGCGGCGGTCGTGGCCGAGCCGGCGAAGACGAACGGCAGCTCGCGCTTCCCCTCGTGCCAGGCGGGCACCGCGGTGTCGGCGATCAGCACGGCCGTGTAGACCGTGACGGCCGGGCCGAGCGCGGCGGCCGCGGCGGTGGCGGCCCTGCCGAGATGCGGGAAGCGCCCCGCCACGTCGAGGACGGCGGCGCCGCCCGCGGCCGGCCCGTAGGCGGCGAGGATCCAGGAGCCCATGCTCATCGGCGAGGTCGGCTTCATCACCCGCAGCATGTTGGCGAACCGCGCCGGCCGGCCGAGGTCGTGGATCAGCGCGGCCGTGGACCCGGCGATCGCGGCCAGCGAGGAGATCTTCAGCGCCCGCGCCGCGGTGTGCCGCCCGGTGAGCTGCGCGCCCGCGGCCAGCATCGAGCCGGCGCCGGCCAGGCCGCCGAGGAAGAGGTAGGCGGCGACGTCGGCCGCCTTCCAGACCGGCGGGTTCAGGATGGGCAGGCCGTAGTAGGAGGTGAACTCGGCGTCCGGCACCATCGCCTTCTCGCCGCGGCCCCCGCGCCGCCGGCCGCGCCGCCCGCCGTTCCGCGGCCGCAGGCCCCTGCCGACCAGCGCCTCGCGGTCGGGCCGCGCCCCGGTGATGCCCTCCCTGCGCACCTCCGACTCGCTCATCGCGCTCCTCCCCGGCCGCCGACGCCGCCGTGGGCGGCGAAGACGGCGGCGAGCCCGCCGACCAGCGCGGCGGCGGCGAGCCCGGCGTGCCGCCACATGGACGGCAGGTCGCGCGTGGTGACGACCGGGTCCGGCGGCAGCCCGTAGACCTCCGGTTCGTCCAGGAGCAGGAAGAACGCGCCGTCGCCGCCGACGCCGTCGTCCGGGTCGTGGCCGTAGAGGCGGGCGTCCTCGACGCCGATCCCGTGGAGCTGCTCGACCCGCATCGCCGCGCGCTCGCGCAGCTCGTCCAGCGGCCCGAACTGGATGGAGTCGGTCGGGCACGCCTTGGCGCACGCCGGTTCTTGGCCCGCCCCGAGCCGGTCGTAGCACAGCGTGCACTTCCAGACCCGGCCGTCCTCCTTGCGCTGGTCGATGACCCCGTACGGGCAGGCCGGGACGCAGTAGCCGCAGCCGTTGCAGATGTCCTCCTGGACGACGACCGTGCCGAACTCGGTGCGGAACAGCGAACCGGTCGGGCAGACGTCCAGGCACGCGGCGTGCGTGCAGTGCTTGCAGACGTCCGACGCCATCAGCCAGCGGAAGTCGGTGCCGCTCCCGCCCGAGGCCGCGCCGGGGGAGTCGCCGTGGTCGACGCCGGGCTCGGCGTTCCCCATGGGCTTGTTCTGCTCGATGAACGCGACGTGCCGCCAGGTGTCGGCGCCGAGGCCCTGCGTGTTGTCGTAGGACATGCCGGTGAACTCCAGGCCGTCCTCCGGGATGGCGTTCCACTCCTTGCACGCCACCTCGCACGCCTTGCATCCGATGCACACCGATGTGTCGGTGAAGAACCCCATCCGGGGCGGGTGATCGGTGTAGCCGGAGCTGGCGGCGACATCCGCTTCGGCTCCGGCGAGCAGGTTCCGTCCGACCAAGCTGCCCATCCCAGGACCTCCCTACACGCGGCACCGACCCTTCTCCGACTTCCCGGCAGCGCGCTCTCTACACGCGGGCTCCGCCACCGGACCCTCCCGCACGTGTGACGCACCGTTGACGGAGGATTCGGCGGATGTATAGCTTCCGGGGATGACGGTTGAGTTCTCCGGTTACGCGGGCCCCCTGGACGAGACGCTCGGGCTGGTGGTGACCGAGGCGTCCGACCAGGAGGTCGTGGCCGAACTGGAGGTCACCGACAAGCTCATGCAGGCGTACGGGATCGTCCACGGCGGCGTGTACTGCGCCATCACCGAGACCGTGTGCAGCATGGGCGCGGCCCTCACCGTGGGGCTCGGTGAGCAGGTCGTCGGGATCAGCAACCACACCCGGTTCATCCGCGCCGTGCGCGGCGGCCGGCTGGTGGCCCGCGCCCGCCCGGTCGACCGGGTGGACGACCACGTGACCTGGCAGTCGACGATCACCGACGAGAAGGACCGCGTGGTCGCCGAGGGCACCGTCAACCTGCTGAGGCTGACCCCGCCCGCCTAGTCGCCGCTCATCGCCTTCCACTGGCGGTCGGCGACGGGGCGCCAGGTGTCGTGGCGCTCGTGGAACAGCGTGAACGCCTGGGAGCCGCTCCAGTCGTCCGGGAGCAGCTCCGCCGGCAGGGCCGGGTCGAGGAACGGGAACCGGCGCCATGCCTGGACGAGCCGGGTGTGCGCGGCGAACGTGCCCTGATCGTCGCAGGGGCGCAGCGCATGGACGGCCTCCAGGAAGTCCTCGTAGGACAGCTCGATCTCGTCGAGGTCCCACGCCTGCCGGGCCACCCGGCGCGCCTCGGCGAGGTCGCCGAGCCGCCCGGTGAACAGGGTCGAGGTGTCGGCGACGCCGATCTCGGCCAGGACGCGCCGCACCTCCCGCTCGCGTCCGGGGTGCGGGGTCGCCCACACGCCGGGGGACAGGTTGCCGAGCCCGCTCCAGGCGAGCCGCGTCCGCAGCAGGTGGCGGAGCCTGCGGCTGGTCTCCGGGACGGTCGCGAGGACCAGCAGCCACCGCCCGTCCCAGTCGCCGACCGGGCCGCCGAAGCCGTAGATGCGGTCGGTGCCGTCGGTGAGCAGCCGCTCGCCGGCCGGGGTGAGCCGCCAGGCGGTGCGGCGGCCGTGCCGCTCCCCGGCGAGCCAGCCCTCGGCCGCGCTGCGCGCGAGCGCCTGCCGGACGGCCTTCTCCTCCACGCCGAGCAGCCCGAGCGCCCGCAGGAACGTCGCCGTCCAGACCGGCTCGCCGCCGGGCAGGACGAACTCGCCGAGCACGGTCAGCAGCAGCGACCGGGCGCTCGCCGCGCCCAGCTCGCGCCGGCGCCGGAACTCCGGCCGGGGGTGCGCCGCGTCCTCGCCGGATCGGGCCATGTGCTTCTCCTCCTGAGCCCTTCTGGGGCGCGGCCGTCCATGGAACGCTGTCCAGTATCGCGCGAGTAGTGCGCGGTACCGCGTGCGTACCGCGCGGTACCCCGCGAGCGTTCCTCCCGACCGGCCATCATTCGACAAGTCTATTGACTAGCGTTTCGTCTATGTAGAGCATTGGTGCCACGGTTCCCGGCGACTGGAGACCCCCATGACCGCTGAAACGGCGACTGCTGACACAGCGACCGCACCGGCCGCGCCCGACGCGTTCAACGCCTCCGAATACCTTCTCCGCACGGCCTCCCGGCCCGACACCGCCGGCCGGACGGCGCTCAGCGGGCCCGGTGGGGACCTTGGCTACGGCGAACTGGCCGAGCTCGCCGGGCACATCGCCGCCGGGCTGGAGTCCTGGGGGACGCGGGCCGAGGAGCGCGTGGTCCTGTTCATGGCCGACGGCCCGCTGATGGCCGCGGCGATCCTCGGCGCCATGCGGCTCGGCGCCGTCCCGGTCCCGGTGTCGACGATGCTGACCGGAGCGGAGCTGGCCGCGCTGCTCAACGACGCGCGGGCCAGGGTGCTGCTGGTCAGCGGCCATTTCGCGGTGGCCGCCGAGGCGGCGCTGGCGCACGCGCCGGGCATCCGCGACGTCGCGGTGGAACCGGTGGAAGGGGGCGCGGCCGAGGGGAGCGCGCTCCAGGCGCCGCCCGGTGTGCGGGTGAGCCCGTTCGACGACCTCGTCCAGGCCGGGCGCGAGCGGGGCGGGAGGCTGACCGAGCCCTACCTGACCTCGGACGACTCCAGCGCGCTGTGGCTCTACACGTCCGGGACGACCGGCAAGCCCAAAGGAGCGATGCACCGGCACGCCAACATCCGGCACGTCGTGGAGACCTACGGCCGCCAGGTCCTCGGCATCACCCCGGAGGACCGCTGCTACTCGGTCGCCAAGCTGTTCTTCGCCTACGGGATCGGCAACTCGCTGTTCTTCCCGCTGTCCGCCGGCGCGACCGCGATCCTGGACCCGGACCGGCCGACGCCCGCCTCGGTGGCCGCGCGGCTGGTCGAGTACCGTCCGACGCTGTTCTTCGCCGTGCCCACGTTCTTCGCCGCGCTCCTGAACGCGGACGTGCCGGCGGAGGCGTTCGCGTCCGTCCGGCTGGCGGTGTCGGCGGGCGAGCCGCTGCCCGCCGAGCTGTGCCGCCGCTTCACCGCCCGGTACGGCGTGGAGATCATCGACGGGATCGGCTCGACGGAGTGCCTGCACATCTTCCTGTCCAACCGCCCGGGCGAGGTCCGCCCGGGGACGACCGGCACCGCCGTCCCCGGCTACGAGCTGCGGATCGTCGACGCGGACGGCGCCGACGTCCCGCCGGGCACGCCGGGCTCCCTGCTGGTGAAGGGCGAGTCGATCGCGACGGGCTACTGGTGCCGCACCCGCACGACCCGGAAGGTGTTCCAGGGGGAGTGGCTGCGCACCGGCGACACCTACGTGAGGGACGAGGACGGCTACTACACCTGCCTCGGCCGGACCGGCGACATGCTCAAGGCGGGCGGGATCTGGGTGTCGCCGGCCGAGGTCGAGGGGCGGCTGCTGGAGCATCCGGCGGTGGCGATGGCCGCGGTCGTCGGGCTGCCCGACGCCGACGGTCTGGACAAGCCGGTCGCCGCCGTCGTCCTCAAGGAGGGCGCGACCGCCGGGCCGGCGGAGCTGATCGGCTTCTGCCGGGCGGGGCTCGCGTCGTTCAAGCGCCCCCGCGAGGTGCTGATCGTGGACAAGCTCCCGACGACGCCCACCGGCAAGCTGCGCCGCTTCGCCGTCCGCGAGCTCGCCGCGACCCTGCTGAACACGCCCTGAGCGGGCGCGGGCCGTCCCGGTCCGGGACGGCCCATGGACCGATGTACTACAAACTCTTGACGTACTGAGAGGATTTTGTGGAGCATGGTGGGACGACACCGGCGGAAGGACACCTCATGACCACCCCGCACGTGGAGTTCCGCGTGGACCCGTCCCGGTACCGGCACTGGAGGCTGGACGTCGACGGACCCGTCGCCACCCTCACGATGGCGGTGGACGAGCAGGGCGGCCTGGTCCCCGGCTACGAGCTGAAGCTCAACTCCTACGACCTCGGCGTCGACATCGAGCTGTACGACGCCGTCCAGCGGCTCCGGTTCGAGCACCCGGGGGTCCGCACGGTGGTGGTCACCAGCGGCAAGGAGAAGATCTTCTGCGCGGGCGCCAACATCCGGATGCTGGCCGCGTCCCCGCACAGCTGGAAGGTGAACTTCTGCAAGTTCACCAACGAGACCCGCAACGGCATCGAGGACGCGACCGCGAACTCCGGCCAGACCTACCTGGCGGCGGTCAACGGCACCGCGTCCGGCGGCGGCTACGAGCTGGCGCTCGCCTGCGAGCACATCATGCTGGTCGACGACCGGTCCTCGGCGGTGTCGCTGCCGGAGCTGCCGCTGCTCGGCGTCCTGCCGGGCACCGGCGGCCTCACCCGCGTGTCGGACAAGCGGCACGTCCGCCGCGACCGCGCCGACTACTTCTCCACCAAGGCCGAGGGGCTCGGCGGCAAGAAGGCCGTCGCGTGGCGGCTGGTGGACGAGGCGGTGCCCCGCACGGCCTGGGACGCGGCCGTCGCGGAACGCGCCCGGGAGCTGGCGGCCCGCTCGTCCCGCCCGGACGGCGCCGAGGGCGTGGTGCTCACCCCGCTCGCCAAGGAGCGCACCGGCACGTCCATCGCCTACCGGCACGTGGCGGCGAAGCTGGACCGCGACGCCGGCGCCGCCGAGATCACGATCGCCGGCCCCGACGCGCCCCCGGAGGACTTCCACCACGCGTCCTTCTGGACGCTCGCCATGACCCGCGAGCTGGACGACCTCATCCTCGACCTGCGCACCAACGAGCTGGAACTCGGCACCTGGGTCTTCCGGACGACCGGGGCCGCCGAGCACGTCCTCGCCCACGACCGGCTGCTGCTCGACAACGCCGGCGACTGGCTCGCCAACGAGATCGTCCACTACCTGAAGCGGACGCTGAAGCGCCTCGACGTCACCAGCCGCAGCCTCATCGCGCTGATCGAGCCGGGCTCCTGCTTCGCCGGCTCGCTGCTGGAGGTCGCGCTCGCCGCCGACCGCGCCTACCAGCTCGACGGCGTCTTCGAGGACGTCGACCCGGACGCCGACCCCGCCGCCGTCACCGTCGACGCGATGAACCTCGGCCCGCTCCCGATGGGCAACGGCCTCACCCGCCTGGAGACCCGCTTCCTCGGCGACGCCGACGCGCTCGCCGCCGTCCGCGACGCGGCCGGCAAGCCCCTCGACGCGGGCGACGCCGAGCGCCTCGGCCTGGTCACCTTCGCGCCCGACGACATCGACTGGGACGAGGAGGTCCGCATCGCGATCGAGGAGCGCGGCAGCTTCAGCCCGGACGCGCTGACCGGGCTGGAGGCCAACTACCGCTTCCCCGGCCCGGAGACCCTGGAGACCAAGATCTTCGGACGGCTCACCGCCTGGCAGAACTGGATCTTCACCCGCCCGAACGCGTCCGGCCCGGACGGCGCGCTGCGCCGCTACGGCACCGGCCGGCGCGCCGACTTCGACCGAAAGCGAGTCTGACCCATGCCCGCCGGCGCGGACTACACCGAGAAGATCCCGAACAACGTCGACCTGCACGAGGACCGGCGGCTCCAGCGGGCGCTGGAGTCGTGGCAGCCGAACTTCCTGAACTGGTGGGAGTCGATGGGCCCGTCCCTGCCCACCCGGGACGTCTACCTGCGGACCGCCGTCAACGTCGGCCGCGAGGGCTGGGCGCACTTCGGGCACGTCCCGATGAAGGACTACCGGTGGGGCATCTTCCTCGCCGAGCGCGACGGCGACCGGCGCATCGGGTTCGGCGCGCACAAGGGCGAGCCCGCCTGGCAGAAGGTCCCGGGGGAGTACCGCGCCGACCTGCAGCGCCTCATCGTCATCCAGGGCGACACCGAGCCGGCGTCCGTCGAGCAGCAGCGCAACCTCGGCGCGACCGCGCCCAGCCTCTACGACCTGCGCAACCTGTTCCAGGTGAACGTCGAGGAGGGCCGCCACCTGTGGGCGATGGTCTACCTCCTGCACGCCTACTTCGGACGCGAGGGCCGCGAGGAGGCCGAGGAGCTCCTGCACCGCAACTCCGGCAGCGAGGAGTCGCCCCGCATCCTCGGCGCGTTCAACGAGGAGACGCCGGACTGGCTGTCGTTCTTCATGTTCACCTACTTCACCGACCGGGACGGCAAGTACCAGCTCGGCACGCTGAAGGAGTCCGGCTTCGACCCCCTCTCCCGCACCTGCGAGTTCATGCTCAAGGAAGAGGCCCACCACATGATGGTCGGCACCACGGGCATCGACCGCGTCGTGGAGCGGACCGTCCAGCTGATGAAGGAGCACGACACCGACGACGTCACCGCGCACGGCGCGATCTCGCTGGACGTCATCCAGAAGTACCTGAACTTCCACTACTCGGTGTCGCTCGACCTGTTCGGCTCCGAGACGTCCAGCAACGTCGCCAACTACTACACCGCCGGGCTCAAGGGGCGCTGGATGGAGGGCCGCCGCAAGGACGACCACCGGCTCACCGACGACGCCGTCATGGTGGACGCCCTCGTCGACGGCGCCATCGGGCAGACCGAGGTCGCCGCGCTCACCGGCCTCAACACCGACCTGCGCCGCGAGTACATCTCCGACTGCCAGAGCGGCGTCAACCGGTGGAACCGCATCCTCGCCGACGCGGGCCTGCCGCAGCGCCTCTACCTGCCGAGCGTCGCCTTCAACCGGAAGGTCGGCGCGTTCGCCGGCATCGAGACCACCCCGCAGGGCGAGATCCTCTCCGCCGGCGAGTGGGAGCGGCGCAAGGGCGCCTGGCTGCCGACCGAGGTCGACAAGACCCATGTCCGGTCGCTGATGCGGCCCGTCCACGAGCGCGGCAGGATCGCCGCCTGGATCGCCCCGCCCCGCAACGGCATCAACGGCCGGCCCTTCGACTACGAGTACGTCCGCCTCTAGGCCGGGTAGAGGCGGAGCCAGGCGTGGCCGGACGCCTCCTCCGCCGCCGCCTGGTCACCTGCGATCCGGTCCACCTCGACGCGCTCGAACCCCCGGCCGGTGCCGGCGACCGCCCGGTGCACGGCCGAGGAGACGATCAGCCCGAGGACGGCGGAGCCGGACGCCAGCCGCCGCCGCAGGACGTCCGCGCCCAGCAGCCGGGCGGCGCGGGCGAGCGCCGCCCCGGTGACCCCGTCCGGAGCGGCGAGCACCGGGCCCGTGTCGACCGCGACCCGCACCTGGAACCGGCGTTCGGCCGCCGCTCCGCGGTCGTGCCGGGCGATGCGCTCGGCGAGCGCCCGGACCAGCGGCCCGGCCGGCGCGCTCGCCGGGATCCCGGGCGGGACGACGAGCAGCACCCCGTCGCCGCGGTCCTCGTGGTGGCACGCGGCCCAGGACACCCCGGCGATGCCGAACGACTCCTCCAGCGCCCCGTACAGGGCCCGCCGGATGGCGTCGCGGTCCGCCTCGCTGCGGTCCCGGGAGCCGAAGCCCACCACGTCGGTGAACAGGACCGTGCACGGCTCACCGGTGAAGAAGGGCGCCGCGGGCGCGGGATCGGGCTCCGGTCCGCCGGCGACGGTGAGCCGCTCCAGCCGGCCGGGGTCGAGGACGTCGATCGTGCCGCCCTCCGCGTGCACGAGGCCCGCGCCGCCCCACTCGTTGAGCACGCTCGCCACCGCCGCCGGCGACGACGACGTCCAGCCCGCCAGCTCGCGCCCCGTCACCGGGAGCGCGCCGCGCCGGGCCCGCGACAGCGCGGTGAACAGCGCGGCCAGCCGCCGCTCGGTGTCGGCGGTCTCGGTGCCCGAGGTGCGGGCCGCCTCCTCGACGGTGCGGTCGTGCGCCTGCTTCTCCAGCGCCGACTGGACGCCCGGGTTCCGCCGCACGACGCGCCGGAAGTCCTCCGCCGCGACGACCAGGGCCCGCACGGCGCCGAGCGCGACGACGGTGGCGGACCAGGCGTCGCCGTCGAAGAGCGCCCGCTCGCCGACGAGGTCGCCGGGGCCGCGGACGGCGACGATCCGCTCCTCGCCCGCCCGGTCGACGCGGACCTTCGTCCACCCCGACAGGATGATCGCCACGTAGTCGGCCGGGTAGCCCTGCCGCAGGACGGGCGTGCCCGCCCCGTACGTCCGCGCCTGCGCCACGGCGCGGACGGCGCCGTGCTCGCGGGAGTCGAGCGCGTGCCAGAAGCTCTCCCTGGGCTCCTCGGTCGCCGCGGCCGGCGGCACCGGCGGAGCCGGGGACGGGGCCGGCGCGGTCCGGGAGCGCGCGTAGTCGACCACGGGTGCGGCGAACAGGGCCAGGACCGCGAAGGTGAACGCGGCGAGCAGCGCCGCGGCGGACGTCCCGTTGGCCGCCGCCGCCCAGGCGGTGCACGCGGCGCCGATCACGCCGAAGACGACCAGCCCCAGCGCGAGGACCAGCCCCGGATCGGGCCCGGCGGACGGCCGGTGTCCGGCCCCGTGCCGGGCCGGAGCGGGCGAGCCGGCGGAGAACGCCGCGAGCAGCCGCCGGGCCCCGCTCTCGCCGGCGGGCCTCTCCGCGGGGGGCGGGGCCGGGGCGTCCGAGAACGCTCGCAGGAGCCGGTGCCGGGCGCGGTCATGATTCGGCATGTGATCCCCCATCTTCCCCATCAGGCCGCATCGGTCTCGGCGCCTTCGCGGGCGGGCCCGGCCGATCCCTCGCCGTCCGCGGCGGGCGGGGCGTCCTGGAGCGCGTACCGGCTGAGCTTCGCGAGCACGGACGGTGTGCCGACGCCCAGCGCGAGCGCCTGCCACGACGTCGTGATCTGGTCGTTCGCGGCGGCCGCGGCCGTCACCAGCGCGGCGAGAAGGCAGTGCAGGACGCAGGCGATCAGGTAGTACCTGCCGTCCGGTCCCTCCGGCGACCGGAGCGGCCACTTCTTCCTGCCCCGGTTCACGTCGAGGAAGGCGTACGTGCGATGTGCCACGGCCCCGGCGACCCCCCACAGGACGAACTGCCACATGCTCCGAAGGTAAGGTCCCCCGGGCCGGCGTTCCGTGGCGCGCTGCACAAACTCCAGGCGAAAACGCGGGCCTTACCGGGCGAGGTGGCGGGAGATGACGAGGCGCTGGATCTGGTTGGTGCCCTCGAAGATCTGCATGACCTTCGCCTCGCGCATGAAGCGCTCCACCGGGAAGTCGCGGGTGTAGCCGGCGCCGCCGAGGACCTGGACGGCGTCGGTGGTGACCTTCATGGCGTTGTCGGTGGCGACCAGCTTGGCGATGGACGCCTCGCGGCCGTAGGGGCGGCCCGCGTCCTTCAGCCGGGCGGCCGACAGGTAGGTGGCGCGGGCCGACTCGACCGCGGCGGCCATGTCGGCGAGGACGAACCCGAGGCCCTGGTGGTCGATGATCGCCTTGCCGAACGCCTCGCGCTGCTTGGCGTAGGCGACGGCGTGGTCGAGGGCGCCCTGGGCGAGGCCGGTGGCGACGGCGGCGATGCCGAGGCGGCCCGAGTCCAGGCCGGCGAGGGCGATGGACAGGCCCTGGCCCTCGGCGCCGATCAGGTTCCCGGCGGGGACGCGGGCGTCCTCCAGGCGGACCGTCGCCGTGGTCGAGCCCATCAGGCCCATCTTGTCCTCGGGCGCGTCGAACTCCAGGCCCGGCGTGCCGGCGGGGACGTGGAAGCAGGAGATGCCGCGGGCGCCGTCGTCGGAGGTGCGCGCCATGACGGTGTAGAAGTCGGCCCTGCCGCCGTGCGTCGTCCACGCCTTGGCGCCGTTGAGGACGTAGGAGTCGCCGTCCCGGACGGCCTTGGCGCGCATCGCGGCGGGGTCGGAGCCGGCGTGCGCCTCCGACAGGCAGTACGCGCCCAGCTGCTCGCCGGACAGCATGCCGGGCAGCCACGCCGCGCGCTGCTCGTCGGTGCCGTAGGAGAACAGCGGGAAGCAGGAGAGGGCGTGCACGCTGACGCCCACGCCGACGCTCGCCCACACGGCGCCGATCTCCTCCAGGACCTGGAGGTAGATCTCGTACGGCTGGCCGCCGCCGCCGAACTCCTCCGGGTAGGGAAGGGTCAGCAGGCCGGCCCGGCCGAGCGTCGTGAACACCTCGCGCGGGAACGTGCCGGCGCGCTCGTCGCCGGCGACGCGGGGCGCCAGCTCCTTGTTCGCGATGTCGCGGGTGAGCGCGAGCAGGTCCTCCGACTCCGGGGTCGGCAGATGGCGGGTGGCGGGCATGGGCGGGCTCCTTTCGGCACCTCACGGTACCAAAACGAGTACTGGCGAACCGCTTGCGGTACTGTCGCGGCATGGACCGGGCGGACGAGCGCGTCACGCGGGCGGCGCGGCGGCGGGAGGCGCTGATCGGGCGGCTCATGGACGTCTTCCTCGACCGCGGGTTCGCCGAGCTGAGCGTCGCCGACCTCGCCGCCCTGCTGCGCTGCTCCAAGAGCACGCTGTACTCGGTCGCCGCGAGCCGCGAGCAGATCATCACGGCGGTGGTGCGCGCGTTCTTCCGCCGCGCGACCGGGCGGGTGGAGGCCGCGCTCGACGCGGGCGCGGATCCGCGCGAGCGGGTCGGGCTCTACCTGCGCGCGATCTCCGAGGAGCTGGCGCCGGCGTCGCCCGCCTTCTTCGCCGACCTGGACGCGTTCGCCCCGGCCCGCGAGATCTACAAGCAGAACACGGGTTTCGCCGTGCGGCGCGTGCAGGGGCTCGTCCGGGAGGCGTCCGGGGACGCGGACGCGGCGTTCGTCGGCGCCGTCGCGGGCCAGGTGATGGAGTCCATCCACCGCGGCGAGATCAAGGCGCAGACCGGCATGGACGACTCCGCCGCCTACGCCGCCCTCGCGTCCCTCATCGTCGCCCGGATGGCGGCGGGCTAGGCCGCCCGGTCAGGTCCGCGCCGCGTGGAGGGCGTGCTCGACCAGCGCGACCAGCACGCCCCGCGCCACCTCGCGGCTCCGCACGTCGCACATCAGAACGGGCACGTCGTCGTCGACGTCGAGGGCGTCGCGGATCTCCTCGACGCTGTAGCGGCGGGCGCCGTCGAACTGGTTCGCGGCCACGACGAACGGGATCTCGCGCTGCTCGAAGAAGTCGATGGACGCGAAGCTCGTGCTGAGCCGCCGCGTGTCGACCAGCACGATCGCGCCGACCGCGCCGTAGGCGATCTGGTCCCACATGAACCAGAACCGCTCCTGTCCGGGCGTCCCGAACAGGTAGAGCCGGACGCCGCCGGAGAACGTCAGCCGGCCGAAGTCCATCGCGACGGTCGTGGTGGACTTGCCCTCGACGCCGCCGAGGTCGTCCACCCCGACCGAGGCGTCGGTGAGGGTCTCCTCGGTGCGCAGCGGGCGGATCTCGCTGACCGCGCCGACCAGGGTCGTCTTGCCCACGCCGAAGCCGCCGGCCACCAGCACCTTCAGCGTGTGCAGGGGGACGTCGTCGTCCGGCGCGTACGGCGTCATGGACGGGTTAGAGGCGGCGAAGTTCATCGAGCACTCTCATCAGGATGCGGGGGTCGGGGCGGTCGGACGGTTCCGCCGTCTGCCGGACCTCTTCGATCAGGCCGTACTGGTGCAGGTCCTCCAGGAGGATCTGCACCACCCGGAACGGCAGGTCGGTCTCCGAGGCCAGGTCGGCCGGGGTCGACGGCTGCCGGCACAGCTCCAGCAGCCGCCGCTGCTCGCGGGACAGCCACACCCGGTCGCCCGGGATGCGGCCGGTCGCGACCAGGATCGTCACCAGGTCGACGACGAGCCCGCGGGGGCGGGTGCGCCCCCGGGTCATCGCGTACGGCCGCACGACCGGGCCGGCGTCCCGCCCGATCCAGCGCTCTCTCGGAGTCTCCACGGTCGCTCAGCCCGACGCACCCGGCTGCAGCGACGTGTCCTGCGGCTCGGCGGCGCGCGGCGACGCCGACAGCGCCCGCCGCACCCGCTTGATCAGCATGGTGGTCTCGTAGGCGACGAGCCCCGCGTTGCCGCCGGCGTCGCTGAGCACCGCCAGGCAGCTCCCGTTGCCGGCCGGCATGACGAAGAACAGCTTGTCGTCCAGCTCCACCACGGTCTGCCGCACCTGCTTGGCCTGGAAGTGCTCCCGGGCGCCGTTGGCGAGGCTGTGGAAGCCCGACGACAGCGCCGCGAGGAACTCGGCGTCCTTGCGGGTGACGTCCCCCGAGGCGCCCATGACCAGCCCGTCGCGGGACAGCAGGACGGCCTGGCGGACCTCGCCGACCCGTTGCACCAGATCGTCGAGCAGCCAGTCGAGCTCGCCGGTGGCGTGGCCCTGCCGCGTCATGATTCCCCCCATTCATCGCGTGGATCGAGATCGCCCGGCTCGTCGTCGGCGACCCTGCCGCGCAGCCAACCAGACTGTAGCGAGGCCATCAGATCGCGGCTCAGCTCCGGACTCGGCTCCTCGAAGTCGTCGTCCGGCGGACCGGCCGGTTCCGGGGCCGAGGCCGAGGGGCGTTTGCGCAGTTGAGGGGCGAGGTTGCGCTGCCGCACCCGGCGCGGAAGCCGGCCGGTGACCTCGCTGTCCTCCACCCCGGCGGGTTCCGTATCCCCGGCCGGCGGCCGGGTCCGGCCATTGGCGCGCCCCGCAGGGGCGAAGGAGACCGGCGGATCGAAGGAGACCTTCGGTTCCGCGACGCCCGGCGGGTCGTAGGAGACCTGCGCGTCGTAGGTCACCTCGGCGTCGTAGGCGACCCGGGCGTCGTAGGACTCCGGCGGGTTGAACGCCACCGGCGGCGCGTCCGGCGGGCCGCCGCGCGGCGCGCTCGCCGCCGGGCCGGGCAGCGCGGGGCGGATCGGGCGGCCGAGCCGCGGCGCCCCCGCCCCGGACGCGGCGGGCTGCGCCGCCGCGGCGCCGCCGATCGCCTGCCACTGCTCGTCCATGACGACCAGGGCGTGCGGGACCAGCACGATCGCGGTGGTGCCGCCGTAGGCCGAGGGCTGCAGGGAGACCTTGATGTCGTGCCGGGCCGCGAGCCGCGCGACGACGAACAGCCCGAGCCGCTCGGTGTCGACGAGGTCGAACTCGACCGCGTTCGCGAGGCGCCGGTTGAGCGCGTCCAGCTCCTCGGGGGCGAGCCCGATGCCGCGGTCGACGACCTCCACCGCGAGCCCGTTGGCGACGGTCTCGACCTTGACGGTGACCTCCGTCGTCGGCGGGGAGTAGGCGGTGGCGTTCTCGATCAGCTCGGCGAGCAGGTGGATGACGTCGGCGACCACGTCGCCGGTCACCGCGACCGCGGACGCGCCGGTCACCTCGATGCGGGTGTAGTCCTCGACCTCGGCGATCGCGGCCCGCACCACGTCCTCGGCGGCGACCGGGTGGTCCCACGCGCGGACGGTCGGCGAGCCGGACAGGATGACCAGGCCCTCCGCGTGCCGCCGCATGCGGGTCGTCAGGTGGTCGAGGCGGAACAGGTCGTCCAGCTCCTCGGCGCTGGAGGCGCGCCGCTCCATCTGGTCCAGCAGCCGCAGCTGCCGGTGCAGCAGCGACTGGCTGCGCCACGACAGGTTCACGAACACCCGGTTGATGCTGGCGCGCAGCTCCGCCTCGCCGATCGCGGTGCTGATCGCCTGCCGCTGGACGGTCTCGAACGCCTCGCTGACCAGCGCGACCTCGCGGGTCCGGCCGGCCGCGGGCCGGGGGGTCTCGGTCTCCAGGTCGACCCGCTCGCCGCGCCGCAGCCGCGCCACGACCCGGGGCAGCCGCTCGTTCGCCAGCTCCTGCGCCGAGCGCTGCAGCCTGCGCAGCTCGTCGGCGTGCCGGCGGGCGAACAGCAGCGACAGCACGATGGAGGCGATGACGGCGAGCAGCCCGACGCCGCCCGCCAGGTACACCCGCAGCATGATCGCCTTGCCGGCGGGCGCGACCTCGTCGTGCTGGAGCTGCTCGCCGGCCTTGGCGGTGGTGCCGAGCCACACCTGCCCGGCGGCGCCGGTCACGGCCCGCCACTGCCGCGGATCGGGGGTCCTGCCCTGCTCGACGACGGAGGTCTCCAGCGCGACGTAGTCGGCGTAGGCGGGCGAGTTCACCAGCCCGCTCATGGTGTCGGCCATGTCGCCGCTGAGCCCGATCAGGCCGAGGTCAACCAGCTCGGCGCGGGTGCCGGCCCACTGCGCGAACGCGGCGCGGGTGCCGGCCTTCAGCCGGCCGCCGCCGAGCGCGGTCAGCAGCGTGTCCTCGCGCAGCATGAAGTCGCGCGCCCAGTACATGTAGAGCAGGCCGTTGGTCTGCTGGAACACGCTGACGTCGTCGAGGGTCACGAGCGTGGTGAGCAGCCGGACCGTGTTGTCGAAGGCCGTGCTGTAGGCGTTGATGGCGTCCAGCGCCGAGACGTTGTGCGCGGTGATCTGCGACCGGATGCTGGCGAGCTGGTCGAGCTGGTTGCCGACGTTGCGGGTGCGCTGGACCTCGGCGTCGGTGAGGTGCTCGACGGACTCGGGCGCGAGCGCCGTCTTGCGGAAGGCGGCCACCGCGCTCTCGGTCCTGCCGGTCGCCTCCCGGAACTTCTGCGTGGCCGCGGACGACGGGGTCGTCAGCGCGGCGACCGCGGCGGCGCGCTCCTCCTGCACCGCCTGCATGGCGCGGGTGGCCGGGTCGCCGGCCCGCTCGCGGTTCCCCGAGTACTGGTTGCGCTGGATCGCCTCGTCCAGCGCGGGAACGGCCGAGAAGGTCCACAGGGCCACGAGCGACACGAGCGGGATCGCCAGGAGCAGGACGATCCGCCGGCCGATCGGACGCGTGTGCGGACGCCCGTGGGATCTGCGCACCTGTTCGGGACTCGACAACGGCCCACTCCTGATCGTCGGCGGCCACCTTCAAGGGTGACGAAGCATACTCACGCCGATTTGTCCGGTGCCAGCCGCCTCACCTGCTGGAACGCGTATCCGGGGAAGTACGGGGCGGGCCGCCGGGCGGCTCCGGCGGGCGCCGTGGGCCCGCCGCTCGCCCGGCGGTGTCCGCGCAGGTCAATGCGGTTTTATCGCTCGCCATTCCGGGCCGGCCTTGGAGAACGCGTTCCCGCGGTCCCGCCGGTGATCGACACGAGCGGTGCGGGGCGCCGGGACGGACGGTGACCGGCCGACAATTGTCGATCTTGTGAGTCGAGGTGAAAAGGAGGCCAATATTGGCCGTTTTGATGCTAAGTCGTGTCTTGTTGTGGGAATTGACTCATGTCAGGCTTCGGGTTGCTTCGTCCCCCCACAAACGGAGACCTAGTCATGCGCAGAGCCGCGCTCGCAACCCTGACCGGGCTGTCGCTCGCAGCCGCCACCGTGGCCGCGATACCGGCCCAGGCGGCCGCACCCTCCCAGTCCAAGCTGGCCAGGCTGGTCACGCTGAAGAACGTCCGGCACCACCAGCTGAACCTGCAGAAGATCGCGGACGCCAACGGCGGCAACCGGGCCGCGGGGCTGCCCGGCAACAAGATCACCGTCAAGTACATCGCCGACCAGCTCAAGCGGGCCGGCTACACGCCCACGGTCCAGACCTTCGCCTTCGACTTCTGGCAGGAGAACTCCGAGGCGGTGTTCGCCGAGACCGCGCCGGAGCAGAAGACGTTCGCGCCCGGCACCGACTTCGCGACCCTGCAGTACTCCGGGTCGGGCGACGTCACCGCCGCCGCGACGCCGGTCGACTCCGGCGCCACCGGGCTCGGCAGCGGTTGCGAGGCCGACGACTTCGCCGGCTTCCCGGCGGGCCACATCGCGCTGATCCAGCGCGGCGGCTGCTTCTTCTCCCTCAAGACCGACAACGCGATCGCCGCCGGCGCCTCCGCCGTCGTCATCTACCAGCTCCCGGACCAGCCCGGCCCCGTGGCGGGCACGCTCACCACGCCGTACGGCATCCCGGTGGTCGGCCCGACCAACGCGGTCGGCAGGGCCCTCGTCGACCAGGCGAACAGCGGCGGCGTGACGCTGCGCGTGAAGACCGACACGCTGAACCAGAAGCGCGAGGCCGCCAACGTCCTCGCCGACACCGAGCGCGGGCGCGCCGACAACGTCGTGGTGGTCGGCGCCCACAACGACAGCGTCACCGCGGGCCCCGGCATCAACGACGACGGCTCCGGCACCGCGACGCTGCTGGAGATGGCGAAGCAGATCCACAAGCTCGGCCCGAAGGTCCGCAACCAGGTGCGGTTCGCCTTCTGGGGCGCCGAGGAGGAGGGCCTGCTCGGCTCCCAGTACTACGTCGACAACCTCCCGCAGGCCGAGCGCGACAAGGTCGCGCTCATGCTCGACTTCGACATGCTCGCCTCGCCGAACTACGTCAACTTCGTCTACGACGGGGATGACAGCGAGGGCCGGAACAACGTCGAGCCGCCGGCCGGTTCGGGTGCGATCGAGAAGGCGTTCAACGACTACTTCGCCTCCCGGAACCTGCACACCGACGCGACGGCCTTCGACGGCAGGTCCGACTACAACGCCTTCATCACCGCGGGCATCCCGGCCGGCGGCATCTTCACCGGCGCCGAGGGCATCAAGACCCCCGAGCAGGCGGCGATCTACGGCGGCACCGCCGGGGTGGCCTACGACCCCTGCTACCACTCGGCGTGCGACCGCTACGACAACGTCGACCTCACCGGCTTCGACCACATGATCGACGCCACCGCCGCCGTCACCCAGCTGTTCGCGCACAGCACGCTGACGGTCAACGGCAACGAGCTCGCCAGGCGCGCCCCGGCCCCGGCCGCGAAGCGCACCGTGCCGGACGAGATCGGCACCTACAAGACCCGGTGACATCCGGCTCCCGAGGGACGCGTCCGGCTCCGGGCGCGTCCCTCACCCGTGCAGGGGGGCCCGCGTCAGGCGAGCGCTTCGGCGATGGCGCGCAGCGCGGGACGGGGGTCGTCCTCGCCCAGCACCTGGACGGCCACCTGGTCGGCGCCCGCATCCAGGTGCCCCTTCACCCGCGCGGCCAGCGCCGCCGCGCCGCCCTGCGCGATCAGCGCGTCCAGCAGCGCGTCGCTGCCGCTGCCCGCCACGTCCTCGTCGGTGAAGCCCAGCCGCTTGAAGTTGTTCACGTAGTTGCGCAGCCGCAGGTAGTACCCGGCCGACTCCCGGGCCAGCGCGCGGGCGCGCCCGGTGTCGGCGTCGAACACGACCTTCTGCTCGGGGACGAGGAGCGGCCCCGCGCCGAGCGCCTCCCGCGCCGCGCGGGTGTGCTCGGGCGTGGTGAAGTACGGGTGCGCGCCCGCCGCGCGCTCCGCCGCCAGCCGCAGCACCTTCGGCCCGAGCGCCGCCAGCACCCGCCGCTCCACCGGGACGTCCGCGGCGTCCAGGTCGTCGAGGTACCGGACGATCGTCTCGTACGGGCTGCGGTACTCCTGCGTCGCCTCGGGGTGGCCGATGCCGACGCCGAGCACGAACCGGTCGCCGTAGGCGTCGTGCAGCCGGTGGTAGGACGCGGCGGCCTCGCCGGCCGGCGTCGCCCACATGTTCACGATGCCGGTCGCGACCACGAGCCGGTCGGTGGCCGCCAGCAGCCGGTCGGCGAGCTTCAGGTCGCCGCGCGGCGACCCGCCGATCCAGATCGCGCCGTAGCCGAGGTCTTCGAGGTCCTTGGCCAGGTCGCCGTCCAGCATGCTCCACGGGCGCCAGATTCCCAGCCGGCCCAGTTCGATCTTGTCCATGTCGCCCCAACACCTCGCGCCGCCGTTTCATGCCCCCTTCCCCGGTGCCAGGATGTGAGACATGAACGACCGGCCCCGCCTGCTGCTCCTGGACGGCCACTCGCTGGCCTACCGGGCGTTCTACGCGCTGCCGGTGGAGAACTTCGCCACCACGTCCGGGCAGCCGACGAACGTCGTGTACGGGTTCGCGAACATGCTGGCCAACGTGCTGCGGGACGAGCGCCCGACGCACGCCGCCGTCGCGTTCGACGTGTCCCGGCGGACGTTCCGCACCGAGGCGTTCCCCGAGTACAAGGCGACCCGGGCCCGGTCGCCGGAGGAGTTCGGCGGCCAGCTCGGCGTCCTCGACCGGCTGCTCGCGGCGATGAGCCTGCCGGTGCTGCGCGCGCCCGGCTACGAGGCCGACGACGTGATCGCGACGCTCGCGGCGGCGGCGGAGGCCGACGGCATGGCCGTGCTGATCGTCACCGGCGACCGGGACGCCCTCCAGCTGGTCAGCGACGACGTCACCGTCCTGTACTTCTACCGGACGGCCTCGGAGATGGTCCGGTACACGTCCGAGGCCGTGCGGGAGAGGTACGGGCTGACCCCGGCGCAGTACCCGGACTTCGCGGCGCTGCGCGGCGACCCCTCCGACAACCTGCCGAGCATCCCCGGCATCGGGGAGAAGACGGCCGCGAAGTGGGTCCGCGAGTTCGGGTCGCTCGATGCGCTGCTGGAGCGCGCCGGCGAGGTGAAGGGCAAGGCGGGGGAGAGGCTGCGCGCCGCGCAGGACTCGGTGCGGCTCAACCGGCGGCTGACCGAGCTCGTCCGCGACGTGGACCTGCCGGTCGCGCCCGCCGACCTGCGGCGGCGCCCCTACGACCTGCCCGCGTTCACCGCACTGCTGGACGAGCTGGAGTTCCGCAGCGCCAGCCTCCGCCAGCGCCTCTTCGCCGCCGACCCCGGTGGCGGGCGGGCCCCGGAGACGGCGCGACCCGAGCCGGTGCAGGGCCGTGAGCTCCGCCCGGACGAACTCGCCGGCTGGCTGGAGGCCCACGCCACCGGCCTGACCGGGCTGGCCGCCGACGCCACCTGGGTGCGCGGCGCGGGCGGCATCGCGCGCATCGCGCTCGCGGGCGGCGACGGGCACGCCGCCTCGTTCGAGCCGTCCGGCCTCACCGAGGGCGACGAGCGGGCCTTCGCGGCCTGGCTGGCCGATCCCGGCCGCCCGAAGGCCCTGCACGACGTCAAGTCGCTGCTGCGCGCGTTCGGCGAGCGCGGCTGGGGGCTCGCCGGCGTCGCCACCGACATCGCGATGGCCGCCTACCTGCTGCTGCCCGGCCTGGCCGCCTACGGGATCGCCGACCTCGCGGGCCGCCACCTGGGGCGGCGTCCGCCCGCCGACGGCGCGGCCGGGCTGATGCTGAGCGCCCGCGCCGTCCTGGACCTCGCCGGGACGTTCGCCGCCGACCTGGCGTCCACCGGCATGGACGCGGTCCTCCGCGACGTCGAGCTGCCGCTGTCGGACCTGCTCGCCCGCGCCGAGCGCGCCGGGGTCCACGTGGACGCCGCCCTCCTGGACGAGCTGGAGCGGCACTTCGCCGACGCGATGGAGCGCGCCGCCCGCGAGGCCGCCGAGATCGCCGGCCGCCGCTTCAACCCCGGATCGACGAAGCAGCTCCAGGAGGTGCTGTTCGGCGAGCTGAACCTGCCGAGGACCAAGAAGATCAAGTCCGGGTACTCCACCGACCTGGACGCGCTGACCTGGCTCGCGACCCAGACCGACAACGGGCTCCCGCAGGTGCTGCTGCGGCACCGCGACCAGGCGCGGCTGCGCACCACCGTCGCCGGGCTGATCCGCGAGATCGGCGCGGACGGCCGGATCCACACCACCTTCCAGCAGACGGTCGCCGCCACCGGGCGGCTCACCTCCACCGAGCCGAACCTGCAGGTCATCCCCGTCCGCACCGAGGAGGGGCGGCGCATCCGCCGCGCGTTCCTGCCGGGCGACGGCTTCGAGTCGCTGATGACGGCCGACTACGGGCAGCTGGAGCTGCGCGTCATGGCGCACCTGTCGCAGGACCCGACGCTGCTCGCCGCGTTCGAGTCCGGCGAGGACCTCCACGCCACGATGGCCGCGCAGGTCTTCCAGGTCGCCCCGGACGCCGTCACCCCCGACATGCGCCGCAAGATCAAGGCGATGTCGTACGGGCTGGCCTACGGGCTGTCGGCGTTCGGGCTGGCGAAGCAGCTCGGCATCCCGATGGCGGAGGCGCGCCCGCTGATGGACGCCTACTTCGCCCGGCTCGGCGGCGTCCGCGACTACCTGGACCACGTCGTCGCCGAGGCCCGCGTCACCGGCTACACCCGGACGGTCCTCGGCCGCCGCCGCTACCTGCCGCAGCTGACCAGCGACAACCGGCAGCGCCGCGAGACGGCCGAGCGGATGGCGCTGAACGCGCCGGTCCAGGGCTCGGCCGCCGACATCGTCAAGATCGCGATGCTGCGGGTGGACGGGGCGCTCACCGGGGCCGGGCTGCGCAGCCGGCTGCTGCTCCAGGTGCACGACGAGATCGTCCTGGAGGTGGCGCCGGGGGAGCGGGACGCGGTGGAGAAGATCGTCCGCGACCGGATGACGACCGCCTACCCGCTCAGCGTCGGCCTGGAGGTCGCCATCGGCGCCGGCGCCGACTGGGACGCCGCCGCGCACTAGGCGGCGGGCGGACGCCCCTCCCACGCGTTCGCGAGCAGGACCCGGAGGCCCGCCTCCTCCACCGGGCGCGGGTTGGCGAACCCGCCGGCGGCGGCCCGCGCGACGACGTCGTCCAGGTGCGCGGGGTCGGCGCCCAGGTCCGTGAGGGAACGCGGCAGGCCCAGCGAACCGGACAGGTCCCAGAGTGCGCGGGCCGGGTCATCGCGTCCGAGCGCCCGCCCGAGCGCCGCCGCGGCCTCCGGCGCGGCGGGGGCGTTGTAGGCGAGGGCGTGCGGCAGCAGGACCGTGTGCGTCTCGGCGTGCGGCAGGTTCAGGGAGCCGCCGAGGATGTGGCACAGCTTGTGGTGCAGGCCCATCGTGGTGGCGCTCAGGCACGTCCCGCACAGCCACGCCCCGTACAGGGCCCGGGTCCGCGCGGGCAGGCCGCCGGGGTCCCGGACGACCTCCGGCAGCGCCCCGGCCAGCGCGCGGACCGCCTCCTCGGCCATCAGCGAGACGATCGGCGACGCGTCCGGGGCGTAGAGCGCCTCGACGGCGTGCGCCGCCGCGTTCATCGCCGACGCCGCCGACACGGCCGCCGGCAGCCCCAGCGTCAGGGACGGGTCGTAGAGCACCGTCCGGGCGAGGACGCGCTCGTCGCGCCCGGTGCGCTTGGCGCCGCCCTCCGTCATGCCCCACGTCGGCGTCATCTCCGACCCGGAGTACGTCGTCGGGACGGCGACGATCGGCAGCCCCGTCTCGCGGGCGACCGCCTTGGCCAGGCCGACCGCCGACCCGCCGCCGAACGCGAGCAGGCCGTCCGCGCCGAGCGTCCCGGCGACCCGGCACGCCTCCGCCGCCGCCTCCGCCGGGACGTGCATCACGGCCCCGGCGTGGACGCCCGCGACCCGCGCGCCCAGCGGGGAGGCGGCGCGTTCGGCGTCCGCCCGCCGGCCGGGCGTCGACAGGACGAGCACCCGGGACAGGCCGAGCGCGTCCACCTCGGCGGGCAGCCCGGCGAGCACGCCGTCGCCGAAGACGACCCGTACGGGGAGCGGCCGGTAGGCGAATCGCAGCGCGTCCATGCCCCGACCCTACGATCACCGGCTCTCCCGGCGGGTAGGGTCCGCGGAAGGGGGAGGTACTCATGGAGATCGAGATGGTCGTCGAGATCCCCGGCGGATCCCGCAACAAGTACGAGATGGACCACCGGCTCGGCCGCATCCGGCTCGACCGGATGCTGTTCACGGCGACCCGGTACCCGCACGACTACGGCTACATCCCGGACACCTGCGCCGAGGACGGCGACCCGCTGGACGCGATGGTGCTGCTGGAGGAGCCCACGTTCCCCGGCTGCCAGATCACCGTCCGCAGCGTCGGCGTGTTCTGGATGCACGACGAGAAGGGCCCGGACGCCAAGGTGCTCACGGTGCCGTCCCGCGACGTCCGGTACGCCGGCGTCCAGGACCTGCGGGACGTGCACGAGCACGTCCTCGACGAGATCGCGCACTTCTTCGACATCTACAAGAGCCTGGAACCGGGCAAGGCCGCCGACGTGCGCGGCTGGCAGGACCGGCAGGTCGCCGACCGCACGATCACCGAGGCCGTCGAGCGCGCGCGGGCGACGCACAGCACGACCGCCTGATCCGCGCCGGCGCGGCCCCGCGTGACCGACCTCACCCGCAGGGCCGCGGCCGGGCGTGTAGCGTCGGCATCCCCCGGGGCGGGCGCGTCCCGGGATCCGGAGGTGAGGCCGCATGAGCGCGGGTGGACGGGGCGGCGCGGACGACGGGATCCGCTCGGACCGCCCGGTGTCGGCGCGGGTCTGGGACTACTGGCTCGGCGGCAAGGACCACTACGAGGTGGACCGGATCGCGGGCGAGCAGGTCGCGCGGAGGGTCCCCGGGATCGTCGCCGCCGCCCGCACCGACCGGCTCTTCCTCGGCCGCTGCGTCCGCCACCTGGCCGGCGAGGAGGGCGTGCGGCAGTTCCTCGACATCGGCACCGGGCTGCCGACCGCCGACAACACCCACGAGATCGCCCAGCGGGTGGCGCCGGAGTCGCGCATCGTCTACGTCGACAACGATCCGCTGGTGCTCGCCCACGCGCGTGCGCTCCTCACGAGTTCTCCGGAGGGCGCGACGAGCTACATCGACGCCGACGTCCGCGACCCCGAGCGGATCCTCGACGAGGCCTCCGCGACGATCGACCTCGGCAAGCCCGTCGCCCTGATGATGCTCGCCCTGCTGCACCTCGTCACCGACGACGGCGAGGCGCGCGGCATCCTGGACCGGCTCGTCGGCGCGCTCGCCCCCGGCAGTTTCGTGGCGCTGTCGCACGCCTGCCTGGACGTGGACGTCACGCACGCCGCCGTCGAGGCGTGGAACGAGAGCGGCACCCCGCACCCGCTCAGGGCCCGGACCGCCGCGGAGATCGAGGCGCTGTTCGACGGCCTGGAATTGGTCGATCCCGGAGTGGTGTCGTGCTCCCGGTGGCGTCCCGAACCCAATCCGTGGGGCGAGCCGCAGGAGACCATGACCTTTTGTGGAGTGGCGAGAAAACTATCCGCCTGAGGGCGTTCGTACGAGGATAAGAGGAATTTCCGACATCGTTCCTCTGGAGGCGGTCCTTGGCGCATATCGAATTGGACGAGAATGTCCCCGGACTGCCGTCCCTGCTCCGGTTCCGGCCGGAGACGGCGGGCCCGCTCAGCGCGCTCGCCGACGCCCTGCTGCGCGGCCCCGGCCCGCTCGACCGGGGTGAGCGGGAGCTGATCGCCGCCTACGTGTCCGAGCTGAACGGCTGCCGCTTCTGCGCCTCCTCGCACGGCGCGTGCGCGGCCGCGCAACTGCCCGGCGGCATGACGCTCGTCCAGCAGGTCCACGCCGATCCCGAGGCCGCGCCCGTATCCGCCAAGCTCAGGGCGCTCCTCGCCATCGCCGGCGCCGTGCAGCGCGGCGGCCGCGAGGTCGGCGAGGCGCACATCGCGGCGGCGCGCGAGGCCGGCGCCACGGACGTCGAGATCCACGACGCGGTCCTCATCGCCGCCGCGTTCTGCATGTACAACCGGTACGTGGACGGCCTGGCGACCAGCGCCCCGGACGACCCGGCCGCGTACGCGCGGATGGCCGAGCGGCTCATCGCCCACGGGTACGGAAGCGCCGCCGCCCCGCGCTGAAACCGGTTGGCCGGCGGGGAGGACGGGCCGGGTGAAGATCAGGCTCGCCGGCGGTGTGGCGGCGTCGGGCCGGCACGCATGGATCGCCCGGCCATCCGGCCCGGCGCGGTTGCAGGCCGGTGCGGCGCCCGGGGCCGCCATCGCGCCCGGCCCGGACGGGGCCCCGGACGGGGCCCCGGACGCGGACGCGGAGCAGGCCGCCCGCGAGCTGCCCCGGCTGGACGCGGCGGGCGCGGGCGTCGACCTCGGCGCCGGTTTCCGCTCGGCGCGGCTGGACGGCGCGCACGGCGACCAGCGCGACGCCGTCCTCGCCGCGCTGCGGGTCGACGGCGCGCACCGGCTCGAGCAGCGGGCCGGCTCCCTGGTGGCGCTGTTCGGCCCTTTCCGCGCGGCCGCGGCCCGGCTCGGGGACCGGGAGGCTGCGGTGGCGTCCGGGACGCCGCCGACTGGGCCGACTACATGGGCAACTGCATCGCCGGCCCGGCCTACGTCGAGGAGGCCAGGGCCGGCCGGACGGTCCTCGCCGGCCTCTACGACGGCGACGGCCTGCTGCTCGCCAACGCCGAGCTCGCCGCGCCGCGCCGCGCCTCGTCGAGGAGACCGGCCCGGTGCTCGGCCCGCTCGCCCGCAGCGCGTGGGACGGCGCCGCCCCCGAGGCCCTCGGCGTGCTCCCCGCCGTCGCCGCGACCGCGCCGGACGCCGCGCTCGTCAAGGATCCGGACGTCGCCGGCGCCTACGCCGCGGACCTCGTGGTGCGCCGCGTCCGCCGGGCGATCGGGGCCCTCGCCGTCCGCGACGACCCGGTCATCGCGCACGCCCTCGCGCAGCCGTCGGCCGAGCCGCTCCTCTGCGCGCTCAACGTCGCCGCCACGTGCGGCGCCCCCGGCGCCGGCCTCGCACCCGTGGCGCCGCCACGCATGGTCACCGTCCCCGGCCACGACGCTCGCCGACGAGGACGGCCCCTGGCGGCGCGCCCTGCCCGCCGCCCGCGAGCTCGGCGCCGACACCTCCGTGTTCTGGGACGAGATCGCCGAGCACGGCCTGCGCGTCCCCGCGTCCTGGCTCGCGCACGGCGGCCGGCCGGCGCTCTGGTCGCGCCCGCCGCCGCCGACGGCTACGGCCGCCGGAAGATCGTGATCGAGTGGCCGACCTCGTCGATCGGTGTGCTGGAGGCGATCAGCGGGGTGAGCCGCGGGTCGTCCTTGGCGATCCAGCTGTCGGACACCACGAGCAGGCCGTGCACCCGGTCCGGGGGCACGGTGAGCGGGTCGGCCGCGCGGATGCCGTAGTACGACGGGACGCCGCTGCCCTTGTAGGCGAGCCAGACCCGCTGACCGGGATAGCGGTCGCGGAGCCGGTCGGCGAGCCGCCCCAGGTCCTGGCCCCAGTCGACGTTGGAGTCGTGCAGGTACAGGTGCGTCTTGGACGGCCCGCCGAACGCCTCGTTCGCGTAGGGGAGGTAGTACGGGAAGGCCCGCAGCGAACTGACCGCGGCGAACAGCACCAGCACGCCCACCGCGAGGCCCGCCGCCCGCCGGCGGACGAGCACGGCCCCGGCCGCCGCCACCGCCAGGAACATCGGGAGGAAGATCGCATACCGGACGCCGAGGTCGCGGGCCCCGGTCATCGCCGCCGCCAGCAGCACGGCCGCCGGAGCGAGGACGTACGGCGCGGCCGGGCGCAGCCGGGGCAGCAGCGCCATCGCGGCGACGCCCGCCGCCCAGAGGGCGAGCATCCCCAGCGGCGTCTTCACCAGCAGCGCGGCGGGCAGGTAGTACCAGCGCGAACCCCGGTAGGTGTCGCCGAACAGGAAGCTCGTCCACGTCAGGTCCTCGAAGCCGAACTGGACGCGCATCCCGTCCCGGAACGGTCCCGGGAACGGCAGCGCGTCGACGAGGAGGCCCCGGAGCCCGCCGATCGCCGGGACGCCGGCGGGCGCCGTCCACCGCAGGCGCGGATCGACGGCCAGGTACGCCGCCCACACCACCCCGGCGGCCAGCACGCCGGCGCCCGCGGCCGACAGCAGGGCGGCGGCGACGGGCCGCCTGGCATCGCGCGACCGGCACGACGTCCAGGCCGACACCGCCACCAGCGCCAGCAGCACCGGCACGGCCGGCAGCGCGCTCATCTTCGTCGCCGTCGCCGCGCCGAGCGCCAGCCCGGTGAGCGGGACGTAGAGCCGCGGCCGCCGCCGCGCCCGCCACGCGAGCCACGCCGACGTCAGCAGGAACCCGGCCGCGGGCACGTCGAGCGTCGCCAGCGAGCCGTGCGCGATGACGTCGGGGGAGAACGCGTAGAGGGCGAGCGCCGCCACGCCGCCGGCCGGTCCGGCGAGGTCGCGCGCGAACGCGAAGACGACCAGCCCGAACAGCAGCGTCAGGACGATGACCGGCAGCCGCGCGGCCAGCAGGACGCGCTGCGCGTCGTTGCCCGACGCGTACAGGAGGTGGGGCCCCACCTCCAGGTCGGTCCCGGTGAAGGAGGTGTCCAGGCGGGCGCCGCCGAGCACCGCCCCGGCACCGATGAGGATCTTGCCGAGCGGCGGGTGCTCGGGGTTGTACCGCAGGTCGTGGTCGCGCAGGTAGGTGACGCCCGTGCCGATGTACACGGGTTCGTCGACGGTCGGGGACTGGGCGACGGCCGTGGCGAGCATCGCGAACGCCATCTGCGCCAGCAGCGCCGCCACGACGGCGACCAGCGGCCACCGCCGGTTCCGGTGCGGCGCCCGGAACCGGCCGGCCGGTGCGTCACCGGGCGGCGCCGCCGGCTCCCCGACCGCGGTCATCAGCCGAAGGCGGTGAGGAAGCGGTCGCGGAACGCGCTCATCGGCCACACCGGGGAGTCCTTGCCGGGACGCAGGCCGTCCTGCCAGTTCCAGCCCGAGATCTTGCCGATGACGGCCTTGTCCTTGGCGACGACCGTGATGGGCACCTCCCGGCTCGCGCCCGCACCGGTGATGAGCGGCGCGGGCTGGTGGTCGCCGAGGAAGATGAGCACGGTCCTGTCATTCCCGTACGTCTCCAGGTACGACACCAGTGTGTTCAGCGTGTACTCGATCGACTTGCGGTACTCGGTGCGGATCTGGCCGCCGACCGGCCAGGGCGCGTCGTAGCCCTTGCCCATCCCGTTGAAGACCGAGCCGTCCCCGACCTTGTCCCACGGGACGAGCTGCGGGATGGACGCCCACGGTGCGTGGCTCGACACCAGCGCCGTCTCCGCCATCACCGGCGGCCGGTCCTTCTTCGCCAGCTCGGTGCGCTGCAGCGTCGACAGGGTGTACTGGTCCGGCATGGTCGCGAAGCTGAACCGGGGGCCGCGGTATCCGAGGTTCCGGTCGTCGTACACCTTGTCGTACCCGTAGAACTCCCCCTCGGGCCAGGCCCGCGTGATCGCCGGCATCAGCGCCACCGTCCGCGCGCCGGCCTTGTGGAAGGCGCCGTTCAGCGTCAGCCGATCGCTGTTCACGAGCGTCCGGTACCGCTGCTGGTTGTTGATCCACAGCCCGGACAGCAGCGTCGCGTGCGCGAGCCAGCTGCCGCCGCCCGCCGTGGACGAGGTGAGCCATCCGCTGCGTGCGGCGAACCCGGCCTCGCGGAGCCGCTGCGACCCCTGGTCCAGGACGGCGTCGACCCGCGGCGCGTACTGCGGGCTCTCCACCGCCGAACGCCCGTAGCTCTCCACGAACGCCAGGAGGACGTCCTTGCCGCGCAGCCCCGCCAGCAGCCTGTCGCCCGGCGTGTCCCGGAACCTGTCGACGGCGGCGGCCTTCGCGAACTCCTCCCGGTCGTCCAGGCTCGCCCGCACCGCCCGCGCGTGGTCGTAGGCGAGCACCGCCGCGCTCCGGGACGCGACCGGCACGCCGTGGACGATCTGCGCGCCGAGCACGGCGCACACGACCCAGGCCGTCCCCAGCACGGCCGCCGCCCGCGCCGCCGCCCGGTCGTGCCGGACGATCACCCGGCTGAGGCGCAGCGCCGACAGCGACATCAGCGCGATCACCCCGGCCGCCAGCACCGCGGTGAGGACCACGGCGGCGATCGCGCCGGCCCGCCCGGCGGACTCGTCCACGAACTCCACGGCCGGCCCCAGCAGCGGCCAGTCGAGCACCAGGTCGAACGGCCGGACGAGCACGGCGTCGAAGCCGATGTCCAGCACCTTCAGCACGAGCACCAGGCCGAGGACGGCCCCGGCCGTCCCCGCCGCGTAGCGCCGCGCCCGCCCCCGCACCACGAGGATCAGCGCGACGCCGACGACCCCTTCGACGGGGATGCGCACGAACGCCCCCGGCGTCAGCCGGGCGAACTCGGCCGGCGTGACGAGCGCGAGCAGCACGAGCAGGAACGCCGCGCCGGTCACCGTCCGCGCCGCGATCCGCCTGCGCCGCCCGCCGCCCGCGTCCCGCCCTGCGGCCTGCCCTGCGGCCTGCCCGTCTTCGTCTGTCACCCGCTCCGCGCGGCTATCGGTGGTCAGCTCGTCCTCCCGAGGTCCGGTCCCGCCCGCCGCGTACGCGACAACAACAGCACGTCCGCCCGCCGCCCGCCGGTTCAACCCGTCCCCGATGAGATCGGCGGGGTATGCCGGTCGGAAATTCAGTCTCGCCGGGATGTCGAGGACGCGGGCGCGGCTCCGATCCATTCATGAGCGGCGCCACCCGGGCGCCCGAGAAGGAGGTACGGACATGAGCAAGGTCACCTGTGACATCGGGATCTCCGTGGACGGCTTCGTCGCCGGCCCGGACCAGCGGCTGGAGGAGCCGCTCGGCGACGGCGCCGAGCGGCTCCACCGGTGGATGTTCGAGCAGCGCGAGGCCAACGCCGAGGCCATCGAGAAGATCACGGACGCCGGCGCCTTCATCATGGGCCGCAACATGTTCGGCCCGGTGCGCGGCCCCTGGGACGGCTCGGACTGGACCGGCTGGTGGGGCGAGGAGCCGCCCTACCACGCGCCCGTGTTCGTCCTGACCCATCACGAGCACGAGCCGATCCCGATGAAGGGCGGAACCACGTTCTACTTCGTCACCGACGGGATCGAGTCGGCCATGGCGCGGGCGCGGGAGGCGGCGGGCGCCGCGGACATCGCGGTCGCGGGCGGCGCGCAGACTGTTGACCAGTACCTCGCCGCCGGGATGATCGACGAGCTGCGGCTGCACATCGCGCCGATCGTCCTCGGCGCCGGGGAGCGGCTGTTCACCGGCGTCGGCGACCTCGGGCTCGAACCGGTCGCGGTCTCCCACACCGACCTCGTCACCCACGTGACCTACCGGGTCGGCCGGTAAAGGACCAAGGTCCCCGCAGGTCGGGGACGGTCGCCTCGGGTAAGGACGCACGGAGTGGCGCAGAGTCGGAAGGGCAGGAGAACCGGGGCGGACCACGCGAAAGGGACGGCATGTACACCGACAGGAGCGAGGCGGGGCGCTGGCTCGGGCGCCGCCTGCGGCGGCACCGTACCCAGGACGCGGTGGTGATCGCGGCGCGGCCGGGCGCCGTCCCCATCGCCTACGAGGTGGCGGTGGCGCTGGACGCGCCGCTGGAGCTGGCCGGCCGGCCGCCGGCCGGGCCGCTAGGCGGCCGGACGGCGATCATCGTGGTCGAGGGCGTGGCGACCGGCCGGACGGCGCGCGCGGCGTGCGAGGCCGCGCGCGCACGCGGCGCCCGCAGGGTCGTGCTGGCGGTGCCGGTCGGGGCGCCCGGGGCCGTCGACGCGCTCCGCGACGCCGCCGACGAGGTGGAGCGCCCCCTCACCCCCTGCTACTTCGACGCGATCGGCGACTACTACCTGGACGACTCGCCCGTCACGGCGGACGAGGTGGCCCGGCTGCTCGACGCCGCCCCGATCACCCCGAGGAGCCGGGCGACCTCGGCGGCGACCGCGTCCCGGCCCGCCGCGATATAGCGGCGCGGGTCGACCAGGGCGGGGTCGGCGCCGAGCCGCTCCCGGACGGCGCCGGTGTAGACCTTGTTCAGCTGCGTCGCGACGTTGATCTTCACCATGCCGTGCTCCACGGCCGCGGTGAGCGCCCGGTCGGGCACGCCGGACGAGCCGTGCAGCACCAGCGGCACCGGGACGGCCGCCGCCAGCCGGGCGATGAGCGGCAGGTCCAGGACGGTGTCGCGGGTGAGCATGGCATGCGACGTGCCGACCGCGACGGCCAGCGCGTCCACGCCCGTGGCGGCCGCGTAGCGGGCCGCGTCGCCGGGGTCGGTGCGGGCGTGCGGGGCGTGCACGCCGTCCTTGCCGCCGATCTCGCCGAGCTCCGCCTCCACCCAGACGCCGTCCGCATGGCAGCGGGCGGTGACCTCGGCGGTCGCCGCCACGTTCGCGCCGTGCGGCAGCCCGGACGCGTCGAACATCACCGACCCGAACCCGAGGGCGACCGCCTCGCGGACGAGGTCCGGCGACGTCGCGTGGTCCAGATGCGCGACGACCGGCACGGCGGCGGCCCGCGCGACCGCCAGCACGGCCTGCCCGATCGGCGCGAGCGCGCCGTGGTAGGCGACGCAGTTCTCACTGACCTGGAGCACCACGGGCGTGCCCGCCCGCTCCGCGCCGGCGGCGATCGCCTCGGCGTGCTCGACCTGGATCACGTTGAACGCGCCCAGCCCGTGTCCGGGCGCGGGGACGGCGTCAGGCATGGGGACGAGCGGCATGGTCCTCCTCGGTCCGGAGGGTGACGCGCGCGAGGAGCGCGGGGAGGGCGGCGGCGTCGATCTCGCCGGCCACGGGGGAGCGGACCGCGCAGGCGGCGAGCGCGACCGCGCGCCGGAGCCGCTCCGGCCACGGCAGGCCGCCCGCCAGGCCCGACGCCAGCGCGGCGACGAGCGCGTCGCCCGCGCCCGTCGGATTGCCGGGCACCGGGCGGTCGAGGGCGGCGCGCAGGACGCCGTCGGGGGTGCCGGCGACCACGCCGTCCGGTCCGAGGGAGGCGACCACGGCGCCCGCGCCCGCCGCGCGGAGCGTCCGGATCCCCTCGGCCGTGCCGCCGGCCCCGCTCGCGCGGGCCAGCTCCTCGGCGTTCGGCTTCACCACGTCGGGACGGCCGGCGACGCCGAGCCGCAGCGCCTCCCCGTCGGCGTCCAGGATCACCGGACCGGGCGCGCGCCGGGCCAGCTCGGCGTAGGCGTCCGGCGGGACGCCCGGCGGCAGGCTCCCCGACAGGACGACCACGGCGGCCTCCCCGACGAGGGCCTCGTAGTGGCCGAGGAACGCGCCCCACTCCGCGGCCGTCACGGCGGGGCCCGGCTCGCAGAACATCGTGACCTCGGGGCCGACGACCGTGACCGTCCGGCGCGACTCCGCCGCCACCGGGCTGAACGACGCGGGCACGCCGAGCGCGTCGAGCCCCTCCTCGATCTGCCGGCCCGCCGCGCCGCCGGCCAGCCCCGCGGCGACCACCTCGTGGCCGAGCCCGTGCAGCACCCGCGCGACGTTGACGCCCTTGCCGCCCGGCCGCCGGTGCACCGCCGCGACCCGGTTGACCCCGCCGGACCGCGCGTCCGGCACCTCGTAGGTGTCGTCGAGCGCCGCGTTCAGCGTGACGGTGACGATCATGTGCCGGCGTCCAGGACCACCGAGCGGGTCAGGTGCCGGGGCCGCTCGGGGTCCAGTCCCGCCGCCTCCGCGCGCGCCACCGCGAGCCGCTGCACCCGGACCAGCTCGGCGAGCGGGTCGGCGGCGGACGCGCGCAGCGTCCCGCCGGTGGCCGCGATCTGGCCGGCGAGGCCGTCCGGGAGGCCGCCGAACGCCCACACCGCCCGGCCGGGTCCGGTGATGCTGATCGGGCCGTGCCGGTACTCCATCGCCGGGTACGCCTCCGTCCAGGCGCCCGCCGCCTCGCGCATCTTCAGCGCGGCCTCCCGCGCGATCCCGACCGTCCAGCCGCGGCCGAGGAACGTGACCTGCTCCGCCTCCAGCAGCTCCGCCGGCGGCGGGTCCGCCGCGGCGGCCTCGGCGTCGGCGATCGCGGCCGCCAGGTCCTCGCCCAGGTGGGCGCGCAGCAGCGCCAGCTGGGTGGTGGCGAACCGGGTCTGGACGACCGACTCCTCGTCGGCGAACTCCAGCGCGATGACCCGCCCGGCGCTCTTGGACACCGGGGTGTCCGGGTCGGCGGTGATCGCGGTGGTCGGCACGGTGCCGCCGAGCCGGCCCAGGACGTCCAGGACCTCGGTCGTCGTCCCGGACCGGGTCAGCGCCAGCACCCGGTCGTAGCGGCGGCCGCGCGGCATCTCCGAGGCGGCGAACGCGTCGGTCTCCCCGTGGCCGGCGGCCTCCCGCAGCGCGGCGTACGCCTGCGCCATGTACAGCGAGGTGCCGCACCCGACGACCGCCGCGCGCTCCCCGCGCCCCGGCAGCGCGTCCCCCACCCGCGCCGCCATCGCGGCGGCCCGCCCCCAGCACGCCGGCTGCGCGGCGATCTCGGCCATGATGCGGTTGTCGGCCATGAAATCTCCTGACATCAATCGACCCCTTCCGAGCATGAACGAGCATCCGGTCGCCTGGCCCTGGCGAAGAAGTGACATCACCGTGCTGAGACTCTATGTTCATACATGCTCGGAAACAAAGAGCAGTGAGCATAAACCGTCATCCACGCCGCTGGGTGGAGCGCGCCGCAGCGCCTACGGCGGCCTCGCCTGGCGGATCCGGATGCGAAGACGGCCGAAGGCCCGCGCCGGGCGGTGTGCCCGGCGCGGGCCTTCGCCATGGTCACCAGCCCTGGAGGCCGGCGCCGTAGGGGTAGAGCGGATCGCCGTAGTCGGTCGGAGGCGGCTGGCCCGCGTCGATGCGGGCGCGGATGTCGGCGCGTTCGGCGGCGGTCGCGCCGAGGTCGTAGGGCAGGTTCCAGTCCTCGACTGCGTCCTCGGGCCGGTCGGTGCCGCCCGGCGTGAGGATCTGGTCGACGCCGCGCGGCAGCTGCCAGGGCAGCCGCCCGCGCGGCGCATAGTCGCCGAAGAGCAGGCCCGCCGTCGCCGGCCCGACCTCCTCACCGCCCCGGTAGGTCATCACGATGGCGTCGGCCAGGCCGTTCCATTCGCCGATGACCGTCGGACGCGGCAGGGCCATCACCACGACCACCGGTACGCCCTGGTCGTGGAACTGCCGGATGAGGGCGAGCTGGTCGGGCGGCAGGTAGGGCTGCTCGTTCACCCACGCCGTCCGGTGCGTGTACGACGGCTCGCCGACCGCGACCACGGCCAGGTCGGGGGAGGGGGCGCTGTCCTGGTGGACGGTCACGCCCGCCTTCGCCGCCCGCGCCTTGATCGCGTCCAGCAGCGTGAGCGAGCCGTAGTTCGCGTGGAAGTAGCTCGTCCAGATGCAGCACGCGGAGCCGTCGGTGGCGCGCGGACCCGCCACCACGATGTCGTCTCCCTCCTTCAGCCTGATCGGCAGGACGCCGTCGTTCTTCAGCAGCGTGAGCGACTCGCGCGCCGCCTGGTTCGCCAGCGCCGCGTAGGACGGCTGGTGGAACCGGTACGGCCCGTTCACCGGGTCGCCGTACGGCCGGTCGAAGACGCCGAGCTTGAACTTCAGCCGCAGCACCCGGGCGACCGCGTCGTTGATCCGGCCGATCGGCACCTGCGCGATGAGGTCGGCCATGGAGAACCCGGACGCGCCGGGATCGGCGCCGCCCATCACGTCCGACCCGGCGTTCGCCGCGCTCACCCACGCGCTCGACGGCAGCCAGTCGGTCGTGATCAGCCCCGTGTAGCCGAGGTCCTCGCGCAGGTACCGCAGGATCGGCGCGCTGTTCCCCGCGCCCGGCCCGCCCGGGTCGAGGTAGGAGCTGCCCGCGTAGCCGGGCATGATGTTCACGGCGCCCGCGTCGAGCGCCGCCCGCCACGGGATCATGTGGTACTTGATCGTCACCGCGTCGTAGGTGATGCCGGCCTCGCCGCCGGCCCCCTCGCCCGGCCAGTGCTTGACGGTCGCGAGGACGGAGCCCGGGTTCAGCTCCGGCCCGCCCTGCAACCCTGCCACCAGCGCCCGCACCTGAGCGGCCGCCACCTGCGCGTTCTCGCCGTTGCCCTCCTGGATCCGCGGATACAGCACCTTGGTGCCGACCTCCGCGAGCGGCCCGAGGACGCCGCGCGCCCCGACCTCCAGCTCCTCGCGGCGCTGCATGTCGCCCAGCCTGTAGTCGAGCGGGTAGTCCTTCGCCGCGGCCAGGGCGCTCTGCAGCGGATAGGTCGTCTCGTAGCCCGCGATCGTGTCGCCGGCCGACACCGGCGGGATCCCGAGCCGGGTGCCCGCCGCGCCGCGCAGGACGTTGTGCAGGTCGGCGGGCTGGGCCGGGCCGAAGTGCCAGCCGGACGCGGCGTAGGACTGCGCGTTGTAGAACATCTGGTACGCCTTCTCCTCGGTGGTCATCCGGCCGAGAAGGTCGTCCACGCGGTCCTCGACGGGCCGCCGCCAGTCCTCGTACGGCTCGATCGAGCCGTTCTTGTCGAGGTCGCGGGCGCCGTTGACCACGTTGACGCCGTCGTCCACGGTCTCGATCTCGGGGAGGTAGACGCTGAACGTGCGGATGGCCGACGTGGTCCGCGCGCCGGAGCCGCTCACCGCGACGACGTACCACTTGTACGTCCAGCGGTCGCCGATGTCCCAGGACGGCGTGTAGCTCGTCCCGGACGTCTCGGCCACCTTGGTGTAGAGGTCCAGCAGCGGACCGGGCGCCGTGAAGTCGTAGTCGGTGCGGCTCACGTTGATCCATACCTCGTAGCGGGCGGTGCCGGAGACGCCCGCCCACGACAGGGCGGGCCGCCGGGTGCTGGTGACCATCGCGTGGTCGGCGGGCGCCGACAGCGCGAACTGCCCGGTCGTCCCCGGCGCCTTCGCCGGCGGGGACAGCAGCGGGGGAGTGCCGGCCGAGGAGTCGACGCTGCCGAAGACCTGGAACTCCCACAGCGAGTACCCGTAACCGGTCGCGCGCTTCGTCCCCGTGAACCGGATGTAACGGCCCTTCCCCGTCACGCCGAGTTTCTCGGTACCTCCCTTGCCCGCCGTCGTGGAGTAGATCGTCGTCCAGGACGTCCCGTCGGCGGACACCTCGATGCGGTAGCCGGTCGCGTAGGCCGCCTCCCAGTCGAGCGTCACGCCGGTGATGGCGGCGGTGCCGCCGAGGTCGACCCGGAGCCACTGGTCGTCGCTGAACCCGCTCGACCAGCGGGTGGTGGTGCGGCCGTCCAGCGCCGCAGCCGGAGCGTTGCCGCCCTCCCAGGAGGAGGCCGCCACCTGCTTGAACGCCGAGATCGGCGTCCCGCCGGCCGGCGGCTCGGTGCCGTCGCCGCCGTACACCGAGAACTCCCACAGCGAGTACCCGTAGCCGGTGGCGCGGGCCGTCCCGTACATGCGGATGTAGCGGCCGTTACCGGTGACGTCCAGGGTCTGGGTACCGCCGGTACCGGTCGTGGTGGAGTAGATGGTCGTCCAGGTTGAGTCGTCGCCGGAGACCTGGATCTGGAAGGCGGTCCCGTAGGCCGCCTCCCAGTTCAGGACGACCTGGCTGATGCTCCTGGTCCCGCCCAGGTCGATCCGCACCCACTGCGGATCACCGAAGGCGCTGGACCAGCGCGTGCCGGTGTCGCCGTCCACGACCGCGGTCGCGGGGAAGGCGGCGCTCTCGGTGGACGACGCCGTCGCCGGCCGTCCCAGGGACAGCAGCGTCGCCGCGTGCGCGGTGCGCCCGGGGACGGCCAGGAGCGCGGCGAGCACCGCCAGGACCGCCAGGACGGAGAGGACGCTCGTGAACCGCCGGGGTGCGGTCATCGGAACCTCCCGCTACCAGCCGACGGCGACGAGGAGGTACTGCGGGTCGCCGTGGGACACGAACGAGGACTGGTCGGCGTAGTCGTCGTACGGGAAGCCGTAGGCGCGGTGGCCGATCCCGTGGTCGTGCCAGAACTTCGCGTAGTAGTTGGCGGGCGCCGCCTTGTAGAACAGCGACGGGTCGGACCACTGCGACTGCGGCAGCTGCGCCACGTGCCGGTTGATCGCCGAGCACTTGGCGGCGTCCTCCCGGAGCGGCCCCGCGCAACCGGTGACCTCCTGGGTCGTGGCGGAGACGCCGACGGACGCGGCGTAGCCGGTGAAGTAGTCCGCGTGCGCGCCGCCGGGCTGGAACGCGGGCGCGTTCCCCGGCGACGGGATCCGGTACGGGGCGTCGACGGTGGCGAGGGAGTCGAATTCGGCCGGGACCTCGTTCATGAACCGCTGGAAGGTGGCCGAGCGGTCCTCGGCGAAGATGGCCTGCTCCTCGCCGACCGACACGTCGTACCCGTCGTGCGCGTGCAGCCGCATGGCGAGCTTGAGGCCGAAGCCGTCGACCCGGGTGGTGTTGCCGTTGAAGACGTCCGCGCCGACCGTGAACTCGATGAAGTCCTGGTAGCGGCTGTTCGGTGAGCCGAGGTAGAAGTACATCCGGCCGGCCGAGTTGACCGGCATGTCCAGATACGGCTGCTCGGCGATGGAATGCGTCTGGCCGTTGAAGCTCCAGTACACCTGGCTGTCGGGGTACTTTCCGTTCGTCCGGTTGAGCACCTTCACGGTGAGGACGTTCCGCGCCGGCGGGATGGTCGACGTGTCGCCCCAGAAGTCGTCGTCGGCCGGCGGCGTGGTCGAGCCCGTCGTGTGCACGGCGATCCCGAACAGGGAGTAGCCCCATTGGGTGGCGCGGGTGGTTCCGTACATGCGGATGTAGCGGCCGTTGCCGGTGACGGTGAGGGACTGGTTGCCGCCCGTGCCGGCGCTGGTGGAGTAGATGGTCGTCCAGGTGGAGGCGTTGTCGGAGACCTGGATCTGGAACGCCGTGGCGTAGGCGGTTTCCCAGTTGAGGACGACTTGGCAGATGTCCTGGGTGGAGCCGAGGTCGACTTGGAGCCATTGGGGGTCGCTGAAGGCGCTGGACCAGCGGGTCGCGGTGTTGCCGTCGACGGCTGCGGAGGCGGGGAAGGAGGCGTTCTCGGTGGACGAGGCGGTCGCCGGGCGGTTCAGCGCCGCGTCCGACGTGCCGCACGCGGCGGCGTTCGCCGGCGCGCCGAGCGCCATCGCGGCGGGGAGGAGGAGCAGCAGGGAGGTCATCGCGGCGGGGAGCTTCATGGACATCTCCACATCGAGGGGGTGGGGTTCCCTGCGGGCCCGCCCGACCGCGGGCCCGCAGGGATGGTCGGCCGAGGATCAGGGGAAGGCGACCACGTTGGCCGGGACGGTGTCCGTGCCGGACGCCTCCGGGCCGGTGTCGTTGATGACGTGGCGGATCGTGCCGTTGCCGCCCAATGACACCGTCAGCAGGTCGTGGAACCGGACGCCCGACCGGTTCGGCACCTCGAAGCCGCGCGCGGCCGCGATCGACGGGTTCACGTTGAAGTAGCAGTAGCTGCCGAGGCCCCAGCCCTCGTGGGTGGTGACCGAATCGGCGACCTTGTAGGCGGCGTAGCCGTCCGGCGAGTCGCTCCGCCACGCGGACTGGCTCGGCGGGTCGTACGGCATCTCGTTCTGGAAGAAGATCGTCTTGCCGCCGTCGCCGTTCCACACCACCTGGTACTTCTGGTAGTGCTCGACGAACAGCCCGTACGCGGTCACGTCGTCGCCGTTGACGATCACGCCGTTGTCGGCGGTGTTGACCGTCCAGCCGACCCCGGCGCCGTGGTCGGCGCGCCACGCCCAGATGTGGTCGAGGATCGCGTCGTCGCTGTTGACGACCAGGCTCTTGGACGCCTTGCCGGGCCCGGCGCCGCCGATCCGGAAGAACACGTCCTGCACGGACGAGGGGTCGCCCGCGTGGTCGGCGCCCGCGCCGTCCGGCCCGAGCCGCAGCAGCACCGGCGAGTCGACCGGTCCGGCGTCGAACAGCATCCCGGCGAGCTTGACGCCGTCGACGTCGGCGACCGTCATCGCGGTGACGCCGTTGTCGGGGATGAGCGTCGGATACCCGATGCCCAGCACGACGGTGTCGGGGCGCGTCACGTTGATCGTCTGGCTCAGGTGGTAGATGCCGGGCGTGAACAGCAGGTTCAGGCCCTGGCTCAGCGCCGTGTTGATGGTGGCCGCCGAGTCGGACGGCTTGGCGACGTAGAACCGCGACAGCGGGACGGACGAGCCGGGCGTCGGGCCGCCGGACCAGGTCGTCCCGTGCGAGTCGCGCCGCAGCGCCGGGACGAACACCTGGTAGGCCCCGCCCGAGTCGACGTACAGGTACGGCTTCTCGCGCGTCACCGGGCTCGTGCCGAGCGTCGTGTACGGCGGGTTCGGGAAGCCCTGCGCGGGGGCGCCGTCGACGCCGGAGAACACCATGTTCCACACGCCGTTGAGGTTGCCGCCGATCTGGCTGTCGCGCGTCAGCCACTGCTGCTGCGAGTACGGCTGCACCTGCCCGTCGACCTTGGAGTCGGCGATGTAGCCGCCGCTCGCCCAGCCGTAGCCGCTCGGCGCGAGGTTCAGGTCGCCGCGCACGTGGACGCGCCGGAACGGCGCCGCCTGCGACACCGCCCACCGGTCCGCGCCGCCGGACGGGCTGATCGACAGGTTCTCGGCGGACCGCCAGAAGTTCTGCGTGGCGTTGCCGCCGAACCAGCCCGCGTCCACGGTGACGCCGCCGTTGATGGTGACGTCGTCGGGGTTGCGGCCGAGGCCCGCGATCGAGGTGTAGAACCCGATGTTCGCGTTGACGTTGTAGCTGCCGGGCTTGAACAGCAGCGCGTACCGCGCCGTCCCGAACTGGTTGCTCTCCTGCTCGCGGAACACCGCGTCGAGCCTGCCCTGGACGTCGGACGCGCTCATCGACGGGTCGAACACGATCACGTTCGGTCCGAGGCCGCCGCCGCCGGGCAGCGTCCCGCCACCGCCGGAACCGGTGTGCACGGCCATCCCGAACAGGGAGTAGCCCCATTGGGTGGCGCGGGTGGTTCCGTACATGCGGATGTAGCGGCCGTTGCCGGTGACGGTGAGGGTCTGGTTTCCGCCGGTGCCGGCGCTGGTGGAGTAGATGGTCGTCCAGGTGGAGGCGTTGTCGGAGACCTGGATCTGGAACGCCGTGGCGTAGGCGGTTTCCCAGTTGAGGACGACTTGGCAGATGTCCTGGGTGGAGCCGAGGTCGATTTGGAGCCATTGGGGGTCGCTGAAGGCGCTGGACCAGCGGGTCGCGGTGTTGCCGTCGACGGCGGCGGAGGCGGGGAAGGAGGCGTTCTCGGTGGACGAGGCGGTCGCCGGGCGGTTCAGCGCCGCGTCCGACGTGCCGCAGGCCGCCGCGGCGGCGCGTCCGGCGGGGACGGCGAGCGCGGCGGCGAGCAGGAGCGCGAACAGGGCCGCCGGCCAGGCTCTCCTGGGCGGCGCGTGGGGCGGGACGGGATGCATGCGCATCTCCTTCGGGGTGGGGGTGGTGTGCGGGGGCCCTGGTTATTTCACAGCATGATTTAAAGCGTGGATTATGTAGTCGTCAAGGGCGCGGCCGGTATCGGGGGCCCGATTGAACTCCGCCCCGGCGGGGCGCGTATCCCCACGCGAAGATCGACGCCCCCGGGAGGGTTCATGAGCGTGAGGAACAGCCGGCTGCGCACCGCGGTCACGACGACCGCGGCGGCCGCCGGATCCGCCGGGCTCCTCGCCGGCGCGCTGTACGTGGTCCATGCCGAGTCCGGCTCCGGGGCCGCGGCGGGCGGCCGGCAGGCCGGCCTCGTCGGCGACGCGCAGGCCGGGCGGCAGCCCGCCGGACCGGCGGCCGAGCAGGTCACCGGGCAGGCCGCCGCCACCGCCGCCCGGCTCGCCGACCGCCTCGGCGACCGCACGGCCGGCGCCTACATCGACTCCGCGGGACGGCCCGTCGTCACGGTCACCAACGAGGCCGACGCCGCGACCGTCCGCGCGGCGGGCGCCGTCCCGAAGACGACGCGGCGGAGCCCCGCCGAACTGCGCAGGGTCACCGCCGCGCTGCGCAGCTCCTTCGCCGACATCCCCGGCACCGGCTGGGCCGTCGACCCGGCCACCTCGAAGGTCACCATCTGGACGGACGGCTCGGTCACCGGCGCCCGGATGGCCGCCGTCCAGCGCACCGCCCGGCAGCAGGGCACGGCCGTCCGGATGGTGCGCTTCCCCGGCCGCCTGCGCACCCTCGCCCTCGGCGGCGACCCGATCTTCGGGCAGGGCGCCCGCTGCTCGCTGGGCTTCAACGTCACGCGCGGGCAGCAGGACTTCTTCCTCACCGCCGGGCACTGCGGCAACGCGGTGCGGGACTGGACGGCCGACCCGCAGGGCGGGCAGCCCCTCGGCAGCACCGTGCAGAGCAGCTTCCCCGGCAACGACTTCGCGCTCGTCCAGGTCGACCAGGGCGCCGCGGGCGAGGGGGCGGTCAACCTCTACAACGGCCGCGCGGTGGACATCACCCAGGCGGGCGAGGCCGTCGTCGGGCAGCGCGTCGCCCGCAGCGGCAGCACCACCGGCGTCCACACCGGCCGCGTCCTCGCCACCAACGCCACGGTCAACTTCGCCGAGGGCACCGTCACCGGCATGATCCAGACGAACGTCTGCGCGGAGCCCGGCGACAGCGGCGGCCCGCTCTTCGCCGGCGACACCGCCCTCGGTCTCACCTCCGGCGGCTCGGGCGACTGCCGCACCGGCGGCGTCACGTTCTTCCAGCCGGTGACCGAGGCCCTCCAGGCGTTCGACGCCGAGGTCAGCTGACGCGCCGAAGCCCGGCCCGGGCCCGCGCCGCGCGCCGGGCCCGCGTCACGCGCCGCGTACGGCGGCCAGCCCGCCGTACGCGGACACCTCCGCCGGGCCGGGCGCGGGCGGCTCATCGGGGTCGCGCCGCCACTGCGACACCAGGACCACGCCCGGCTCGACGAGGTCGAGGCCGGTGAAGACGAGCCGCTCGAACTCGGCGGCGGTCCGGGGCCGGGTGCGGACGCCGTCGTCCCGGTACCCGGCCGACGCGGGCCGCAGCCGCGGCTCGTGCTCCGGCGTCACATGGGTGGCGAGCACGTAGCTGCCGGGCGGCAGGGCCCCGACGAACGTCCGGACGATCTCCTCCGGCCCCTGGTCGTCGGGGATGAAGTGCAGGATGGCGCTCAGCAGCAGGGCGATCGGCTCGTCGAAGTCGAGCACCTCGCGGACGAGCCGGCTGCCGACGATGGCCTCCGGCTCGCGGATGTCGGCGTCCAGGTACCCGACCTTCCCCCGCGGATCGGACACCATCAGCGCCCGCGCGTGCGCCAGCACGATCGGGTCGTTGTCGACGTAGGCGATGCGCGCCTCCGGCGTGATGCCCTGGACGACCTCGTGCACGTTCGGTGACGTCGGAATGCCCGTGCCGATGTCGAGGAATTGCCGTATTCCGGCCTCCGCGGCAAGAAACCGGACACCGCGCAGCAGGAACCTGCGGTTCTCCTGGGCGCCCACGCGGATGGCGGGAAAAGCCTCCTCGATCTTGCCCGCGGCGATCCGGTCGGCGGCGAAGTTGTCCTTTCCGCCGAGCAGGTAATCGTAGACCCGCGCGGACGACGGATGCGCGGCGTCGACGAGCGGTCGCGAAGCCTCGGGCGGTGACACGTCGGTGGACCTCCAAGCTCCTGGCGCGGGCAAGGATCGGTAGTTTAGTTTAACGGGACACCGGCCCGGCAATTCGCTTTCCGTAATCAACTGATAGAGGAACGTGATGAGGATCGTCATAGCCAGCGCCTCGGGGCAGCTCGCCCGCGCGACCGCCGAATACGTGCTGGAAAAGGTGTCGCCCGATGACCTGATCCTCGTCAGCAGGAATGTCGGCGCACTGGCCGATTTCGCGGACCGGGGCGTGACCGTCCGCTACGGCGACTACGACCGCCCGGAGTCGCTGCCCGCCGCGTTCGAGGGCGGCGAGCGGCTGCTGCTGATCAGCCTGCACGAGCTCGGCCACCGCGTCACCCAGCACGAGAACGCCGTCAACGCGGCGAAGGCGGCGGGCGTGCGGCACATCGTCTACACCTCCTACATCATGGTCGACCCGGCCTGCCCGTCCACGGTCGTCCCCGACCACCTGCGCACCCACGAGCTGCTGGAGGCGTCCGGCCTCGACGTCACCTACCTGCGCAACGGCCTGTACGCGGAGACGCCGGTCACGCAGATCCTGCCGCCGGCGATCGCGCGGGGGATGCTGGTCGACAACACCGACCACGCCCGCGGCGCCTTCGTCCACCGCGACGACTGCGCCGCCGTCGCCGCCGCGGTCCTGACCTCGTCCGGCCACGAGGGCGAGACCTACGACGTCACCGGCCCGGAACTGCTCAGCTTCGCCGACATCACCGCCCTGGCGGCCAAGGTCTCCGGCCGGCCCGTCGCCTACCAGAGCGTGGACGACGCGTCCTTCGAGGCGGGCCTGCGCGAGGCGGGCGTGCCCGACGACGTCCGCGGCATGATCGTCTCCTTCGGCGTCGCCCTCCGGGCCGGCTGGGGCGAGCCCCTCACCGACACCGTCGAGCGCCTCACCGGCCGCCCGGCCCGGCCGATCGTCGACCTGATGGAGCGGCACCGCGCCCTTCTGACGGGCGCCGGAGCGTCCTGACCTCGAACGGCCCGCCCTGACCGCAAGCGGCCTGTGTACCGCATTGACCGGCGGGTCGTCAGGGAGCACGATTCCCTCCACTAAAAGGGGGAAATCGTGAAAAACGCCTTTGTGGTGGTAGTGATCGGCGGGCTTCTGCTCGGGGCCTGCGACGCGAAGGTCGATCCGCCCGCCGGGGTCGCGGCGTCGAGCGCGCCCGGCGGCACGCCGACCAGCGCCTCGGCCGCCGCGGCACCGCCGTCCGCGACCACCCCCGCGGTCGAGAAGCGCACGGTCACCGAGACGCGAAAGATCCCGTACACGACGCGCAAGGTGAGCGATCCGTCGCTCGCCGCCGGGAAGACCAGGGTGCGCAGGCGCGGCGTCGCGGGCGTCAGGACCCTGACTTACACGGTCACTTACACCGGCGGTACGGAAACGTCCCGGAAACTGGTCGGCGCGAAGGTGACGAGGGCGCCCGTCGCCCGCGTCATCGCCGTCGGCACCAAGCGCGCCCGCTCCTGCGATCCCAACTACAGCGGCGCCTGCGTCCCGATCGCGAGCGACGTCGACTGCGCGGGCGGCAGCGGGGACGGCCCCGGCTACGTCAGCGGGCCGGTCCGCGTCGTCGGGAGCGACATCTACGACCTCGACCGGGACGGCGACGGCATCGCCTGCGACACCTGACCGGGCAGGTATGACAGAAGGATCCGCGCAGCAGGCGCACCATGGGGGAGATCATCCGCGAGCTGGTCGCGGAGGGCGCGACCATCTTCCTCACCACGCAGCAGCTGGAGGAGGCCGACCACCTCGCCGACCGGATCGGCGTCCTCGACCGGGGCGGGCTGGTCGCCGAGGGGACGCCCGGGGAGCTCAAGAGCCGGATCCCCGGCGGCCACGTCAGCCTCCAGTTCGCCGACCAGGCGCGACTGGAGGCCGCGGCGGAGGCCGTGGAGGGCGGCACCGCCGATCACGGGAAACTGACCCTGCAGGTCCCGAGCGACGGCGGCGAGAGCGCGCAGGTGACGATTCCATGAGCGCCATCACCTACGCGATCGACGACCTGCAGACGATGGTCGGCCGGGTCCTGAAGCACACGAGGCGCAACCGCTCGACGCTGATCATGACGATCCTGCTTCCGCTGGTCGTCCTCCTGCTGTTCAACTACGGGTTCGGCGGCGCGCTGGACACCGGCGGGGTCGCCTACATCGACTACGTCGTCCCCGGCATCATCCTGATGGGCGCGGGCTACTCGGCCGGCGCCACCGCCGTCGCCGTCAGCACCGACATGAGCGAGGGCATCATCGACCGGTTCCGCACGATGGGTCCGGGGGCACCCCCGGGAAAACAGTGCGGGCCCCGGTGAAGCCGCCCGAAGGCGGCGAGCACCAGAGCCCGACCCGTGGGCGATACTGGGATTGAACCAGTGGCCTCTACCGTGTCAAGGTAGCGCTCTCCCACTGAGCTAATCGCCCGTTTCCGTCGCCTCCGGGGGGAGGTACGGCGTTGAGGTGGAGACGGGATTTGAACCCGTGTACACGGCTTTGCAGGCCGTTGCCTCGCCTCTCGGCCACTCCACCAGAATGAGACCTTCTGGTTCATAGCCTGAAAGGCCCCTCAGAGCGGAAGACGGGATTTGAACCCGCGACCCTCACCTTGGCAAGGTGATGCTCTACCCCTGAGCCACTTCCGCGTGCGCCTTGCGGCGATGAGGAAGACTTTAGCGTGTCGGGGGCCGTTCCCCAAACCGGGTTTCGGGGCGGGTCGCACCGGGATGGTTCGAGGGGCGTCGAAGGATCGGGCGCTTAGGGTCGTGGCATGGGCTCGGAACATGGCGTGAGCGCGGATTTCGCGCCGGTCGCGGCGCTGCTGGCGGATCGGGCGCGCGCGGCGATGCTGACGGCGCTGCTGGACGGGCGGCCGCTCGCGGCGGGGGAGCTGGCGCGGACGGCGGGGGTGAGCGCGCAGACCGCGAGCGCTCATCTGGGGCGGCTGCTGGACGGCGGGTTCGTGACGGTGGTGAAGCAGGGCCGGCACCGGTACTACCGGCTGCGGGACCGGGACGTCGCCGATCTCATCGAGTCGCTGTCGCGGATGAGCCCGCCGGTGGAGGTGCGGAGCCTGCGGCAGTCGCGGGACGCGCGGCGGCTGCACGAGGCGCGGACGTGCTACGACCATCTGGCGGGGGCGGCGGGTGTGGCGTTGTTCGCGGCGCTGGTGGACGGCGGCCTGATCGAGCCGGACGGCGGGACCGCGTTCGAGGTGACGGAGAAGGGCGAGGAGCGCCTGGCCGCGCTGGGCCTGGACGTTCCGGCGCTGCGCCGGGCCCGGCGCCGGTTCGCCTGGCAGTGCCTCGACTGGACGGAGCGGCGCCCGCACCTGAACGGGGCGCTGGGGGCTGCGCTGACCGGCCGGATGATCGAGCTGGGCTGGTTCGAGCGGGGGCCGGCCCGGCGGTCGCTGGTGGTGACGGAGACGGGGCTGGCCGGGCTGGCGGATGCGTTCGGCTGCGTCCTGGCCTGACCGGCGCGGCGTTTCGTCCCGCTTCGACGGGGGCGAGCGGGCCGATGATGCGGAAGAACTCGAACAGCCCGCCCGGTGCGCCGTACTGTGGGCGTCGGGCGGGTGGCCGCGGTGCTCCCGCCGCCCCGCGAGCGGCGCGGGACCGAGTCGGGTGCCGGCTCGGCGAGTGGGAAGGTGGCTTCCGGTGACGGCGCAGGCCAGGATCTGGCTGAACGGGCAACTGGTCGACCCGGAGCGGGCGACGGTGTCGGTCTTCGACCACGGCATGCTGGTCGGGGACGGGATCTTCGAGACGGTGAAGGCGACGAACGGGGTGCCGTTCGCGCTGACCCGGCATCTGCGCCGGCTGGCCCGTTCGGCGGCGGGCCTCGGCCTGCCGGAGCCCGACCACGACGTCCTCGCGCAGGGCACCCTGGAGGTGCTGGCGGCGGCGCCGAAGTGGCCGCTGGCCCGCATCCGCATCACCTACACGAGCGGCCCGGGCCCGCTGGGGTCGGCACGCGGCGCCGAGGGGCCGACGGTGTCGATCATCGTCGGGCCGCAGGACCCGTTCCCGCCGACGGCGGACGTGACGGTCGTGCCGTGGCCGCGCAACGAGCGCGGCGCCCTGTCCGGCCTCAAGACGACGTCGTACGCGGAGAACGCCCTGGCGCTCGCCTACGCCAAGGAGCGCGGCGGCGGCGAGGCGATCTTCGCCAACACCGCGGGGAACCTGTGCGAGGGGACGGGCAGCAACGTCTTCGTCGTGCTCGGCGGCCGGCTCGTGACGCCGCCGCTGTCGTCCGGCTGCCTGGCGGGGGTGACGCGCGCGCTGGCGCTGGAGTGGTTCGGCGGCGAGGAGGAGGACCTCGCGCTGGACGACCTGTACCGCGCGGACGAGGCGTTCCTGACGTCCACGACGCGGGACGTCCAGCCGATCCGGGCCGTGGACGGGACGGTCCTGCCGGCCGCTCCCGGCCCCGTCACGGCGAAGGCCATGGAGGCGTTCGCGGCCCGCTCCGCCGAACTCATGGACCCGTGACCCGGCGAGCGGCCCCCGGAGCGGCCCGCTGACCCCGGAGGGGCCCGCTGACCCCGGAGCAGCCCGCTGACCCCGAACTCGCGGGGTAGCCCCGGACGTCCGGCGGGCAGGTCTCCGTAGGCGAAGGCCGGAGCCCGGCGGCTCCGCCGGGCGAGGACGGGAGACGCGGATGGCGGTGCACCGGGGGCGCTGGAGTCTGGAGGACCGGCTCGAACAGGGGCTTCGCGAACTCCCGTTCGACGTCCCGCCGGGCACGGCATCGGTCACGGTCGAGCTGTCCCATGAGGGCGGCGTCATCGACTTGGGCTGCCATGGCCCGGGCGGGTTCCGCGGCTGGTCGGGTGGGGCGCGCAGCCAGTACACGGTAAGCGCGGGCTGGGCGACCCCTGGATATCTGCCAGGGGAACTGGAACCCGGCACATGGCACGTCTGGCTCGGGCTCCACCGCATACCGCCCGACGGCGTCCCGTATGAGGTCACGGTGACCACGTCGACATCGACACCACCGCGACCGGACGAGACCCCGCCTCCACGGCCGGAACGTCCTCCGCTCCGTGAGTTGCCTGCACCCGACGGCATGCGCTGGCTCGCGGGCGATCTGCACTCCCACACCGTCCACAGCGACGGAACGCTCACCGTCCATGAGCTGGCGTGCCTGGCCGCCTCGCAAGGGCTGGACTACCTCGCGGTGACCGATCACAACACGGTCAGCCACCACGCCGAGCTGCCCGCGGCCGGGGCGCACGCAGGCGTCGTGCTGCTGCCCGGCCAGGAGGTCACCACCGACCTCGGGCACGCGAACGTGTTCGGCGGCACCGGCTGGGTCGACTTCCGGCGGCCGAGCGCCGACTGGGCGTCGTTCGCCGTCGCGCGCGGCGGGCTGATGTCGATCAACCACCCGCTGAGCGGCGACGGCGCCTGGCGCCGTCCACTGCCGCCCGAATGGCGGCCGCGGTTCGCCGAGATCTGGCATTCGTCCTGGTGGGACCGGCGCTGGGGCGCCCCGCTCGCCTGGGCCGAGCTGTGGCGGCCCGGCGGGCTCGTCCCCCTCGGCGGCAGCGACTTCCACGACCCGGCTCAGCTCAAGGCCCTCGGCGAGCCCTGCACCTGGGTGCTCGCGGAGGTCGACGACGTGCTCGGCGGCCTGGTCGCCGGGCGGACGGCCGTGTCCGCCGGACGGGACGCGCCCGTCCTGCTGCGCGTCGAGGGCGAGCTGGTCGCGGTCGGCGGCGACGGGACCGTGCTCGTCGGGCCGGACGGGCGGCGCACCGCCGTCCGCGGCGACCGGGTCCGGATACCGGCGGAGCGTCAGGGCATGCACCGCCTGGAGAGCCACGAGAACGAGGTGATCGCACTGTGCGGGTAGAGAACGCCGAGCGGGCGGCGGGCGCCGAGATCGTCGTCGTGCCGCACACCCACTGGGACCGTGAGTGGTACCTGCCGTTCCAGCGCTTCCGGCTGCGGCTGGTGTCGCTGCTCGACGCCGTCGTCGACCGGATGGAGGCCGATCCGCGGTGGCGCTTCACGCTGGACGGGCAGATGGCGGCGGTCGAGGACTACCTGGAGATCCGCCCCGAACGCCGCGAGAGGGTCGCCGCCCTCGTCCGAGAGGGCCGGCTCGCGGTCGGGCCCTGGCAGATCCTCCACGACGAGTTCCTGTGCTCGGGGGAGAACATCGTCCGGAACCTGGAGCTCGGCATGCGGGGCGCGCGGGAGCTGGGCGCCGCGATGATGGTCGGCTACCTGCCCGACCAGTTCGGGCACTGCGCGCAGATGCCGCAGATCCTGCGGCTCGCCGGGATCGAGCACGCGTGCGTGTGGCGGGGCGTCCCGGACCGGGTCCGGTCCTGCGCGTTCGGGTGGGAGGCGCCCGACGGGACGGCCATCCGCACCCGCTACCTGCCCGAGGGCGGCTACGGCAACGCCGCTTCGATGTTCGAGGAGTCCGGGGACGGCCCGTCGCCGCCGCCCGGCCGGATCGCCGGGTTCGCCGAGGCGATGGGCCGCTGGTCCCCGCACGGCGGCCCGCTGCTGGCCATGTACGGCGCCGACCACACCGCGCCGGCCGCCGACCTCGCCGACCGGATCGCCGCCGCCGGCCCAGGCATGCGGCTGGACACGCTCGCCGGCTTCTTCGCGGGGGAGAGGACCGCCCTCGACGGGCTGCCGCACGTCCGCGGCGAGCTGCGCTCGCACGCCCGCGCCAACATCCTGCCGGGCGTGATCTCCGCCCGCGTCCGGCTCAAGCAGCTGATGGGGCTCGCCGAGCGGCGCGTCGAGCGGTACGCCGAGCCGCTGACCGCGCTCTGGTACGCGGGCGACGCGCAGGCGTTCCTCGACCTGGCGTGGCGGCGGCTCATCGAGGCGAGCTGCCACGACTCGGTCACCGGCTGCGGCTGCGACGAGACCGCCGAGCAGGTCGCCGCGCACATGGCCGAGGCCGACCAGCTCGGCCGCGCCGTCTGCGACCTCGTCACCGCCGAGCGGGCCGCGTCCGTCCCGCTCGGCTCGCACCTGGTGTTCAACCCGACCCCGGACCGCCGCACCGGCCTGGTCACCCTGGACATCCCGTGCGAAGGGGAGCCGGGGCTGGTGACCGGGGACGGGTGGCCGGTGCCCGTGCAGACGATCGAGATCGCGCCGACGGTGCTGGACGACGCCGTCCACCCGGCCTCCGAGCTGCCGGTCCTGCTGGAGCGGGTGTACGGGCGGGTGCTGTACGGGCAGGAGATCCGCGACTGGTCGGTGTCGCGGGACGAGCGCACGCTCACCTTCCGCGTGACGTCCCGCGCGGACGTCCCGTTCGACCTCGGCGAGGTGCGGGAGGCGCTGCGCGGCGCGGAGGGGGCGTGGCGCGTCCGGATCCTGGCCGACCCGCGCCGCACCGTCGCCGCGCTGGTCGACGTGCCGCCGCTCGGCCTGACCACCCTGCGCCCGGTGCCGGCCCCGGGGCCCGAGGAGGGCCCGGTGGCGCTGGAGGGGAGCGTCCTCGACAACGGGCTGCTGCGCGCGGAGGTGCACGCCGACGGCACGCTCGGGCTGCGCACCCCGTCCGGCCGCGTCATCGAGGGCGTCGGGCGGATCGTGGACGGCGGCGACCTGGGCGACACCTACAACTACGCGCCGCCCGCCGACGACCGGATCGTCGGCGACCCGCTGACCGTGGAGGTCGAACGCGTGTCGGACGGCCCGCTCGTCGCCGCTTTCGACATCATCCGCACCTACCGGTGGCCCCGCGGCGGCGACCTGGAGCGCGACGCCCGCTCCGCGGCCGAGGAGGACGTGACCGTCACCGTCCGCGCCGAACTGCGCGCCGGCGAGCCGTTCCTGCGGCTGCGCGCCGCGTTCGACAACCGCTGCGACGACCACCGCGTCCGGCTGCACCTGTCCCTGCCGCGCCGGGCGGACTCCTCGTTCGCGGAGGGCCAGTTCGCGATCACCGAGCGCGGGCTGACGGCCGAGGGCGGCTTCGGGGAGCGCCCCGTGCCGACGTATCCGGCGTCCGGGTTCGTCGCCGCGGGCGGCATCGCGGTCCTGCTGGAGCACGCGACCGAGTACGAGATCACCGGCGCCGGGCGGGAGATGGCCCTCACCCTGCTGCGCGCCGTCGGCCACCTGTCCCGGGACCGCAACGCCTACCGGGACCAGCCCGCCGGGCCGCAGCTCCCCACCCCGGGCGCGCAGTGCCGCGGCGAGCGGGCGGTCGGGATGGCCGTCCTGCCCTACGACGGCGAACGGCCCGGCGGCGACGTCCTCCGGGCGGCCGAGGCGTACCGGCACGACCTGCTCACCGCCGCCGGTTACGGGCACGCGTCCGCCGTCCCGCCGGCGTCCCGGGAGGGCATCGCCATCACCGGGGACGGCGTGGTCATGACCTCGCTGCGGGCCCGCGACGGCTGGACCGAGACCCGCATGGTCGCCCAGTGCACCGAGCCGACCACGGCCGTCCTGCGCGGGGACTTCACCGAGGCCGTCCGCGTCGACCTGCGCGGGCGCCCCGGCATCCCGCTCGACGTCCACGCCGGGACGGCCGCGCTGGCGCTGCGGCCCCGGGAGATCGCGACCGTGCGGTTCAGGACCTCGTAGCGGCGTCCGACGGCGCGTCGGCGGGCGGTCTCGGCGGGCGGTCTCAGCGGGCGGCTTCGGCGGTGCCGCGCTCGGCCTGCGCCCCGCCGGTCGCCCCGGACGCCCGGACCCGGTGCGGCGCCGGCGCGGCGGTCTCCGCCGGATGCGCGGCGGCCGCCGCCATCGCCGCCCCGACGATCCCCGCGTTGTTCACCAGCCGCGCCGGGACGATCTCCGCGCGCACCCCCTCGATCAGCGGCAGGAACTGCGCGGACTTGCGGCTCACCCCGCCGCCCACGATGATCAGCGACGGGGAGATCAGCGCCTCCAGGTGCGCCATGTACTCGCCGAGCCGCCGCGCCCACCGGTGCCAGCCGAGGCCCTCCTCGGTGCGCGCCTTGGCGGACGCGCGCAGTTCGGCGTCCCGCCCGTTGATCTGGATGTGCCCGAACTCGGTGTTCGGGACGAGGACCCCGTCGGTGAACAGCGCGCTGCCGATGCCGGTGCCGAGCGTCAGCACGACGACGGTGCCGCGCCGGCCGCGTCCGGCGCCGAGGCGCATCTCCGCGACCCCGGCCGCGTCCGCGTCGTTGAGCAGCGTGATCTCCCGGCCGGTGGCGTCCGCGAACAGCGACGCCGCGTCCACCCCGAGCCAGCGCTTGGACACGTTCGCCGCCGACATCGCCACACCGTCGATCACCACGCCGGGGTAGGTGACGCCCACCGGGCCGTCCCAGCCGAAGTGGTCCACGATCTGGGCGATGACCTTCGCGACCGGCTTCGGCCGGGCCGGCCGCGGCGTCTCGATCCGGAACCGCTCCCGCGCGAACCCGCCGTCGGACAGATCGACCGGCGCCCCCTTGATCCCCGAACCGCCGATGTCGATCCCGAGCATCTCCCTGGCCATGCCCTCACTCTGCCCGATCTTCGCCGGGGCTAAGAGTTCTCGGCGAACTGCAGGCCCACGACGCCGACGATGATCAGCGCCAGGAACCCCACGCGGGCGGGGGAGGTGCTCTCGTCGAACACGATCATGCCGACCACGGCGACGCCGAGCGCGCCGAGGCCGGTGAAGACCGCGTAGGCGGTGCCGACCGGCAGGGTGCGCAGCGACAGCGACAGCACGACCACGCTGAGCAGCGCGATTGTGAGGCCGATGGCCGTCGGCCACGGCTTGGACAGGCCGTCCGACTCCTTCAGCGCCGTCGCCCACACCAGCTCCATCAGCGACGCGATCAGCAGGAAGACCCACGCCATCAGGCCGCGTACCCCCCGTCGACCGCGATCGCCGCACCCGTGACGAAGTCGCCTCCCGGACCCGCCAGATGCGCGACCATCGCGGCGATCTCCTCGGCCCGCGCGTACCGGCCGAGCGCCGTGAAACCCCGCTCGAACTCGGCGTCGGGGGAGTCGGCCGGGTTCATCTCGGTGTCGGTGGAGCCGGGCTGCACCACGTTCGCGGTGATCCCGCGCGGCCCGAGGTCGCGGGCGAGGCCGCGCGTGAGGCCGGTCAGCGCGGACTTGCTCATCGCGTACAGCGTCCACCCCGGGTACGGGACGCGCTCGGCCAGGCTGCTGCCGATGTTGACGATCCGCCCGCCGGGTCCGAGGTGGCGGGCCGCGGCCTGCGCCGCCACGAACGCCGCCCGGACGTGCACGTCGATCGTCAGGTCCAGCTCCTCGGCCGTAACGTCCTCCAGCGGCCCGTTCGGCGCGATCCCGGCGTTGTTGACCAGGATGTCGAGCCGTCCGAACTCGGCGGCGACGCGGTCCACGGCCGCCGCCGAGGCGGCCGGGTCGGCCGCGTCCGCGGCGATCGCCAGCCCGCGCCGGCCCGCCGCCTCGATCTCGCGGACCACCGCCGCGGCCCGCTCCGGGGCCCGCAGGTACGTCACCGCGACGTCCGCGCCGTCCCGTGCGAGGCGCAGGGCGATCGCGGCGCCGATGCCGCGCCCGCCGCCCGTGACCAGGGCCGTCCGTCCCTCAAGCTGTGCGCTCATCCCGTCCTCCGGGTTAAACGGAAAAGTTTCCGATTAGCGAGCTTAACCGGAGTATCCTCCGGATACAACGACCGTTACGCTGCCGTCTGTGCCGAAAGGGGACCCGATGCGGGAGCTGCGCGTCGTCGGAGGCCCGACCCCCGAGCGCGCCGACGCCGCGCTCAACCGGCGCCGCATCGTGCGCGCCGCCGCCGACCTGATCGCCCGGCACGGCCCCGAGGCCGTCTCCATGGACGAGGTCGCGCGGGCCGCCGGCGTCGGCGTCGGCACCGTCTACCGGCGCTTCGGCGACCGCGCCCGGCTCGTCTACGCGGTGATCGACGACCGCGAGCGCGCCTTCCAGGACGCGTTCATCCACGGGCCGCCGCCGCTCGGGCCCGGCGCGCCCGCGCCCGAGCGCCTGCGCGCCTTCCTGCACGCGCTCGCCGACCGCACCGAGGCGCAGGCCGAACTGCTGGTCATGGCCGAGTCGGGGCCGCCGGACGCCCGCTTCCGGGACGGCTCGTACGGGCTCTACCACATGCACCTGGCCATGCTCCTCGGCCGGATGCGCCCCGGCGCGGACACCGCCTACCTCGCCGACGCGCTCCTCGCGCCGCTCGCCGCGAACCTGTTCCTCTACCAGCGGCGGACGCGGGGCATGCCGCTCGACCGCGTCAAGGCCGGCCTGGACGCCCTGATCGCGGGCCTGGTCCCCGTCCTGAACCGGACGGTTCATGATCCGTCCGGCGAAAGCCTTTAACGGGACCGGGACGTACCGCCAGACTGGAGGGCGTGAACGACTTCGACCTCCTCGTGCTCGGATCCGGCCCCGGCGGGCAGCGCGCGGCCATCGCCGCCGCCAAGCTCGGCCGCAAGGTGGGCATCGTCGACCGCCGCGACATGATCGGCGGCGTCTGCATCAACACCGGGACGATCCCGTCCAAGACGATGCGCGAGGCCGTCCTGTACCTGACGGGCCTCAACCAGCGCGAGCTCTACGGGCAGAGCTACCGGGTCAAGGACGACATCACCGTCGCCGACCTCGGGATGCGCACCCAGCACGTCATCGGCCGGGAGACCGACGTCGTCCGCAGCCAGCTCGCCCGCAACCGCGTCACCGTGCTGGCGGGCACCGGGCGGTTCCTGGAGCCCAACGCGATCGGGATCACCGGCACCGGCGACCGGGAGCAGAAGGTCACCGCCGACCGCATCGTGATCGCCACCGGCACCCGCCCCGCCCGGCCCGACACCGTCGCCTTCGACGACCGGACGATCATCGACTCCGACGGCATCATCAACATGGACCGCATCCCGGAGACCATGGTCGTCGTCGGCGCCGGCGTCATCGGCATCGAGTACGCCTCGATGTTCGCCGCGCTCGGCACCAAGGTCACCGTCGTCGAGCGCCGCGAGCGCATGCTGGACTTCTGCGACCTGGAGATCGTCGAGGCGCTCAAGTACCATCTGCGCGACCTCGCCGTCACGTTCCGGTTCCGCGAGGCCGTCGCGTCCGTCGAGCGGATGCCGAACGGGGCGATCACCGTCCTGGAGAGCGGCAAGCGCATCCCCGCCGACACCGTCATGTACTCGGCCGGGCGGCAGGGCATGACCGACGACCTGTGCCTGGACGCCGCCGGCCTCGCCGCCGACCACCGCGGCCGGATCAAGGTCGACGCCGACTACCGCACCGAGGTCCCGCACATCTACGCGGTCGGCGACGTGATCGGCTTCCCGTCCCTCGCCGCCACCTCCATGGAGCAGGGCCGCCTCGCCGCGCACCACGCCTGCGGCGAGCCCGTCTCGGAGATCAACGAGACGCAGCCCATCGGCATCTACACGATCCCCGAGATCAGCTTCGTCGGCCGCACCGAGGACGCCCTCACCGAGGCCAAGGTCCCGTTCGAGGTGGGCGTCTCCCGCTACCGCGAGCTGGCCCGCGGCCAGATCATCGGCGACTCCTACGGGATGCTGAAGCTCCTGGTCTCACCCGAGGACCGGCGGCTCCTCGGCGTCCACGTCTTCGGCACCGGCGCCACCGAGCTCGTCCACATCGGGCAGACGGTCATGGGCTGCGGCGGCACCGTCGACTACCTGGTCAACGCCGTGTTCAACTACCCGACGCTCGCCGAGTCCTACAAGGTCGCCGCCCTGGACGCGATGAACAAGATGCGCCACATCGCCCGCCTGTCCGGCTAGGACGGCCAGAGCAGGTTCTCCAGCTCGGCGTCGATGTCGATGAACTCGCTCTCTTCGCCCGCGGGCACCGCCTGGTACGTCCGGTGCAGGAAGTCGGCGAGCGGCGACAGCGGCACCTCGAACAGCGCGTCCCCGAACGGGGACGACAGCGCGATGTTGAGCGAGCCGTCGTCGTCGGCGGGCCAGACCTCGACGTCCCCGTCCCCGACCCTGCGCACGATGCCGACCGTGAGGAGCTCCCTGGCGAAGATCCACTCCACGGGCTCGTCGTCGCCCACGTAGAAGGCCATCCGGATCGCGTACGGGTCGTCGGCCGCGTACTCGAGCCCGGCGAGCAGGGGGACGGTCGTGCGGTCGGGGACGACGAGACGAAGGCCCAGCTGCGCTGAGACGGTGGTACTGCTGTTCATGGCCATTCCCTCTTACGTCGGTCCCGCTGGCTCGCGGGGTGCTCCGGTCGGGCGGTTACTCCCTCTCACGGACATCCCCGCGATCTATGACGCCTAACTGCCTTATCCCGGCCGAACATTCCGCCGCCCCCGGCGCCTGTGACCCATCTCACCGTAGCAAAACCTACTCCTGACCTGCGCAAAGGCCGATCTTGCGTGGATCTGTCCCGGGTGCGGCGCGCCCCGTCCGGCGTCGCCGTGACCATGACACCTGGCTTAAGGTAAATCCGTGGCAATCAATGATGAAAAGGTCGCCCCGCCTCCGGAGGAACCCGGCCTGTTCCACCGCTTCCGCGCCCGCGTGCGGCGCAACCCGCTGCTGAACACCGCCTGGCGCGCGGGCGTCTTCGCCGTCGGCGCGACCGTCCTCATCGGCGGCCTCGTCATGATGATCACCCCCGGACCGGGCCTGCTCGGCATCGTCATCGGCCTCGCGATCCTCGCCACGGAGTTCGCCTGGGCCCAGCGCGCCCTGCACCGCGCCAAGACCGCCGCCGACCGCGCCAAGGAGAAGGCCTTCGACCCCCGCAAGCGCCGCCGCAACACCATCCTCGGCGGGGTCACCACGGTCCTCCTGGCCGCCGCCGTGGCCGGCTACCTGGCCGTCTACGGCCTGACCTTCCCCTGGAAGATCGAAGACCCCACCTTCTGGACCTGACCCACGCGGTCACCTAACGTGACCATGTGGACAGCATCCGTGACCGGTGGGCGGCCTTCCGTACGTCTCCGTATCTTCCGGCCACCATCCTGCTGTTCATCCTCAGCATCGCCGCGGGCATGTTCGCCGGCTCCTACAGCTACGCCATGGCCAACCCGGAGCCCCGCCACCTGCCCTTGGCCGTGACGGGCCAGGGCGACTCCGCCGCCTTCCTGCACGCCCTCGACCAGCGCCTGAAGTCGTCCCTGGACGTCCGCCAGTACGGCACCTACGCCGAGGCCCGCGAAGCCGTCGAGGAACAGCGCGCCTTCGCGATCGTCGCCCTCCAGGGCCAGGGCGTCACACTCGACATCGCCGCCGCGTCCGGCGCCTCCGTCGCCCGCCTGCTGGCCCAGGCGGCCCCCGCCGCGGGCACCGCCGCCGGCGTCCCCGTCCAGGTCCGCGACATCAAGCCCCTGCAGCCCACCGACCCGCAGGGCCTCGCCATCTTCTACATCTCCCTCGCCGCCGTCATCGTCGGCTTCGTCGGCGCCATCCAACTCAACGTCCACGCCGACCTCGCCCCCGTCCCCCGCATAGCCTTCACCGCCGCCTACGCCATGCTCGGCGGCTTCACCATCTGCGCGGTGGTCGACCACCTCCTAGGCGTCCTGGACCTCCCCTTCACCGAGTCGTGGGCGATCTCATCCCTCACCATGTTCACCACCGGCATGGTCTTCACGATGTTCAACGCCCTCTTCGGCCGCTGGGCCATGATCCCCACCTGGGGCCTCATGGTCGTGATCGGCAACCCGTCCTCCGGCGGCGCCGTCTCCTGGCCCCTCCTCCCGTCCCCCCTCGGCCTGGTCGGCCGCTGGCTCCCACCCGGAGCCTCCGTCAACGCCCAGCACACGGCCATCTACTACCACGACCACCAGCAGCCCCAGCCGTTCCTCACCCTGGCCGCCTGGGCCGTGACCGGCACCGCCGTCTTCCTCGCCTGGCACCACCGCCACCCGACCCCCTGACCGCGCGCGACCACCCCCCAACATGCGCTAGAGTTTCCGACGTCGGAACACCGGGGGCGATTAGCTCAGTGGGAGAGCGCTTCGTTCACACCGAAGAGGTCACTGGTTCGAACCCAGTATCGCCCACCCAGTTCTTGCGGGGCGTCCGCTGCTCGCCGATGCCCGTCTGGGCGGCGGTGAGTTGGGTTATCCGTGGGGTGTGAGTGCGGTGAAGCCTCCTACGATGGCGCCGAAGCCCGCATGGGCTAGGACGGTGACCAGGGGCGTGCTCGGCCCGTAGTTGAGCATGAGGAAGCCCGGAGGTTCCAGCAGGGCGACCTTGGGAGCGCTGGTCAGCGGGCTGCCCATCCGCGGGTGCACCAGCGGCAGCAGGATGTTCACCAGCGCCGTGCCGGCGAACGTGCCGTGCACCAGACCGAAGAGCGCCCCGAGCCACCAGCCGGCGTGGCCGATGGCGAGGAAGACGGCGTAGTAGACGAACGCGAACAACTCGCCGTTGGCGAAGTGCATGAGATAGCCGATCGCCTTGGCGCGGGCCCGGTTCGCGGTCACGGCGGTGCCGAGCAGGAACGGCAGGTCCATCCGGGTCAGCTTGAACTCGCCGGCGGCCCGCAGGACGGTGGTCAGTACCAGCGTCCCGGCGAAGGCGCCCGCGGCGGTTCCCCACGCGTTCACGCTGCCGCCTCCCCGGCGGCCGAGGAGATGGCGCACGCGGCATTGATCAACGCCAGGTGGCTCAGCCCCTGGGGCAGGTTGCCCAGGAAGGCGCCGGTGCCCGGGTCGATCTCCTCGGCGTACAGGCCGACGTCGTTGGCCAGCCCGACCAGGTCGTCCATCAGCGCGACGGCCTGGTCGAGGCGCCCGGTCAGGGCGAGGCACTCGGCCAGCCAGAAGGAGCAGGCCAGGAACGCGCCTTCGGTGCCGGACAGCCCGTCCTCGCCGGAGTACCGGTCGACGAACGGGCCGTGCCGCAGCTCCCGGCCCACGGCGTCCACCGTGGCGCGCATCCGGGGATCATCGGGTCGCGCGTAGCCGTGCAGGAGGCCGAGCAGGACGGCGGCGTCCAGCTCCGAGCCTCCGGCGGAACGCGTGTAGCAGCCGCGGCCGGGAGAGAAGCAGCGCGTCTCGACGAAGTCGCGGATCTGGGCGCGGCCGCGCCGCCAGCGGTCCGAACCGCGGCCTGGGATCAGCCCGCGCTCGCACAGGTCGATGGCCCGGTCGAGCGCCACCCAGCACATCATCTTCGAATGCGTGAAGTGCAGGGGAGCGCTGCGGACCTCCCAGATGCCCGAGTCCGTCCACCGCCAGGCGTCGCAGACGAAGTCGGCCAGCTCGGCCAGCCGCCGGGCGAGGTCGGCGTCCAGCCGTCCGGTGGCGCGGGCGTAGAGCCAGCCGGTCTGCAGCAGCTCACCGTAGGTGTCCAGCTGGACCTGGGCGCCCGCCGCGTTGCCGATCCGCACCGGCGCGGAATCTCGGTACCCCCGCAGGGGCGATGTGCGTTCCGGGGTGCGGCCGCCGCCGTCCAGCCGGTAGAGGACGCGCAGCCGCGGATGCGTGAGCTGGGTGGCGTGCATGAGCCACCAGAAGTAGGCGTGCGCATCGGCGGAGCAGCCCAGCCGCAGCAGCGCGTGGAGGGTGAAGACCGAGTCGCGGACCCAGGAGAAGCGGTAGTCCCAGTTGCGTTCGCCCCCGACGTGTTCTGGCAGCGACGTCGTCACCGCGGCGGCGATCGCCCCGGAGGGCGCGAAGATCAGCAGTTTGAGCGCCAGCGCGCTGCGCAGCACGGCGTCCCGCCACCTGCCCTCGTACGCGCGTTCCCGCGCCCAGCCCTGCCAGGCCGCGACGGTGTGCTCCATGCGCGCGTCGCATTCGGACCGGGTCGGCAGGACGAGCGGTTCCTGGTGCGCGAAGGCCAGGGCCAGCAGGGCGCTCCGTCCCCGCCCGAGTTCGAGGCGCCCGCTGATCGCCCCGTCGGCGCACTCCGGCTCACCCGCGTCCCAGCCGCAGACCGCCAGCGCGTCCGCGCCGGACGCCACCACCGGCACACCGGCGCGCCACCTGACCCGTGGACGGCGGCCGCCGTAACCGAACCGCGGCCGCACGCTCCAGCGCAACGGCACGGTCCCGGCCACCCCGTCGAGGCGCCGCTGCAGCTCCCGCATCGGCCCCAGCGTCCCGCCGCCCTCCAGGGTCAGCGCGTCGGTGACCCGCACACTGCCGCGTCCGGTGGTGAACGTGGTCTCCAGGACGTTCGTCCCCGGCAGGTAGCGGCGCGCGACCGTGAAGGGCTCCGTCGGCTCCAGCAGGAAGCAGCCGCCCCGGGCGGGGTCCAGGACGGCGGCGAACACCGACGGAGAGTCCAGGTCCGGTGTTCCCAGCCAGTCCACGGACCCGTCGGCGGCGACCAGCGCGGCGGTCCGCCCGTCCCCGATCACCGCGTAGTCGCGCAGCCGGACGTAGCCGCCGCTCCGGAGGACCGTCATGCGTCCGGACCGCCCGAGCCGTCACCGGCGAGGTCGGCGGTTTCGAGGCACTGATGCTGCCGCTCGGTCACGTTGCGTTACTTGCCCTGCCCTCCCCATATGACTCCACCGGCGGGGAACTCCGGTCCCTCAGGCGGCGGACGCGATTGTGTAACCGGCCTGTGCCGCGCTGAGCCGGCCTTTGACCGCTCGCGCGTCCGCCACGGTCGTCATCCTGGAAAGTTGCCGCGTAGTGCCAGTCGGCGTGACCATCACACGCTGGAGCGCGCCCGGTCTGCCGGCGTGACGTGGCTCAGTGCGATGCGGATGCCGATCGCGATGGTGAACGCCGGGGGGTAGCCGTCCGGGGGAGTCACGGCCGGTCCGGGGGCTGACCACGGTGGCTCCCTGAGCTGTCTTGTATCATTCGCGCGTGATGTCCGTACAGGCTGATGTGTTGAGGTTGCTGGCCGATCCGCTCCGTGCGCGGATCGTGTCGCTGCTGGCTGTCGAGGCGTTGTGCACCTGCCATCTCGTTGAGGAGACCGGGGCCAAGCAGACCAACATCTCCAACCACCTGCGGGCGCTGCGCGAGGCCGGGCTGGTGGACACCGAGCCCTGCGGGCGGTTCACCTACTACCAGCTGCGTCCCGAGGCGTTGGAGCACCTGGCTTCCGAACTCGGTGAGTTGGCGGCCGCCGCCCGCGAGGCCCAGACCCTCCGGCGGAAGAGGCCGTGCACGTGACCAGCACGCAGGACGCCGGCGCCGCCACACGTCCGCAGGAGTCGGGGGTGGTGGCCGGGCTGTCGATGCTCGACCGGTTCCTGCCGGTGTGGATCATCGCGGCGATGGTGCTCGGCCTCGGGCTGGGACGCGCCGTTCCCGGACTGGACGACGCGCTGGCCGAGGTCGAGGCCGGCGGGATCTCACTGCCGATCGCCCTCGGCCTGCTGGTGATGATGTACCCGGTGCTGGCCAAGGTCCGCTACGACCGGCTCGACACCGTCACCGGCGACCGCCGCCTCATGCTGACCTCACTGCTGCTCAACTGGGTGATCGGCCCGGCGGTGATGTTCGCGCTGGCCTGGATCTTCCTGCCGGACCTGCCCGAGTACCGCACCGGCCTGATCATCGTCGGGCTGGCCCGCTGCATCGCGATGGTCATCATCTGGAACGACCTGGC
>NZ_BAAAMW010000018.1:0-166067 GCF_039529475.1 Actinomadura chokoriensis | reverse complement strand
GGGCCGGGCGGCGCGCCGGGCGGGGGGGCGGGCGGCGGGCCGGGGCGAGGCGGGCGCCGGCGGCCGGGCGGCGGCCCCCGGGCGGACGAGAGGGGCGACCGCGGGGGCGGCGGTGCCGGGGGCGCGGCCCACTGCGGCGGCGGGGCGGCCCACTGCGGGGGCTGCCGGGTCAGTGCGCCGGGGCCGGGGATGGCCTGCCGCGGGGCGGGCGGGTCCGGGAGGGGGCCGGTGGTGACGCGGTCCAGCGTGATGATCGCCGGGTCGCATTCGACGGGCGTGATGGTGCGGCCCCCGCCCGGCTCCGACCGGACGAGCAGCAGCGCATGGTCGGGAAGGTGCTGCAAGGTCACGGGTTCGACGACGTACTCGTACACGCGCTGGGTCGTGTCGGCGTCGCTCCAGTTGGTGCCCTCGGCGTAGGCGTAGGCGGCCGACCAGTTCCGGGAGGTGGAGGTCGCGGTGCCCTCGGTGCGGCTCTCGCCGGTGGAGCCGCCCCGGTTCCGGCCGCGCTGGTTGGAGGTCGACCGGTCGGGGAACAGCCCGAACATCTCGCCCCCGGAGTAGCTCACGCCGGACGAGTTGCTCGTCCCCCAGTTGCGGGACGTGCTCGTCGTGCGGCTGGTGCTGCGGGTCTCCGAGTCGCCCTCGCCGCGGGTGTCGGTGGAGGTGTGCGACTCGTTCCCGCCGACGTTCTTCGTGATCTGCGACAGCACGAACCGGTGGTCGCGTCCGATGAAGCCGGCGGCCCGCGCGGCGTCCTCGTGGTTGCCGAGCCGCATGAACGCGACGGCGCCGCCGCCGATCAGCTCGGCGGACGTCTCGCGCAGCCGCCGGAACAGCAGCGTCAGCGGGACGCCGCGCCGCTCGCAGGCGTCCGACAGCCGCTCCAGATGGCGGCGGGCCAGCTCGTCGGCGCCGGCAATCACCAGGGCGGGCGTCGACTCCCAGGACGCGGTGATGCGGTGCGTGACCCACTGGACGATCAGGTCGGTGAGCAGCTCCGAACGCACGTTGCGGGCCTGGCTGTCCAGCGCGATGCAGGTCAGGTACCCCGTTCCCTCGGTGGACGGCTCCGTGCCGAGGTTCTCCAGGGGGTGCACGTACGACTCGATCCGCGACAGGTTCGCGTGGGCCTGCCGCCGGTACTCCACGGTGAACAGCTCGTTCGCGATGTGCCGCCGCTCGTCGCGGGTCAGGGCGTCGCCGTCGTCGGGCTCGCCCATCAGGACGCGGAGGGCCGCGGCGATCCGCGCGAGGGTGATGTCGTCGCCGAGGGCCCGGCACACCTTCGTCAGGATGCGGTCGTCCATGCTCCGCTCGGCGCGGGCGGCGTCGGGGGTGCCGCCGTGCATGGACTCGACGATCGCGTCGACGAGGTCCTGCGGCGACATGTCGGTCAGCAGATTGGACGACGCCTGGCGGCTGGGCAGCAGTTGCGCGTCCACCCCGATCCAGGCGGCGCGGGCCAGCTCGACCAGTTCACGGCTGACGACCTCCCGCGAGAGGTCGAGCACCAGCAGCGGCTGGACGGCGAGGGCGGACGTCCCGTAGGTGGTGAGCAGCGCCTCCCAGGCCCACAGCGTCCCGCCGAACACGTCGAGCCGGCGGCCGGGCAGCGGGGCCGGCCCCCACTCGGGCAGCCCGTCGAGCCGCGCCCGTTCGGCGGCGTCGTGGGCCTGCTTGCGGGCGTGCCATTGCCGCGACTGCTCCTGGTAGCCGCCGGCGACCTGCTTCTGCGCCAGCTCGTAGGCCTGCCGGGCGGCCTGCCGCTGCCGGACGGCCCACCAGGTGAGCGCCCCGCCGGGCGCCATGGCGATGACCGCGAGCAGCAGCGACCCGGCCGCCAGCCGGGCCGACACGACGGTCGAGCAGGCGGCGACCAGCACCAGGACCACGGCGACGACCGCGCTGACGGGCAGGGTCTCCGACAGTCGGTGGCGAACGGCGAGCTCGGTCTCGGTGACGCGGCGCGCCAGGTACTCGGGTAACGCCTGCTGCCGCGGCGGCGCCTCCGGGAACGGGGTCAGGAACCACCAGCGGTCCCGGAAGACCCATCCGATGCGGGGCTCGGGGCTGAACAGCCGCTCGCGGCGCGACAGCAGCCCCCCGTGGTCGACCGGTTCGCCCGTCACGACGCTGAACCCCCGCTCTGCTCCGGTGCCGACTCCGCTCGTCACGCCTGCCGCCGCGGCGGCCCCCCGGACCCGCGCGGCGATGCCGCAGACCACCCAAGCAGATTGACACGGAACTTGTCAGGCCCTCCACCCCAAATCGGCCTTCCCTCCGGTGCTCTTGCTCAATAGCCTGACTCACCATGGCACTCGGGTCTGACATGTGGGAGCTGCTGCGCGGCCTGCCGGTGTGCAGGCTGCTGGAGGTGCCGCGCCCCGACCGGGCGGACGGCCGGGACGAGTGGCGCGACCAGCGGCTCGCGGCGCTGGTGTCGGCGTACCACGCGGGCGGGGAGCCGGTGCTGGTCGGCTGGCGGCGCGCGGCGGCGTTCGGGCCCACGGAGGTGTTCGTCGGCGGGTCCGGGCTCGTCGCCGACCGGGACGGGCGCGCGGCGACGCTGAGCCTTCCGGCGGGCGGGCGCGGGGTGATGCTCCCCGGCGGCGTCGCCGAGGACGCGATGCCGCACTGGGTCGGCATCGGCGGCATCGCCGACGGCCTGCTCGCCGACGACCCGCCCCAGGAAGAGCCCGCCCGGCCGTCCCTGGAGGACGGTCTGCTCTCGGTGTGGATGCGGCCGTTCGCGTGGCTGCTGGTCGCCGAGCCCGTGGACCCGTCCGAGGCCGGGCGCCTCGCCGACGACCTCGCCGACCGGCAGCAGCGCGCCCGGGCGATGGCGGAGATGTCGCCGGAGGAGTCGGTGGCGGCCGTCCGGATGGAGCGGCGCCACCGGGAGCTGCGGCGGTCGGCGACGGACGGGCTGTGGCGGGTGCATCTGATGGCCGGGGCCGAGACGCCGGAGGCCGCGGCGCGGGTTGCGGCGCTGGTGTGCGCGTCGGCCGACCTGTCCCGGTTGCCGTACGCGCTGGTCCCGGGCGCGAAGGGGCCGTTCGAGGCGAGCACGCCGCTGGTGGCGGCGCTGGCGCGGCCGCCCGTCCGGGAGGTCGCCGGGGTCCGGTTCGTGATGCGGCCGGAGTTCGACGTGACGCCCGAGTCGGCGGACGCCGGGGTCCCGCTCGGCCGGGTCCTGGACCGCAACCGCCGCGAGGTCGGGGCCCTGTCGCTCCCGCTCGCGAGCCTGAACCGGCACACGTTCGTGTGCGGCGCGACCGGCGCCGGCAAGTCGCAGACGATCCGGTCGCTGCTGACCGCCGCCTCCGCGGCGGGCCTGCCGTGGCTGGTCGTGGAGCCGGCGAAGGCCGAGTACCGGCTGATGGCCTCCCGGCTGCCCGATGCGGAGGTCATCGCGGTCCGGCCGGGCGACGCGGAGGCGATCGCGGCCGGGATCAATCCGCTCGAACCGGCCATGGGCCCGGACGGGCGGCCGTTCCCGCTGCAGACGCACGCCGACCTCGTCCGGGCGCTGTTCCTCGCCGCGTTCGAGGCGGACGAGCCGTTCCCGCAGGTGCTGTCGGCGGCGCTGACCCGCTGCTACGAGCGGCTCGGCTGGGACCTGGCGCTCGGCGAGCCCATGAACGCGGTCGCCGGGGGGCGTGGGGGGTCGTCCCCCCACGATGGAACCGTGCCGGGGACGTCGCCGCGGTACCCGTCCCTCGCCGATCTGCAGGCGGTCGCCGAGGAGGTCGTCGACGACATCGGCTACGGGCAGGAGATCACCGACAACGTGCGCGGGTTCATCCGGGTGCGGCTGTCCAGCCTCCGGCTCGGCACGACCGGGCGGTTCTTCGAGGGCGGCCACCCGATCGACTTCGACGCGCTGCTCGCGCGCAACGTCGTCCTGGAGATCGAGGACGTCGGCGACGACCGCGACAAGGCGTTCCTGATGGGGACCGTGCTGGTCCGGCTGGTGGAGCACCTGCGGATGCGGCAGGGCGCGGCCGCCGGCCTGCGGCATCTGAGCGTGTTCGAGGAGGCGCACCGGCTGCTGCGCCGCAGCGAGCAGGCGGGGCCCGCGTCGCACGCGGTGGAGACGTTCGCGAGCCTGCTCGCGGAGATCCGCGCGTACGGGGAGGGGCTGATCGTGGCCGAGCAGATCCCGTCCAAGCTCGTCCCGGACGTCATCAAGAACACCGCCGTCAAGATCGTCCACCGGCTGCCCGCGCGGGACGACCGGGACGCGGTCGGCGCCACCATGAACATCACCGAGGCGCAGTCGCAGTTCCTGGTCACGCTCACGCCGGGCGAGGGCGCGGTGTTCACCGACGGCATGGACTTCCCGCACCTGGTGCGCATCCCGGACGGCTCCCGGGCGGAGCAGGCCGCGCCGCTCGCCTCCCCCGCCGCCCTCGTGACGCCCCGCAGCGGCACCTGCGGGACGGACTGCCGCGACTCCCCCTGCACCCTCCGCGACATGCGCATGGCCCAGCGCGCCCTGGCCGACCGCCCCGAGCTGGTGCTGTGGGCGGAGCTGGCCGCCACCGCGCACCTGACCGGCTGGGGCACCCCGTACCCGGACCCGTCCGTCCTGGACGGCCTGCCCCGCCGGCTCCGCGACTGCGCGATCTCCCACGCCGTGGACGCGGCCGTCGCGTCCCGCGCCGCTCCGGGCGAACTCGCCGAGCACCTGGCGGCGGCGCACGGCGGCGCCTGCGACAGCGGCGAAACCGTCTATTTCGCGGCCCCATATCGGTGGTGCCTGGTTCTGGAGGAACTCGAACGCGCCCATAAAGCGGACCCCGGCGGAGGCCGCCACCCGTTCAGCGACAGATGGGAGGCCCACTACGGGCGCGCCATTCCCGGGAAGTCACTCGCCGATCAGCTCGGCAACGTCGACGCCTGGTGGAAACGCGACCAACGCGACGCCGACGCCCGCAACCTCGCACTCTGGGGCTCCACCGGAACCCTCGAGAAGGTCGTGGGCGCCGTCCGCACCGACGCCGACTGGCCCGCCCGCCTCCGCGAGGCGGCCTCCCGGCTCGGCAACGCCGACGGCGTGCTCGGCTCTTTCATCTCCACCGATTAGGCGGCGCCTCGGGCACCATGGGAGCCATGGGGATTCTGGAGCAGGTGGCACCGAACCTTGTCGTCGTCCTCCACCGCGACGCCTGGTGGATGGGCTGGAACACCTTCCTGGCCTGGATTCCGGTCGGGCTCGCCTTCCTCCTCTTCCGCGGGAACCGCGTTTCCCGGTCGCCTTTCTGGTGGACGGGCCTGGCGCTCTTCGTCCTTTTCCTGCCAAATGCTCCTTACGTCGTGACCGATCTCGTCCACCTGCGCGGCGACATCGTCCACGCCGACCGCGGCGGGCCGGTGGTGACCGCGATCCTCCCCCTCTACGGGCTGCTCATCGCGTCGGGCTTCCTCGCGTACTACCTGTCGCTGGCCGCCGCCACCCGCCACCTCACCCGGCTCGGCCTCGGCGCCTGGAACGGCCGCGTCACCGTGGCCGCGCACGCCCTCTGCGCCATCGGCATCTTCCTCGGACGCTGGGCCCGCCTGAACAGCTGGGAGCCCGTCGTCGACCCGCACGCCACCATCGAGCGGATCGTCGTCCACCTGACCTGGACGTGGGCGCCGGCGCTGATCGTCGGCACCTTCCTCGTCACCTGGGTGTGCCACTTCATGACGAAGGCCATCGCCGAGGCCTCGTTCGACGCCACCCTGCGGAACGCCCGCCGCCTGCACACGACGCTCACGTCCTGACCGGCCGGGCTCAGTCCTTGACGAGTTCGGCCTCGACGCTGATCTTCGCGCCCGCGAAGAGCCGGGACACCGGGCACAGCTCGGCCGCCTCGTCCACCGCCGTCTGGAAGCCGGCGGCGTCGAGTTCGGGCACCTTCCCCTGGACGCGCAGCGCCGAGGACACGATGGTCGGCACGCCGTCCACCTCGTCGAGCGTCACGGTCGCCGCGACGGTGAGCCGCTCCGCCTTGGCCTTGTGCTCGCCGAGCCGCAGCGCGAGCGCCATGACGAAGCAGGACGAGTGGGCGGCCGCGGCCAGTTCCTCGGGGCTCGTCACCCCGTCCGGCCGGACGGTCCGGGCGTCCCAGCTCACCGGAAGCCCGGTGAAGGCGCCGGTCGACCCGCTCAGCGTCCCGGCCCCCTTGGCGAGGCTCCCCTCCCACGTGGTCTCGGCCGTCCGCTCGGCGATCGCCATGTCCCTCTCCTTCCACCGTGACCCGGGCGCGGATTCTCCAGCGCCCCACCTATTTTTACAGTTGTCCTTGTAAAAAACACAAGGGACGGGGCTAGGCGGCGTAGGTGCGGACGACGCGGAGGGCGTCGGCGGCGTGCGGGCCCGCGGTGGTCAGGGCGGTCTGGGCGGGGGTGAGGCGGCGGGCGCCGACGCGGCAGAAGTCGGCGGCCGGGCCGGTGATGCGGGACGGGGCCGACGGGTCGCCGAACGTCCAGTGCGTCCCGTCGGGGGCGGTGAGGTCGCAGTGGACGGGCGCGTCCGGAAGGCCCGCGACGGAGAACGCGTAGGGCAGCGTGCGGTGCGCCAGCCAGGCGATGTGCCGGAGCCGCGCCGTGTCGGGGTAGGCGATGCCCAGCGGAACCGCGATGTCCTGGGCGTGGGCCCAGTGCTCGGCGATCCGGGTCGTGGCGAGCGTGCGCGGGGACAGCGGCGTCCGCACCCAGGAGAGGCGCGTGCCCGGCGGGTGGGCGCGGAGGGCGCCGGGGACGGCGAAGGCGGTCGCGCGCCAGCGCGCCAGCAGGTCGGACGGCGGCACGCCGCGCTCGGCGGCGACCATGTCCGCGACCACGCCGTCCACGGTGCGGGCCGGGGAGCCGCCGTCCGCGGAGAGGAACGGCGTGCCCTCCGCGATCGACGGCTCGGTGATCACCTCGTTGGTCTGCGTCAGGTGCAGGACGACGTCGGCGACGCTCCACCCCTCGGCGTCGGACGGATGCGCCCACTGCTCCGGGGTCAGCGACGCCAGCATCGCGTCCAGTTGGTCGAATTCCGCGGTCAGGTCGTCGAAGACATCCGCCATGCCGCCACGCTAACCGAATCTGATTCGGTTGACTCTGGCCACAGGTGGTCAGGCGAGCTTCTCCAGGCGGTCGGCGGCCTCCACGGCGCCTCCGGCGGCGGCGAACGCGGCGCGCGCGGCCTCGGCGGCGGCGCGGTGCGGGCCGTCGGCCAGCACGGCGGAGAGGGCCGCGCGGATCTCCTCCGGGCGGACGTCATCGAAGTCGACGGAGATTCCCGCGCCGGCGGCCTCCACGCGGCGGGCGATGACCGGCTGGTCGTCCCTGACCGGCGCCACCACCAGTGGCAGGCCGCGCGAGAGGGATTCGCAGACCGTGCCGTGCCCGCCGTGGCAGAGGAGCGCGGAGGCGTGCTCCAGCAGCTTGTGCCGGGGGATCCGCTCGCGGACGAGGACGTTCGGCGGCGGCTCGGGCACCGTGCCCGGCGGCGCAGCGAAGACCGCCTGGACGTCCATGCCGCGGACGGCCTCGGCGGCGGCCGCGAGGAACCGGTCGGCGGACGGCCCGGTGATCCTGCCGAGGGTGACGAGGACGGCGGGGCGCCCGTCCAGCCACTCCCAAGGGAACGCGCACGGGGCCGAGCGGGTCGCGGCCGGGCCGACGAAGGCGAAGTGGTCCGGGAAGAACGAGGTGTCGCCGACCAGCGCGGAGGTGGAGAAGACCAGCGTGAGGTGGTCGGAGAACCGCAGGTCGAGCAGGTCCTCGATGCCGTGGTCGAGCTGGAAGTCCCCGATGTGGCCGCGGATCTCCTCCTCGACCTCCGGCAGCCCGGCGAGCGGGCGGGTGAACTCGGCGGGCGAGGCGGCGGACGTCGCCCAGGGGATCTCGCGGTGCCGCGCGGCGACGGGCGCGGCGAGGACGGCCTGGTCCGCCAGCACGACGTCGGGGTGGAAGCGGTCGACGGCCTGCTCGACGCCCGGCATCATCGCGTGGCCGAACGGGACGAGGAAGTCCTCCCACAGGAAGCGCAGCGCGTCGAGGCCGCGCAGCTCCAGCCAGCGGTCGCGGACCGCGCCGAAGTCGTCCCCGGCGCCGAAGACGCGGGAGCCGGGCCGCAGCAGCGGCTCCAGGGACGCGCGGTGCCCCGTCCAGGCGATCTTGTGGCCGCGGCGGGCGAGCTCGGCGGCGACCGCGGCCATCGGGGCGATGTGCCCGGTGAGCGGCGGGGCCGCGAGCAGGAAGCGGCGTTCCGGGGTCCGCACCCGCTGGATTCCCGGGTCGCCGAGGATCGACGGGACCTGGACGCGACGGGCGCTCGCGCGGCGCTGGGTCATGCTCGGCTTTCCTCCATGTCGGTTCCGCCGGACGCGGTCGTCCAGGCGACGATGTGCCCGTCGAGTTCGCGGGTCCGCACGGTGGTGACCGTGCCGCCGGCGGCGATGAGGAGCCGCTCGGCGTCGGCGACGGTCACGACCAGGTCGGGGCGGTCCGCCCCCGTGTTCATTGATCGGGTGTCCATCGACTGGAGCACCGCCTGCTTGGCGGCGCGCACCCGTGCGTTGTTCTCGTTGGCGGCGAGCCCGATGCCCGCCGGTTCGCGGCCGGGCCGTACCAGGGCCACGCCCAGTTCTCCGTCGGACGCGATCGAGACGCTCAGCGGCTCGTCGAAGGGCCCGGTCACGGTCGGCCCTTCCCGGACGGTGAGCTCCGCGGGGAACAGGGGCCCGTGGCCGTTGCGCCACAGGTGGTCCCTCACGGCGTCCTTGGCCGCGATCCGTCCGAGCAGCCACGGCCCCTGCATGACCGGCGGGAGCGCCTCGTAGTCGGCGCGCTCATCGGCGCAGAGGTACTGGCGCATCAGCAGGTCACGGGACGCGGAGCCGTCCCAGCGCTTGCGCGCCGCCGTCCAGCCGCCCGGCTGGGGCTCTCCCGTTCCCGACACCTCGGGAGTGAACTTCATCCGCCACAGGGCTTCGTCGGTGTAGAAGCGGTGGGTGGTCCATCCGTCGATGCGCGCCCACACCGTTCCGTTCTCACGGATCATCTCCGCCGAGCAGCGCATGGTCGTGTCGGTGAGGGACTGGTTCCAGATCGTCGTCTCCAGCCGTTCACCAGTGGTCGGCAACGGCCCGTACAACAGGACGCGTTCGATCCCGACCGGGAATACGGTCTGGTTGGTGTCACCGTACACCTGGATCCAGTGCGCGCAGAGCTGCCCGGCGCTGTCCATGAGCGCCCCTGGCGTGGGCAAGGCGGTCAGGACGGCGCGCACACCGTCCTCCGCCAGCGCCGTGATCTCGGTGATGCCGCGGAAGAGCGGGCCGTGGAACATCCAGCGTTCCTCGTACAGCCGCTCGGCGGTGACTATGGGCGGGCCCTCGATGGTGAGGGGCGTGCGGTCCGGGGCGGGCGGCAGGGGGTAGTGCTCGGCGAGCAGGACGGTCGCGTCCGCGTATCCCGGGATGACGACCTTGACCCTGCGGGACCGGTCGCCGTCGTCGACGAGGTAGGCGCGGATGTCGACCGTCGTGGGCGGGCTGGCCACGACCCACCGGACGGCGCGGACGTCCTCGAACCCGATGACGACCGCGTCGGGCAGCAGCTCGCGCGCGGTGCCGGCCATCACCTCGACCAGCACGGCCAGCGGGACGATCGGGAACCTGTCCGACAGGTCGGGCCAGCCGGGGGCCTGCGGGACGAGGCAGTGGTCGGCCAGTTGCGGCATCGCCTCGACGGAGAAGACGCGGGAGACGCTCAGCTCGGCGGTCTCCGGGGCCGGCTCCCCCGCCACGACCGGCGCCGCCCCGCCGCCGAGCGCCTCCAGGACGGACTGCGCGCCGGTCGCCGCGTCGTTCAGCAGCGCCTCCAGCTCCGCCAGGATCGGGTCGTCGGCCGGCAGCGACGGCACTCCCGGCGCGCGGTGGATCGGCTCGACCGCGCCGTCCAGCCTGACCAGCGGCGTGCCGAGGTCGAGCCGCATGCCGGCGGCGGCCGGGGGCGGCGTGGACGCGCCGTAGCCCTCGGCCCACAGCGCGGCGGCGACCCGGCGCAGCTGCGCCGTCCCGTCCCGCTTCGGCACGTTGACGGCCATCGCGAGGTGCTCGCGGTCGCCGAGCCGGTCGGCGACGAACCCGGTCAGGCCGCCGGGCCCGACCTGGACGAACGCCCGCACGTGCGCCGCGCCGTACAGCTCCTCGACCAGCTCGCCGAACCGGACGGGTTCGAGCAGGTGCCGGACGGCGAGGTCGCGGACCGCCTCCGGCCCGCGCGGGAACGGCGCCGCCGTCGAGGCCGACCACAGCGGGACCCGCGGCTCGCGGATCTCCATCGCCTCCAGCGAGTGCCGCACCTGCTTCTCGAACGCCTCGGCCAGCGGGGTGTGGAACCCCGCCCGGAACGGCAGCTCGGTGCCGAGGACGCCCTCGGACGCCAGCCGCCCGACGATCTCCCGGACGGCCTCCGCCGGGCCGCAGATCACCGACTGGTGCGGGCAGTTGTCATGGCTGACGAAGACGCCCGACCCCGCCGCGACGGCCTCCCGCGCCTGGGCGGCGCCGCAGCCGAGCACCGCGTACACGGCGTCGGGCGCGTCCGGCGCGGCGCCGTCGAGGTCGCGGACGAGGTCGCCCGCGTCGCACAGGCCGGCGACGGTCATGGCCGTCCACTCGCCGAGGCTGTGCCCGGCCACGACGTCGGGCTCGACGCCCAGTTCGGCGAGCGCGGCGGCGAGCAGGCGCCCGGCGGCGAGCGCGTCGGCGGCGTGGCCGAGCAGGTCGGTGCGGCCGGTGAGGCCGGGGTCGGGCATGCCGAAGTGCGCGGCGACGTCGGCCACGCGCGGGTCGAAGGCGGGCTCGAACCCGGGGAACAGGAACGCCAGCCGGCCGCCCTCCGCGAGCAGCGGCCGCGGCGAGAACCACACGTCGCTCCGGCCGCGCCACGCGGTCCCGCGCTGGACGACGGCCCGCGCCAGGTCGAGCCTGCGCGGCGTCGGGCCGACGATGGCGAGGCGGCACGGCAGGTCGGGGACGTCCTCGGAGACCTGGGCGAGGAGCGTGTCGTCGGGGGCGGCCAGCGCGTCGGCCAGCTCTTCGGCCGTGCGGGCGGCGAGCCGCAGCACGGCTTCGCCGTCCTGCGGGGTGCAGAGCCTCCGCCGCCGCCCCCGCCGCACGGTGGACGACGGCGGCTCCTGCAGCACCAGGTGCGCGTTCGTCCCGCCGAACCCGAACGCGTTCACCACGGCCCGCCGCGGGCCGCCGGTCCGCTCCCATTCGGCGGCCTCCCGGACGAGCCGCAGCCTGCCGTCCGCCAGCGCCGGGTGCGGGTCGTCCACGTGCAGCGTCGGCGGCAGCACCCCGTCGCGCAGCGCGAACGCGGCCTTGATCAGCCCGGCCATCCCGGCGGCGGGCATCGCGTGCCCGATCATCGACTTGACGGTGCCGAGCCCGACCGGCGGGCCGTCCGCGCCGAGGACGCGGCGCAGCGTCGCGAGCTCCGCCTCGTCCCCCGCCGGGGTGCCGGTGCCGTGCGCCTCGACGAGGCCGACCGCGCCGGGCGCGGCGGGGTCCAGGCCCGCGTCCCGCCAGGCGCGCTCGACGGCGAGGACCTGGCCGTCCACCAGCGGGCTCATGATGCTCGCGGCCCGCCCGTCGCTGGACGACCCGGCGCCGAGGATGACCGCGTGGATCCGGTCGCCGGCGCGCTCGGCGTCCGACAGCCGCTTCAGCAGCACCATCCCGGTGCCCTCGGCGAGGAGCGTCCCGTCGGCGGCCCGGTCGAACGGGCGGATCGTCTCGCTCGGGCTCAGCGCGCGCAGCTGGCTGAACACGCTCCAGAGCGTGGCGTGGTGCGCGTGGTGGACGGCCCCGGCGAGCATCGCGTCCGCCAGCCCGCCGCGCAGCGCCCGCACGGCGTGCTCGACCGCCAGCAGCGACGACGCGCACGCCGCGTCGAGGGTGTAGGCGGGGCCGTGCAGGTCGAACGTGCCGGCGATGCGGGACGCGGCGAGGCTCGGCACCAGCCCGATCGGGGCGTCCGCGCCGTCCGGGCCGAGCCGCTCGCAGAACGCCCGGCGGATCTCCGCCAGCCGCTCCCGGCCGAGGTCGGGCATCAGCTCGGCGAGGATCCCGGCGACCTGGTGGGACGTCCGGACCCGCTGGTCGTAGCGGGCCACGCCGGGCGTGATGTAGCCGCCGCGCCCGATGACGACGCCGATCCTGGACCGGTCGGGCAGCCGCTCGTCGCCGCCCGCGTCCGCGATCGCGTCCCCGGCCGTGCGCAGCGCGAGCAGCTGGTCGGGCTCCATGCCGGGCACCGCCGCGGGCAGGATCCCGAACCGGGCCGGGTCGAAGGTGGCGAGGTCGTCGACGAACCCGCCGCGCCGGCAGTAGAACCGGTCGCTCTCCGGGGCGCGCGCGTAGGCGTCCGGGTCGTAGTAGAGCGCGGGGTCCCAGCGTCCGGGCGGTACGTCGCCGATCGCGTCGAACCCGGCGAGGACGTTGCGCCACAGCTCGGCCGCCGACCCGGCGCCGGGGAACACCGCCCCCGCGCCGACGATCGCGATCGGCTCGCGGTCCTCGTTCACCGGACGTCCCCGCTCAGCACGACGTGCGTCTCGTCGCCGCGGGCGATCTCCCGCAGCAGCGCCGCCGCGGCGGCGTCCGGGTCGATCAGGGCCTCGCCGCCGGGGCCGGTGCCGCCGTCCGGCCATGGGCCGAGGCCGGCGACGAGCACCCGGCCTCGCAGGCGTCTGCGCCACAGATGGGCGAGCGTGCCGCACGCGTCCTCGGCCGCCGCCTCGCCGGCGCGGCCGCGGTCCCCGCGCACCCCGGCGAGCCCGCACAGGACGGCGAAGAACCCGAGGTCGGGGCGGACCGCCTGGGCGAGCGCGGCGGCGCCGTCCAGCTTCGCCCGGTACGCCCCGTCGAGGTCGCGGGGCGTCTCGCCGAGCGCGGCGGCGTGGATCACACCGTCGAGCCGCCGGTGCGTCAGGTGGACGTTCTCGGCGACGCTCCGGACGGCCTGCGGGTCCCGCGCGTCGCCCGCGTGGCAGCGGACGGACGCCGCGTGCTCCTCCAGGGACTCCAGCCGCAGATCCTGTTCGGGTGCGCGGGCCATGAGCTCGATGTGGCAGCCGGTCGTCCGGGCCAGTTCCAGGGCCGTCCGCGCGGTGACCTCGTGCTCGCCGCCGGTCAGCAGGACGACGGCGTCGCGCCCGAGGTCCGGGGCGCCGTCGCCGAGCGGCTCGGCGGGCACCAGCTCCAGGCCGTGCCGCAGGCCGCCCTCGTGCCCGACCACGACCGGCGACTCGGCGGCCAGCAGCTCGGCCATGATCCGCCGGGCGATCGCCCGCGGGGTGTCCTTGGTGTCGAGGTCGAGGGCCCGGACGAGCGCCTCCGGGTACTCGTTCGCGATGGTCCGGGCCAGGCCGCGCAGGCCCGCGCCCGGGGCCGGGTCGCCGATGCCGCCGCCGTGGAAGCCGTGCCCGAACCTGCCCCCGGCGCCGCTCGCGAGGACCAGCCACCGCAGGCCGCCGGTCACCGCCCGGCCGATGCCCGCGAACGCGCGGGGCAGCACGCCCGCCGCCCCCGGCCGCAGGGCCGCCAGATGGACGAGCCCGTCGCAGGGGCCGTCGACGTCCATCGGCGTCCGCACCTGCGCGCCGTGCCGTTCGAGCAGGTCGCCCAGTTCCAGCGCGATGCCGCACCCGTCGTCGACGAGGACGAAGCTCCGGCCGGCGAAGGCCGTCCCCGACTCCGGCGGCGGCGGCAGCGGATCGAGGTCCACGACCCGCGGGACCCGCCGCACCAGCCGCCGGGCGGCCCGCGCCTCGGGGTGCGGCCACACCTGCCGGTCGGCCCTGCGCATCCGGGGCACGGTCCCCGCGTCCCGCCGGGGCGGGGCGGGGTCGCCGCGCCGCTCCTCCGCCACGGCGGTCGCGGCGGCGGGCGGCTCGTCCCGGACGGCCGGGGCGGGGCCGCCGGACAGGGCCGTGGTCCGCACGTGGGCACCGGGCCGGGCCGGGCGCGGGACGCTGGGGCGCGGCGGTTCCGCAGGCGGCTCGCCGGGCGGCTCCTCGCGGGCGTCCGGCACGGGCGGCTCCTCGCGGGCGTCCGGCACGGGGGCCGTCAGATGCCGCAGGACGACCTCGCACTGGGCCGCGATGATCTCCCGGCTCGTGCGCAGGTACTCCAGCACGGCCGCGTCGGCCGGGCGCCGCACGTCCGCGACGCGTTCGGGCGGGCGGAGGGCCCCGGCCGGGTAGCCGCCGCCGGCGGTGCGGACGGACCGGCCGTCGACGAGCCAGCCGGGCGCGGCGGGCCGCGCGGTGATCGGGCGCGCGCCGCGCCCGGCGAAGAGCGGCACCGGGTCGACCGGGACCCCGGCGGCGGCCAGCGCGGCGAGCGCGCCCAGCAGCGCCACCAGGCCGTTCTCGCCGGGAGCGGCGCAGGCGACGGCGGTGTGCGGACGGTCGCCGAGGGTCGCGCCGACCAGGTCGGTCAGGACGCGTCCGGGGCCGGCCTCCACGAACGTCCGGGCGCCCGCGCCGTACATCTCCTCGATCTGCTCGGCTGCGTCGACGGGCGCGGCCGGGGCCGCGGCCAGGTCGGACGGGTCGGTCTCGTAGGGGCGGGCGGTCGTGCTCGCCCAGACGGGGAAGGCGGGCGAGCGGAGGTCGTGGCCGAGCAGGTCGGCGCGGGACGGGACCGCCCCGGCGCAGGCCGCGCCGATCTCGATCATGTCGGTGTCGTCGACGGCCCCGGCGGCGCAGAGCGCGGCGAGCTCGCCGTGGCCGTGCCCGGCGGCGAGGTCCGGGTGGACGCCGACGGCGGTGAGCAGCCGGTGGACGGCCAGCCCCGCGACGCCGGCGCCCGCGCACCGCCCGCCGGCCAGGCGCAGGAGGCGCTGGAGCCGGGGGAAGGCGACGAACAGTTCGGTGGGCACGCCGGGCCGCCCGCCCTCGTCCGGGAGGCCGTCCGGGAAGAGGAAGGCGACCTGGCCCGGTTCGCCCTCCGCGACGAAGATCCCCGGTTCCGGGCGGAACCGCGCGGCGAGCGCGAGCTTCTCGCGGAGATCGTCCGGGCCGGACGCCGTGAACGCCGCCTGGACCGGGCCGTCGAGCGAGGCGGCGGTCCGGGCGAGGTCGCGCAGCCGCGGCCGCCCGTCCAGCAGGCGCGCCAGCCCGTCGATCGCGGCGCGCGCGGCGTCCCGGTCGTCCGCGCGGATCAGGAACAGCTCGGCGGGCCACTCGGCCAGCCCCGACACCGGTTCCGGGGCGCCCTCGTAGCCGGCGAGGACGGCGTGGAAGCGCCTGCCGCAGGCCCCGGACCCGCTCACCCCGGCGAACCGCTCACCCGGGCGGGCCGCCCACGGGCGGGCGCCGCCGGAGTCCGGCGTCCCGGGGAGCACGCCCGTGTGCAGCGCGCACGCGGTCGTGACGAGGCCGGTGAGGCCGTCCGTCTCGGCCAGTCCGATGGACGACGGCGCGACGCCCGCACGCTCGTGGGCGCGTTCCAGGGCGAGCCGGCCGCAGGCCCCGGCGACCGACTTGACCACCCCGTAGATCCGGTCGCCGTCGCGCTCGGCGTCCGCCAGGCGCTTCAGGACCACGCACGCGACGCCCTCCCCGGACGCGGGCGCCACCTGGTCATGGACGCGGTCGCGCAGGTAGGCGCCCCCGCACAGCACCATGGCGCTGGAACCCGCCACGAGGTCCTTGCAGGCGGCGTCGAGGGCGGCGAGCGGCGTGCCGCCGACCGCGCAGGCGGTGCCGCCGAGGCCGAGCCGGTCGGCGATGCGCCCGGCGACCGCGGCGGTGCCGGCGCCGTCGAGGGAGTCCCCGGCCGGGCGCGGGAGCTGCTCGTCCAGTCCGGGCGGGAGTTCGCCCAGGTAGGACGGGAGCGTCGCGCGGAGGGCGTAGGCGGTGCCGAGGTCCCCGCCGCCCGCGGCGGCGAAGAAGACCGAGGTCCGGGACCGGTCGAACGGGCGGTCGCCGTAGCCGGCGTCCCGCAGGGCACGGGAGGCGGTCTCCAGCGAGAGGAGCTGGATCGGGGCGATGCCGCCGATCTCGTCGGCCGGGATGCCGTACGCGTCCGCGTCGAACGGGACGCCCGGGACGGGACCGCCGCGGGAGCGGCCGCCGACGACGTTCGCCCAGTGGCCGTCGGCGTCGGAGGCGTCCGGGGCGACGCAGCCCACGCCGATGATCGCGACATCGACCGGGCGCGCGGCGTCGCGCACGTCCTCGTCCGCCCCGATGCCCAGCTCCGCGGCCCGCGCCGCGAGGAAGGCGGTCGCGCCGGAGGTGACCTGCTCGTGCAGGGCGGCGATCCCGGTCGTGGCCGACCGCAGCGCCGCCACCTGCCCCATCGCGTACAGGCCCTCGGACCGCTGCCGGACCGGATCGACCGGCGTGCCGAGGCGCAGGCCCCGGCTCGCGAGGTGCAGGCGGCCGAGGTTCAGCTTCTCCAGCCGGCGCCGCACCTCCGGCTCCGGCGTCCCGGCCTGCTCCAGCTCGCGGCGGGTCTGCTCGAACGTCTCGGTGTACGGGGTGCGGGCGCACCGGACCGCCTGCCCGGGGGCCGTCTCCAGCAGGACCGTCCCCGTGCAGGAGAGCGCCACGTCCTGGTAGGCGGGCACGATCGCGCCCGCCGCGACCGCCTCCGGCGTGAACAGGTACGCCGTGCCCATCAGCACGCGGACGTCGGCGCCGCGCTCGGCCAGCGGCCCGGCCAGCGCGGCGACCATCGCGGCCGACCGTGCGTCGTGGACGCCGCCCGCGAACATCACCGACAGCTCGCGGGGGTCGCCGCCGAACGCCGTGAGCCGCTCGACCTGCGCGTCCCAGAGCGCGAAGCCCGGGTACGGCCCGGCGGGCCCGCCGCACTCGCTCCCCGCGAAGACGAACTTCCGCGCGCCCTCGCCGAGGAACCGCCCGAGCGGCTCCGGGGACGTGACGTGCAGGTACGCGCTGATCCCGGCGTCTTCGAGCGCGGCGGCCTCCGCCGGGCCGCCGCCGGCGATGATCGCGTACGGGGGCCGGGCGTCGCGGACGGCGGCGAGCTGCTCCGCCCGCAGCTCCGGCGGCGCGCCGCCGGGGACACCGGCGCCCCAGGGCCGGTCGCCGAGCCGGTCGGCGGTCTCCCGCAGCAGCGCCCGCACCCGGCCGCCGTCCAGCGGGCCGAGCGCCAGGAACGGCAGTCCGCCGTCCTGCGCGACCGCGCCCGCGAACGCCGACACGTCGCTGACCTGCGCCATCGGCCCCTGCACGGCGACCGGGCCGGTGCGCGGCGCCAGCGGCTCGGCGCGGACGGCGGCGCGCAGGTGCAGCGCGATCTGCTCGCGGACGGCCTGGACCACTCCCCCGGCCGTCTTGTACCGGCCCGCGAGCACCACGCCCGGCCGGCCCTGCCGCTCCGGGCCCGGCCCGCTCGGCTCCGCCTCCCGCACGAACGCGAGCTGCTCGTCCAGGACGACCCCGGCCGCGCCGCCCGCGACGGCGGCGGCGGCCGTGTGCGGGCCGATGCCGCCCGCCGCGTAGACGGGGGCGTCCGCTTCGGCCAGCAGCATCTGGAGCAGGACGAACGCGGTGGGGTCCTCGGGCCGCCCGGCGCTCCGCGCGATGATCCCCACCTCTTCGGTGAGGCCGCGCCCGATCCGGACGGCGTCCGCTGCCTCCGCCGGATCCCCGGCCTCGATCAGCAGGCGGCGGCCGCGGGCGAACCCGGCGATGCCGAGCCAGTCGTCGGAGCGCAGCGCGGCGGCGTCCACGACGACGGTGCGGGCCGCGGGCGGGATCTCGGCGGCGCGCACCCGGCATCCGAGCGGGACGCGGACGCCGAACGGGCCCGTCCACCAGCGGCGCACGTCGGCGAGCGCGGCGAGCACGGGCGCCCGGTCGGCGCCGAGGCCGAGGATCCCGGTCCCGCCCGCGCGCGCGACGGCCACGGTGAGATGGGGCACGGGACGGCCGGACGGGGCGCCCCCGATGATCTCCGCGGGGGCCCGCTCGTCCCGGGCCGTGCCGTATTCGCCCGTGTCCGCCGTCATGCTGGGCCCCCCGACGTCCCGTGCGCCAACAACGGTGCGCCACACTACGGTCGGCGACACGCCGATTACCGAGACGACACACCTGCGGGCGTGTTGCTGGCGCGTCCGCAAAGGAGATTGGAACGTCCTTTGGCGTGCGGAAGACCTGCGGCGGCCCGGCACGAGGGTCGGAGGGCCCGAGGGTCAGAGCGTGGAGGCGGCGGCGCGCTGCGCGCGGATCCCGTGCCTGACGATGCCCTCGTCGAGCCACCGGTCGAGGTGCCGCCACGTGGTCGACCTGGCCTCGCGCCCGGTCAGCACGCCGAGATGGCCGCCGGAGGCGATCTCGAACCGCACCTGCGGCGCCCCGCCCAGCAGGCGGACCAGCGGCCGGACGGCCCGGACCGGCGCGACAAGGTCGCCGCGGCCCGCGATCGCCAGCACCGGCACGCCGATCCGGGCGAGGTCCACCGTCCGGCCGCCGATCTCCACCCCGCCGCGCAGCAGCCCGCCGCCGTCCAGAATGGACCGGTAGAAACGCCGGGCGGCGTCCCCCGGATGGGCGATCGTCATATGCCGGAAATGATCCATCGCCTCGATATGCGCGAGGAAATCGGCGTCGTCGAGGTGGGCGAGCACCGCCCAGGGGCGGAGGAGGTACCGGTCCAGGCCGGCCGGGAGAAGGGCCCGGTTCCCCGGCGTCGCCGCGAGCCGCGCCGCCGCCCCGTCGACCGGCGCGCCGATCGCCGCGACCGACGCGATCGGCAGCCCCGGGTCGTCGGCGGCGGCCAGCAGCGCGAGGACCCCGCCGAGGCACCAGCCGACGAGCTGGACGGGCTGGCCGCCCGCGTCCCGGCTGACCGCCCGGATCGCGCCCGGCAGCACGTCCCCGACCCACCGGCGCACGCCGGGGCCGGGGTCGCCGTCCAGGCCGGGGCCGTGGTCGAGCAGGTAGCTGCGGCGCCCGGCGCGGACGACGTGCTCGGCGAGGCTGCAGCCGCGGCGCAGGTCGTAGCAGCGCGCGGGCGCGTCCGGCGGCGGGACGAACAGCACCGGCGGCCCGGCCGGCACCAGCCCCTCTGGCGGCCGGTAGCGGCGCACCGACCGGCCCGGCCCCTCGTCCACCGTCTCCGCCGGCATCGGGCGCAGATCGGCGATCCGGCCGGACCGGGCCAGCCGCAGGGCGTTGGACGTCGCGTCGCGCAGACCTCGCGGGGAAAGGATCATTTCGTCATTGTCCGTCCGCATTCGCCGATTACGGCGGGGACGCATTGACCAAAGGCGGCCGCCGCCGTTCAGGCCATTCATACACTGGTCGCCGCCGCGCGGAAATCACGCCCCTGTGAAGCCTGCGTGAATTCGGCTTGACAGCGCGGGCCGGAAGTGGCCTTGAGAGAATCTCACGTCGGGGCGGCCACCTGGCGCATAATGGCGATCACAGTCCGTGTGCGACCGGAGGCGGCCCGGACCCCGTGCGGGCCGCCCCCGCGCCCGTCCGTTAACGTCCCTGCTTGTCATGCCTTGTCCCGCCCGCGCCGGTTCGACGGCGGCATCGGGGGGACGGGTGAGGAGGAACGCTGACGGACCAGGCGGAGGTGGCGATGCCGGATCCTCTACTGACGGAGGTCGGCTGGACGGGGTCCGAGCTGCGGCTGGCCGGCCGGTTGGCGTCCGGCGCCGCCGTTCCGGAGATCGAACTGCTGCTGCACGAGCGGACCGAGGGCGCCCAGCTGCGCGTGCCCGTCGCCGCGGAGACGCGCGACGGCGCCGTCGCCTTCGAGGCGCGGGTGGACGTCGCGTCCGTCATGGGCGGGCGGCCCCTGCCCGGCGGGCTGTGGGACGTCGACCTCGCGGTCGGCGCGCCGCCGTCCCGCGCCGTCGTCCCGCTGGGGCACGTCCCGGGCATGGACGCCGCGCCGCAGCGCCGGTTCCTGCCCGGATCGGTCACCGTCATCGCCTACTTCGCCACCGACGGCACCTTCAAGATCGACGTCGGCGGGCGCCCGCACTCCGCCGGCACCACCCGCGCCGACGCGACGAGCTGGAACGGCGCGCGCGCCGAGATCCTCGTCGCCGGGCACCTCGACCTGCGGGAGGTCAGCATGCCGATCTCGGGGACGCTGCTGCTGTCCCAGCACCGCTCCGACCGCACGTTCGAGGTCATCGCCATGCTGGAGGAGCGTCCCGGCCGGCTCTGCTACACCGCCGCCGTCCCGGTGACGCGGGCGTTCATCGACGAGCCGCTGCCGCGCGGGAGGTGGGAGGTGTCGCTGTGCCTCGGCTTCTCCGGGATGCACCGCGAGCTGCGGCTGCTCGCCGCCGACGAGGCGGTGGACGTGCAGGTGTGGCGGCGGCTGCGGCACGTGCGGGTGACGTCCTCGGCCGCGCCGGACCCGCTGACGATCACCGTCGGGCACGCCTGAAGGGCCCGTCCCACGGGAACTGGCGGGAGGCCCCCACCACCGCCGACAGCAGCACGACCACGGCCGTCCCGCCCGCCAGGTTGATCCCCGAGGTCGCGAGCGCCGCGTCGAACGGGCCGTGCATCGTCAGCGGCAGGACCGTCAGGACGAAGACCGCGATGGCGCCGATGCAGGCGAACGCCCGCACCGGGCGCGCCGCCGTCGACAGGAGCAGGTGCATCAGCGCGGTCGCCTGGATCGTCGCCGCCGCCGCGCACAGCGCGTAGCTCGTCGCGGCCGAGGCGTCGGAGGCGTGCCCGCCCGCGAACACCGGGACCTCCACGCCGAACAACGTGCGCAGGGCCATCACCGCGGCGAACGCGAGGCCGCCGCCGACCAGGGACGCGGAGATCCCCGTCCACCACAGCGGGCGCAGCGGCGGCCCGGACTCGGCGGCGATCTCCTCGTGCAGCGCGACGAAGTCCTCGTAGCGCTTCGGCGGCGCCTCCACCGGGCGGCGCCGGGCCGTGGAGGGACACCGGAACGACCGTTCCCAGGGCCGTGGCGCAGGACGGCCGGCGTGCCTGCCGGGCAGGCCGCCGGGGTACCGCCCGGATGGCGAGTCGGGCATGTTCCCTCCCCCGGGTGCGAACGTAGAGGTGCTTACCCGGCACCGATGGGGGGAACTCGCCCAAGCTCGACAATTTGCAGTTGCTTGGCCACGCCCTCGGCACGGCGACGGCGCCCCTCGCGGGAGCGCGGGGCGCCGTGTCGTCCGATGGGACCGGCCGGGGGTCAGACCTGGCCGGCGCGCTCCAGCGCGGCGCAGCAGGTGCCGGTGATCAGCCGGGTCACCACGTACGGGTCGATGTTGGCGTTCGGGCGGCGGTCCTCGATGTAGCCCTTCTTGTCCACCTCGACCTGCCACGGGATGCGCACCGACGCGCCGCGGTCCGACACGCCGTAGCTGTACGTGCTCCACGCGGCCGTCTCGTGCATCCCGGTGAGCCGCCGCTCGATGTCGGCGCCGTAGTTCGCGACGTGCTCGTCCGCCTTCTCGGCGAGCGCCTCGCACGCCGTGATGATCGCGTCATAGCCCTCGCGCATGGCCTTGGTGGAGAAGTTGGTGTGCGCGCCCGCGCCGTTCCAGTCGCCCTCCACCGGCTTCGGGTCGAGGGTCGCCGAGACGTCGAAGTCCTCGGCGATGCGGTACAGCAGCCAGCGGGCGACCCACATGTGGTCGGCGACCTCGATCGGGCCGGCCGGGCCGATCTGGAACTCCCACTGCCCCGGCATGACCTCCGCGTTGATCCCGGAGATCTTCAGGCCGGCGTCCAGGCAGGCGTCCATGTGCCGCTCGACGATGTCGCGGCCGAACACCTCGTCCGCGCCGACGCCGCAGTAGTAGAAGCCCTGCGGGGCCGGGTAGCCGCGCTCGGGGAAGCCGAGCGGGCGGCCGTCCTTGAAGAACGTGTACTCCTGCTCGATCCCGTACCAGGAGTCCTGGTCTGCGTACTGCTCGGCGATCGGGCGCAGCTTCGCGCGCTCGTTGGTCTCGTGGGGCGTCCCGTCCACGAGGAAGACCTCGCAGAGGACGAGCCTGTGGTCGCCGCCCCGGATCGGGTCGGGGCAGGAGAACACCGGCTTCAGCACGCAGTCCGAGTGGTCGCCGGGCGCCTGGTTGGTGCTCGACCCGTCGAAGCCCCAGTCCGGCAGATCGGCCCCGTCGGCGAGGATCCTCGTCTTCGACCGCAGGCGCGCGGTCGGCTCGGTGCCGTCGATCCAGATGTACTCGGCCTTGTAGCTCAACGTCGGTCCTCTCGTCTCTGCCTGGCCTCACGGGTTCGGCCTTACAGAACGTGCCAACCGGCCATTTCACACCTGTTGCCCGTTTGTGAACGGCATGTAACACGCAATGTGACCTGCGGAGACCTTCGTCACAGTGGTCACGCTGCGTGACATCCCCTCCACTCTCGGGCGAAGGGGGCGAGCAAATTACCGCTCCCACCAATGCTTCGCCTTATCCGGCCACTTTCGACGGTTTTCGCGCGAAGAACCGGACGATGGTTGCCGCAAACTCCTCCGACTGTTTACTTCTCTGGCATGCGCGGATTACGCCGCCACCTTCAAGATGATCGAGGAATGACGTCGCGGTGCGTGCCGTGGCGTGTCCTGACCCAAAAAACAGAACGGGGGAAAAGGGATGAGGCGGACTTTCTCGGCCTCGCTGAGCACGGTCGTCGTGCTGGCGGGGCTCGCCGCCCTGGCACCGGCGAGCCAGGCGGCGGCGCACGGCCCGAAGGAGGGGCGCGTCCATGTCGTGCCGCCCGGCCACTCCATCCAGGCGGCCGTCGACCGCGCCCGGCCGGGCGACACCATCCGGCTCAAGAAGGGCTACTACGAGGGCGGCGTCCTCGTGCGCAAGCGCCTCACGATCCGCGGCGAGGGCAACGAGACCATCCTGCGCCCGGGCCGCCACGACCACTGCGCGAAGGCCAAGGCGCCGGGGATGGGCATCTGCGTGATCGGCTGGGCCAAGCACCCGGTCAAGGGCGTCACGATCCGGAACCTGTCCGTCCAGAATTTCAAGGGCAACGGCGTGCACGGCATGTACACCGACCGCCTCACGGTGATGGCCGTCCTCGCCAAGAAGAACGGTGAGTACGGCATCGCGGAATTCCGCTCCACCCGCGGCCGGTTCGTCTGGAACTGGACCCTCGAGAACGACGAGGACGCCGGTCTGTACGTCGGCGACACCGCGAACGCCCGCGGCACCGAGGTCGCCTGGAACCACTCCTACGCCAACACGCTGGGCGTCCTCGTCCGGCACGCCCACCACGTCAACGTCCACGACAACGAGATCACCGGCAACTGCGTCGGTGTCGCGCTGGTCGACGACGGCCAGAAGGGCGGGCAGGGCCACAACAACGTCTGGAAGAACAAGGTCTACAAGAACAACCGGTCCTGCGCCCAGCACGGCCCCGTCCCGCCGTTCGGCGGCACCGGGATCCTGTTCTTCGGCGGCCAGCACAACACGGTCAAGAAGAACATCGTCAAGTACAACCGGGGCAAGCTGCCCTACTCCGGCGGCATCGTCCTGTTCCCGGGCGTGGCCCCGGAGCACGGCCACGCCCGTCCGGCGAGCCACAACCTGATCAAGCGGAACACGGCGCTCGGCAACGCCCCGTACGACCTCGTGAACAACAGCGGTAGCAAGACCAACCGCTTCGTCCACAACAAGTGCCGCACCTCGAAGCCGCGCCACCTCTGCTGATCGGGCGCCATGAAGACCCCTTTCCCGCACCCGGGAACGGGGTCTTCTCGCGTTCAGCCGGACGACCGGCGCAGGAACCGCTCCCCGAGCGGGGTCAGCGCATGGTGCACGGTCTTGCCGCGGCGCTCGCTGGTGATGAGCCCGGCGCCCCGCAGGGCGGTGGCGTGCTGCGACGCGGACGCCGCACTGACCCCGAGCCGGGCCGCCAGCGCACCGGTGGTGAGCTCCCCGTCGGCGACCGACCGGAGCACGGCGGCGCGCGTCCGGCCGAACACCCGCGGCAGGTCGGCGTCGCTCGTCCCGCTGAACGTCCGGGACGTGGGCAGCACGACGGTCGCCGGGGAGTCGCCGCCGATCAGCACGCGCGGCCCGACGACGAACGGCGAGGGCATGATCGCGAGCCCGCGCCCCTGGAGCCGGACGTCGCCGTCGCGCAGCGTCTCGATCTCCAGGACCGGGGGCGTCCAGCGGACGGCCGGATGCATGCTCTCCAGCAGGCCGCCGATTCCGCTGCCGGCCATCGTCCGGGCGTGACCGGCGGCTTCGGCGCGGAGGTGGGCGCTCAGCTCGGGCCACACGTCCGCCAGCGCGACCCGGTGGAAGTCGCGGAGCCCGCGGACCAGCGCCCGCATCGCCTCCCCGTCCCCCGAGACGAGCCGCGGCAGCCACGAGGCCGGCGGCCGCGCGCCGTGCGACCGCTCGAGTTCTGCCCGGATCCGCCGGACGGGCGTCGAGGCGACCGTGTCGAGTTCCGAGTCGAGCCCGGGGACCTGCGTGTACGGGGTCAGGAAGTCGGGCAGCCAGCGTCCGGGCGGCACGAGATCGAGCAGCAGCCGGGAGGGGCCGGTGAGCTTCGCGCGCGTCCGCGCCCGCCAGGCGCCGGGAACCGGCTCGGGCCCCGTCGCGCGGAGGGCCTGGGCGCTGAGGACGGTCTGGGCGATCGGCGAGAGACCGGGTGTGATGCGGATGCGCGCGAGGTCGTCGTAGTCGAGCCAGAGCCGCAGCATGATCGGAATCTACGACATTTCAGCTATTTCCAAAATCATTGCGCCTCGCTCTGTTCCTCCTGGAAGGTGCGGCCATGAGCCGACTCCGCCCGCTCCGCCGCACCGTCCCGCTGATGCTGGTCGCCGCCATGGTCACGGTTGCCCCGCCCGCTCGCGCCGCCGACAGCGCGGACGTCCACCAGGGCGACATCGACGGGGTTCCGTATCGCGTCGAGGTTCCGAGCAACTGGAACGGGACGCTGCTCCTGTGGAGTCATGGCGCCTACAGCCTGGAGTTCCCTGCGCCCGCGGACATCTCCCTGACGAACCACCCTGCGACGAAGCAGTGGCTGCTCGACAACGGTTACGCGGTGGCTGCCTCACAGTTCCGTGTGACGCAGGGGTGGGGCGTGGTGGAGGCGGGTCTCAAGGACCAGATGGATCTCCTCGACTGGTTCACCGCCAACATCGGCAAGCCGCGCCGCACCATCTCCACGGGCGCGTCGGCCGGCGGCCTGGTCTCGGTTCTTCTGGCAGAGCGCAACCCCACGCGCTTTGCCGGTGTCGCGTCCCTCTGCGGGGTGCTCGGGGGGACAACGGGCCACTTCAACAGCGCCTTGGACGCGAACTACGCGATCAAGACGCTGCTCGCTCCGGACCTCGACCTGGTGCGCATCAAGGACCCGCAGGCGAACACGTCGAACGCCCGCCAAGCCCTTGGTGCCGCGCTGGGCACTTCAAGTGGGCGCGCCCGTTTGACCCTCGCGAGCGCTCTCGCCGACATCCCCGCCCGATACGTCTCGCGGGCCCCTGTGCCTGGGACGGTCGCAGGCCAGGTCCAGCAGCAGTTCTTCTACAACGCCTACGACCGGGGCGCGTTCTGGGGTCTCAATCGCACCGACATGGAGGGGCGCGCGGGCGGCAACCCGTCCTGGAACACGGGCGTCGACTATAGGAGGCTCTTCGCCCACTCCAGCCAGAAGGCTCTGGTGAAGCGCGCCTACGGCGAAGCCGGCCTGAGCCTTCGCGCAGACCTCGCCCGCCTCAACGCGGGCCCGCGCATCAAGGCGGACCCGGGGGCCGTCCGCTACCTGGATCGCTACGGCACCCCCACGGGCCGGACGCCCTGGCCGGTGGTGACCCTGCACTCGACGGGAGATGGCAACGTCCCGCCTGAGAACCAGCGTTGGTACGCCACCCAGGTGCGGCGAGCGGGCAACCCGGCGAACCTGAAGCAGTTGTACGTCGACCGCGGCAACCACTGCACGTTCACGGCGTCCGAGGAGATCACGGCCTTGCAGACGCTCCTCACCCGCATGAACGCTCGCCACTGGCCCAGCACCCGGCCGGACGTCCTGAACAGCGCCGCCGCCAAGTTCGCCCCCGACTACCAGACGGTGTTCGACCCGGACCCCGAGCCGGGGCTGCATCCCACGACCCCGTCCTTCACCCGCTACCAGCCGGCCCGCTACCTCCGCTGACCAGGCCACGGGGGCATGACCCCCTGTCTCCGTCCTTGGAAACAGGGGGTCCTAGCCGGTCACGACACACGCTCTAAGCTGACACTTCTTGGCGTCTCCGACTCGGACTGGAGGCCAAATGGATGCGTCGACCACGGGCACCTGCGTGTCGTGCAAGCAGAAGTTCGAGTTCGACCCTCAGAACGTCCAGACGATCCTCATAGACCCCGAGACCGGCCTGCCACCGGGATGACCGTGCTTGGCACGCTCCGCCAGGCGACACCAGAAGCCGTGGCCAGATCGACCGACGAACCGATCTGCCCGAAATGCATGACCAGAGCACGCCAGTTCCAGGCAACCAGCGAGTCAACTCCCAAGTGGGGAACGTGGCCGTAGTCGCTAGGCGAGTTCGCAGAGCTCCCCGGCGACTAGGGCGGGTGCGAGCCGCCGCCCGAGTAGAAGCCCGGCGCGGTTCTCGTCGCAGCGATGAGTTCGGCGAACGGCCACGGTCTACCTCCAAGAACCACCAGCCGGGACCACAGGAGGAGGACCCCATGACCGCCAAGGCACGACCACCCGTCGTCGACACCGAGACCTGGCAACGACACCTAGACGAACTACGCGTCCGAGAGAAGGCCGCAACGCGGGAACTCGACGCGATCGCCGCCGAGCGCCGCCGCCTCCCCATGGTCGAGATGCCCGACTACACCCTGGAAGGCGAGCAAGGACCGGTCAAGCTGGCCGACATCTTCGAGGGCAAGAGCCAACTGATCGTCTACAACCACATGTGGTTTCCCGGCGAGACCTGGCAGTGCTCGGGCTGCACCGGCTTCACGTCCCAGTTCACGCGACTGGAGTTCTTGGACGCCTACGACGCCCGATTCGTCATAGTCACCCAAGGCCCGATAGACGAGGCCCTCGCCTACAAGCGCCGCGTCGGCAACAAGATGACCTGGTACTCCACCGCGAACAGCACGTTCGGCACCGACGTGGGCGCCCCGCCCGGCGGCGGCTTCGCCGTCAACGTCTTCCTACGCGACGGCGACACGGTCTACCGCACCTGGCACACCAACGGCCGAGGCACCGAACAACTCAGCCACTCTTTCGCGCTGATCGACGTACTCCCCTACGGCCGCCAGGAGGAATGGCAGGACTCCCCGGAAGGCTGGCCGCAGTCCCCCACCTACACCCGCTGGCCGGAATCCGAACAAATAGCCGCCGCCTACGGCGAGCACACCTAGCGCCAGGCCACGGCTTCTACCACCACAGGACGAGGGTCGGGACCGCCGACTGCTCGCCCGGTAGGAGCAGTGACCACCTGCCGAACATCACCAGCCCGAAACCTCGGCAACACCATCCGGGACGCGATCGGGCCGCTCTCCCGCATGGCACGACGCACGGCCCGCGTGTCCGTCCGATGACCGCCGCCCTGCCACATGCTCCGGCCGGCTGCTTGACCGCGCACCGTGGTCGTCGTGTCCACCGACCGTCCGGGACAACGACGGGAAGCGCACGTGCCGCGCGCTGTGGGGATGTGCAGATGGGCACCAGTGGTGGATGTGGGCGGACAGACCCGCATCGACATTGGAGCCGTGCCCGTATCCAGACCTATTTGGCTCCTGAGGCAACGGCGCAGGCCCTGCGGTGCCAAATCGTTGACGGGCCAGTGGACGTGGCGCTATGCCTGACCAAGCGCGGCCGCCCAGCGACCGACACCTTCGGAGCCTCGGGGGGCGCCTACGCGAGGTGAAACGGCAGCAATCCCAGCCTGCCAGCCTCGAGTCCGCCGCACCCAGCACGACCGGGACCACAAGGCGGCCAAAGACCGTCACCGCACTGCTCTACCTAGGCAAGTGCCAGCCGAACGGGCCCTTCGCCCTGGCCGGCGGAGGGACCCTGTCGGACGGGTGACGCGAAGTGCGCGCCCCCCCGGACATGAGCCGGTCCCGGCGACGGGCGGGCGCAGGACCGAGAGTGAAGCCGGACGCTCCGGTCAACGGGCCCCGTGCCGCTTGACCTGCTCGATCAGACCGGCGAACTCCGCAACAGACAAGATGAGGTATCCCCCATCCGGATCCTTGCTGTCCCGCACCCCAACCCCGGCCCCCAGCGCAAGTCGCCCCAGCTCAACGCACTGCTGGTCACTGATGCCCCCGCTGTGACTGCTCTTCCGCCAACGAACGATCATGAGTACTGCTCCAAGTACTGCTCGATGAGAGCGCGCGAGGCTTCCTCGGGAAGGGCCTTCGCGCCGATACGTTCGAACTTAGTCGAAAAGTCCCTAGCCTCAAGAGGGCTCTCGATCAAGCGGCCACCGTTCTGGGCGCCGGCGTAGGCCACATCTCGGTCGGGCAAGCAGATGACCTGGAACGGCCCATCGAAGCCGTGGTGAGCGCCAGCCGCGGTGGGAACGATCCGCATGATGACGTTAGCCTGGCTCGCCATCTTGAGCAGGTGCTCCAGTTGGCGCTTCATGACCTCCGGGCCCCCGATAGGACATGCCAGCACGCCTTCGTCAACGAGCATCCAGAGCGTAGGTGCGTCCGACCGTTCTAGGATCAAACGCTGCCTCTCCACCCGCGTGGTGATCTCAGTCTCGATGTCGGCCGTCTCCGTTTCGAGCATGGCCCGGATGTACGCCTCTGTCTGGAACGGCCGTGGGATGGCCTTCCCGTGGAAGGTCTTGATCGCGACGGACGTCTTCTCATACTCCATGCACTGGCGCGCCCAGTCTGGGTCGTGCGCCATTCGGGCAAACCACAGGATTAGCTGAAAAAGTAGACCCGTCCCGTAGTGCTTATCGAGCAGCCGCATCTGATCGTCCTGCGGGCGCCGCCTGCCCGCCTCCAAGTTGGAAACAGTCGAGCGTGCGATGGCCATGATCTCCCCACACTGAGCCAGCGACAGCCCGGCCTTCTCACGCATGTAACGCATGAAAAATGCCAGGAAGTGCCACATCGAGATACGAGGGTCCAGGGGCTCGCGGACGGCGGGCATCACGTCTCCTTGTTTTTCAACTTCCGCGGGTACACCTAAAGATTAGGCATCCGCGGTGATCCTTGTCACAGGAAATCGGAATCTCGGGCAAGGACAGGACGATGACGATGACGATGACGGCGACCACAGAGCCGGTTATGCCCCTTATGGGCACACCTTCCGCAGTGGGGCAAGCGCGCACCTTCACGGACACACAAATCCGCAAATGGGGCTACTCACACATTCTCGACAGTGTGCTTCTCATCGTCTCGGAGCTCGTCACCAACGCAGCCCGCCAGACGCCGGACGAGGAGATCCGTCTCCAGCTCAGCCGGGACGCCTTCGGGATCATCATCGCCGTCTGGGACGCCGACCACGAACTCCCTGCGGCCAAGCCGCTGAAGGAACTCACCCTCGACGACCTCGACCTGTCCGAGGAGGCGTTCGACGACAACGGCGGCTGGGGCCTGCACATCGTCCAGGCCATGTCCGCCAAATGCGGCGTCACCGCCGACCCAGCCGGCGGCAAGTGGATCTGGTCCCGCATACACCCGTAGCAGGCTCCGCGCCCGCCCCATCTTCATCGACAGTCCAGACACACCCCTCGAAGGGAGGCAACACGAGAATGGCCATTGACTACCTGACGGCCACGAGTGGACGGCGCCCGTTCCTGACCGCTCTCGATGAGGCCGTCCGCAAGCACGGCGGGATGTCATGCGGCATCGTCGCACGCAGCGGCACGCCCGTCCTCTACGTGATCAACACCGAGTCACCCGGCAAGTTCACCGAGATCGGCGCCGACTTCATCGCCGGGACCTGGATGTTCACCTGGGCTCCCACCGGGGAATCGATCGCCGCGGCCAACTACCCCGGACAGACCGCCGAGACGAACGCCTACGCGCTCGGGGCTCACCTCGGGACCCGTCCGTGATGGGCGGCGAGTTCGCGGCGATGGCGCGACTACTACTGATCTTCGGAACGGTGTGCTTGTTCTTCGGAGCCATGGCGGGTTACGTCCTAGGCCCAGGCCTGGTGTACCGAATCCGGCGACTGCTCCGAAGGCTGCGCCGATGAGGCCGATCAAGGCCGCTGAGGTGGCCGCCCTGGAGATCACCAAAGCGGCCTACCAGGAGGCGATGACCCGCGCGGGCCTGCTCGCGGGAAAGATCGCCGAGGTCCACGCCTACGCCGAGTCGCAGCTGGCCGAGCTGGCGGCCCAGGACGACGACACCGACCCCGCCCCCTAGCCCCTCCGGACGGACGGAGTTCCTAGCGCGGCACATGCCCGTCCGCCCGGGGTTCCAGTGCGGTTACCAGCCGCAAGGGGCGGACCTGGGGCTCGGCCCTTGGGTTCGGATCAAACGGCACGACCGACCCCACCGAGCAGGACGACCGTGGCGCTCGACCAGCCCTTGGTGACCCAGTTCGAGGACGCCCGAACCGAGGGCCGCCGTCACCTACTTGTGGCCGCCGTCCTCAGTGAAAGGCCGGGCAGCGGGCGGGTTCCGGCCGGAGGCACCGTCCGGCAGGTGTGAAAGCATGCGGCTGTGACGCCCGATGCCACCCGTGAGGAGCCACCCGGTTCAGCGCCCGTCTCCTGGCCACCGCCGCCGCTCCGCTCGACCCCGCCTCGGCGGACGGCCCACGGGTCCTGCACTGGCCGGGACGCCGGCTGCTGGTGCAGCGCGGGGACACCGAACTGGCCGTCCGCGACCTGGACGAGGCGGGGACGGAGACCCGCTTCCCCGCGCCGTGGCCCCGCCGGTACGGCTCAGTGGCGGTCTCACCCGCCGGTGATGTCGCCGTGTTCGCCGGCGTACACGCCTTGCAGGCCGTGGATACGACCGGCACCGTGCTGTGGGAGATCCGCCACGGCTGCTGGTCCGCCGCCGTGTGCACGACGGCCCATGCCTCGTTCTCCGAGTACGCCGACGACCACCACCACGGCCACGCCGACAGCGGCTCGGCGGCCTTCTCCTGCGACGGCAAGGTCCTGTGGGCTCACGTCCGCAGCCACACCGGGCACGACACCCAGGAGGAATGGCTGATCCTCGACGCCGCCGACGGCTCGCTGCTGGACCGGGCCGCGACGATGACCGTGGGATCGGGCTCCTACCACTTCCCCCACCCCGACCCGGCGTACATGGGACTGTCCATCGCCGAGGGCGAGGAGACATCGCCCGTGCTGTGGGGACGCTGGGACGGTACACAGCTCACCGTCCAGCGATTCATCGAGGAGGTCCTCCTCGCGGTGAGTCCGTCCGGGGAGCACTTCCTGACGACGGACACGGGCCAGTGGGCCCTCTACCTCCACCAAGCCGAAGACGGCACGGAACTACGGCGACTCAACGCCCAAGACGCCGTACCCCCTCCACCGGGAGACGACCGTGCCCGCTGGGACTTCGAAGCGGCGTTCCCCTACGACGACACCGCCGTGGCCGGCACCGAGCACCACGCCGAGGACCCCCGCCACTGGCTCATCGACCCCCGCACCATGGCCCTGCGAGGATCAGTCGTCTACCCCTTCCCTGTCTCGGGGCCTCCCCTGCCGGCAGGAAAAGACGCCTGGTGCACGGTCTTCAAGGATCAGACCGCTCTCCACCTGTGGGACCTCCCACACCGGGCATGACCCAACAACCCAGGCCCGGCGCTCAAAGCCGCTCAACGCCGCCGAGCCTCTCCCCGTGCTCGGGCCCACGTCCTGCGGTCTTCCGGCTGTCCTGGCGAAGACAGACCCGAACCCGGGCGAGTGGACGTCGCGGGCTGTCGATTTCCTTAGCACCACAGCACGAAAGGCCAGGATCCGCGGCCGCGGATCATGGCCTTTTCACAGGTGGGCGCGGACGGTTTCGAACCGCCGGCCCCTCGCTTGTCAGGAGCCGCGATCATCTGCTGAGCAGCGTTGACCTGGGCCTCGGCCGCTCGTCCGGGACGGCGCGCCCTCTCTGTTCAAGGACTTAATGGCACGCTAATGGCACGGCCGCGCGGATTGATCGTGCAGGCTGATCAAGGCCCTGAGCTGCCACGCCTCACAGCTCCCCAACTCCCAAGTGGCACGGGGATGCCCTCCCGCGTGGCAGGCACACCGCTCCCCGCGGCCTGAGCTTTCCGCCTGCCGTCGTCCCGCGCTCCGCCCTGGCCCTGGTCTGGTAGATCTCCGATCGGGACGGCGGACGGGAAGCTCAGGCCCTACCTCAACCTTCGGCGACCGTCACAGACACGCCCTGTTCTTCCGGGAGCCGGAGTGCCCCCCAGGAGGCGTTCATTTCGGGGCCTTGAGTTGGGTGCCGCCCTTGAATGAGGCGATGCTGATGGGCGAGAACCAACTTGAACCAGTCGGGGGCGGTCTGCCCGGTGGTCTGGGAAAGCGTGTGTTCGGCGTGGTTGATGGGGCGGAGTGCTTGGTGGGGGTGTCCGCAGCGGGTCTCGCATTTGGCTTCGACCGCGCCCAGCGGTGCCGGGAATTCGGCGGGGGCGAAGTCGCGTCGGGCATAGGTGCGGGCGGCGCGCATGCGTTTAGCGCGGGATCGGCGACGCAGGCGGTGGGGACCGAATGCCGTCGCCGGTCCCGCTTCCAGAAGGTGCCGCCACGGGAGGTGTGCCCCCACCGCTATTGCCAGAGGTAGTCATAGCGGCTTGGTGCCTGGCTTACACGAACCTCTCCGTCTCTGATCTGCCATTCGTCCTGGCGCCCTTCCTCGTGGGAGACCAGGAACAGTCCGCACACACGGTCGTTGTCCTCGTCCATGGCGGGGAGGGCGGCGATCTTTCGTAGTTGCTCCAGAACATCGTCAGAGTGCTGGGAGCGGACGGCGCGAGCGTAGCAGGCTGCGTCGAGCCAGCCGCCCTCTGGGAAGGTCCACCCGTCCGCGTCCCCCTCCCGGATGATGCGTTCGGCCCCGGCTCTCTGCCCGTGGAACTCAAGCCAGCCCCGTATGTACGCCCACGTACTCATGCCTCCCATGATCTCGGATGGCTCCCCCCGTCCCTGTCGCTGACGGACGGGTGTACATGATCGGCTTGCCCGCTTTGGCTCTCCGGGGGGCCGCTACACGGCCGCGGGTCACTTGCTGCATTCTCGCTAGCCGGAGCCGGGCGGACAGGATGCTTCGGACGATGGTGGCTCGGCGGCTGGGCGAGGGGGACACTAGGGTCGAGGCCCCGTCAGGCTTGGTGAGGACGACCGTGTGGCGCTTTCGTGTCGTCGGCAGGGAGGGTCGTGGATTGCTCAACGGCCCCGTTCCGGCTTGCAAACGACGCCGTTGACGTGGGTGGGCGCGGACGGTTTCGAACCGCCGACTCCTCGCCTGTAAGCCAAGATCAACACGCGACTGCGCAGCCCTTGACCTGCACGAACGTATTCCGAGGTCCTTCAGTGTCCACGCGTGTCCGCCGCGACTGTCACTCAGTTAGACACTCACCTCGCGCGATTTTGCATGGTGGCCGACAGTCCTCATGCACCACGTGACCGTCAGGAGCTGGGCCGTCTGCACGGGCGGTCGTCCTCTTAACGCCTGACGCCTGATACCACCCTCGAACACCCAGGTCTCCAGTGGGGACTATCGCCACGTGCCCAAGGGCACGCCGCTGACGCGGCACCGTAACCGGGATGACGGAGAGACCCATGATCAATGCTGCGGAGGCTGAGTTAAAGGCGAGAACTCATGACGGAGCCATCATGGACTGCTAAGATAAAGAAACTAATAGGCCACCGTCAGCACTAGACGATCGGTTTACTGGGCCACAACTTCAGAAAGAATGGAGAGTAGATGGCCGCCACTAGCGTAAATTTGGACGCACTCATACCTCGTGAGGATTTTGAGACCGCATCTTCAGAGACAGCCACCAACCCCTCAAATTTGGGCAATACAATGAGGGTAACGGATCTCGGTCCAGATAGCCTTTGGTATAACGTTCTTCGAAAGCCAGACTTTCAGCGCGAAACCGCCAATTGGACTCCAGAGAAAATCGCTGAGCTTGTCAGCAGCTTTCTAGAAGGTGACCTGATCCCGGCCGTCATTCTCTGGCGATCACCTACTACTGGGAACTTGTTTGTCATCGATGGAGCACACCGCGTTAGCGCTCTAATAGCGTGGCTTCATGACGATTACGGCGACGGCGTTGTGTCTAGGCGCTTCTTCGAAGACAGCATTCCCTCGGAGCAACTCAAAGCCGCCTCGGCAACACGCGCGCTAATAGCTGAGCGCGTAGGATCTTATGCCGATCTAACCATGGCACTTCGGAATCCTGACCGGACTTCAAAGGAGCGCCTTAATCTAGCGCGCAACATGACCGCATTTGCGTTGACAGTACAATGGGTGCTCGGTGGCGCCGAGAAGGCGGAAACATCATTCTTCAAAATAAATCAGCAAGCGGCGCTCATTAATAACATCGAACTAGATATGATCAAGGCCAGGCGAAAGCCGAACGCGGTCGCAGCGCGCGCATTCATCAGGGCAGGGACTGGTCACAAGTACTGGTCAACTTTTGACGATGCGACAAAGAGTGAGATCGAATCGATCGCAAAAGAGGTCTACGACCTGATCTTCACGCCAGATCTCGACACGCAAATCCGAACGTCTGACTTGCCGGCAGCTGGCCGAGGCTACTCTGCCGACAGTATCCAGATGCTGTTCGAACTCGTGAACTTTGTCAACGAACTCTCTCCTGATATGTGGCGGCAAGCGTCACTTAGCAAGAGGAGCTCTACAAAGAATGCTGCTCGGAGGCCACTTGAGGACGACATCGACGGACAGAGTACGATTACCTTTATGCGCCGTGTAAAGAGGGCTACAAGCCGAGTTGTCGGTAAGCATCCAGGGTCCCTCGGGTTGCATCCAGCAGTCTACTTTTATTCGGCGACTGGGAGATTTCAGGCTTCGGCCTTTCTTGCTGCAATCGCCTTTACGAGGGAACTTGAGGAGTCGCGCGCCTTTGACAAGTTCACAAGAGTTCGTATGGACTTTGAAGAATTTCTAGTTGAACATCAGTATTTTTTGAATCAGATTGTTCAGCGATTCGGCAGTTTTATGCGCTCCGTGCCAACCATCATGTCCCTATATCGCGCGATCTTCCAAGCCCTTCTTGAAGGAAGGCCCAGGAATGACATATTCCTCCAACTGACTGCGGAGCGCCCTTATCTAAAAGGCATGACCGAGGAGGATCGCAGCCATCGCCGAAACTTTTCGGCTAATACAAAGAATGCCACCGTTCTGAGGAACGTACTTGGATCGGCCCCGCGCTGCGGAATCTGCGGTGCACGAGTCAATCTTCGATCGATGACGATCGACCATGTTGAGCGTCGCGAGGACGGCGGCAGCGGGACGGAAGAAAATGCTCAACTATCCCATCCATATTGTAATTCCGGCTATAAGGAGGGTCTGCATGCTGCGCGAATGAAGGACTAGCCGTAAAGGGTGATTGCGGAACTCGGCCCGTTGCTGCCCTGATTGACAGTTGCGCCGGTGCACGTTCATGCTTGCGGTCCTCTGCAGTTAGCACAGCAGGCCCAGAGCGATCCCTAATCAGCTTTGCGACGAAGGAAAAGGGTGACGGTGGGCGCGGGACATGATCTTGTAGGCGCCGATCGGGCCAGTAGGTCTAAACCATCTAGGATGGCCGGTTTCCCACGGAACTTACCGAAGGACAGGGGCAATGTTTTCGTCTTGTTCCAGGATGCCGCAGCGTTCTCCCAGTGGCCATCGTCGCGGTGCCGGATTAGGACAGCTGACCCTGGTCGTCGATGACGCCGACCTTACTGACAGAGTGGCGTGTAAACCGCGAGGGTCGGTCACTTCTTCGTCATCCGCCCAAGCCGGTTGGTCGTGCGTCAGCGACTATGGCCGTAACGTTGTCGGGGGCGCCGTCGACAAGGATCACCTGGAGTAGACGGTCGACCGTTTCCTTTAGTTCGTTGGTGGACGCCAAGGTTCGCTGGATGTCGTCTAGGTCGACGACGTTGCTGAGGCCGTCTGAGCAGAGGGGGAGTCGGTCGCCGACCTTGAGTTCGCGGACGGTCAGGTCGGGCGATCGGCCGTTTGCCCGTCCGTCAAGGAAACGACCGAGCTTGGCGGGTGGTCCGGGACGGCTGCGGCGTCGAAGACCAGGCGTTCATAAACGTGGTCCTCGCTGAAGGCCGTGAACTGGTTGTCGCGCAGATGGTAGATGCGGGAGTCGCCGATGTTGGCGGACACGACACGCTTTCCCGACCACAGAAGGGCTGCCAGGGTCGTTCCCATGTCGGGCACACATGGGTCCTCTGCGTCTCGGGTGCGTAGAGCATCGCTGGCCTCGTTGATCGCTTGGCCGAGTGTCACAGCTAGATCCTCAGGGGAAACCTCGCGGTCGTATGGCTTGAGGGCTTTGATCACGATGGTACTGGCTACATTGCTGGCGGCGTGGCCGCCGAGGCCGTCAGCGACCGCCAGGTCGGCGGCCGACGTAGCCGCTGTCTTCGTTGCGCTTGCGTGCCGTCCCGGCCGGCGTTCGCCACCAGCTCGGGCACCGAGAGCCGCGTGATCCTGGACCGGACCGGCGCCGAGAAGCTGCTCGGCCTGGGCGACGCGCTGTTCCTGCCGAAGGCGCCTCCCCCCCCAGTCCGGCTGCAGAACGCCTACATCTCCGATAAGGAGATCAATCGGGTCGTAGCCATTTGCAAGCGCCAGGGCAAGGACCCTCGCCGACCCGCTCCCGGCCGAGCCGGCCACGGCCGATGAGACCGCGTACGGGACGCCTACACTGCCGGCCCCGAGCCGTCTGAGGCGCCCGAGGTGCCGACCGCCGAGCCGACCGAGGCCGCGGCAGAGTGCCCGGACGAGCCGACAGCCCCGCCGGCGGCGGCCCCCTCGGCTGGCGCGAGTTAGCCGTGGCCACCGGGATCAGCGCCCACCGTACCGGGCACATGGCCGCCCTGGTGAAGTCCGCCACGCGCGCCCGGCCGCCGCCGTCGGCTGGAAATTCGCCACCGAGGGCGCCGCAGCCGGCGACGACGCCGAGCTGCTGGACCAGGCGATCGAACTGGCGGCGAGTATGCAGTTTGGGTCCACCTCGATGCTGCAACGCAAGCTGCGCATCGGCTTCGCCTAGCCCACCGGGCTGGTGGACCGGATGCAGCGCCTGCAGGTCGTGAGCCCCGCTGAGGGCGCCAAGGCCCGCGACGTGCTTATCGGCCCGGACGGCCTAGCGGACGTGCTCGCCGAGTTCTGCCTCTGAACCGCATGCTCGACCTGCTGGAGCGCGAGTCCGCGCTGGACGGCCTAGTGGAACGCGGCGACGCGCTCACCACGGTGATCGAGAAGGTGGGCGAGTACGCGCCCATCGTCGCCGAGATGATGAAAATGCTCGCCACCACCTCCGACCATGTCACCGAGGAGCGGCTGGACGAGTTCGCCGAGCAGTCCCTGGACCTGCGCCGCACCAATATGGCGATCCTCACCGCGCTGCTGCACGACGGCTTCCTCAGCCTCGGCGCCCTGCTCGCCACCATCAACATGGACGAATGGCTCGGCGAAGACGGCGCCGTCAGCGCCGCCATGCAGGCCGTGTAGGGCCTGGCCGAGGCCCTGGCCACCATCAACCCCGCAGCCGCCCGTCCCTGGCGACCGGAGCCAGGACGGAGGAATTGCGAGCGCTCACCTGGGATCACGTCTTCGCCTTTGACGACGATGCCGCGCGGTCCCGTCCAGGAAGCCGGTTGGGAACACGAGGCCTATGCGATCTACGTCTGGCAATCCGTCCGTAGAAAGGGCGAGACCAGGACCAAGAAGTCCCGCCGAACCCTGAAGCTCCCGCAGATATGCGTCAAGGCCCTCCAGCGGCTCCAGGAGCACCAGGCCGCGATGGAGGTAGACGCCGGCGACGCGCCGCCCGAGTCCGGCCTGGTCTTCTGCACCCGCTCCGGCCGCCCGCTCTCGGCGGCCACGTGCGGCGCGACTTCCGCAGGGTGCTCGACAGGGCTGGCCTGGTCGGTACCGAGTGGGCATCGCGGCAGATGCGGCACAGCTTCGTGTCGGTGCTCTCTTACCACGGCATCCCCATCGAGGACATCTCGCGCCTGGTCGGCCACCGCAGCACGGCCGTCACCGGCGACCGTCTACCGGCTGCAGATTCGGCCCATCATGGAGAAGGACGCGACCGCCATGGACGGCATTTTTCGGCGACGCCGGCGTCCCAACGGGTCAGGATCCCTAGTCACTCAGTTAGTCACTCACAACATCGAAGGCCATGATCCGCGACTACGGATCATGGCCCTGACGTGGGTGGGCGCGGACGGTTTCGAACCGCCGACTCCTCGCTTGTAAGGCGAGTGCTCTACCCCTGAGCTACGCGCCCGTGTTGCCGGGAAAGCGTACCCGGTTGGTGGGGGCGTTCGCGAAACGGTATTCGGGGCGGGGGTCAGGAGGTGGGGGTCAGGCGGGTTACAGCTGCGGCCAGGCGGTCGGTGGTCGTTGGGACGGGCGAGGCTGGTAGGCCGCCTGTGAGGGTTAGGGCTAGGCGCGTTAGGGGTGGGGATGAGAGGGCTGTGCGGGTTGCCAGGCGCATGATCTGCGGGTTCGCCATGGCTCGGGTGGCGGTGCGGGCGAGGGTGAAGGGGGCGCCGTTGGCCCTGCGGATGGCGGCGGGGTACGAGCGGAGGGTCCGCTCCGGGAAGGGGCCGTGGTAGGCGGTGGTGATCACTTCGGCGGCCAGGCGGCCTGCTTCCAGGGAGTAGGCGATGCCTTCGCCGCTGAAGGGGTTGACCATGCCGCCCGAGTCGCCGACGAGCAACATGCCGGGGAGGTAGTGGGGGCGGCGGCTGTAGCCCATGGGGAGGGCTGCGCCGCGTAGGGGGCCTACCGCGTTGTCTTCCGTGAAGCCCCAGGCGGTGGGGAGGGTTTTCAGCCAGTCGGTGAACAGGTGGTGGTAGTCGGGGTGGTCGCTGCGTAGGAGGGCCACGCCTACGTTGCAGGTGCCGTCGCCCATGCCGAACACCCAGCCGTAGGCGGCGGGGGCCAGGTCCAGCCAGATTTCGAGGTAGGTGTCCTTGTGGCGGGGGCTGCGGTAGTAGCGGCGGCCCGCGATGCCTATCGGACGGTCGCGGCGAGGGTGCAGGCCCAGGGCGATGGAGAGGCGGGACGAGGCTCCGTCGGCCGCTATGACCAGGCGGGAGCGGTGGGTGCCCGTGCTCGTCTCAACGCCCGTTACGCGGCCACGGTCTAGCAAAGGCGCGGTGACCTTGGTGTTCTCCAGGAGGGTTGCGCCGGCGGCTACTGCCTGGCGGGCCAGGAGTTCGTCCAGGTCTGTGCGGGTACGGGTCAGGCCGAACCCTGAGGGCCAGGGAAGCTCCAGGGTGCGGCCCGCGCCGATCAGGCGGACGCCGTCTGTGCGGAACCAGTCGGAAAGGTCGATGTCCAGGGCGCGGAGTTCGTCGACCGCGCGGGGTGTCAGGCCGTCGCCGCAGATCTTCTCGCGCGGGAAGGACGTCTTCTCCAGGACGAGGACGTCCAGGCCGGCGCGGGCCAGGTGGCAGGCGGCGGACGTTCCGGCGGGGCCGGCTCCGACCACGATGACGTCGTGCATCACAGGTTCCGGTTGAACCAGTCGGCTGCTTGCATGGTCACCTCTTCCAGGGCGCCCGGCTCCTCGAACAGGTGGGTCGCACCGGAGACGATGTGGATCTCGGAGCGGTCGAGGTGCTCGGCCGCTTTCTCGTTCAGTGCCAGGACTTCCAGGTCGTTGCCGCCGACGATCAGGAGGACGGGGGCCTGTACCCGGGGCAGGGACGGGCCTGCGAGGTCGGGGCGGCCGCCGCGGGAGACGACCGCGCCGATGCGCGGGCGGGCAGCCGCGGCGGCGAGGGCGGCGGCTGCGCCGGTGCTGGCGCCGAACAGGCCGATGGGGAGGCCGGCGGTGTGCGGGGCCGACTCCAGGCCCTCGGTGAGGCGGTCGATCGCGCCGATCAGGCGGAGCGTGAGGAGTTCGATGTCGAAGCGCAGGGCGGCGGTGACGCGGTCGACCTCGTCCTCGTGCTGGGTGAGCAGGTCGATGAGGAGCGTGCCGATCCCGGCGGCGTTCAGGCCCTCGGCGACGGCGCGGTTGCGGGGGCTGAGGCGGGAGCTGCCGCTGCCGTGCGCGAACAGGACGACGCCGGTGGCGCCGTCCGGTATCGCCAGGTCGCCGGCGAGTTCGGCGTCCGGCAGCTTCAGCGTGATCATGTGTTGGGCGGCTCGGCGCTGATGTCGGCGAGGGCCGAGCGCTCGTCGCGCTGGACGGCCAGGTCGCCGATGGACACCATGCCGATCGGGCGGTCGCCGTCCACGACCGGGATCCGGCGGACGGCGTTCTCGCGCATCAGCCGCACCGCCTCGTCGGCGTCCTCGCCGGGCGCGACCGTGATCATGTTGGTGCTGCAGATGTCGGCGACGGTGGTGCCGGACATGTCGCGGTGCGCGGCGACGGCGCGGATCACGATGTCGCGGTCGGTGACCAGGCCGCGCAGCCGCCCCTCGTGGACGACGAGGACGTCGCCGATGCCGTGCTGCCGCATGAGGTCCCCGACCTCGACCAGGGACGTGTCCGGGGGCACCGCCACGGGCACCGGCGTCATCACCTCGTTCACCTTCTGGGCCATGAGCGAACCTCCCCTCTCGGGCGCTCGCCTACCCAGCGGCGGACGGGATATGTCAGCCGGCGGGGTCGGGCCCGTCCTGCTCGGCGAGGAACCGCTCGAACTGGGCGCCGAGCTCGTCCGCGGTGGGCATGTCCTGCGATTCGGCGAGCAGGCTGTCGCGCTCGGCGGCGCCGGCGAACGCGTCGTACTGCTGCTCCAGGGCCCGGACGACCTTCTCGACCTCGTCGTTGCCGTCCACCTGGTCGGCGATGTCGGCGTCGGTGGCGGCGGCCGCGTCGCGGAGCCGGTCGACGGGCAGCACCAGCCCGGTCGCGGAGACGATCGCCTCCAGCGCGGCGACGGCGGCGGCCGGGTAGGCGGACTGGGCGAGGTAGTGCGGGACGTGCACGGCGAACCCGACGGCGTCGTGCCCGGCCTCGCCGAGCCGCAGCTCCAGCAGCCCGGCGGCGCTGCCCGGCACCTGCACCTTGTCGAACCAGGAGTTCCGGTTGATCAGCTCGGGCCGGGTGGCGTGCGCGGTGGTGCCGACGGGACGGGTGTGCGGGACGCCCATCGGGATGCCGTGGAACCCGACGACGACGCCGACCCCGAGCTTCTTGACCAGGTGGACGACGGAGGAGGTGAAGCCCTCCCACAGCCGGTCGGGCTCCGGCCCGGACAGCATCAGGAACGGGCTGCCGCCCTCGTCGCGCAGCAGCCGGACGACCAGTTCGGGCGCCTCGTAGGAGGCCCAGTGGTCGCGGTCGAACGTCATCGGCGGCCGGCGGGCCCGGTAGTCGATCAGCGAGTCGACGTCGAAGCGGGCGATGACGCGGTGCTCAAGGGACTCCAGGAGGTGCTCGCGCACGAGCTGCCCGGTGGATCCGGCGTCCACGAAGCCGTCGAGGCTGTGCAGCAGCACCGGACCCGTCATCTCCGGCAGGTCGGCGTCAAGCTCGTACAGATCCTCAGGGTTAAGCAACTTCTCCCCCACTCCACATGTCCTACGCCCAACATTAGGACATGCGGAGGCACATCCCCGTTTCCGGTGTGACACCGGTCACGCGAATACACGGCTGGCCAGGAAGTCTTCCGGGTGGAGGGTGGTGAGGTCGTCGCGGCCCACGTCGCCGCCGGCGGCGAGGAGCCGGTTGGCGTGCCGGAGGCGGGCGCGTTCGATGGCGTTCCGGACGGATCTGGCGTTCGCGAAGCGGGGCTGGGCGCGGCGCAGGGACAGGTAGTCGCGGAACACCGGTTCGGCGGCGGGGGCGAGGCCGTAGCCCTCGCGTTCCATCATCAGGTGGCCGATGGCCTCCAGTTCGTCCGGCTCGTAGTCGGGGAAGTCGATGTGGTGCGCGATGCGGGAGCTCATGCCCGGATTGGACGCGAAGAAGGAGTCCATGCGGTCCTTGTATCCGGCGAGGACGACGACGAGGTCGTCCCGCTGGTTCTCCATTACCTGGAGCAGGATCTCGATGGCCTCCTGCCCGTAGTCGCGCTCGTTCTCCGCCCGGTACAGGTAATACGCCTCGTCGATGAACAGCACGCCGCCCATCGCCCGTTTCAGGACCTCTTTCGTCTTGGGCGCGGTGTGGCCCACGTACTGGCCGACGAGGTCGTCGCGGGTGACGGAGACCAGGTGGCCCTTGCGGATGTAGCCGAGGCGGTGCAGCAGCTCGGCGAGCCGGACGGCGACGGACGTCTTGCCCGTCCCGGGGCTGCCGGTGAAGCACATGTGCAGGTTGGGGCGCCCGGAGTCGATGCCGAACCGGGAGCGGACGCGGTCCACGAGGAGGAGGGCGGCGATCTCCCGGATGCGGGTCTTGACCGGGGCCAGGCCGACGAGTTCGGCGTCGAGGGCGTCCAGGACGGCGTCGACCTGGGAGTCGGCGCGCTCCTTCGCGAGGTCGACGCGCGCGTCGGGAGGGAGCGGCTCCCCGGTGGCGGGAGCTTGGGACGTGTCCACCGGGGAGCCGTTCTGGCGCATCCCGAAACCGGGGCGTTCGGTCAACGTGCCGCCCCGTAGCGGTCGCCCTCGGGCCTGTCGAGGGCGTACGGGTGGAGCGTGTACCGGACGCGCCGGTCGGACGTCTCCGTCCGGTCCAGCCGGAAGCCGGGCTCCTCGGCGGGACGCTGCACGATGAACGACAGCGCCGTGGTCTGCCGCCCGTAGCGGGCGTCGTAGGCGTTCAGCCGGATGTAGTGGTCCGGGTACGCCTTGCGGCACTCGTTGACCTCGTACAGGACGCCGGCCGGGTCGGCGAGGTCGAACATCGGCAGCCCCCACATCTCCCAGTAGGAGTTGCGCGGATGCGGGTCGTCGGTGAACTCGACCGAGCACGGCCAGCCCTGGTCGAGGGCGTAGGCGACCTGGGCCGCGATGTCCGCGTCCGTGAGGTCGGGCAGGTAGGAGAAGGTTCCTTGAGTGATTCGCATCAGACGCTCACCGGGGTCTCGACGACGTCAGGGGTGTCGGTGGATTCGTATGTGAAGGTGATGTCGCCCCACGTGGACAGGGCGATGTCGAGTTCGCGGCTCTGCTTGGCGGCGGCGCGCAGGATGTCGGGGCCCTCGGCGAGGTAGTCGCGGCCCTCGTTCCGGGCCTTGATCATCGCCTCGAGCGCGACGCGGTTGGCGGTGGCGCCGGCGGCGATCCCCATCGGGTGGCCGATCGTCCCGCCGCCGAACTGGAGGATCGAGTCCTCGCCCAGGTAGTGCAGGAGCTGGTGCATCTGCCCCGCGTGGATGCCGCCGGACGCGACGGGCATGCAGCCCGGCATCGACGCCCACTCCTGGTCGAAGTAGAGGCCCTTCACGGGGTCGGCCTCCACCTTGTCCAGGCGCAGGGTGTCGTAGTAGCCGCGGACGCTGTTCGGGTCGCCCTCCAGCTTGCCGACGACCGTCCCCGCGTGGATGTGGTCGACGCCGGCGAGCCGCATCCACTTGGCGATGACGCGGAAGTTCACGCCGTGCGTCTTCTGCCGCGTGTAGGTGGAGTGCCCGGCGCGGTGCAGGTGCAGGATGACGCCGTTCCTGCGCGCCCACTTCGCCATCGACTGGATCGCCGTGTAGCCGATGGTGAGGTCGATCATCACGATGACGCTGCCCAGGTCCCTGGCGAACTCGGCGCGCTCGTACATGTCCTCCATCGTCGCGGCGGTGACGTTGAGGTAGTGGCCCTTCACCTCGCCCGTGGCGGCCTGCGCCCGATTGACGCCCTCCATGCAGTAGAGGAAGCGGTCGCGCCACCGCATGAACGGCTGCGAGTTGATGTTCTCGTCGTCCTTGGTGAAGTCGAGGCCGCCGCGGAGGGCCTCGTAGACGACGCGTCCGTAGTTGCGCGCCGACAGGCCGAGCTTGGGCTTGACGGTGGCGCCCAGGAGCGGACGCCCGAACTTGCCCAGGTACTCGCGCTCCATGACGATGCCGTGCGCCGGCCCCTGGAACGTCTTCACGTAGTGGGTGGGGATCCGCATGTCCTCCAGGCGGAGCGCCTTCAGCGCCTTGAACCCGAAGACGTTCCCGATGATGGACGACGTCAGGTTCGCGATCGACCCCTCCTCGAACAGGTCGAGGTCGTAGGCGATGTAGGCGATGAACTGGTTCTCCTGCCCGGGAACCGGCTCCACCTTGTAGCACTTGCCCTGGTAGTTCTCGTAGGACGTGAGCCGGTCCGTCCAGACGACCGTCCACGTCGCGGTGGACGACTCGCCGGCGACGGCCGCGCCCGCCTCCTCCGGCGGCACGCCCGGCTGCGGCGTGATCCGGAAGGCGGCGAGGATGTCGCTGTCCTTCGGCTCGTAGTCCGGGCGCCAGTAGCCCATCTCCGCGTAGGGGATCACGCCCGCCGACCATCTGCCCGAGCTCATACGCCGCTCTCCTCCGCTTGCTGCCGGTCGGCCGGGACGCGGTGCTCCGCCCCGGTGGAGGACGGCATGTCCCAGGGGATTGGGGCGGAGCGCCGCGTCCCGGCCCATGTGGAACCGTGACGCCTCGAAGCCTGACCGCCCGATACTTGCGATGTCCATCAAGTGTTCTACGGTGACCATCAAGCATTCACTTGAACGAGGAGGTCGGCGCATGAGGCAGGACGCCGACCCGGGAGGCAGGAGGTCGGCACGTGACGAAGGAGGTCGGCGCGTGAGGCGGGAGGTGGGCGGGTGACGGAGGCGCGGCTGCGGACGTTCGTGGCGCTCGCCGACGCCGGGTCGGTGCGGGCGGCGGCGCGGCGGCTGTACGTGACCGAGTCGGCGGTGTCGGCGGCGGTGGCCGCGCTGACCCGCGACCTCGGCGTGCCGCTCGTCCAGAAGGTGGGCCGGGGCATCCGGCTGACGCCCGCCGGGGCCGTCTACGCGGGGTACGCGCGGCAGGTCCTCGGGCTGCTGGAGGAGGGGCGGGCGGCGGCGCGCGGCGCGGCCGACCCGGGGCGGGGGCCGCTGCGCCTGGCGGCGGTGACGACGGCCGCCGACCAGATCCTGCCCGAGCTGCTCGCCACGTTCCGGGCGCGCTGGCCGGACGTGGAGCTGGCGCTGGAGGTGGGGCCGCGCCGCCAGGTGTGGAGCAGCCTCGCCGCGCACGAGGCCGACCTGGTGCTGGCCGGGCGCCCGCCCGCCGAGGTCGCGGCGACCGTGCTGGCCAGGCGGCCGAACGAGCTGGTCGTGGTGGGCGCGCCCGGCCTCGCCGCCGGTTTCGCCCTCGCCCGCACGCCGTGGGTGATGCGCGAGCCGGGCTCGGGGACGCGGGCGACCGCCGACGCCTACCTGGCCGAACGCGAGGCGGCGCCGCCCCGGCTCGTGCTCGGTTCGAACGGCGCGGTCATCGCGGGCGCGGCGGCCGGGCTCGGGGTGGCGCTGGTGTCGCGGGACGCCGTCGGCGCCGAGCTGGACGCCGGGCGCCTGGTGGTGGTCGACGCGCCGGGGATGCCGCTCGACCGCCCCTGGCACGCGGTCGCGGGGGCGGCGCCCACCGCGACGACGCTGCTGTTCGTCCGGCACCTGCTGGACGCGCCGGGATGGGAGCCCGCTAGGGCAGGCTCCACAGCGACACCGACAGCAGGCCCAGGCTGACCGCGATCAGCACCATGGCGACGGAGCGCCCGCCCTCGTCGCCGCGCCCGCCCTCGTCGGCCCGTCCGCCCTCGTCGGCCCGTCCGCCCTCGTCGGCGCGCGCGCCCCGCCTGCCGCGTGTCAGCAGCACCGCGAAGAGCGCGAGGAAGCCGGCGGCGACGACGTCCATCGCCACGGCCAGCACGGTCACCACGCCACCATTCCCGTCACCGGAGCAACCCTAGAGGAGTGCGGTCCCTCACATCGGCGATCCGCCGCGCATACCGGGCCGCGAACGCGACAGAATCAGGTTCGGAACCGTGAGAGGGGCATCATGACCGCCGACCGGCCATACGACATCGTCCTGTTCGGCGCCACCGGCTTCACGGGCGCCCTGACCGCCGAGTACCTGGCGGAGCACGCCGACCCGGGGACGCGCTGGGCGCTCGCCGGACGCAACGAGGCCAAGCTCGCGGCCGTCCGCGACCGGCTGGTGAAGATCGACCCCGCGTGCGCCGAGCTGCCGCTGCTGCACGCCGACACCACCGACGCCGCCTCGATCGACGCCATCGCCGAGTCGGCGCGCGTCGTCATCACCACGGTCGGCCCCTACGTCAAGTACGGCGAGCCCTTGGTCGCGGCGTGCGCGCGCGCCGGTACCGACTACGTCGACATCACCGGCGAGCCCACGTTCGTCGACCGCATGTACGTGAAGCACCACCGGGAGGCCGTGCGCAGCGGGGCACGGATCGTCCACGCCTGCGGGTTCGACTCGATCCCCCACGACCTCGGCGCCTACTTCACGGTCAAGCAGCTGCCCGAGGGCGTCCCGCTGCACGTCGAGGGGTTCGTGCGGGTGCGCGGGGCCGCGTCCGGCGGCACCCTGCACTCGGCGGTCGGCATCGTCGGGGACGCCGCCGGCATGCTGCGCGCCGAGCGCGAGCGCCGCCGGATGGAGGACCGCCCCGCCGGACGCAAGGTCCGCATCTCGCGGTCCCCCGCGCCGAAGGCCCGCGTCGGGGACGGCTGGACGCTGCCGCTGCCCACCATCGACCCGCAGATCGTCACCCGGTCGGCGGCGGCCCTCGACCGCTACGGCCCCGACTTCTCCTACGGCCACTTCGTCGCGGTCAAGCGCCTTCCGTCCGCAGCCGCGCTGGCGGCGGGCTTCGGCGCCCTGACCGCGCTCGCCGCGCTGCCGCCGACCCGGCGGCTCCTGCTGCGGATCAGCAGCCCCGGCGACGGCCCGTCGCAGGCGCGGCGCGACCGCAACTGGTTCAGCGTGAAGTTCGCGGGCGAGGGCGGCGGGAAGCGCGTCGTCACGGAGGTCGCGGGCGGCGACCCCGGCTACACCGAGACGGCCAAGATGCTCGCCGAGTCGGCGCTGTGCCTCGCCCACGACGACCTGCCCGAGACGTCCGGGCAGGTCACGACCGCGACGGCGATGGGCGACGCGCTGATCGCGCGCCTGGTCAGGGCGGGGATGGCGTTCCGGGTGCTCGACCCGGCGTGACCCGGCGGCGCCCGGGGACCGGGACGACGGCCTCGACGATCGTCCCGGCGCCCGGCCTGCTCTTCACCGCGACCCGGCCGCCGAGCAGTTCGGCGCGCTCCCGCATGCCGCGCAGGCCGTAGCAGTCGGGGCGCGCCCCGGTGCCGCCCTGCGCGAGGACGTCGCGGACGGAGAACCCGGTCCCGTCGTCGGCGACCCGCAGCCTGACCCGGTCCGGGGAGTGCTCCAGCAGCAGGTCGACGCACGACGCGGACGCGTGCCGCAGGCTGTTGCCGACCGCCTCCTGCGCGATCCGGTACAGCGCGGTCTGCACGTGGTCGGGGAGCTCGTCCTCCAGCTCGCCCTCGATGGTGACGGTCACGTCGATCACGCCGGACGGCCCCGGCCCGTCCCCGGCCTCGCGCGCGAGGGTGGCGAGGGCCGCCGACAGGCCCAGGTCGTCCAGGACGGGCGGGCGCAGCCCCCCGATCGCCGCGCGCGTCTCGGCCGCCGACAGCTCGCACAGCCGCCGCGCCATCATGATCTGCGCGAGGGCCTCCGGATGGTGCTCGGGCAGCGCCCGCTCGGCGGCCGACAGGTGGAAGCCGAGGCTGGCGAGCCGCTGCGCGATGCCGTCGTGGATCTCCCGGCTGAGCCGGGACCGCTCCGCCTCCTGCGCCTCGACGGCCCGCTCGGCGAACCGCTCGGCCGCGTGCTCGCGCTCCCGCGCGGTGCGCAGCCGGCGGCACGACGACAGCACCGGCGCGAACAGCCCGGCGAGCGCGGTGACGAGCGCGAGGTCCTCGGGCGGCGCCGGGCCGGCGGACCGGACGTCCACGACCGCGATCACGCCGCCGTCGCCGTGCACGGGGACGGCGGCGCCGCGCCCGTCGGCGTGCGGGCGGGTCCGGCCGTGGGCGGCGACCCAGCCGGCGTCGCCCTCCCCGAGCGGGACGGGCGGGCCGGACCATTCGAGGGCCCGCTCCTCCTCGTCCAGGACGTACACGTCGCAGAACGTCAGCGCCCGCGCGGACCGGACGACCAGGCAGGCCAGCTCCTGCGCCATCCGCGGCAGCTCCCGGTCGGAGCAGGCGACGGCCGCGATCCGGACGAGCAGGTCGCTCCCCCGGTCCGCGAGCAGCTCCAGCGGGGACGTCACCGGAACAGCCCCTCGCGCAGCGCGACCGCGATCGCCGCCGACCGGTCGGTCACCTCCAGCTTGCGGTAGAGGGCGCGCAGGTGGCTCTTCACGGTCTCCTCGCTCAGCACCAGGCGCGCCGCGATCGCCTTGTTCGACAGACCGCCGACCAGCAGCGACAGCACCTCGCTCTCGCGCTGGGTGAGGCCCCGGTTGGCGCCGGGCCAGAACTCGCCGCGGGTCAGCCGGGCCGCGGTGACCGCCATCCGCCCGGCGAGCGTCGGGTCGACGACCGTCTCGCCCCGCGCGACCTCCTCCAGCCGCCGGACGAGCTCGGGGCCGTCCACCCGCTTGAGGAGGTAGCCGCCGGCCCCGGCCCGCAGCGCCTCGAAGACGTACTGCTCGTCGTCGTAGACCGACAGGAACACCACCCGCGCCTCCGGGACGCGACCGGTGATCAGCCGGCACAGGTCGAGGCCGCTCTCGGGGCCGAGCCGCACGTCCAGCAGGACGACGTCCGGGCGCAGCGCCGTCACCAGCCGGGCCGCCTCGTCCCCCGTCCCCGCCTGCCCGACGACGCGCACCCGCCCGGCGAAACCGGCCAGCATCGCCTGCAGCCCGGCGAGGATCATCTCGTGGTCGTCGACCAGGACGACGCGTACGGGGACACTCATTCCGGCACGATAACAACCGGAAGCTACTCCCCAGTAGCCCCGGTGCGGAGGGACCCTCCGGCGTTTCACTCCCGCTCTCCCCCGATTGGGGGACGATCCCGCCCGCGCCTCCCCGTATTCTCCTGCACGAAAACAGAATTCCGCAGGACGGAGGAGCAAGGTGCCCCATCGGATCGTGCATATGCTCCGCGCGCGCGGCGCGGGCCGCCGCCCCGTCATGCTCGCGATCGCGGGCGACAGCGCCGCGGGCAAGACCACGCTGACACGGGGGCTTGCGCAGTGCCTTGGGGCCGACCGGATGACCGCGGTCTGCGTGGACGACTACCACCGCTACGACCGCGCCGAACGGGCCGGCAAGCCGTTCACGGCGCTGCACCCCGACGGCAACTACGTCGACATCATGGAGCAGCACCTGCAGCTGCTGTCGATGGGCGAGCCGATCCTCAAGCCCGTCTACGACCACTCGACCGGCGAGCTGGTGCGGCCGGAACTGGTCGAGCCCCGCGACTTCGTGATCGTCGAGGGCCTGCTGCCGCTGCACACCCGGATGGCGCGGGCCTGCTTCGACATCACCGTCTACCTCGACCCGCCCGAGCCGCTGCGGCACTCGTGGAAGGTCCGCCGCGACTGCGAGAAGCGCGGCTACACCCCCGAGCAGGTCATGGCGGAGCTGGCCCGCCGCGAGCCGGAGAGCGCCGCCTACATCCGGCCGCAGCGCAAGCACGCCGACATCGTCGTCCGGTTCGCCCCGGTCGCCGGGCGGCTCGACCCGCCCGGGACGCCGCTGTCGGCCGAGCTGCTGCTGCGCCCGACGATCGACCACCCCGAGCTGGCGGACGTCCTGGACGGCGGCGCCGGCGACCTCTCGGCGAACCAGACCGAGACCGCCCTGCACCTGCGGCTGCACCGCGACACCGACGGCCGGCCCGTCGACGCCCTGCACGTCCACGGGTACGTCTCGCCCGAGGAGTCGCAGGTCGTCAAGAAGGCCATCTGGGAGCGGCTCGGCCCGCGCGCCGGCGCGTCCCTCCCCGACCCCGACGCGCTGGGCAGGCTGGGCGAAGCCGGCACCAGCGACCCGTTGGCGATCACCCAGCTACTCCTCCTCTACCACATGCTGGAGGCAGACCACCGCCAAGCCGCCTGAACACGTTCACCTGCGGCGTGTCGTTGTTATGGGCGGCCTCATAACAACAACACGCCGCAGGTCAACGAGAGGCTCCGCGTGCGCGCGGGGAGGCCCCGGGGTTTCGGACCTGTGCCCCGGGCCGCGCGCAGGCGGCCGCCGGGAGGGCGTCCAGCGGGCGCGCCGGCGCCCTCCCGGCAACTGCTCAGAGCTCGTCCCACGGGATCGTCGGACGGTCTGGGGCCACCACCGCCAGCGACTGGCCGCCCCGGACCTTCTCGTCCGGGGCGGACGTGAGCCGGAAGTTGGCGTTCGGGCGGTGCGAGTCGCCGACCGCGAGCAGCGTGCTGCCCCGCCGGAGCAGGTGGACGGCCACGTCGATGCGGGACCACTCGCCGGCGCCCTCGGGGACGTCCACCCGGTAGAGGGTGCCGTCGGTGTCGAGCGTGCTCGCGAGGTTGTGGTAGATCGCGGCGACGCCCGGATTGCGGATCGCGACCGCCACCACCGCCGGGTCGTCGATGTCGACCGGCTCGATGTCGGCGCTGACCAGGGTCAGCGCCTCGGTGATCTCGGCGCGGCGGCCGCCGTCGCGCAGCCCCGCCAGCAGGTGGACGGACGGCTCCCCGCCGCGCCGCAGGTAGGCGGACACGCCGAGCATCACGCGGACCGTCTCGTCGTCGGAGCGCCCCACGACGAGGACCGTCCGGGCACGCTCCAGGCACGCCCGCTCGTAGGCGGTGTCGTCGTTGGCGACCACGTCGTAGAGGTCGGGGTCGGGGTTCTCGCCGGACAGCTCCCCCGGCCAGAACAGCGCGACGACGGGCGTCTTCCGGAAGTCGGGGTCGGCGCGCAGCTGCCCGATGATGGCCCGCAGCGCCTCGCGCTCGTAGCCGACGACCACGACGTGGTCCCGCTTGTGCAACTGCGCCTGGCCGTTGGCCTTCATCGTCCTGCCCTTCCCCATCCACAGCGTCAGCTCGGCGAACATCACCAGGCCCGCGGTGAGCCCCGCCACGATGATGATCACGCCGCCGATCCGGCCGCCGAGCGTGGTCGGGGACAGGTCCCCGTAGCCGGTGGTGGTGCCGCTGACGACGAAGTACCAGACGTAGTCGACCGGGTTCTTGAGCTCGGCGCCGGGCTCCTCGAACACGGCGATCAGCAGCCAGCCCACCAGGAAGGCCCCGGCGAGCACGAGCGCGGGCATCCGCCAGGACCGCCCGGTGATCCGGTTCACCAGGCGCAACAGCACGATCGGCATTCGCGCAGCGTGGCAGCGGACAAATCGCCACGTCAAGCCGGGAAATCCCGGACACGCGATCACGCCGGGTGACGACCCCTGGCCGGACACGGCCAGGGCCACCGCCGCTCAGCGGGCGGGGCCGCGCCTCAGCACGCGCGACAGGGCCGCCGCGACCTCCTCCGACAGGCCGCCGTCGGACGGACGGTCCGCCCCCGCCGGACGTTCGGCGCCGGAGTGCACCAGGTCGCCGGGACCCGGCTCCTCCCGGACGGCGGCGCGGGTGTGCCCGCAGTCGCGGCACTCGACCTCGCCGAGCCGGCACACCAGGGCGGCCGATCCGCAGGCCGAGCAGCGGTCCAGGTCGTCCGCCCAGTCGCGGGCGGCCTGGCAGCCGGGGCAGATCAGCACCTGGTGGTCCGCCCGGACCCCGCGCCTCCACGGGCTCGCGCCACGCGCGGGATCGGTCTGCCGCGCCCCGCAGCGGAAGCAGGGCATCACACCTCCAGGGGTGCGGGGGCCGGTTCCGGCCATCCCTCGCGGGCGCGCCGGAACCGGTCCGTTTCGCTCAGAGCCCGGCGAGCGCCTCGCGGTACTCGTCGATGTCGCGTGCGTCCGGGATCGCGTTCACGACCTTCCACCGGACCACGCCCTCGGTGTCGATGACGAACGTGCCGCGCAGCGCGAGCCCCTTCGCCTCGTCGAAGACGCCGTAGCGCCGCGCCGTCCCGCCGTGCGGCCAGAAGTCGGCCAGCAGCGGGAACCAGAACTTCTCCTGATCGGACCAGGCCCGCAGCGCGAACATCGAGTCGACCGAGACCGCGAGCACCTGCACGTCGCCCGCGTCACCGGCCACGTCCCGGAACTCGTCCCGCAGCCGGGACAGCTCCCCCGTGCACACGCCGCTGAACGCCAGCGGGTAGAACACGAGGACGACCTTCCGCTCACCGCGGAAGTCCGACAGGCGCACCGGAGTGCCGTGCTGGTCCTTCAGCTCGAAGTCCGGCGCCTCGTCGCCCACCTCGACGGCGTCCGCGTCGACACCGCCCGCGTTACCGGCCAAGTCTCTACCGCCCCCGGCTACTTGCGGACCTTGGGCGCGACCAGCCGCGTGCCTGACCACTCCTTGGCGGCGCTGACGCTGCTGGTCTGCGAGAGCCCGGCCGTCTGCGCGGCCTCGCCGATGTCGCTGGGCTCCACGTGCCCGTCCCGGCCCGCCTTCGGCGTCAGCAGCCAGATGTTGCCGCCGCCGGTGAGCGGGATCATCGCGTCGGTGAGGCCCTCGAACAGGTCGCCGTCCTCCTCGCGCCACCACAGCAGCACGATGTCGACCACGTCCTCGTAGTCCTCGTCGACCAGCTCGTTCCCCGTGAGTTCCTCGACGGAGTGCCGAAGCTCCTCGTCGACGTCGTCGTCGTAGCCGATCTCCTGCACCACCTGGCCGGCCTTGAGGCCGAGCCGTTCGGCCAGGCTGCGCTCAGACTGCGCCTGACCCGCGGTCGCGCTCACGAAAGTCCTCCCATTGTCGTCAGTCCGCACGGTGCCGTGCTCTGTTCCCAGCCCCCCGGGACGGGTGGCCCGCCCGCACCTGTGCGGTGTTTGCGGGACAGTCCACACAAGTGAGGGGCCCTAGCGCAAGTGTCTTCCGGCCTTTTTGCCGCCCTCATTGGACCACTTGCGCAGATCGGCGTGACCGGAGCTCCACGCAGCGTCACCCTCGCCACCCGGTGACCGCCCTCATCCCCGGAGGAAGGACAGCCGCACCTGCCGGTCGGGGTTGTCCACGTTGAGGTCGACGAGGGCGACCGACTGCCACGTCCCGAGGGCGAGCCGCCCGTCCACGACGGGCAGGGTGGCGTACGGCGGGACGAGGGCGGGCATCACGTGCGACCGCCCGTGCCCCCGGGACCCGTGCGCGTGCCGCCAGCGGTCGTCCGCCGGCAGCAGGTCGCGCAGCGCGGCGAGCAGGTCGTCGTCGCTGCCGGACCCGAGTTCGAGGATCGCCACGCCGGCGGTGGCGTGCGGGATGAAGACGTGCAGCAGCCCGTCGCCGCCCGCCGACGCGGCGAACCGCTCGCATTCGGCCGTGATGTCGTGCACGGCCTCGCTCGTACCGGTGGCCACCCGGACCACGGTGCTCTCCATGGCACCGTGTCTACCCGATCCGTGGCCCTGGACGCGCCCGCGCCCGCACCGATCTCACCGGGCGGTTCCCACCGGCGGTTCCCACCGGGAGGGCGGCGGCGTCAGTGCGTGATCCGCTCCCGGGTCTCGACCACCGCGTCCGGCCCCGGGAAGACGAGGCTCTCGCGGCCGTCGGGGAACCTGACCACGTACGGCGGGCCGCCGTCCTCGCCCCGCACCTCGACGATCTCGCCGAGCTGGTCGGGGTTCCCCACGTTCCTGCCGTGGACGTGCAGCCGGTCTCCGATGCGTGCCTTCATGGCGTTCTCCCAAGCTCGTTCGTCCGCCCCCGGGACGGACCGTGCCGGGCATGTTGCGGTCCTTCTCCTCAGGTTCATACGTTCCCCGCACCCCCTCCGGGGCAATCCCGTCGGGACCGGAAAAAGACGACTGCGCACGGGGCATGGTTACCCGCAGGTAGAGATGCGTTAGCCGTCCTGAACGGCGACGATGGGATCACCAGACGAGCGACCGAACAGTCTGCCGGGGACCGGTGGCCTCCCGCGCGGCGGCCACGGGTCTCACCAGCAAAGACGGCAAGGACAGAGGGGACCCCGTGGCTTCCGGACGTCAACGCTTCTCGATCATCAGCGACGGCCTGCCGAGCCAGCTGCCCGACATCAACCCGGACGAGACCCGGGAGTGGCTGGAGTCGCTGGACACGGTCATCAAGACCGAGGGCCGCGGCAGGGCGCGGTACGTCATGCTCCGACTCCTGGAGCGGGCGCGAGAACTGCAGGTCGGCGTGCCCGGCCTGCGCAGCACCGATTTCATCAACACCATCCCGCCGGAGCACGAACCGTGGTTCCCCGGCGACGAGCACGTGGAGCGGCGCATCCGCGCCTACATCCGCTGGAACGCCGCGATCATGGTGTCGCGCGCGAACCGTCCCGAACTGGGCGTGGGCGGGCACATCGCCACCTACGCGTCCGCGGCATCGCTGTACGAGGTGGGCTTCAACCACTTCTTCCGCGGCAAGGACCACGGCGAGTCCGGCGACCAGGTGTTCTTCCAGGGGCACGCGGCGCCCGGCATCTACGCCCGCGCCTTCCTGGAGGGGCGCCTGCCGGAGAGCAGGCTGGACGGGTTCCGGCAGGAGCACTCGCACCCGGGCGGCGGCCTGTCGTCCTACCCGCACCCGCGGCTCATGCCGGACTTCTGGGAGTTCCCCACGGTGTCCATGGGCCTGACCGCAATCGACTCGGTGTACCAGGCGCGGTTCAACCGCTACCTCTACAACCGCAAGATCAAGGACACGTCCCGCTCGCACGTGTGGGCGTTCCTCGGCGACGGCGAGATGGGCGAGCCGGAGTCGCTCGGCGCGATCGGCCTCGCCGCCCGCGAGGAGCTCGACAACCTCACCTTCGTCGTCAACTGCAACCTGCAGCAGCTCGACGGCCCGGTGCGCGGCAACGGCAAGATCATCCAGGAGCTGGAGTCGTTCTTCCGCGGCGCCGGCTGGAACGTCATCAAGGTCATCTGGGGCCGCGACTGGGACCCGCTGCTCGCGCAGGACGTCGACGGCGTGCTCGTCAACCAGATGAACACCACCCCGGACGGCCAGTTCCAGACGTTCAGCGTCGAGTCCGGCGAGTACATCCGGGAGACGTTCTTCGGCGCCGACCCCCGGCTGCGCAAGATCGTCCAGCACCTGTCGGACGACGAGCTGCGCAAGCTGTCGCGCGGCGGGCACGACTACCGCAAGGTCTACGCGGCGTTCAAGGCGGCCCGCGAGCACGTCGGGCAGCCGACCGTGATCCTCGCGCACACCATCAAGGGCTGGACGCTCGGCTCCGACTTCGAGGCCCGCAACGCCACCCACCAGATGAAGAAGCTCACCAAGGCCGAGCTGAAGGAGTTCCGGGACCGGCTCTACCTGGACATCCCCGACTCGGCGCTGGAGGAGCCGCTGCCGCCCTACTACCACCCGGGCGAGGACTCCGACGAGATCCAGTACATGCGCGAGCGCCGCGCCGCCCTCGGCGGGTTCCTGCCGAAGCGGGTCGTGCGGGCCAAGCCGCTGAAGCTGCCCGGCGACCCGGTCTACAGCGAGATGAAGAAGGGCTCGGGCAAGCAGAACGTCGCCACCACCATGGCGTTCGTCCGGCTGCTCAAGGACCTGATCAAGGACGAGAACATCGGCGCCCGGTTCGTCCCGATCGCCCCGGACGAGTACCGCACGTTCGGCATGGACTCGCTGTTCCCGACGTCCAAGATCTACTCGCCGCACGGGCAGACCTACGACGCGGTCGACCGCAAGCTGCTGCTGTCGTACAAGGAGTCCGAAAGCGGCCAGATGCTGCACGAGGGCATCAGCGAGGCCGGCTCGATGGCGTCCGCCATCGCGGCGGGCACCGCGTACGCCACGCACGGCGAGCACATGATCCCGGTGTACATCTTCTACTCGATGTTCGGGTTCCAGCGGACCGGCGACCAGATGTGGGCGCTCGGCGACCAGATGGGCCGCGGGTTCCTGCTCGGCGCCACCGCCGGCCGCACCACGCTCACCGGCGAGGGCCTGCAGCACGCCGACGGCCACTCCCCGCTGCTCGCGGCGTCCAACCCCGCCTGCGTCCACTACGACCCGACGTGGGCGTTCGAGCTGGGCCATATCGTGCGGGACGCGCTGCGCCGCATGTACGGGACGTCCGAGGAGCACCCGAACGGCGAGGACGTCTTCTACTACCTCACCGTCTACAACGAGCCCTACCAGCAGCCTGCCGAGCCGGAGGACCTCGACGTCGACGGCCTTCTCAAGGGCCTGTACCGGTACAAGGCGGCCGAGTCCGGCAACGGGGAGGCGCCGCGCGCGAACATCCTCGCGTCGGGCGTCGGCGGACGGTGGGCGCTGGAGGCGCAGCGCCTCCTCGCCGAGGACTGGGGCGTCGCGGCGGACGTCTGGTCGGCGACCTCGTGGAACGAACTGGCCCGCGAGGCCCGCGCGTGCGACGAGTGGAACCTGCTGAACCCCGAGGGCGAGCAGCGCGTCCCGTACGTCACCCGGACGCTCGACAACGTCGCCGGGCCGATCGTCGCGGTATCGGACTACACGCGGGCCGTCCCGGACCAGATCGCCCCGTGGGTGCACGCCGACTTCACCGCCCTCGGCACCGACGGGTTCGGCTTCTCCGACACCCGCGCCGCCGCGCGCCGGTTCTTCCACGTGGACGCCGCGTCGATCGTCCTCGCGGTGCTCACCCGGCTCGCCCGGCACGGCGAGGTGAAGCCGGAGACGCTGCCGCTGGCGATCGAGCGCTATCGCCTGGACGCGGCCGTCAGCGACGTGTTCGCGGGCGGCGTCGGCAGCGCGGAGAGCAACACGGGCGGAGACGCCTGACATCGGAATGACGCGGTGATCGCGGAGGTGTAGGCCGCGATGACCGCAAGGGCCCCGAGGTTCGCCTCGGGGCCCTTCGCGTTCAGGACGCTCGCGTTCAGGACGCTCGCGTTCAGGACGCTCGCGTTCAGGGCGCCGGGGGCGTGAACACCCCGAAGGTGTTGCCGGACGGGTCCTGGAGGTAGGCGAACGTGAGTCCGTTCGCGGTGCTCAGGGCCGGCATGGCGACCTTGCCGCCGCACTTCACCGTCTGCTCGCAGGCGGCCTCGACGTCCTCGACCAGGACGAGGAACATCGCGTGGTTGCGGGAGGCGTCCGGCTCGTGCGAGATGCCGCCGCTCGGCGCGGCGGCGCCCGGGTAGCTGACGAGGTCGTAGCCGTCGGCGTCCGGGTCGAGCGCGAACCGCCAGCCGAACATGTCGCCGTAGAAGCGGCGGGCCTCCTCCGGGGCGTCCGTGCCGACCTGGAACCACGTGACGGTGTTGAACGCGGGAACGCTCATCGATCTCCTCCTTCGAACGCTGCGGGCACCAGCGTCGGGGAGCATGCCGACAGCCCCCTGTCGGGGTTTCCGCACGTTTTGCCACCCGCGTGCCCGGAGTCGCCCGCCCGCGCCCGCCGGCACCCGCCCGCGCTCAGAACAGGCCGTTGGTCTTCTCCAGGTAGCCGGCGATGAGGTCGAGCTGCTCGTCGGTGTAGTCGGCGTTGACCTTCTCCAGGTGGGTGACGTACCCGGCGTACCGGTCGAACAGCGGCTTGACCTTGGCCATGTCGACGTCGAGGCGCGCGCTGCGGCGGTCGTCGGGGTCCGGGACGCGCTGGAGGTATCCGGCGCGCTCCAGCCGGTCGATGGCGCGGCTGACGGTGCTGGTGGAGATCCCGGTGGCGTCGCTGAGCTGCTTGGCGTTGCGGATGTCGTCGCGCAGCACGAGCAGGTGCAGGGCCTGGGTGTCGGTGACCGTCAGCCCGAACTCCCTGGCGATGCGGTCGTTGCCGAGCACCGCGTTCACCAGGGCCACCTGGAAGGCGCGCTGGATGCGGTCGCCGTGCGGATTCGCCATCGGACCCCCTTGCATTATCGTCCCACAGTGGGATAATCGCAGTACGCAACTAACCCGCCTTGGGAAAGTCGCACATCGATTGTAGTTGGAGGTGGCTCCATGGAAGGCACGGGACGCGGTCGGACGGCGGCGGTGGTGGTACTGCTGCTGGCGTCGTTCATGGACCTGATGGACAGCACGATCGTCAACGTCGCGCTGCCGTCGATCGAGCACTCGCTGCACACCACGGCGGCCCAGCTGGAGTGGGTCGTGTCGGGGTACGTGCTGACCTTCGCCGCGATGCTGGTCGCCGGCGGCCGGCTGGGCGACATGCTCGGCCGGCGCACCGTGTTCATCGCCGGCACGGCCGGGTTCACGCTGGCGTCGCTGTGGGCCGGGGTCGCCGGCTCGGGCACCGAGCTGGTCGTGGTGCGGCTCGCGCAGGGGCTGTTCGCCGGGGCGATGGTGCCGCAGGTGCTCGGCACCGTCCAGGCCCTGTACGCGCCCAAGGAGCGTGCGGGCGTGTACGGGATCGCCGGGGCGGTCACCGGGCTGGCGGCCGTCGCCGGGCCCCTGCTGGGCGGCGCGTTCGTGTCCGGAGACGTGCTCGGGCTCGGCTGGCGGGCGATCTTCCTGGTCAACGTCCCGGTCGGCGTCCTCGTGGTGGCAGGCGCCCTCGCGCTGATCCCGCAGACGAAGTCCGACCACCCGCTCTCCCCGGACGTCCTCGGGACGGTGCTCGCCGTCGGCGGCGTCGTGGCCCTGGTCTATCCGCTCATCGAGGGCCGCCAGGCGGGATGGCCCTGGTGGACGGCGGCCCTGTTCGTGCTCGCGCCGGTCCTGCTCGCCGCCTTCGTCGTCCACGAACGCGGCCGGGCCCGCAGGGGACGCGCCCTCCTGCTGCCGCTCCGCCTGTTCACCGACCGCGGGTTCAGCGCCGGGCTGATCGTCCAGCTGTCCTTCCAGGCCAGCGTGATCGGGTTCTTGTTCGTCCTGAGCATCACCGTGCAGTCGGGCTTCGGCTTCAGCGCCTGGGAGGCCGGGCTCGTGGTCCTCCCGTTCAGCATCGCGGCCGCGATGACCAGCGGGGCCGCGGCCGCGCTGGTCGCCAAGGCCGGCCGGACGCTGGTCGGCGCCGGGGCGCTGCTGCAGGCGGTCGGCGCCGGCTGGTCGATCGCGGTCGTCGCCGGCGGCTCCGACCCGACGGTGGCCGGGCTCATCGGGCCGATGGCCGTCGCGGGCGCCGGGCTGGGCCTGGTCCTGGTCCCGCTGACCGATGTCGTCCTCGCCGCGGTGCCCGTCGGCGACGCCGGGTCGGCGTCCGGCACGCTCTCGACCTTCCAGCAGGCCGGCGGGGCGCTCGGCATCGCGATCGTCGGGACGGTGTTCTTCGACTCGGCCGCGTCCGGCCGCGACCTGGGCGGCGCGTTCGGCGTCGCCGCCTGGGTCGTGGTCGCCCTCGGCCTGCTCGCCGCCCTCGCCGGCTTCCTGCTCCCCCACGTCCGGCCGGCCGCCCCTGCTCCGAGCGCGGTCGGCTGACCGGGCATGGCGCCGCCCGGCCGGGTCGCGCGGCGCCTCACCAGCCCGCCTGAACGCGTACCGGCTGGTGAGGCGGCCCGCGCGGCCGTGGCCGTCAGGCGGACGGCTCCGTGAAGACGCCGAAGCGGTTGCCCGCCGGGTCCTGAAGGTGGGCGAAGCGGAGGCCGCTCGCGGCGGTCTTCGGGGAGACGGCGACCTTGCCGCCGAGGCGCTGGGCCTCGGCGCAGGCGGCGTCGACGTCCGCCACCAGGACGAAGAACTCGGCGTGGTCGCCGCCCTGCGAGGCCAGGCCGCCGCTCGGGGCCTGCGCGCCCGCGTAGGTGATCAGCTCGTAGCCCTCGTCGGCGGTGTCGTCCGCGAAACGCCAGCCGAACATGTCGCCGTAGAAGCGGCGGGCCTCCCCTGGCGCGCCGGTGCCGATCTGGAACCAGGCGACGGTGTTGTGGGCGGGAATGCTCATGGTGTCCTCCCTGTCGGTGTCGTGGACCGACGCTGGGCGGAGCAGGCGACAGCCCCGTGTCGGGGTTGTCAGACGAATTCCAGAGGGCGGACGACGTAGTCGGCGGGGATGTCGTCGTGCATGGCCTCGGTGGAGCGGTCGGGGGCGGTCTCCTCCAGGAGGGCGGCGCGGCGGACGCGGTCGGTGCGGAACACGCGGCAGCCGCCCCGCATCCGGCACCAGGCGGTCAGGTACCAGCCCTTGCCGGACGCGGTGAAGGTGACGGGCTCGACGTCGCGCTCGGTCTCGGTGCCCGTCCGGTCGACGTAGGTGAGGCGGACCACCCGTCGGGCCAGGACGGCCTCCTCCAGCACGGCCGGCACGGACGCGGCCGGGTCGCCGTCCCCGGCGGGGGCCAGGAAGCGGATGCGGGCGGCCAGTTCTCGGGCCGAGGCGCCGTCGTCCGCCGACATCGCGGCGACGATCTTGTGCAGGGCGGTGCGGGCCGAGCGGGAGTACGGCGAGCCGCCCGCGCGCGACAGCGTGATCGCGACGGCGACGGCCTCGGCGGGGGTGAAGTTCAGCGGCGGCAGCGTGCGGCTCTTGTCCAGGGTGTAGCCGCCGCCCCGGCCGACGTCCGCGAAGATCGGCACGCCGGCCTGCTGGAGCGCGCTGATGTCGCGCTCGATCGTGCGGACGCTCACCTCGTACCGCGCGGCCAGTTCGCGCGCGGCGAGGCGGCGCGGCGCGCACGCGCGCAACTCCTCCACCAGGGCGTACAGACGGTCGGTGCGGTTCACGCGCCGACCGTACGCGGCGCCTCCGACATTTCCGCGCCGTCGCCGGGTTGACCCTGACGCAGCGTCAGCCCTCCATGCTGGCCGCCATGAGCATCCCCCCGGCCACCGGCACCGATCAGGTCCAAGGGCCCGCGATCCACGTGCGGGGCCTTGAGAAGTCCTACAAGGAGCTGCGCGTGCTGCGCGGCGTCGACCTCGACGTGGGACGGGGCGAGGTCCTCGCCCTGCTCGGCTCGAACGGGGCGGGCAAGACCACGATGGTGCGGATCCTGTCCACGCTGCTCAAGGCCGACGCGGGGACGGCCCGCGTCAACGGTTTCGACGTCGCGGCGCGGGCCGCCGACGTGCGCGCGTCCATCAGTCTCACCGGGCAGTTCGCGGCGGTCGACGAGAGCCTCACCGGGCGGGAGAACCTCGTGCTGGTCGCCAGGCTGAGGCATCTCAAGGACCCGGGAGCGATCGCCGACGGCCTGCTGAGGCGCTTCTCGCTGACCGAGGCGGGCGGCCGGCGGGTGGCGGCGTACTCCGGCGGCATGCGCCGCCGCCTGGACATCGCGATGAGCCTCATCGGGAACCCGCCCGTCGTCTTCCTGGACGAGCCGACGACCGGGCTGGACCCGGAGGCCCGGATCGGGGTGTGGCAGTCCGTCAAGGGGCTCGCCGAGGGCGGCACGACGGTGCTGCTCACCACCCAGTACCTGGACGAGGCCGAGCACCTCGCCGACCGGATCGCGATCCTCCACCGGGGCCGGATCATCGTCAACGACACCCTGGCCGGACTCAGGCGGCTGCCGCCCGCCGAGGTCGAGTACGTCGAGAAGCAGCCCTCTCTCGAAGACATCTTCCTCGCGGTCGTCGGCGAGGACCGCCAGGACCCCGAGACCCTCACGGGCAAGGAGTAGGAACCGCCATGGACGCGCACTTCCTGGGCGACACCGCCGTCCTCACGGGACGGACGATGCGCCATGTCACCCGCAGCCTCGACACCATCATCACGACCGCGATCACGCCGATCGTGATCATGCTGATGTTCGTCTACGTGTTCGGCGGCGCGATCGACACCGGACCGGTCTCGTACGTGGACTACATGCTTCCCGGCATCCTGCTCATCACGATCGCGTCGGGCATCTCCTACACCGCGCTCCGGCTCTTCACCGACATGCAGAGCGGGATCTTCGAGCGGTTCCAGTCGATGCCGATCGCCCGGTCGGGCGTCCTCTGGGCGCACGTGCTGACCTCGCTGGCCGCCAACGCCGTCTCGATCGCCGCGGTCGTCGGCGTCGCCCTCCTCGCGGGCTTCCGCTCGGGCGCGGGCGTGGCGGCCTGGCTGGCGGTCGCCGGCATCCTCGCCCTGTTCACCCTCGCGCTGACCTGGATCGCCGTCATCCCCGGCCTCACCGCGAAGAGCGTGGACGGCGCGAGCGCGTTCTCCTACCCGCTCGTCTTCCTGCCGTTCATCAGCTCGGCCTTCGTGCCGACCGACACCATGCCCGGCCCCGTGCGCGCCTTCGCGCAGCACCAGCCGGTGACCTCCATCGTCGACACGCTCCGCGCCCTGCTCACGCAACAGCCGGTCGGGACCGGCGTGTGGACCGCGCTCGCCTGGTGCGCCGGCATCCTCGCCGCCGCCTACGTCCTCGCCGGTGCCTGCCACCGCCGCCGGACGTCCTGAACCGGTGCCGGCCCGGGCCCGGACGGGGCAGGATCGAAGCATGCTGACGATCGGTCAACTGGCGGCCTACGCCGGCGTGACGGTGCGTGCGGTGCGGCACTACCACCAGATCGGGCTGCTGCCGGAGCCGGAGCGGGACGCCTCGGGGTACCGAAGGTATGGCGCGACGGCGGTCGTGTCCCTCATCAAGATCCGCACCCTCGCCGACGCCGGCGTGCCGCTCTCCCGGATCGACGACCTGCTGGCGGCTGACGCCGCGACCTTCGCCGAGGCGGTCCGGCGGATCGACGCCCGGCTGCGCGACGAGATCGCGCGGCTGGAGGCCGGCCGCGAGAACATCGCGCGGCTCGCCGCGGGGGACGGCCTGGTGCTCCCGCCGGAGATCGTCTCCTACCTCGACCGGCTGCGGGAACTCGGGGTGTCGGAGCGGATGGTGGAGGGCGAGCGGGACGGGTGGATCCTCGTCACGGCCCGCTGGCCCGATCGCGTCCGCGAGCTCATGCCCGGGAAGTTCGCGCAGCTCGACGACCCGCGGGTCGTCCGCCTCTACCGGGTCCTGTCGGAGCTCGTCGACACCGACGCGGCCGACTCGCCACTGCTGGAGGAGGCCGCCGACATCATGGCCGACCTGGCCGAGGAGGCCTGCGCCGCCGGCGAGGTCGACCTCGGCGAGATGGCGGACGAGGACCTGCCGTTCGACCTCCTGGAGGCACTCGCGGTCGAATCGGACCCGCGCGCCGTGCGCATGGTGGAACTGATGCGCGAACGCGGCTGGAACGGCTGGGTCCGCACAGAACGACTCCCGCAGTCCCCCACCCGCCCCACTCAGCCACCGGACGCGTGACGGAGCACCGCAAGGTACTCGTGCTGCTCGCGCGGCGGGCGCACCCGGCGGGGGTGGGTCAGAGGGCGTGGAGGAAGGCGAGGATCGCCTCGTTGACCTCGGCGGGGCGCTCCTGCTGCGTCCAGTGGCCGCATCCGGGCAGCCAGACGGTGTCGCGGAGGTTCGGCACGAAGTCGGTCATCGAGTCGATCACGTTCCGGGCGCCGACGGCGACGATGTCGCGGTCGCCGGCGATGTAGAGCGCGGGCGGGCCGATGGGGGCGCGGTGCCAGGCGGCGGTCAGCTCCCAGTTGCGGTCCAGGTTGCGGTACCAGTTGATCGGCCCGGTGAACCCGCTCTCGGCGTACTCCTCGACGTAGGCGGCGATGTCGGCGTCGGTGAGCCAGCCGGGCAGCTTCTCCGGCTCGGGGAGCGTGTCGAGGAACGCGCCGCCCTCGGGGGCGATCAGCGGCGGGGCGGGGCCGTCGCCGGACATCCCGGCCAGCATGCGGCGGAAGGTGGCGGCACGGTCGCGGTCGAGTTCGGCTTCGGGGGCGTCCGGCTGCTGGAATCGCACCATGTAGAAGCCGTCGCCGAACAGGCGGCGCATCGACTCCACCGGCGGCCTGCTGGAGCGCGGGCGGTGCGGGACGGACATGCCGACCACGCCGCGCACCTTGTCGGGGCGCATCTGCGCGACGGCCCACGCGACGGGCGCGCCCCAGTCGTGGCCGACGACCACGGCCCGGTTCGCACCGTGGTCCCGGTCCGCGCCGAGGGCGTCGATGAGCCCGACCGCGTCCCCGGCCAGGTGCAGGATCGTGTACTGGTCGGTCTCCGCCGGGCCGCCGGTCCGGGCGTAGCCGCGCTGGTCGGGGGCGACGGCGTGGAACCCGGCCTCGGCGAGCGCGGTGAGCTGGTGCCGCCAGGAGTACCAGCATTCGGGGAAGCCGTGCAGGAGCAGGACGAGCGGCCCCTCGCCCGCCTCGGCGACGTGCATGCGCAGGCCGCTCTCGGACTGGACGGAACGATGCGTGATCTCGGTCATCGGAACCCCTCGCGGTGGGCGGGACCGTGCGAGGCCAACGGTAGCCCCACCAGTTCCGGTCCGTGCGCCGGGACGGCCGAAAATCACCGGTCCCCTCCGCCCATACCGCCCGGTGGTGGATTGTGTGCCCGGGACACATGGGAGGGCGGGGTCGCGCTCCGTAGGTTCTGCCCATGACGAGCGTGACACCCCGGCCGGGCGCGGGGACTTCGGGGACGCTGGATCTGTCGGGGCGGCGCGCCCTGGTCACCGGCGGCGCGGGCGGCATCGGCCGGGCCTGCGCGCGGCGGCTGGCGGCGGCGGGCGCCGAGGTGGTGGTGGCCGACCTGGACGGGGCGGCGGCGGAGCGGACGGCGGCCGAGTTCGGCGGCGTCCCGCTGCGCGCCGACCTGGCCGACATGGACGCGCTCGACGGGCTGGCGTCCGGCGTCGACATCCTCGTCAACAACGCGGGCATCCAGCATGTGGCGCCCGTCCACGAGTTCCCGCCGGACATGTTCGCGCGGATCCTGCGGCTGATGGTGGAGGCGCCGTTCCGGCTGGTCCGGGACGCGCTTCCCGGCATGTACGAGCGGGGCTGGGGACGCATCGTCAACATCTCGTCCGTGCACGGGCTGCGGGCCTCGCCCTACAAGTCGGCCTACGTGACGGCCAAGCACGGGCTGGAGGGCCTGTCCAAGGTCGTGGCGCTGGAGGGCGCCGCGCACGGCGTGACGTCCAACTGCGTGAACCCGGCCTATGTCCGGACGCCGCTGGTGGAGAGCCAGATAGCCGACCAGGCGCGCGCGCACGGCATGCCGGAGAGCGAGGTCGTCGAGCGGGTGATGCTCGACCACGCGGCCCTGAAGCGGCTGATCGAGCCGGACGAGGTCGCCGAACTGGTCGGCTACCTGTGCTCGCCGGCGGCGTCCATGGTGACCGGCGCGTCCCTCGCACTCGACGGCGGCTGGACGGCCCATTGAGAATGGCCCGTATGTCCTGCGGCGTCTTCCTCGAACTGCTGGCCCGAGAGGCCTCCCCCGTCGAGTTCGAGGGTCCCCTCGTCCAGGCGCGGGCGGACGGCGCGCCGCCCGCCGTGCTGGAGGAGCTGGAGGCGGCCAAGCTGGCCGCGCTCCGGGTCCGGATGATCATGCGGCGGCACGCCCGGCGGGAGGCCGAGCTGGCGGCGCTGTTCGACACCGCCGGCGACCTCGCCGGGCTGCGCGACCTCGACGCGGTGCTGGAGGCGATCACCCGCCGCGCCCGGCGGCTGCTCAACGCCGACATCGCCTACCTGACGCTGAACGACGACGAGCACGGCGACACCTACATGCGGGTGACGGACGGGTCGGTGTCGGCGGCGTTCCGGCGGCTGCGGCTGCCGATGGGCACCGGGCTCGTCGGGCTGGTCGCGCAGACGGCCATGCCCTACAACAGCGACCACTACCTCGGGGACGGACAGTTCCAGCACCGCGGCTACATCGACGACGCGGTCACCGAAGAGGGCCTGGTCGCCATCCTCGGCGTGCCGATGCGGCTGGGCAGCCGCGTCATCGGCGTCCTGACCGCCGCGAACCGCAGCGAGCGCCCGTTCGACCAGGAAGAGGTCGCGCTGCTGGGGTCGCTGGCCGCGCATGCCGCGATCGCCATCGACAACGCGCGCCTCCTGGAGGAGACCCGTACCGCCCTGGACGAGCTGAGCGCCGCCAACGAGGAGGTCAAGGCGCGTAGCGCGGCCGTAGAGCGGGCGGCGCGCGCGCACGACCGGATGACGGCGGTCGTGGTCCGCGGCGGCGGCGTGGAAGACGTCGGCGCGATCGTGACGGAGCTGCTCGGCGGCACCTTGCACGTGCTCGACGCGGACGGCCGGCAGCTGGCCACGACGGGTGCCGTGTCGCCGGGCCTGACCGATGACGAACTGGCCGGTGTGTCGGCCTCCGCGCACTCCGCGCGCGCGCAGGGCAGGACGGTCCGGCGCGGCGACCTGTGGATCGCGTCGGTGTCGACCGGCGACGAGATGCTCGGGACGCTCGTCCTGCGCACCTCCGACGAGGTCGACGACGCCGACCAGCGGATCCTGGAGCGGGCCGCGCTCGTCACCGCCCTGCTGCTGCTGTTCCAGCGCAGCGTCACCGAGGCGGAGGGGCGGGTGCGCGGCGAGCTGCTCGACGACCTGCTCTCCGGCCGCCGGACGGGCGCGGAGGCGCTGTCGGCCCGCGCCCGGCGCGTGAACGTGGACCTGAGCGCCCCGCACGTCGTGCTGTGCGCGAAGTACGAGTCGCTCGAGCACCGGCAGCGGGCCGCGTTCTGGGCGTCGTCCTACGCGGCCGTGGAGCACGGGCTCGCCGCCGACCGCGCGGAGGAGATCGTGCTGTTCCTGCCGGGCGACCGCCCCGGCGACGCGGCGCGGCGGGTCGCGAAGGAGCTGGGCGCCTCGCTGGGCGGGCCGGCGACGGTCGGCGCGGCCGGTCCCGTGCACGCGGCCGCCGCGGTCGCGGACGCGCACCGGGAGGCGCAGCGCTGCGCGGACGCCCTGCTGTCCCTCGGCCGCCGCGGCGACGGCGCGAGCGCGGCCGAGCTCGGCTTCGTCGGCCTGCTCATCGGGGACGACCGGGACGTGACGGGCTTCCTCACCGGCGCGCTCGGTCCCGTCCTCGACTACGACGAGCGGCGCGGGACGTCCCTCGTCCAGACCCTTGAGGCGTACTTCGGGACGAGCGGGAGCCTGTCGCGCACGGCCGAGCGCCTGCACATCCACGTGAACACCGTGAGCCAGCGCCTGGACCGCATCGCCCGCCTGCTCGGCGACGACTGGCAGACCCCGGAACGCGCCCTCGAACTCCAGCTCGCGCTGCGCCTGAACCGCCTCTCCCACTGAAGGCACGGCGCCGGAAGGCAACCGCCGGAAGGCAACGGCGTGCCGCCCGCGCGACCGCGGGCGGCACGCCGCTTTCCGCACACCGGCCTCTCAGACGGGAGCGCCCACCTTCGCCTCGTCCGGCTCGGGCGCCGGGCGCCCGCGGGACGACCGGGCGGCGATGAGGTCGCGCGCCGTGCCCCAGACGCCGCGGCGGAACAGCAGCACGACGATGATGAAGATCGCGCCGGTGATGATCCCGGTCTCCTCGAACCCGGCCGTCGCCAGGTAGTCGTTCAGCTCCACGACCAGGGCCGCGCCGATGGCGCCGCCCCACAGGGTGCCGATGCCGCCGAGGACGACCATCATCACGACCTGGCCCGAGGTCGTCCAGTAGACGCCCTGCAGGGACGCGAAGCCGTGCCCGACGGTGAACAGCCCGCCCGCCAGGCCCGACAGGGCCGCCGACAGGACGAAGGCGACCAGCTTGTAGCGGTCGATGCTGTATCCGAGCGCCCGCGCCCTGTTCGGGTTGTCGCGGATGGACACCAGCACCCGTCCGAACGGTGAGCGGACGATGCGCCAGGCCACGAACATTCCCACCAGCACGAACGGCAGGGCCGCGTAGTAGAAGAAGAACGGGTCGGAGAGGTCGACTCCGAAGAACTCCCTGGGGATGCCCTGGAGACCGTTCTCTCCCCCCGTCGCGTCCCGCCACTGGTTGGCGACGAAGTAGACCATCTGGGCGAAGGCCAGGGTGACCATCGCGAAGTAGATGCCGCGCAGCCGCACCGACAGGAACCCGATCGGAACGGCGAGGGCGGCGGCGAACAGCGCCCCGCCCAGGACGGCCACGAAGAACGGCAGCCCGGAGTGCAGCGCGATCAGTCCGGTGACGTACGCGGACCCTCCCCAGAACGCCGCGTGCCCGAACGACAGGAGCCCGGTGAAGCCGAGCAGCAGGTCGACGGCGGCGGCGAACAGCGCCCAGCAGACGATGTCCAGGGCGACCGGCGGGTAGATGAACCACGGCAGGACCAGCGCCGCCACCAGGCCGACGGCCAGCAGGATCGGCCGTCCGGCGAGCTTGCTGAGGATCACGGCTTCTCCTCCATCACAGGGCCTCCTCGCGTCCGAACAGGCCGGCCGGACGCCACAGCAGCACGGCGGCCATCAGGATGAACACGAGCGTCTGCGAGAGGGACGGGACGTAGTAGTTGCCGAGGGCCGAGACCAGCCCGACCGCGAACCCGGCGGCGACCGAGCCGAACACCGACCCGAGCCCGCCGATCACCACGACCGCGAAGACGGTGATGATGAGGTCGGAGCCCATCAGCGGGTTGACCGCCCGCATCGGCGCGGCCAGCACCCCGGCGAACGCGGCCAGCGCGATGCCGAAGCCGAACACGGGGGTCACCCACCGGCCGACGTCGATGCCGAGCGCCCGCGACAGTTCCGGCTTCTCGGTCGCCGCCCGGACGATCATGCCCACGCGGGTGCGGGTCAGGATCACCCACACGGCCCCGCAGACCAGCACCGACACCGCCAGCACGAACACCTGGTAGGCGGGGTAGGTGAACAGGCCCAGGTCGACCGACCCGCCCAGCGCGGACGGGCGCGGGTACGGCTGCGACTGCACGCCGTACTGCCGCTTGACCAGGTCCTGCAGGATGAGTGCCAGCCCGAAGGTGAACAGGAAGTTGTAGAGCGGGTCCAGCGGCGCCAGCCGGCGGATGAACAGCCGCTCCAGCACGACTCCCACCGCGCCCAGCACGACGGGGACGATCGGCAGCGCCAGCCAGAAGTTCAGGCCCAGCGAGTCGAGCGCGATGAACGCCCCGAACGCGCCGAGCATGTAGAACGCGCCGTGCGCGAAGTTGACCACGCCGAGCATCCCGAAGATGACGGCCAGGCCGAGGGCGAGCAGGGCGTAGAACGCCCCGCCCACCAGCCCGTTGAACGCCTGTTGCAGCACGTCAGACCCGCCTCAGAGGGTGCAGGACGCGTCCGGCTGCTGGAACGCCTCCGCCGCCGGGATCGTCTTGACGATCTTCTCGTAGTCCCAGGGCTCCTTGACCTCGCCGGCCGGCTTCACCTGCGCGATGTAGGCGTCGTGGACGAGCAGGTGGTCCTCGGCCCGGATCGTCCCGGTGGAGGTGAAGACGTCGTCGACCTTGTGGCCTTCGAGCTGCTTCACCACGTCGTCGGACTTGTCCGTGCCGCCGCGCTGCACCGCCTCCAGGTACTGGAGCGCCGCGGAGTAGTCGCCCGCGTGGACGGCCGTCGGGCGGGTGTTGGTCTTGGCCTGGAACTTGTCGGCCCACGCGCGGTTGCCGGCATTGGCGTTCCAGTACCAGAAGTCGGTGAAGTACGTCCCCGCCAGCGCGTCCGGGGTGAGGGAGTGGATGTCGGTCAGGAACATGAGGCCGACCGCCAGCCCGACGCCCTTGTCGCGCAGCTTGTACTCGTTGTACTGCTTCACCAGGTTGACGAGGTCACCGCCCGCCTGCATGGCGCCGATGACCTGCGGCTTGGGGTCGAGGTTGGGCGCCTTGAGCAGGAACGTGGAGAAGTTGTCGTTGGGGAACGGCGTCGGGTCGCTCTTCACGACCGTCCCGCCGGCGCCCTTCACGGCGGCCGTGAACGTTTTCTGCATGTCCTGCCCGAACGCGTAGTCGGGGTAGACGATGTACCAGTTCTTGGCGCCGTCCTTGGTGACCTCAGTGCCCGTGCCGTGCGCGAGCATGTAGCTGTTGTAGCCGTAGTGGAAGGTGTACTTGTTGCACTGCTTGCCCTCCAGCTCGGTGGTCGCGCCGCCGACGTCGATGAACACCTTCTTCTTGTTCTTCGCGACGGTGGCGACGGCGAGCGCGGCCGAGGACGTCGGGACGTCCACGATCAGGTCGGCCTTCTGCCGGTCGTAGAGCTCCTGCGCCTTGGAGTTGGCGATCTCCGGCTTGTTCTGGTGGTCGGCGGAGACCACTTCGATGTTCGTGGTGACCGCCTTGTCGCCGTACTTGGCCTTGAAGTCGGCGACCGCCATCTTCACCGCCTCGACGGCGTTCTTGCCCGACAGGTCGGCGTACACGCCGGACTGGTCGGTCAGCACCGCCAGGACGATCTTGTCGTCGCTGATCTTGCCCCCGCCCCCGCCGGGTCCGCCCGCGCAGCCGGCCAGCAGCGCTCCGGCGGTCGCGAGCGCGGCCGTGCGTCCGATTGTTCTCATGGGGGTTCTCCCTAGATTCCGAGGTACTGCAGGAGTTCGCTCTCGCGGGCGCGGACCTCGTCGTTGTCCATGGACTCGACGACCCGGCCCTCGGCGAGCAGGTGGTGGCGGTCGGCGACGGTGGCGGCGAAGTGCACGTTCTGCTCGATGAGCAGGACGGTCACCCCGGCCGCCTTGACCTCGCGGAGGATCGCGCCGATCTGCTGGACGATCAGCGGCGACAGGCCCTCGGTCGGCTCGTCGCACAGCAGCAGCCGGGCACCGGTCCGCAGCACCCGGGCCAGCGCGAGCATCTGCTGCTCGCCGCCCGACAGCTTCGTCCCGGGAAACCGGCGCCGTTCCTTGAGGCGGGGGAACGTCTCGTACACCCGGTCCAGCGACCACGGATCCGGGCCCATGCGCGGCGGGAGCGTCAAGTTCTCTTCCACGGAGAGCGTCGCGAAGATGCCACGGTCGTCAGGGACGTAACCGAGGCCGCGCCGCGCGCGCTTGTGGGAGCTCATGGCGGAGATGTCCTCGTCCAGGAAATGGATCGTTCCGGACGTCCCCTTATGGAGGCCCATCAGGGAGCGCAGCAGCGTGGTCTTGCCGGCGCCGTTGCGGCCGACGAGCGTGACGATCTCGCCTTCATCGACGTGCAGGGACACGTCGCGCAGGGCCTGGGCCTCGCCGTACCAGGCGGACAGTCCGTCAATGCGCAGCATCGGAGTCTCCGAGGTAGGCGGTGACGACGCGGGGGTCGTGGCGGATCTCGGCGTAGGGGCCCTCGACGAGGACCTGTCCGTGCTGGAGCACCGTGACGCGGTCGGCGAGGCTGGAGACGACGCTCATGTTGTGCTCGACCAGCACGACGGTACGTCCGGCGCGGACCTTCTTGATGAGGTCGACCGTCCGGCCGACGTCCTCGACGCCCATGCCGGCGGTCGGCTCGTCCAGCAGCAGGACCTTCGGGTCGAGCGCGAGGGCCAGCGCCAGTTCGAGGGCCCGCTTGCGGCCGTAGGCCAGCGCGCCGGCGGCGATGTCCGCGTGGTCGCCGAGGCCGACCTGGCCGAGCAGTTCGGCGGCGCGGTCGGAGTAGCGCCCGAGCGCCCGGTCCGACCGCCAGAACCGCCAGCCGAGCCCGGTCCGCCCGGCCAGCGCCAGCTCCACGTGCTGGCGCGGCGTCAGCTCCGCGAACAGGCTCGTGATCTGGAACGACCTGGCGAGCCCCAGCCGGGCGATCCGCTCCGGGCTCCGGCCCGCCAGCTCGTGCCGGCCCAGCCGGACGCTGCCGGCCGTCGGCTTCAGGAAGCCGGTGAGCAGGTTGAACAGCGTGGTCTTGCCGGCGCCGTTCGGGCCCACCAGCGCGTGCACGGTGCCCTCCCCGATGTCGAGGTCGACGCCGTCCACGGCCCGGAAGCCGCGGAACTCCCGCACCAGCCCCCGTGCTCGAAGAACCGGTGCCTCGCGAACCGGGGCCTCCGGAACCGGCGCCTCCGGGACGGGACCGCCCATGCGCCCTCCTCACGCTCGTCGCAGGTGACCCGAACCACATCCGGGTCGCCGTGACCGGGAACGCTAGGTCGCGCCCGCGAGGCGAACCATGTGAGCCGACCCCACATTCGGACCGGCCGATACGGCTGTGATCCACATCACGCGCAGGTCACGCCCATCGACACATGCCGGACTTCCGCGATATGTGGACCGGCCACGTGGTCGCGGTCACAGGGGCCGCTCACCATAGCGGGCGACCCGACGTCCCCTTCCCGAGGAGGCGGAATGCCCGTCCGCACCGTCCTTACCGCCGCCGCGGCCGCCGCCGCGGTCACGGCCGCCCTTGCCGCGCCGGCGCACGCGCGGGAGCGCGGGCCCGCCGTGCCGGGCGCGGAGAAGCAGGTGTCGGCCCGCCTGAACGACCTCACGACCGCCGGCACGATCGCGTCCGGGCACACCGTCCCCGCCGACTTCGCCGGCCTGCACGCCGCCGGGACGCGCAATCCGGCCGGCGTCCCCGGAATCCAGGTGGACGGCTATTTCCCGGACACCTCGGCCTTCAACACCAACAACGGCTGGAACCACGACGCGCAGTTCGTCATCCGCCTGCCCGACCGCTGGAACGGCGGGCTCGTCGTCGCCGGCTCCCCCGGCAACCGCCGCCAGTACGCCAACGACGTCACCATTTCCGACTGGGCGCTCGGCAAGGGCTACGCCTACGCGGCCACGGACAAGGGAAACAGCGGCCTGGAGTTCTCTAAGGACGGCCGCCGCCCCGGCGACGCCGTCGCCGAATGGAACCAGCGCCTGACCCAGCTCACCCGAGCGGCCAAGAAGGCCGTCCGCGAGCACTACGGGAAATCCCCCCGCAGTACCTTCGCGGCGGGCATCTCCAATGGCGGCTACCTGGTCCGCTGGCAGTTGGAGAACCGTCCGGAGCTCTACGACGGCGGCATCGACGCGGAAGGCACGCTCTGGCGTGCGAACGGCCCCAACCTGTTCACCTACCTGCCGCCCATCCTGCGCGCCTACCCGCCGTACGCGGCCACCGGCGACCCGTCCGCGCACAAGGCGCTCCTGAAGGCGGGGCTCGCGCCCGGCTCGGAATTCCTCTGGCCGTTCCACGACCAGGTCTACTGGGAACTCACCCAGCGCATCTACCGCGAGGAATTCGACCCCACGTACACGGGGGCGGAGGCCGATTACGACTACGCGGCCCGCCCGAAGAAGGTGCACCGGGCCGTCGCCCGGATCTCCCTCACGGGCCGAATCGGCAAGCCCCTGATCACACTCCAGGGGACCTACGACTCGCTATTGCCGATCAGCACCGACTCCGACGTCTACGCGAAACTCGTCCGCGACCGCGGAAAGGCCCCCTACCGCTACTACCGCCTGGAGGCCGCCAACCACGTCGACGGCCTCTACGACACCTACCCGGACCGCCTCCGGCCCCTTCTCCCCTGCATGCGCACGGCCTTCACCGCCCTCGAATCCTGGACGCGGAACGGCACACCCCCGCCGCCGAGCGCCACGCTCCCCCGCCCCGCGTCCGGCGACCTCGTCAACACCTGCTCCCTCACCTCCTGAGGGAGCGGGCGGCGCCGCGGAAAGGCGTCCCGGCGCAGGTCAGGGACGCGTCCAGGCAAGGAGGTCGTCGGGCGGGAGCGTGTTGACGACGCGGGACGCCGGCACCCCGCACCGGGCGGCCCGCTCGCAGCCGAAGGGCTGCCAGTCGAGCTGGCCCGGCGCGTGGGCGTCGGAGTCGATCGAGAAGCGGCAGCCGGCCTCGACGGCGAGGCGCAGCAGGCGCTTCGGCGGGTCGAGGCGCTCCGGACGGGAGTTGATCTCCACGGCGACGTCGTAGGCGGCGCAGGCGTCGAAGACGAGCGCGGCGTCGAACTCCGACTCGGGGCGCAGCCCGCCGCGCCTGCCGCCCGCCTTCACGATGCGTCCGGTGCAGTGCCCGAGGACGTTCACGCGCGGGTTCGCGATCGCGGCGACCATGCGCTTCGTCATCGCGACGCGGTCCATGCGGAGCTTGGAGTGGACGCTGGCGACGACGACGTCGAGGCGTTCGAGCAGGTCGGGGTCCTGATCGAGGGTGCCGTCGTCCAGGATGTCGACCTCGATGCCGGTGAGGATCCGGAACGGCGCCAGCTCCGCGTTCAGCTCGGCGACGGCGTCGAGCTGGCGGCGCAGGCGGTCGGCGGACAGGCCGTTCGCCACCTTCAGGCGCGGTGAGTGGTCGGTCAGCGCCAGGTACTCGTGGCCGAGGCCGCGGGCGGTCTCGGCCATCTCCCGGATGGGCGAGCCGCCGTCCGACCAGTCGCTGTGGGTGTGGAGGTCGCCCTTGAGCGCGGCGCGCAGCGCGGCCGCGGCCTCGTCCGGCGGCTCGCCCTCGGTCGCCTCCAGGCGCCGCAGGTAGACGGGGGTCTCACCGCGCAGCGCCTCCTCGATCACCAGCGCGGTGACCTTGCCGATGCCCGGCAGCGCGGTCAGCGTCCCGTCGCGGGCCCGGCCGGCCAGCTCGTCCCGAGGCGTCCGCTCGGCGAGGCCGGCGGCCGTGCGGAAGGCCCGGACGCGGTAGGTCGGCTCGTGGGCGCGCTCCAGCAGGAACGCGATGCGGCGCAGCGCTTCGACGGGCTCCACGCATCGCACCGTACCCAGGTATGACGGGACGTGTCCCACCACGGTCCCATCCGCCCTGCCCGCCAGGTCTCTAGCCTGGTCGTCATGGCCGGGGAGAAGACCGTGGACGCGACCGACGGCAGGATCGGGAACGAGCCGAACCTGCTGCGCGCGGTGCTGCGCGACGGGATCCTGGCCGCCCTCGTGACGGGCCGGGCCGAGCCCGCGCCACCACTCGACCGGCCCTGGCCGGCGGGGCTGCGGTGGACGCGGTTCCTCGGCATCGGACGGCTGCCGTTCGGGCTCGTCGTGAACCTGTTCTGGTCCTTCCTCACGCTGCTGATCATCAGCGGGACCAGCTCGATGCTCAGGGAGCCCGTGCGCGCCGACGCCGCCGGCTACCCAGGAGACGGCACGGCCCTGCTGGTCGCGGTCCTGGTGACCGCGCCGCTCGCGCTGCGCGACCGGCACCCGCTCGCGGCCTGGCGGATGAGCTTCGCGGGCCTCGCGGTACTCGCACTGAGCCCGTGGCCGCCGGGCATCGAGTACACCGAGGGCGGGGCCTTCGCGGCGCTCATGTGCCTCTTCACGGTGACGGTGCGCTGCTCGCGGGACGTCACCCTGGGCGTCGCGGTCCTCTCGCTCGCCGGGGTGTGGATCAAGGACGCGGACTCGGCGCCCGGCGCGTCGGTGCTGATCCTGGTGCCGCTGGCGGTGGGCTACGCCGTCCGGGTCCGGCGGACCGCGAAGCGGGAGCTGGCCGAGCAGGAGCGGCGGCACCAGGACGCCGAGGCGGTGCTGACCGAGCGGCAGCGGATCGCGCGGGAGCTGCACGACGTCGTCGCCCACCACATGTCGATGATCGCGATCCAGGCGGAGGCGGCCCCCTACAAGGTGGACGCCATGCCCGAGGAGACCCGGCTCGACCTCGCCGAGATCCGCGCGACCGCGCTGGACGCGCTGACCGAGCTGCGCCGCGTCCTCGGCGTCCTGCGCGCGGAGGACGGCGCCGAGACCGCGCCGCAGCCGAGCCTGGAGCGGCTGGACGAGCTGATCGGCCACGCGCGCGGCGCGGGGCTGCGGGTGGCGACGCGGCTGGACGGCGACCTCGCCGGGCTGCCGCCGGGCGTCGGCCTCACCGCGTACCGGATCCTGCAGGAGGCGCTGAGCAACGCGATGCGGCATGCGCCCGGTTCGCAGGTGGAAGTCCAGGTTTCCCGGGATGCCGGGGAGGATGGCATCGTATGGCTGGGCGTGGTCAACGGCCCGCCGGGCGGCGGGCGGGTGCCGCGCCCCCCGCTGCCGGGCGGCGGCCACGGGCTGCTCGGGATGCGGGAGCGGGCCGCCGCGCTGGGCGGTGAGCTGACCGCCCGTCCCACGTCCGAGGGAGGATTCGCCGTGACCGCCACGCTGCCGGTGAGGGCGCGGGAGACCACGTGACGATCCGGGTGGTGATCGTCGACGACCAGGGCATGGTGCGCGCCGGGTTCGGCGTGCTGCTGAACGCGCAGCCGGACATCGAGGTCGTCGGCGAGGCCGTCAACGGCGAGGAGGGCGTGCGCCGCGTCGGCGAGCTGCGCCCCGACGTGGTGCTGATGGACGTCCGCATGCCGGTGCTGGACGGCCTGGAGGCGACGCGCCGCATCCTCGACGGCGCCGGCGGTGGTGGTGCGGGCGAGGGCGTCCCGAAGATCCTCATGCTGACGACCTTCGACCTGGACGAGTACGTGTACGCGGCGCTGCGGGCGGGGGCCAGCGGGTTCCTGCTGAAGGACGCGTCCGCGACCGAGCTGGCCGACGCGGTGCGGGTCGTCGCGGCGGGCGACGCGCTGCTGTCGCCGTCGGTCACCCGCCGGCTCATCGCGGAGTTCTCCCGGCTCGGCGGGCCGCGCGCGCCGTCCCGCAAGCGGCTCGACGAGCTGACCGAGCGGGAGACCGAGGTCCTGACGCTGGTCGCGCGGGGGCTGTCCAACGGGGAGATCGCCGGGAAGCTCGTCGTCGCCGAGCAGACCGTCAAGACCCATTTCGGGAGGATCCTGATGAAGCTCGGGCTCCGCGACCGGCCGCAGGCGATCGTCTACGCCTACGAGGTGGGGCTGGTCCGGCCCGGCGACTGACGGCCGCCCTGATACCTGCGCGCGAGATGTCGGATCCAGGTCGCACCTCCCAAGTTCACTCCGCCGGTTGATCTCCGGGGCATCGTTCGGTTTCTAGCGTCCTGGTCAGTGCCGCAAGCCATTGACCAGGAAGGACGTGCCGGATGCCGCGCGCCCGCAAGATCGTCGCCGCCGTCTCGCTGCTCGCGGTCGGCGCCGCCGCGCCGGCGACCCGGACCGCCGAACCGTACGCCGCCCCGGTGCCCGCGCCCGCGCTGTCGTCCGCGACCCTCGACGCCCGCTACCAGGCCGCCGACCGGGACATCGGCCGGGCGCTCGCCACCGCGGAGCGCCTCCGCGACGAGGACCGCGCGCCGGCGCTGTCCGCCTTCCTGGCTCCGGCCAGGCGGTTCCTCGCGTTCGACCCGCGCGGTGGCGGACGGGCCGTCGAGGTCATCGGCGATCTGGAGCACGCCGACCGGATCGCCGTTGTCGTGCCGGGCGCGGACAACACGCTGGCCAACTACGACTCGCCCAAGTTCGTCGGCGGCGGCGCCCACGCCCTCTACCTGGAGGCACGGGCCGCCGCACCGCGCGCTCGGTTCGCGGTGATCGCCTGGCTCGGCTACGACTCGCCCTCGACGCTGAGCGCCTCCGTCCTGACCGACGGCGGCGCCGAGGACGGTGCCCGCGGCCTCCGGACCCTCCTCGCGGGCGTCCACCGGGTGAACGGACACGCCCGGTTCGCCCTGCTCTGCCACAGCTACGGCTCGGTGGTCTGCGCGAAGGCCGCCCCGCGCCTGACCCCGCTCCCCGTGGCCGACATCGCCCTTTTCGGCAGTCCCGGCACCACCAAGGACAAGGCCGCCGATCTCAGGACGTCCGCGCGCGTCTGGGCGGGGCGGGCGAACGGCGACTGGATGCGTTTCGTGCCGAACGTCCGCTTCACCGGTGTGGGCTTCGGCGCGGACCCCGTCTCCCCCGGCTTCGGCGCCCTCCGCTTCGACGCCGGGACGGGCCCGCACAGCGCCTACCTCAAGCCCGGGACCCGCGCGCTCCGCAACCTCTCCCTGATCGCCCTCGGCCGCACCGCGGAGGTCTCCCGTGCTTGACACCGAACCCCAGAGACCACGCAAAGCACGAAAACCACGCAAAGCACGAAAATCACACGAAGCACGGGCACCACACGAAGCACGGGCACCGCACGAAGCTCGGAAACCACGAGAACTGCACGAAACCCGCGAACTGCACGAAACCCGCGAACTGCACGAAACGCGGGAACTGCACGAAACGCGGGAACGGCGGGAAGCGCGGGAGGCGTCGGCAACGCGGGAAAGTGGCGCTCGGCCCGGGGTTGCCGCAGGCCGTGACCATGCGGTGGATGCGCTGCGGGTGTTCGCGATTCTCGGCGTCGTCCTCGGGCACTGGCTCGTCACCGCCTTCGTCGCGGACGCCTCCGGCCGCGACCTGCAGGTGACCAGCCCGCTGAAGACGATGCCGGAACTGACGCCGATCTCCTCGGTCTTCCAGACGCTCGCCGTGTTCTTCCTGGTCGGCGGCTACTCGGCGGCGAAGGCGCGGCGTCCCGGCGAAGCGTGGACGTCGCTGATGCGCCGCCGCCTGACCCGGTTCGCGCGGCCGCTGCCCGTCCTCGCCGTCGCCTGGGTGCCGGCCGCCGCCGCACTGCGGTGGGCGGGGTTCTCGGCGGACACCGTCCGGACGATGATCGAACTGGTCCTCAGCCCGCTGTGGTTCCTGTGCGTCTACGTGGTGCTGACGGCGTGCACACCGCTGATCGCGGCCGCCTGGGACCGCTTCGGGCTGCGGGGCGCCGCCGTCCTCGCCGCCGCCACCGCCGTGGTCGACCTCGGCCGCTTCGCGCTCGACACGCCCGGCTGGACGGGCTGGGCCACCGTCCTCACCGCCTGGCTCCTGCCGTTCTACCTCGGCATCGGCTGGGCGGGCGGCGCGCTGCGCTCCCGGCGGGCCGGAGCCGCCCTGCTGGCCGGCGGCGGCGCCGCGACCGCGCTGCTGATCGTCTTCGCCGGGTATCCGGCGAGCATGGTCGGCGTGCCGGGTGCCGCGGTCTCCAACCTCAGCCCGCCGACCCTCGCGGCGGTCGCGTTCGGCCTCGCCCAGACGGGCCTCGCGGTGCTGCTGCACGGGCCGCTCACCCGCTGGACGCGGCACGCCCGGACACGGTCGGTGATCGGCGCGTTCGGCCGGTCGGCGATGACGGTGTTCCTCTGGCACCAGACCGCGCTGATGGGTGTCACCGCTGTGTCACTGCTCACGTTGGGTAGCCTGCAGGGGGTGCACACCGCACCCGGCCGGCCGGAATGGATCATGATGCGCCTTCCGTGGCTGGCCGTCTGCGCGGCCGCGCTGACCGTGATCACGGTCCTGGCGGGCCGCTTCGAACGCGGGCCGCGCCGGCCCCGTAGAGATCGTGGATGGTCGAGATACGCAGGAAGCCGCCGCAGCATGCGATGCCGGACGCGCCCGCCGGATGGCGGCGTTCCCGGCGGCCGCGGCGACTCCTCGCCGGTGCCGCGTCCATCGGGGTGATCATGCTGACGACGGCCGGGACGGGGCACGCCGACCCCTACGCCGCGCCCGTCGCGCTCCCCACGCTCGCGCCGTCGACGCTGGACGCGCGCTACGCCACCGAACGCCGGGCCATCGAGAAGGCGCTGCGGACGGCGCAGGACGTCGGCGACACCGACCGGGGCAAGGCGCTCGGCGCGTTCCTCCAGCCCGGACGCCGCTTCCTCTACTTCGACCCGCGCGGCGGCGGGCGCGCCATCGAGGTCGTCGGCGACATCACCAGGGCGCGGCGGATCGCGGTCCTCGTCCCGGGCGCCGACACCACGCTGTCCGCGTTCGACCGGCGGGGCGGCAAGCCGTGGTCGACGCCGGGCGGCGGCGCGCGCGCCGTCTACGCGCAGGCCCGGTCCATGGCACCGGGCTCCGGGCTGGCGGTCGTCGCCTGGCTCGGGTACGCGGCGCCCAAGACGTTCAGCAGTGACGTCCTCACCGACGGAAGGGCGTCCGAAGGCGCCGGGAGGCTGCGCCACTTCCTGAAGGGTCTGCACAGGGTCAACCCCAACGCGAGCGTGGGTCTGCTGTGCCACAGCTATGGCTCGGTGGTGTGCGGCCGTGCGGCATTGGACGGCCCCGACAGCGCGGCCTGGCGCCAAGTCACCGACATCGCCCTCTACGGAAGTCCGGGCACGACGGCGTGGTCGGCGTCCAAGCTCAGCGGAACGGCCCGCATCTGGGCGGGACGAGGGGCGACCGACTGGATGGAGGACGTCCCCCACGTGCGCATCTTCGGCCTCGGCCTCGGCCCCGACCCGGTCTCCCGCGAGTTCGGCGCGCGGGTGTTCGACGCGGGTTCCGGCGGCCACAGCGACTACCTCGCCCCCGGCTCGACGTCCCTGCGCAACCTCACCGGCATCGCACTCGGCCGCCCGTCCGAGGTCACCCACGGCTGACCGCCGGCGGCCCGCGACCGCGCCGGATCGCCCGCTTGGGACCGGGTCACGGCCGAGGTGGTGGCACCCTGGGGGGGTGGACACCGCGAACGAGGCCGAAATCCGCGACCGCACCACCCAGCGCCTGGAGAAGGCCATGGGGACGTTCGGCACCGCGGCCCTGACGAGCATGGAGGAGCAACTCCCCTGGTTCCGGCGCATGCCGGCCGACCAGCGCTCCTGGATCGGCCTCGTCGCGCAGGCGGGCATCGCCGCGTTCGTCGAGTGGTTCAAGAACAACGAGAAGACGCGCCCGGCCATCGCCGGCGAGGTGTTCGGCACCGCCCCCCGCGAGCTGCTGCGCTCGATCAAGCTGCACCACACCATCGACATGATCCGCGTCATCATCGAGGTGGTGGAGACCCGGCTGGACGAGCTCGCCGCGCCCGGCGGCGAGGCCCAGCTCCGCGAGGCGATCCTCCGCTACACGCGGGATGTGGCGTTCGGCGCCGCCCAGGTCTACGCGCGTGCCGCCGAGACCCGCGCCGCGTGGGACGCCCGGCTGGAGGCCCTCGTCGTCAACGCGGTTCTGCGCGGCGAGGTCGACGACGGCATGCACTCGTGGGCCGCCGCCCTCGGCTGGACGTCCAAGCCCGTCACCGTCATCGCGGGGTTCACCCCTGAGGACGAGGAGCCCGAGGTCACCATCGACCAGATGCAGCTGGCCGCGCGCCGCGCGCGCGCCGACGTGCTGGCGGGCGTCCAGGGGCGCCGCGTCATCGTCATCGTGGGCGGTGACACCGACCCCATGGAGGCGGCCCGCCCCATAGCCGCCAAGTGCGGCCCGGGTCCGGTGGTCGTCGGCCCGCAGGTCGCCGACCTGTACGACTCCACCCACTCCGCGCAGGCCGCCGTCGCCGGGCTGCGCGCCGCCGCCGGGTGGCCGGACGCGCCCCGTCCCGTCCAGGCGACCGAGCTGCTGCCCGAACGCGCCCTCGACGGCGACGACGACGCCCGCCGCTACCTGGTCGAGAACGTCTACAACCCCATGCTCGCCGCCGGCGCGCCCCTCCTCGACACGCTCACCACCTACCTCGAGCAGGGGTCGTCGCTGGAGGCCACCGCGCGGCTGCTGTTCGTCCACCCGAACACCGTCCGGTACCGCCTGCGCAGGGTCACCGAACTCACCGGCCTCGCGCCCACCGACGGCCGCAACGCCTTCACCCTCCGCATCGCCCTCGTCCTGGGCCGCTTCGAGAAGCGCTGAGATCCAAGAAGCGCCGAGGCCCCCTTGTAGGGGTCGTACAAAGGCCGCTCACCAAAGTTCGTGCTGATCGGTATCGAGGTCACCGGACATTGACGGAATGCTGGACGCTGTGATTCTCCTCGCATCGCCCGGCCAGGGCGCCCAGACCCCCGGCTTCCTGAAGCCATGGCTAGAGATACCCGGAGTCGCCGACCGTCTCGCGTGGTGGTCGGCCGTCACCGGGCTGGACCTGGTCAGGTACGGGACGGAGGCGGACGCCGAGGAGATCCGCGACACCGCGGTGGCGCAGCCGCTGCTGGTCGCCGCCGCGCTCGCCGCCTACGAGGTGCTCTACGAGGACTCCGTCCCCGACGCGGTCGCCGGGCACAGCGTCGGCGAGCTCGCCGCCGCCGCGATCGCCGGGGTGCTGTCGCCGGAGGCGGCGCTGGTGCTCGTCCGGGAGCGGGGCCGGGCGATGGCCGAGGCCGCCGCCGTCACCGAGACCGGGATGACCGCCGTCCTCGGCGGCGACCCCGACGAGGTCCTCGCCTCGATCGACAAGCACGGGCTCACCCCCGCGAACGTCAACGGCGCCGGCCAGATCGTCGCCGCCGGGACGATGGAGCAGCTCGCGAAGTTCGCCGACGAGCCGCCCGCCAAGGCGCGGCTCCGTCCGCTGTCGGTCGCGGGCGCGTTCCACACCGAGCACATGGAGCCCGCCGTCGCGACGCTCCGCCGGCTCGCCCCCGGCGCGCCCGTCGCCGACCCGCGCACGACACTGCTGCAGAACCGCGACGGCGCCGTCGTCGCCGACGGGCGCGACTTCGTGGCGCGGCTCGTCGACCAGGTCAGCGCACCCGTCCGCTGGGACTCGTGCATGGCCGCCATGCGGGACCTCGGCGTCACCGCGATCATCGAGCTGCCGCCCGCCGGGACGCTCACCGGCCTCGCCCGCCGCGAGCTGAAGGGCATCGAGCTGGTGGCCCTCAAGACCCCCGCCGACCTGGACAAGGCCCGCGAGCTGATCAAGGCGGACGCGTCATGACCGCCGCGCTGCAGATCCCCCAGGCCACCGCCGGGACCCGTGTCCTGGCGTTCGGCGACTACCGGCCGTCCCGCGTCGTCACCAACGACGAGCTGGCGCAGACCGTCGACACCAACGACGAGTGGATCCGCAGCCGCGTCGGCATCACCGAGCGGCGCATCGCCGGCGACGACGAGGGCATCGTCGAGCTGGGCGTGCACGCGGGCCGCAAGGCCCTCGCGGGCAGCGGCCTCGCCCCGTCCGACATCGACCTCGTGATCCTCGCGACCTGCTCGGCGGAGTCGCCGATGCCGAGCCACGCCGCGCTCGTCGCGCACCGCCTCGGCATCGAGGCGCCCGGCGCGTTCGACCTCAACGCCGCGTGCGCCGGGTTCTGCTACGCGCTCGCCACCGCCAGCGCCGCCGTCCAGGCCGGCAGCGCCCGCAACGTGCTGGTCATCGGCTCCGAGAAGATGTCCCAGTGGATCGACTGGACCGACCGCTCCACCTGCATCATCTTCGCGGACGGAGCGGGCGCGGCGGTCGTGGCGGGCAGCGACTCCCCCGGCATCGGCCCGGTGGTGTGGGGCAGCGCCGGCGACAAGTACGACAAGATCATCATTGAGGACCGGCACTCGTTCATCCGGCAGGAGGGGCAGGCGGTGTTCCGCTGGGCCACCACCGCCATCGCCCCGATCGCGCTGCAGGCCTGCGAGCGCGCCGGCGTGAAGCCGGAGGACCTCGCCGCGATCGTCCCGCACCAGGCGAACCTGCGCATCATCGAGGCCATCGCCCGCAAGGTGAAGGCCACCAACGCCGTCGTGGCCGACGACATCGTGCACTCGGGCAACACCTCCGGCGCCTCCATCCCGCTGGCGATGTCCCGCATGATCGAACGCGGCGACGTGCCGTCCGGCGCCCCGGCCCTGCTGGTCGGATTCGGCGCCGGACTGTCCTACGCTGCCCAAGTCATCCAGATCCCGTAGGCCGTCACGCCTCTCGCAGGCTCTGGACCAACCCACCGAAGGAGAAACGCAGACCATGGCAGAAGTCGCCACCGAACAGCAGATCCTGGACGGCCTCGCGGAGATCATCGACGACATCGTCGGCATCGACAAGTCCGAGGTGACCCCCGAGAAGAACTTCATCGACGACCTCGACATCGACTCGCTGTCGATGGTCGAGATCGCCGTCGCCGCGCAGGACCAGTTCGGCGTCGAGATCCCCGACGACGAGCTGCGCAACCTGAAGACGGTGAAGGACGTCATCAACTTCGTCCAGAACCTGCAGACCACGGCCAAGAGCTAGATCCGCGGGGAGGGCGCGCCGCCGCTCCGGCCGGAGGCGGCGCGTCCGACCTTTCCTCCCCCTCACAGTCCGCAAGGAGCACCCACTATGAGCAAGAGCCAGACCAGAGTCGTGGTGACCGGTCTCGGTGCAACGACCCCTCTCGGCGGAGACCTTCCGTCGACCTGGTCCGCCCTGCTCGCAGGAGAGTCCGGGGTCCGCCCCCTGGACTGGGAGGGCGTCGAGGACCTGCCGGTCCGGTTCGCCGCCACGCTGAAGGTCCAGCCGGAGGAGGTCGTCCCCCGGCAGTCGATGCGCCGCCTCGACCGCAACCAGGCGATCGCGCTGATCTCCGCGCGCGAGGCGTGGGCCGACGCGGGGTTCGCCCCGTCGACCGGCGGCAAGCCGCAGAAGGGCATGGAGAAGGCCGGCGTGGACGGCGGCTTCACCGTGGACGGTGAGCGCCTCGGCGTCGTGTTCTCCAGCGGCATCGGCGGCCTGCACACCGCCCTCAACAGCTACGACGTGTTCAAGGAGAAGGGCTGGGCGCGGGTCTCGCCGTTCACCGTCCCGATGCTGATGCCGAACGGCGCGTCCGGGCACGTCGGCATCGAGTTCGGCGCGATGGCCGGGTCGCACGCCCTCGTCAGCGCCTGCGCGTCCAGCGGCGAGGCCGTCGGCTACGCCATCGACATGATCCGCGCGGGCCGCGCCGACGTGGTGATCTGCGGCGGCACCGAGTCGTGCATCCACCCGCTGCAGATGGCCTCGTTCGGCTCCATGCGCGCGATGTCGACCCGCAACGACGACCCGGCGCGCGCGTCCCGGCCCTACGACAAGAACCGCGACGGGTTCGTGCTCGGCGAGGGCTCCGCCGCGCTGATCCTGGAGTCGGAGGAGCACGCCGTCGCCCGCGGCGCCCGCATCCACGGCGTCGCGGCCGGCTGCGGCTACTCCGGCGACGCCTACGACATCGTCCTGCCCGACCCGTCCGGCGCGGGCCAGGCCAAGGCGATGCAGCGCGCCCTCAAGGACGCCGGGCTGGAGCCCGCCGACATCGTCCACATCAACGCGCACGCCACCTCGACCCCGGCCGGCGACGTGGCCGAGCTCGCCTCCATCAAGGCGGGCCTCGGCGAGGACGCCGCCCGCCAGGTCGCCGTCACCGCCACCAAGTCGATGACCGGCCACCTGCTCGGCGGCGCCGGCGCGCTGGAGTCGGTCTTCACCGTCCTCGCGCTGAAGGAGGGCCTGATCCCCTTCGTCGCCAACCTGGAGGACCTCGACGACGAGGCCGACCTGGACATCGTCCGGGACGAGCCCCGCAAGATCTCCGACGGCCCCGCCGCGGCCCTGAACAACTCGTTCGGCTTCGGCGGCCACAACGTCTCGGTGGCCTTCCAGCGGCACATGCCCCTCTGACACGCTCCGGGCCGCCCACGGCCCGACACGAGCAACGGAACGGCCCGGCGAGGACGACTCGCCGGGCCGTTCCGCACTCCCACGTCCCCTCAACACCGCACCGACCAAGCCCACAGCCACCGGTCGCCACGACCACGACGACACCGCCGTGCGGCGCCCCCACGCAGCGCCGGAGCCGCCGCGCAGCATCAGCGCGCCCGCACAGCGTCAGCACCGCCGGGGCGGGGCGGCCGGGCGGCATCGGGCCGCCCGGTGCCGGAACGGGCGGGCGGCGTGGGACGGGGTGGGGCGGCCGGTGGGCGTGCGCGTTGCGGGGCGGGCACGCTCGGGGGCCGGGCGCCCCGGGTCAGACGGCGGCGTGGAGCCAGCGGACGGGGGCGCCGTCGCCGGCCCGGCGGAAGGGCTCCAGCTCGTTGTCCCACGGGGTGCCGAGGAGGCGGTCGAGTTCGTGCTCCAGCGTGGTCTTGCCGACGGCGGCGTTGGCCATGACGGAGCGGAGCCGGTCCTCGGGGACGAGGATGTCGCCGTTGGCCCCGATGACGCCGGAGAAGACGCCGAGGGACGGGGTGAAGCTGAAGCGGACGCCGTCGGTGCCGGGCGTCGGGTCCTCGGTGGCCTCGAACCGCACGAGCTTCCAATTGCGCAGCGCGGAAGTGATCCCCGCGGCGGTGCCGGGCCTGCCCTCCCAATGGAGTTCGGCGCGCAGCGTTCCCGGCGCGGCCGCCTGGTCCGCCCACTCAAGGGAAACGGGCACACCTAGAACACCTGCGGCGGCCCACTCGATGTGCGGGCTCAGCGCAGGCGGCGCGGAGTGGACGTAAAAGACGCCACGTGCGGTCACCGGACCTCCTGGATCTGTACCGAGGCTCGTCTTCCCCTACGGCCTCGTACGTCCCAAGTCGGCGTCCGCGTCCCTCATTGTGCATCATCGGCCCGTCTCGCACCACCGGGAGGCGGTGGTTTATTGAACGCTTGACCATGCGATGCACGTCGTTCACCCGGGCCCGACCGACAAGAGTAGGCCCTCATCGGCGGGTTCGGCGCCGAAAGCGCACGAGCGCGCACGGCCCCGGCCGGACGGCGGGGGCGGCGACTTTCCGTTCGATGGCGGTGACGGAACGTCGGCGATCCGGCACCATGTCCGCGGGGGCGGTCACGGGCGAGAGCGAGGACGATGTTCGATCAACAGGCCCGGCTCGACCGGGTGCTGGCGCGCCACCCCGACGCGGTGGTGGTGGAGCCGCTGCCGGGACGGCCCGCGCTGATCCGGCGGGACCAGATCCTGGTCGCGGGGCGGGACGCGGGCGTCGCGGGGGACCTCGTCCGCCGCTGGTACGACTCCCGCGACGAGGGCCGGGGCGTCGCCCGGCTGCGGCTGCGTCCCGCCGCGAAGGTGGACGTGTGCGAGCTCACCGCCCTGCTGACCGGCGGCGGGCTCACCGCGGGCGGGCGGTCGCGGCGGGTGGGCGCGGCGCCGAACCATCTCGTCCTCGGCCAGCCGATGTGGTGGAGCGGGCCCGCGGACCGGCCGCGTCCGGCCGCGCCCCTGCCGGCGCCGCGGGCCGCCCCCGCACGCCGGGACGTGACGGTCGCGATCCTGGACACGGGCCTGTCGCCGCACCCCTGGTACGCGGACGCCGACTGGTACCGCGAGCAGCGCGCCGAGGTCGCGGAGGTCCTGGACGCCGATCTCGACTTCGAACTGGACGCGCAGGCCGGGCACGGGACGTTCATCGCGGGCGTGGTGCTGGCCCAGGCGCCGGCGGCGCGGCTGCGGGCCCGCCGGGTCATCGGCGGGGACGGGGTCGGCGACGAGCTGGAGGTGGTCCGGGCGCTGCACTGGCTCGCCGAATGGGGCCGCGCCGACGTCGTCAACCTCTCCCTCGGTAACGTACTCTATTCACACTATGGAGAGCAACGGACGCCGGGCAGCCATCTACGCCCGCATCAGCCGCGACGACGAGGGCGAAGGACTCGGCATCACCCGGCAGGTAGCCGCCTGCCGCCAACTCGCCGAACGCGTCGGCTGGACCGTCATCGACGTCTACCCCGACAACAGCAAGAGCGCATACGACCGGCGGAAGACACGTCCGCAGTACGAGCGGATGCTCGTCGACGTGCAGTCCGGCCGCGTCAACGCCGTGCTGTGCTTCGCGCTCGACCGGCTCACCCGGCACCCCATGGAGTTGGAACGGGTCGTCGAGGTGTTCGTGTCGCACCGCGTAGCCGTGCAGACCGTCACCGGCGGGGAACTCGACCTCAACACCGAAGAGGGACAGCTCCGCGCCCGGATCACGGGCAGCGTCGCTAGGTTCGAGAGCGGACGGAAGTCGGAGCGGCTTAAGGCGAAGGCGGCGCAGATGATCGCAGATGGGAAACGGCCATGCGGCGGGCCCCGCCCGTTCGGCTATGACCGCCACTACGACGACCCCGACAGCCCCCGCCGCCGCATCCTCAAGGAGACGATCAACGAGCAGGAGGCCGCCGCGATCCGGGACGCCGCCGAGCGTCTCCTCCGCGGCGAGTCGATGCGCTCGATCAGTGGCGAATGGAACGAGCGCGGACTACTCACGAGCAGGGGCAACCGCTGGTCCATCACCTCGTTCCGCCAGATGATGACCTCCGGGCGCCTCGCCGGTCTCCTAATGCACAACCGCCAGGTCGTCGACGGCGTCACAGCACAATGGCCCGCAATCCTCGACCGCGAAACACACGAACAACTCCATGCCCTGCTGACCAAACGCGGCCGGCCAGGTGGCAGCAGCAATGCACGCAAGTTCTGGCTAACCGGACACGTCTACTGCTCGTGCGGTGTCTCCATGCAAGTAGGGAAGGCCAAGAATGGCCGTCGCCGGTACGTATGCCGCCCCCGCCTTGAAGGCGGGTGCGGAGCCCGCGTCGTCGACCTGGCCGAGCTCGACCGCATGATCAGCAAACTCGTCATCAAGCGACTCCAAGACCCCGGTATCCTCGCGGACCTCGCCCGGCGGGAAAGCGCCAGCCAGGGCGAATCCAAAGCCTTGCTCGACGCCATCGAGCGAGACGAGCGCCGCCTCGTCGCGCTCCGCGCCGACCTCGAAGACGAGGACACCGATCCCGACGACATCCTTGATACCCGCGCCGCGATCCGGAAGGTCCGGAGCCGCATCAAGGACCGCCGAGACGAACTGTCCCGCCTCGCCGGCGCCGAACCCTTCATCGGTGTCGACGTCGACGACCTCGCCGACCGCTGGGAACGCATCGACCTCCCCCAGAAAGCCGGGCTTCTCCGTGTGGCCGGTATCGAGCGGGTCGTCATCAACCCGACCAAGCTCCGCGGGAGGTTCGATCCCGACCGGGTCGACCTGGTGCCGATCTCCCGCACCTGATCGCCTCCCCGGGGCGCGCCGCCGCCCCAACGCCGTGATCATCATGCGATGATGTAGGCAGACTCCCCCCGCGTTGCGGGCCCCGACCCGACCCAGCCAGATCCCCCCGGCCAGACCCGACCCGGCCAGACCCGACCCATTGCTTAGTCCGGTGTCCGTACCTCCCGGAATGGGTCTAACGAATGGCTCGGCATTTCTCCGGCCGCCGCCTCCGCACACTGCGTACCGCGGCCAACATCACCCCGGACGGCCTCGCCGACATGGTGGGGCGTAGCGCCTTCTCCGTCCGCGAGTACGAGCGGGGACGCGTCATTCCCTCAGTCGACGTGCTCGCACGCCTGGCCGACACTCTCGGCTGCGCGACCGACGATCTCTTCGAGCTGCGGAGCGTGAGCGATGCAGCCTGACGCACCGCCCCCCACCGCCATAGACCGGCGGATCGACGAGCTGCTCGGCAAACTACCGCCGCTCACTGACGCCGATCGGCAAGAGGCTGCCGCGATCCTCGCCACGGCACCACCGCAGCGCGCCCGCGCCAAGCGCCCCCCCCGCAGCCTGACCCACCCCCGAACGCGCGAACGGCCTGGTCCTCGCCCGACCAGGCCGCCGCCGACACAACCCGCACCCCTCACCCGCGACAGGAAGGAAGTACCGGATGACCACGATGGTAGACGACCCGGTTGCGACCGGGCGCCACATCGCGAACCCTCCACCCGAACACGGCTACAGCCCGCAAGGCGTCGCCGAATTCACCCAGCTCGCCGCCGCACTCGCGGCCCGCGGCTACCCCGTCTACATCGACCCGGACGCGCCGGCCTCCAACTGCCTGAGCGTGTGCCCGCTGTGCGCCGCCAACGGCACGCCGAGCGAACTCGTCATCTACTCCGGACTGTGGGGAAGTGCAGGGGTCTACTGCGTGGCGGGACAACACGTCCTGTACGCGATCGGCGCCGAGCTGGGCGTAAGGACCAAGCTCATGGACGCAATCGACAGAGGCCGCCGCGACTTCGACCGCGTATGGAAGGCCATCCGAACTCAGAACCTCGCCTACGACCTCCCGCGCCTCGACGCAGGCGCTGAGGCATGGGGAGACATGGCGGTGCAAGCGCAATGCCCCCTCTGCCTGGGGAAAGGCGACACCAAGCACCACCTTGAGGCATTCGTTAGCGCCTTCGATCCCGCCCGACCCAGCGGAGACACCTCATTCGGACAACTCCGGGTCATATGCACAGAGCAGGCGCACGACCCGCTGCCCGCCCTCGGCATCGTCACCGAGCACTCCCTACAGGAGTCGCACGGTGCCATCGACTGGGACGCCGACGAGGCCCCCGCAACGTGGCTGATCGAGCCTCTCATCGAGCGCGGCCAGTTCGCCGACCTCTACGGGCCCCCCGGCATCGGAAAGAGCCTGTGGGCGCAAGACAACGCGTTCCGCCTCGCTGCGGGCGGCGCCCGCGTCCTCTACCTCGACCACGAGAACCCCGCCGCAGAGGTCAAGAAGCGCCGCCGCGACATGGGCCACCACGGCGCCCCACCCGACACCCTCACCTACCTCAGCTTCCCGCCCGTGACCGCCCTCGACACCCCCGACGGCGCCGCCAAGCTCCACGCCCTCGCCGACAATCTCAAGCCGGACGTGATCATCCTCGACACCTGGTCCAAGTTCCTCGCCGGCGACGAGGCTTCCCCGTCGACGCACACGGAGGCGTACAACCTCGCGATCGTGCCGCTACGGCGCAAGGGCGTGACCGTCATCGCGATCGACCACGCGGGCAAGGAACTGGGCCGGGGCCCCCGCGGCGGATCCAGCAAGGTCGACAACGTCGACGTGCTGTGGCTCCTCACCGTCAAGAGCAACGGCCGCCTACGGCTGGAGCGCAAGAAGTCCCGCACCGGCCGCGGCCCCGACCTCGTCGAACTGACCCGCCTCACCAACCCGCTCCGCCACGAGCACACCGAGGCGAAGCCGACCGACGTCCTCACCCCAGACGTCCGCGCGTGCGTCGCCAAGCTCGATGAGTGCGACGTCCCGCCCGGATGGGGCCGCGACCGCGCCGCCGAGGTCCTCCGAGCGAACGCCTACAAGGTCCGTAACGAGGTCCTCTCCGCCGCCCTCAAGGTCCGCCGGGAACGCGGCAACGTCGCCGCCGACACCGTGGACCTGTCCGGGACAGGTCGGGGACAGGTTTCCGACCAATGACCGCCACCTGTCCGGGACAGGTCACCACGCCGAACCGTGTTCCCACACGTCACGGCGTTGCCGACCTGTCCCGGACAGGTCGGGGACAGGTCGGGGACAGCACCCCAGGGCAACCGCGGCGACCTGTCCCCGTCCCCCTCTCTATAGAGGGGGACAGGACGGACGACGAGCCCTCGACCCCGGACAACGAAACCGCCGCGCGGCCGGGTCCCGGTACGGCCCCCGCGTGCGAGGCGGTACAGCCTCAGGAAGGGGAACGGAATGGCCGTTCCGATCGATGACGAGACCCGCAAGCGGGTGTTGGAGGAAGCGCGGGCGGGCGCGTCGCGGAACGAGGTGGCGCGCCGCACCGGCGTCTCCACCGCATCCGTCTCGCGGATCTGCAAGGCCGCCGGCCACACCTTCGACCGGACCAAGACCATCAAGGCGACCGCGGCCCGGCTCGTCGACCTCAAGGCGATGCGCGTCTCCCTGTCGGGTGACCTGCTCGGCGACGTCGGCGAGGCACGCGCCCGGATGCACGACTCCGACTCGGCACGGGACTTCTTCCACCTGGCGCGCTCGGTCGCCGCGCTCACGCACGCGCACGTGATGCTCGTCCGCCACGACGGCGACGACCCCGGCCTTGAAGCTGCAAAGTCCGTGCTCGGCAACCTGATGGACGCCCTACGGATCAGCCACACCGGCGAGGACTTCACGCAGGGCGGGAACGGGGGCGAGGCGACGTGATGACCAACGCCGAGATCGGGCAGCGCGTCTACGCCGTCCTCGCCGCCGAACTCGCCGAAGACGCCGACGGGCTACACGAGCTGCTCGCGCCACTCGACCGCGACGAACTCGACTTCGTTCTCACCGGGGTGTTGTCGACCGTCGCCGGGCTGCTCGTCTCCGATGCCAAGCAGGCCGGGCACGGCGACCCCCGCGCCGCCGCCCTCGCCACCGTCCGCGGCATGGCGCTACGCGCCGCCGACGAGGAAGGGGGCCGCTGACTTCCCCGATCACCTCTCCGAACCCGCCCACAACCAGGAAGGAACCCCCATGAGCGACGAACTCCCGGACCCCGCCGTCCGGCACCGCACCGTGCGCGACGCGCTCCGGCAGGCGACCGGCCAACTCCAGACCTACCGGGCCCGCGTCGACCACAACGGCCACCCCATCCCGGCGCCGATCGAGCAGCCGCCGGCGCCCGTCCCGGCCGGGCCGCCGCCGATCCCGCCCACGTCCGGCGCCGCGTTCCACGGCGCCCCCACCCTGCCGGGCCCCACGATCCCGCAGCAGATCGCCCAGGCCCAGGCCGACGGCGACTGGCGCGCCGCGCTGCGCCTCATCAACCACCACCACCTTGAGCCCCTCGGGCTCGCCGTCGCGGAAGGAACCCACCGCCCATGACCACCGTCAAGGCCCCCATCCCCGCCACCCCCGCCGTCGACTTGTCGGCCGGTCAGCCGCTCCCGGAGTGGTTCGGCGCCGCGTTCGGGACCCTGGCCGCCGAACACGACCGCGTCAGGCGCGTGTACGCCGATGCCGCCGCCGCGCACCGGGCCATCGCCAACGACCGGGCCCGTCAGGCCGCGATCCAGGCGGACCGGGACGCACACGCCGACGCGATCCGCGCCGGCAAGCCCGACCCCGGTCCGGTGGCGCTCGGCAAGTGGCAGGCGGACGAGGAGACCGCGCGGCGCGCCGCCCAGGGCGCCGCTGACGCGCTCCGCGCGGTGTGGACGGACGTCGTCACCCGCACCGCCGACAACGCCGTCATGGGCGAGTTGGCGGCCGCTCTCGACGCCGACGAGACCGCGGCGCGGGCCCGGCTCGCCGAGCTGCTGGAGGAGCTGCCGCGGGTGCTGGCCGCGCTCGACACCACGGCGCACCGTCAGGCGTGGCTGAGCCAGGCGCGCCGGTTCGCCCGTGACCGGGTGATCGAGCGGGAGCCCGGGCTCACGGTCGCGCTCCGCTGGCCGTCGTCGATGACCGGTAGCACGGCCATGCCGCTCGCCATCTTGGGGGGGTCGGCGCCGGTCGACCACGTCGTTCACGCCCTCGCCCACTACCGTGGGGAGGGGTGATCGATCCCTGCCAACTGTGAGGGCGTGTCCGCCGTCCCCTCCCGGCGGGCACGCCCTCATCGCGTACAGGCCACGACCCCGGGCCCCGTGTCGCGCGTCCCGGGGCACCGGGGTCGTGGCGTCTGGGAGGGGCGGCGGCCGGGACAACGGGGGCAGTCCACCGGCGGCGCCGCCCCTGGTCTAGGCGATCAACTTCGCCACGTACAGCGGCGGGTCCTCGACCTCGGGCGGGACGGTGACGGTCCGGACGTTCCCCTCCGGCGTCCGGGCACGCCACGTCCCGCCGCCCATGTCGATGAGCGTCGCCGTGATCCGGCCGTCCTGCTCCAAGAACCACACGCCGCCCTGCTCAACGAGCAGGTAGGAGCCGACCTCGACGGGCGCGCTCACTGCGTCCACCTGCGCGCCGCTATGACCGCCTCACCGAGCCGGGCGGGGGTCGGCGCCTCGACGAGCCGGGTCCCGTCGACGAGGGCCCACCACTCGCGGGTGTGGAACCCGAACCATGCCGTCACCCCGTACCGGGCTTGGAGCTCGGCGACCTCGGACCGCTGAATGGGGGTGACGTCGAGCCGGGCCGTGTCCTCGCCCACTGCCGGCCGCGGTCTGCTCGGCGAGGCGGGGCGCGCTTTCGGGGCGGGCGCGTTCGTCGGGTTCGGTACGGTTTCCATAGCCGGACCTCGTTTCCGGTCAGGCCCCGGGTAGCGGTGTTCGCCCACCGTCCGGGGCCGTCTTCGTGTCTGGTGACACCTTTCGCTCTCCACTCGACCCCGCCGGGCGTTAGCTTGGAAGGTGCTGCCTGCTGCCTCCCCGGCCAGGCAGCGCCAGACAGCAGGTCAACCCGGGGCGAAACGGGTGAGGCGATGACCTTCGGTGAGGAACTCCGCCGGCTCATGACCGAGCGCGGCATCAGCCAACGAAAGCTCGCGGCGCTCGTACCCTGCAACGACGGGTACGTGTCCCGGGTCGCCCGCGATCTCAAGGCCCCGTCACCGGGGATGGCGGCCAGATTCGATGAGATCCTCGACGCCGGCGGGCGCCTCGCCGCGCTCCTCCCGCCGCCCCCACCTCAGCCGGTCGCCGCCGTGCCGTTCGATGACGAGATCGAGGCGTTGGAGCTGGTGCGCCGCGTCGCCGCGAGCGACGTCGGAGACGACACCCTCACCGCGTTGGAAATGACCGTGGACGACATGGCGTCCGCCTACCCGAAGACCCCGCCGGGCGAGTTGCTGACGCGCGTCAGGCGGCACCTCAGCCACGTCTCTGCGCTCATGGACGCCCGCATGACCCTCGCCGAGCGCCGCCGCTTGATCGTCGTCGGAGGGTGGCTGTCGCTGCTCGCCGCAACCTGCAACATCGACCTCGGGCAGCTCCCGGCCGCCGCCGCCCGGCTCCGCACCGCCGCGCAGCTCGCCGAGCACGCCGACCATCCCGAGATCCTCGCGTGGACACTGGAGACCCGCGCCTGGCAGCGCCTCACCGATGGCGAGTACGGCGAGGCGGTCACGCTCGCCCGGGGCGCGCAGGAGATCGCGCCGCGCGGCAGCTCGGCGTACATCCAGGCGACTGCGCAGGAGGGGCGTGCGTGGGCCCGGGTCGGCGCCGCCCCGGAGACACGGGATGCCCTGGCGCGCGTCGAGCGGCTCGTTGAGCCTCTCCCGATGCCGGACCGTCCCGAGCACCATTACCGGTACGACCCGGCCAAGAGCGACGCCTACACCGCGACCACGCTCGCATGGGTCGGGGACCCCGCCGCCGCGCCGTATGCGCGGGGGGTGCTGGCACGGTTGGAGCAGCCGTCCACCGGCCCGGCCCGGCCCCGGCGGGCAGCGTCGGCACGGCTCGACCTGGCGCTTGCGCTGCTCGCCGCTGATCAGCCGGACGAGGCCGCGCACACGGCGTTGGAGGCGGTCACGAGCGGGCGGTTGGTGCCGTCGAACTACTGGCGTGCGGCCGAGGTGATCGCCGCTGTGGAGGCACGCAACGTTCCCGCGGGCGAGTTGAACGAGGCGTACCGGGAGCTGTGCGCCCGGCCCGGGAACGGCATCGAGGGCCCCGCCGGCGCGTGACCGGAACGAGGCCCTCGACGAGGAGCAAGAGGCGTCAGTCTCCGAACTCGTCGTCTTCGGCGTGCTGCTCCAGCTTGTGCAGTTCGAACTCCTCCAGCATGGACACCGGGTCCCGGTTGTCTCGCCGCGCCAGCACCGTCAAGGCGTTGCCGCCGAACCGTCCAAGCGCCACAACCAGCGCCGTCAACCCATCCGAGCCGTGCTGCTCGAACATCTCCACCGCGTGCCGGTGCATGGCCTGAGTGCGGCTGTCGCCGTCCTCGTCCTCCGCGAGCGACTCCCTGACCACAGCTAGGGCCCGCAGTTCCGCGTCATCGTAGAACGTCATTCGTCCTTCTCCTCATCTGTGTGCCGACATCATTCGCTGTAGTCGATGTTCGCCGGGTTCTCTCGGTCGTACCCGCGTAGCCAGAGACGCGCCTGCGCTCGCTCGACGGCCGTCGACCCGTCCGGGTCGTACGGGCACGCGGTCACGGGTTCGCCCGCGCGGGCAGCCGCCCGGCCGGCGATGACAGCGCGCACGCAGTCGGCCAGGTTCACCGCTCCACCGTCCCACCCGGGGACGGCTCGAGACCTGTGTACTCGTTGAGCGCCTGGCGGACGCGGACGGCGCGGGGGTGCCCGATCCGCAGCTCCCGGCGGATCGCCCGGACCGAGGGGAGGTCACCGGTCGCGAGCACCTCGGCGAACCGGTCGCGGGCGGTCGCGATCACCTGCGGATCGTCTTCGGGCTCGACGGCGGGTGCGCTGCCGTTGACCTGCGGACCGTCCGGGCCGGGAGCGCTCGCGAGCGGGGTCACCGCGGGAAAGGGCGGCCACCACGTCAACCCGGCCGGCGCGGGCGCGGCCTCAGCGTGCGCGGTGCGGCCGATCGCGAGCAGCGCGAACGACGCCACGACCATGAGCCCGTCGACCGCGAGAGGCCCTATCGCGGCCGTCAACGCGTCCTCGCCGTACGCGGCGAGCAGCGCCGCCATGTGCCGGTACGAGACCACCGCGGCGACCCCGGCGACCACCGACGCACCCCCGAACCGCGCGACCGTCCACCACGGCGACGAGGGCCAGGGGACGCGCGCGAGGATCTCGACGACGAGCAGCAGCGCGAGGGGGTAGAACGCGGCGGCGAGCTGCGCGCCGACCGGCGGACGGCCGGACGCTCCGGGGATGTAGTAGGTGTGTGCGACGTTCGCCGCCACCGAGACGGCGACGCCGAGCCCGAACGCCACCGTCGCCCAGCCGCGGCCCGTGCCGTCCCCGCGGCGGGGGCCGCCCCGACCCTGAACGGGGTCGAGACGGCCCGCCGCGGCGTACTGGTCGCCGGTCACCGGCGGCCGCCGTTCGGGTAGTCCTCGCCGACGAATCCGGGCAGGCCGGCCGCCTCGCGGGCCGCGACACCGGCCTCCCACTCGGCGCGCTCGACCGGGTCCGGCGGCGGCGGGATCAGGAACCCGCCCGACCGGCCCTCGTCGCGCTCGACGACGACCGGCGGCACGTCGGCGGCCTCCCGGGCGCGCAGGACGGTCACGGCGTCCCGCAGGGCCGCCCCGGACGCGGTCAGGTCGGCCTCCAGCCCGTTGCCGGTGCCGATCGCTTCCAGCGCGGCCCGCGCCGTGTCGAACACGGTGGCCGCCTGCTCGTCGCCGTCGTGGCGGGCCTGCTCGGCGAGGTCGCCGTAGAACGGGGCCCGACGGCTCAGGGCGATGATGTTCTCCGCGAGCTTGACGACGTGCGCGTCCTGCTCGTCCTCGTCCGGCGCCGGGCCGTCGCCCTCGTCGCCGTCCGGGCCGTCGTAGTCGAGGCTGACGGCCTCGGTCCACGTGGCGCCCGCGTCGCACCGGGCCCGCGCCTGATCGGCGGTGACGTACCCGGTCGGCGGCATCTCGGCGAGCCGCTCCCGCAGGTAGGTCAGGCCGTCGGCGAACTTCTCGTCCATGTACTGGTCGCCCCGGTCGGCGGCCTCGGCGAGGTGCTGAAGGCTGACCTTCATCTGCATGATCCGCTCATCGAGGATCCGGCCGCGGGTCTCTTCGTGTCCGACGGTCGCCGCGTACGGGATGTCGAGCGTTTCGAGGACGACGTCGATGATGGCGCGGGTCTCGGCGGACAGGCCGTTGCGGTCGGTAGGCTCCGTTGCCATGGGGTCGGCCTCCTGTGTAGGTCCGGTTCCTAGGCCCCGTTCTGGTGTTCGCAGCACCGGGCGGGGCCGTCTTCGTGAGATAGATGAAACCTCTCCCTCGGCTGCCATACGTACGACGACCGCCCGTCGCCGGTGCTCAGGCGGGCGATCGCCGCCCTCGGCCGCCGGACGGTCGTGGTGGCGTGCGCGGGCAACGCGGCGACCGACCGCCCGTTCTGGCCGGCCGCGATGAAGCCCGTCATCGGCGTCGCGGCGCTGGACGGCGCCGACCGGGCCTGGTTCTCCAACCACGGCTGGTGGGTGGACGCGTGCGCGCAGGGCGTCGACGTGGCCAGCACGTTCGTGTCGTTCGACGGGACGCGTCCGCCCGTGGACGGCGCCGACCCCGACCGTTTCCAGGGCTATGCGACGTGGAGCGGGACGTCGTTCGCGGCGCCGAGGGTCGCGGGCCTGATCGCCGGACGGGCGGCGGAGGAGGGCGTCGACGCGCCCGCGGCGGCGGACCGCGTCCTCGATCCGGACTCTCATCGCGTCCTGCCGGATCTGGGCGTGGCCGTCGACTCCGCCAAAGGTACTGACTGTCAGCATGCGATGGCATAGGGTGAGCAAAGCGGGGGGCCTCGGGAGGAGACTTCGGTGGCCCAGAGGGACGGAACGGACGAGCTGGTGGTCCGGGCGCGCGACGGCGACGGTGACGCGTGGGCCCGGCTGGTGGAGCGGCACAGCGCGCTGCTGTGGTCGATCGCCCGCTCGCACGGGTTGAACGACGCCGACTCGGGCGACGTGGTGCAGACCACGTGGCTGCGGCTGGTGGAGCGGATCGACGGGCTGCGCGAGCCGTCCGCGATCGGCTGCTGGCTGGCCACGACGGCGCGGAACGAGAGCCTGCGGCTGGTGCGGCGGCGCAGCCGCGACATGCCGCTGGTGCCCGCGCCCCGGCGGCCGGAGCCCGGCCCCGACCGGGTCGCCGCGGCGCGCGAGCGGCTCGGCCGGGTCGGCACGGCGCTCGACACGCTGCCGCAGCGCTGCCGGACGCTGCTGCGGCTGTTCGCGCTGGCGCCGAGCCACGCCGAGCTGGCCGCCGCGCTCGGCATCCCGGTCGGCAGCGTCGCCCCGACGCGGGCGCGGTGCCTGGAGGCGCTGCGGAGGCTCGTCCCGTGAACGACGACGAGCTGATGTCCGGGGTCCGGGACGCGTTCGAGGTCCTGGACCCCGTGCCCGCGGACGTGCTGGCGGCCGCCCGCGCGTCGATCGCGTGGCGGACGCCGTCGGCGGAGCTGGCCGAGCTGTCGCACGACCGGGCCGCGCGAGCGGCGGCGGGCGTGCGGGGCGCGGCGGGCCGGACGCTGACGTTCACATGCCCGGGCCGGGCGGTGGAGATCGAGGTGGCCGAGCACGGCCGGGAACGGGAGATCAGCGGGCGGCTCGTCCCGTCCTCGCCGGCGGTCGTCCAGGTCCGGCACCGTGACCTGCCGCCGGACGGGATCACCGCGCACGCCGAGCCGGCCGGGCTGTTCCGCGTCCCGCGCGTGCCGCAGGGCCTGGTCAGCCTCGTGTTCCAGATGGAGGACGGCTCCTCGATCGTGACGAGCTGGATCCGCCTTTGACCGGGCGGGACGAGCGCGCCCTGCTGTGGATGGCGGCGATGGACCCGGCGACCGCCTACGCCCGCGCACACGATCTGCTGGAGTGCAGCGGCCTGCTGGAGGACGCCGACGCGCTGCATAGTGACGGCCTGCTTGACGGCGGCGACATGCTGGAAGACAGCGGGCTGCTGGAGCGCGGCGACGGCGTGCTGGCCCTTCGCGTGGCCGGGCTGGCAGCCAAGGAGCTGGGGCGGTTGGACGAGGGCCTCGCCTTCCTCCACCGTGCGCTGCGCCTAGCCGAGGGTTATGCGGCGGCACAGGTGCGGATGAACCTTGTCGGACTGCTCACTGCACGAGGTGACGTCAACGGAGCGCTCGCCCGTGCCAGTGAGGCCGAGCCCATCCTGGACGGCCCCGACGCAGACCGCCTTGCCGCGAACAAGGCGTGCGCCCTGGCGCGGGCGGGGCGCCTGGACGAGGCACGCGAGGTGGCCGCGGACGCCTTACCCCGGCTTCGCCAAGGCCATGACCCGGCCGTGTTGAATGGCCTGCTCACCAACCTGGGTCTGGCGCTGGCCTTCCGCGGTGACTACGAGCGTGCAGAGGACGCCCTGTCGGAGGCCGTCGCGGTGGGCGAGGCGTCCGGGCTGCGTCACCAGACGGCCATGGCCAAGGGGAACCTGGCGTTCGTGGCTTCGCGGCGTGGGGACGTCCCGCGCGCGCTTCGCCTCTTCGCCGAGGCCGAACCGGGCCTGACCGGTGAACGCCTGGCCCAATGCCGGTTCGACCAGGCGGAGACCCTCATCATGGCGGGCATGCCCGGTGAGGCACGTCCCGTCCTCGCCGCCGCCTTGGACGAGGCCATGGCGAACGGCTACAGATGCGATGTCGCGGACGGTTTCCTACTCCTCGCCAACGCCGAACTGGCCGACGGGAACCCCGAGCAGGCGACGGAAGCGGCCGAGCACGCCAGCACCATGTTCGCCAAGCAGGAACGAACGGGATGGATGCTCCTCGCCGAGCACACTTTGCTCAAGGCCAGGTGGGCGTCCGGTGAACGCTCTCCCGTCCTGCTCCGTTCGGCGGTGGCCACCGCCGAACGGCTGGAGCACGGCGGCTGGTCCGACGCCGCCGACGAGGCCCGCATCGTGGCAGCGCGGGTGGCGCTGGCCTTGGGCCGGCCTGCCGGGCATCTCCTGTCCTCGGTCGGGCGGTCGCGCGGGCATGCGTCCGCCCAGATCGCGGCCTGGCACGCCCTCGCCCTCGAACGCGCGGCGCGGGACGATCACGGGGGCGCGGTGGCTGCGGTCAGAGCGGGCCTGGAGGTGACCGAGGAGCACGCGGAGGCACTCGGTGCGCTCGACCTCCGCGCCCGCGCGGCCGGTTTCGCCGCCGAGCTGGCCGAGCTGGGTCTCGGCCTGGCCCGGTCGGCACGGGAGCTGCTCGCCGTGGAGGAGCGGCGGCGGGCGATCGCGCGGCCGGTGCGGGTCCGTCCGCCGAGGGATCCGGAGCGGGCCGCCGCGCTGGCCGCGCTCCGCGCCCTGAGCGTCGACCACACGGCCGACACCGCGCGGAGCGGCGTCCCGTCGGTGCTGGTGCCGGACATGGCCGGCCTGGAGGCGCGGATCCGCTCCCGGACGCGGCGCCGCCCGTCCGGTGCGGCGCCTCCCCGCTCCGCCGAGGCCACCGAGATCGCCGCCGCGCTCGGCGACCGCGCCCTCGTCGAGATGGTGGCGATCGGCGGCGAACTGCACGCCGTCACCGTCGCGGAAGGCCGCCCCAGCCGCCACCGCCTCGGGTCATGCGACGGCATCGACCACGAGAGCGGCCTGATCCGCTTCGCCGCACGCCGCCTCGCCGAGGAGGACTGCCCACAGGCACTGGCCACTCTCACCGGCGCGGCCGGACGCCTCGACCGCCTCCTCCTCGCCCCGCTGCACGCCGTGCTCGGCGACCGGGAACTCGTCATCGCCCCGACAGGCGCGCTGCACGGCCTCCCGTGGGCGGCGCTCCCGTCACTGGACGGGCGCCCGTTCACCATCGTCCCGTCCGCCGGTGCGTGGCTCCAGGCCCACGCCGCCACGCCCTCCGGCGGGCACACGGTGCTCGTCGCAGGGCCCGACCTGGATCATGCCGAACGGGAGGTCGCCGCCCTCCACGTCCTGCACCCGCAGGCGCGCCTGCTCGCCGGCCCCGCCGCCCGCGCCGTGTCCGTCCGGGACGCCCTGGACGGCGCGGCCCTCGCCCATATCGCCGCCCACGGCGAGTTCCGCGAGGGCAACGCCCTGTTCTCCCGGCTGCGCCTCGCCGACGGGCCGCTGATGGTGCACGACCTCGACGAGCTGACCGCCCCGCCGCGCCTGGTCGTCCTGTCCGCCTGCGACATCGGCCGCGCGGACGGGGGCGACGCCGTCCTCGGCATGGCCGGCGCCCTCCTCGCCCTCGGAACCGCCGCGGTTGTCGCCAGCGTCACTCCCGTCCGCGATGAGGCGACCCCGGAGTTCATGTCGGCCTTCCATGCCGCCGTCGCGTCCGGTGAGCCCCCATCACGCGCCCTGGCGGCCGTCCCCCGCACCCCGGCAACCCTCGGCTTCCTCGCCATGGGCGCCGACTAATGCCCGCAGCCCCCGCAGGCGGAGGTTGGTGTGGTCGGGTCGGAGGGTCAGGTGTCGCCGGTGGCTACGGGGTTGGACGGGTCGGTCACCCAGTCGGACCAGGAGCCGACGTAGAGCGCGGCCGGGATGCCGGCGAGGTTGAGGGCGAGGATCTCGTGGGCGGCGGTGACGCCGGAGCCGCAGTAGGCGCCGACGTCGAGGGCGTCGGTCGCGCCCAGTTGGGCGAAGCGCTCGCGCAGCAGTTCGGGCGGCAGGAAGCGGCCGTCGACGCCGACATTGCCGGACGTCGGGGCGTTCCGGGCGCCCGGGATGTGCCCGGCGACCGGATCGACCGGTTCCTGGTCGCCGCGGTAGCGTTCGGCGGCGCGCGCGTCGAGGAGGACGCCCGCCTTGGCCAGTTCGGCGGCGCCCTCCGCGTCCAGGACGGGCAGGCGGCCCGGGTTGGCGATGAAGTCGCCCGGTTTCACCTCGGGTTCGGCGGTGTCCACCCGGTGGCCCGCCTCCGTCCAGGCGCGGTAGCCGCCGTCCAGGACGCGGACCCGCTCGTGCCCGAAGTAGCGCAGCGACCACCAGACGCGGGCCGCGGACATGGAGTCGGCGTCGTCGTAGACCACGACCAGGCCGTCCTGCGACACGCCCGCGCGGCGCATCGCCGACTCGAAGACGACCGGTTCGGGGAGGGGATGGCGGCCGCCGGGGCCGGGCGGCCCGGCCACGTCGCGATCGAGGTCGACGAAGACGGCGCCGGGCAGGTGCCCCTTGCGGTAGGACTCGATCCCCGGCGGTCCCGCCAGGTGCCATCGGACGTCCAGCAGGATCACGGGCGTCTGGCGTCGCAGCAGCCGGTCCAGTGCGGGCACTTCGATGAGAGGGTGCACACGGCCAGTTTGACCGCCGATGCCCGGATTAGGGAGGGGCGAAGCCTGGTTCATCTCACATCCGCGGGTGTCAGGGGCGGGGTGTCAGGGGCGGGACGCGGTGAGCAGCGGAACGAGCTGCTCGGCCGGGACGAGGGAGCCGTGCATGCCGACCATCCGGTTCAGCCACGGCTCCCGCTCGGACGCGACGATCGCGAGGTCGCCGTGCGGGACGGCGATCACGTCGCCGATGCGGTCGGCCATCCCGTCGCCGAGCGGGCCGAACCAGCCGTCCGCCACCGCCTGCTCGCGTTCGACGACCCAGGCGCGATCGCCGAGCAGGGCCGTCCACGCGGCGAGGACGTCGCCGTGGGCGCCCGGCTCGCTGTAGACGTAGCGGCAGCGGGCGTCGCCGCCGAGGAGGGCGACGCCGTCCCGCAGGTCGGGGACGGTGTCGGCGTCCACCCGCTCGGACGGGTCGACCATGCCGTGGTCGGCGGTCACGTGCAGGGCGGAACCGGGCGGCAGGACGGCCGCGATCTGCTGGACGAGCATGTCCACGAAGCGCAGCTGGTGCCGCCAGTCGGCCGAGTCGACGCCGAAGCGGTGCCCGGTGCCGTCGAGGTCGGCGTGGTAGGCGGTGACGTAGGCGCGGTCGCCGCGGCGCAGGGCCGCCTCGGTGCGGCCGACGAGCTGCCCGAGCCCGTCGGCGGACAGGTACTCGGCGCCGCGGGCGGTCGCGCGGCTCAGCCCCGACCTCTTGTACTGGCGGAGCGAGACGTAGCCGGCCTCGACGCCGTCCGCCGCCGCCCGCTCGTAGGCGGTCGGGACGGGCTGGAACGTCGCCGGGTCGGGGTCGTCGCCCTTCCAGTGCAGGCAGTTCAGCAGCCGGCCCGCGCCGGGGATCGCGACCTGCAGGCCGAGCAGCCCGTGCCCGCCGGGCGGCGCGCCCGTCCCCAGTGAGGCGAGGCTGGTGACGGTCGTCGCCGGGAACCCGGCGGTGATCGGACCGCCGTCCATCGCGTTCAGGTACGGCGCCTCGTCGGGGTGCGCCTTGAGCTGCTCCCAGCCGAGCCCGTCGACGATCAGGACGCACGCACGGGGCACCTCGGGCACGCCCAGCACGTTGACCTCGTCCGGAACGCCCATCCCCGCCAGCACCGACGTGGGCACATCGGAGAGCGCCCCGGCCCCGTACCGCGGAACGGAGGGTCGTGCCACTCCGGTCACCGGGCGGTCGCGGCGGACAGTTCCTCGGCGAACGCCAGCACCTGGGCCACCGCGTCCGCGCCGTCCGCCGCCTCGCTGACCCGCAGGGACAGGTCGTCGGCGGTGACGCTGCCGGTGTAGCCGTGGTCGGCCTCGCAGTTCTCGTCGCCGCAGGTCGCCGGTTCGAGGTCGATGTGGGCGATGGCGCCCCAGCCGATGGTCAGCACGACCTCGGTGGGCGGCACCCCCGGCACGTAGGACGCGGGGTCCGGGACGACGCGCGTCACCGCGACCGACTGGACGCGTTCCAGCTTGACGGCCTCGGTGGTGGTGGACGCGTGCGGCTGGGCCATTCCCTCTCCGGGCGGATGCTCGTCGGTGTGGCATACCAGCAGCCGGGTCGCGGACAGCACGAGCACCGTCACGTGGCGCCGCACCTCCATCGCGGGGTCGAACGTCGCCTCGTGGTGAACGACGTACGCGACGACGCGCTCGTCGCCGACGGCCGACTCGACCGCGTCCGCGACCAGGGCCGGGTAGTAACCGCTGCGCTCGATCGCCGTGCGCAACCCGCTTGCGGTCGCTCGGGTTTCCCTCATGGCCCCATCCTGCCCTGTCCGGGGCGGCCGCGCACATGACCGCCCGGCCGCGCGGTCAGCCGCGCGCCCGCGGGGTAGGGGCAGGGCATGGACGAGCATCCACTGCCGACCCCGCCGCCGGTGCCGCCGCCCACTCCGGACCCGGCCCCGACGCCGCAGCCGCCGGTGCCTCCCGAGCCGCCGCCCGGCCCGTACCCGGGGCCCCCGCCGCGGCCGCCGGGGCCCGTCCCGCCGGGCCCGTCGCCCGAGCCCGTCCCGCCCGGCCCGCCGCCGGAGCCCACGCCGCCCGGTCCGGCCCCGGATCCGACGCCTCCGGCGCCGCCGCCGGAGCCGATCCCGCCGGGGCCCGAGCCTGACCCCGTCCCGCCCACTCCGGAACCGCGCCCGCCGGGCCCGCCTGGCTGATCTCGCACCGGGCCGCCCGGGCCGCCGGGCCGGTGTCAGAGGCGGCGGGGGCCCATTTCGGTGCGGGGGCCGAGGGGGCGCTCCAGCGTCAGCGCCACCTGGCACACGGTGGCGCCGCTCCCGTCCGCCATGACTGGGTCCAGTTCGAGGCGCGCCACCTCGGGCAGGTCGTAGCCGAGGCGGGACGCGCGCAGCAGCAGTTGCTCCAGCGCCGCCACGTCCACGGGTTCGGCGCCGCGGTGGCCGAGCAGCAGCGGGGCGGTGCGGATCGCGCGGATCATCTCGGCGGCGTCCACGTCCGCGAGCGGCGACAGGCGGTAGGCGCGGTCGTCCAGCAGCTCGGCGGTCTCGTCGGCGATGCCGAACGAGATCAGCGGGCCGAACGAGCGGTCCTCCCGGACCACGATGCGGGTCGGCACGCCGTCGCCGGCGTCGGCGACCTCGATGCCGTAGCAGGCGAGGAGCTCCGCGGCCTGCTTCGGCGGGACGTCCACCGGGCCGCCGTCGCCGTCGCCGAGCCAGTCCGCGACGAGGACGCGCGCGCGGGCGCGGTCGACGTCCTCGAACACCGGCGTCCGCCCCGCGGGGCGCTGCCGCCACTGGGCGTACCTGATCACGTACGCCAGCGCCCGGACGGCGTCCTCCGGCGCGGTGTAGGACGGTACCGAGCCCTCGGCGGGCATCCCGTCCGGCCCGGGGACGCGCAGCTCGGCGGGCATGCCCTCGCTGCCCAGGTAGGTCGCCACGATCGGCTTCCCGCTGCCGCCGGCCAGCCGGAGGATCTTCTGCGGGACGCGGACGTCGTACCCGCCGATCGTCGGCGGCGTGAACAGCGCCACGACGGCGTCGACCGTGTCGTCGGCGAGCGCGCCGGCGAGGGCGGCCTCGTAGTCGTCGGCGTCCGCGCGGGGGCCGAGGTCGATGCGCGGCCGGACGTCCAGGCCGAGCGCGACCGCCTCGTCCTGCGCGAGCAGCCCGAGCGAGTTGGAGTTGTCGATGATCGCGATGCGGTCGCCGGCCGGGAGCGGCTGGTAGGCCAGCACCTGCGCCACGTCGAACAGCTCCGCCAGGTCCTCGACCCGGATGACGCCGGCCTGCTCGAACAGCGCGCTGACCGCGTGGTCGGGCAGCGTGAGGGCCTGCGCGGCGTGCCCGAGCGGGACGCCCTGCGTGCTGCGCCCGCTCTTCACCGCCACGATCGGCTTGCGGCGGCCGAGCCTGCGCGCCAGCCGCGCGAACTTGCGGGGGTTGCCCAGCGACTCCAGGTAGAGCAGGACGGCCTTGGTCGCCGGGTCCTCCTCCCAGTACTGCATGAGGTCGTTGCCGGAGACGTCCGCCCGGTTGCCGGCCGACACGAACGTCGACAGGCCGAGGCCGCGTTCGGCCGTCCGCTGCAGGATGGCGATGCCCAGCGCGCCGGACTGGGAGAAGAAGCCCACCGGCCCCCGTCCCGGCATGGTCGGCGCCAGGGTCGCGTTGAGCCGCACGTCCGTGTCGGTGTTGGCGATGCCGAGGCAGTTGGGGCCGACGACGCGCATCCCGTAGGCGCGGGCCAGGCTCACCAGTTCCTTCTGGGCGGCGCGCCCCTCCTCACCGACCTCGCCGAAGCCGGACGACACCACGACCAGCCCGCGGACGCCCTTGCCCGCGCACTGCTCCACGACCTCGTGGACGGCGTCGGCGCGGACGGCGACGACCGCGAGGTCCACATCGTCCGGGATCTCCAGGACCGACGCGTACGCCCGCACACCCGCGACCGCCACCGCCGTCGGATGCACCGGGTAGACGGGCCCGGTGAAGTCGCCGCCGAGCAGGTTGCGCAGGACGGTCTGCCCGACGCTGTGCTCCGCGCGGCTCGCCCCGATCACCGCGACCGAGCCCGGGAACAGCAGCCGCTGGATCGACCGCGACTCGGCCCGGTGCTCGCGGGCCGTCATGACCTCCAGTGAGGTCTCGGTCGGCTCCAGGTCGAGGACGAGCTCGATCACGCCCTCCTCGAACCGCTGCTCCGCCCGGTAGCCGGCCTCCCGGAACACCCGCGTCATCCGCCGGTTGTCGGGCAGCACGCTCGCCACGAACCGCCGCACGCCGCGTTCCCGCGCCGCCGCCGCGATGTGCTCCAGCAGCACCGCGCCGAGGCCGCGGCCCTGGTGCGCGTCCTCCACGAGGAACGCGACCTCCGCCGTCTCGGGCCGCTCACCGAGCCGGTCATAGCGGACGACCGCCACCATCACCCCCGCGATCGTGGCGATCAGCGCGACACGCCGGTCGTGGTCGACGGTCGTGAAGTGCTCGACGTCACGGTCCGACAGGTGCGGGCGCGGCGAGAAGAACCGGTAGTAGATCGACTCCGGGGACAGCCGCGCGTGGAACGCGCGCAGCAGGTCGGCGTCATCGGGCCGGATGGGACGCAGATGGGCCGTCCCGCCGTCGCTCAGGACGACGTCGGCCTCCCACTGATCCGGATAACGCTCGGTCACGTACCCGAGGGTAAGGCACGGACCCTTCAGGCCCCGCGTGGGGAAAAAACGGGCTTCCCCGGGTTTCGCTGCGCGTTCGAGACCTAATCCGGGCTCAAGAGCTGTTACGGTCGACCACACGCCCAGTGTTGCCGCTCGCGCGGGCCGTGTTGATCGAGGTGATGACTCCATGACGCGCGTGGTCGTGGTCGGCGATCTTATGACAGACACCGTGGCGCGTGCCGCGTACCCCTTGGCAAAGGGGAGCGACACGCCCGCCGCCGTGACGACCCACGGGGGCGGCTCGGGCGCCAACGTGGCCGCCTGGCTCGCCCTGGAAGGAGTCGACACCGCCTTCGTCGGACGCCGCGGCTCCGACATCGCGGGCCGGAACCGGGACATGGAGATGATGGGGTACGGCGTCGACGCCCGCCTCGTCATGGACCAGGAGCGTCCCACCGGCACCTGCGTGGTGATGGTCACGCACAAAGGCGACCGGACGATGCTGTCCGATCCCGGTGCCAACGGCGCGCTCCTCCCCGAGGACATCGAGCGCTGCAAGGACCTGTTCACGCAGGGCACCCACCTGCACCTTTCCGGCTACTCGCTGATCAACGAGGGCTCCCGGAAGGCCGCCATCCACACCCTGGACCTCGCCCGCAAGGCGCAGATGTCCGTCTCCGTGGACGGCGGCTCGTCCTCCCCGCTCAAGCGGATGGGCGCCGAGCCCTTCCTGGAGTGGACGCAGGGCGCGCGCCTCCTCGTCGTGAACGCCAAAGAGGCCGAGATCCTCACCGGCCGCGACACGGCCGAGCAGGCCGCCAAGGTGCTGACCGCCTGGTACCCGCAGGTCGTCATCAAGAACGGCGCCGACGGCGCCCTCTGGTACACCAACGGCCGCCCCGAGCCCGTCACCGTCGCCGCCGAGCCCGTCGACAAGGTCATCGACGGCACCGGCGCCGGCGACGCGTTCGTCGCGGGCTTCCTGCCGCCCTGGCTGGACGGCAAACAGCCCGCCGACGCCCTCACCGCCGGCTGCCGCCTCGCCGCCCAGGCCATGAAGCACTTGGGCGCCCGCCCCACGCTCGACGTGGTCGACAACCAGATCAAGTAGAGGATGTGCCGCTCCAGGGGGCGACCCCTGGAGCCCATTCAGCGATCCTCATAGGCCGCCGTCACCGGAGATCCACGACACCGGAGAACCGGCCCGTCGGCTGCCAGGTCAGGCGAGTGGGGTGTAGGTGCGGACGTCTTCCTTGACCGCCGCCCAGAGGCGGTTGAGAGGGTGGCCGGCGTCGTAGCGCTCCAGGTCGGCGCGCCGGACGAACGCGCCGGTCATCAGCTCGGCCTTGGGCTCCAGATCGTCATGCAGCCGGATGGCGCGCAGGGGGGCCGCATCGGGGTCGTCCTGGGCGGCCATGCCGCGTCCGATCGACCCGGTAACGACCATGCAGCCGCGCACGAACCCCGACCGCAGCAGCGACAGCCCGTAGTGGACGTCGTCGATGTCGGCGACGACGTTGAGGCGCTCCCGGAAGTTCGTCCCGTACCAGGTGGCGAGCAGATCGGCGACCAGGCCGGCGGGCGGCAGCACCAGCGGGACGCGCCCGAGCCCGCTCGTCTCGACCGGCCTGTCCGGCAGCTCGTTCTCCGGCAGGTTGGTCAGCAGCAGCGCCTGGCCCCGCGCGTACTCGATGACCTCGTACTCCTTCAGGCGGAGGTCGCCCTCCAGTGTGCTGACGATGCTGCCGCACACGAGGTCGACCTGCCGGTTCTCCAGGCGCGACCACACGTCCTTGGTGCGGACGTGGGCGACCTTGAACTCCACCTCCCGCTGCCGGAACTCCTCCGAGACCCGGTTCCAGGCCCGGGACACGATCGGCAGCGTGAACTCGGTGGTGCCCACGGTCAGCATCCGCCCGAGGCGCCGGCGGCTCAGATGAATGGACTCCAGCCATTTGTCGAACGTCATGCGCGCCCGCTCGACCGTCGTCTCGCCCGTGGGGGTGAACAGGTAGTCCTTGCCGCGCCCCTGCCGGACGGTCAGCACCTCACCGCACAGCATCTGGCTATTGCGGTTCAGGATGTCGAGCTGCTTCTGCACGCTGGACTGCTCGCGCCCGAGAACCCGCGCGGCCCGCAGCGCCGACCCCGTCTCGTGCACCACCAGGAGGGTCCGCAGCTGATCGAACGTCATGTCGAGCAGCCCGGACGGGCAGTCCACAAGGGCATCGAGACTCGGTGACACGCTGAGGGACATTACTACCCGTTCCGCCGTCCCGCGGAAATGGCCGTACGGCCAACTCAGCGGGAAATGATGACATTTCCCCCTGAACTTATCTCAAGATGTTCTTGCAAACAAGTGGACAGAGTTTTCTAATCTCTAGGACACTTTCTCCCGAGCCGCTCCCCGCCGCCGTCATCCGTCCCACCCAGGACGGCGGCGCTCCGGGCGTGCCCCGGCGGTGCCGGCCGCCGGGGCCGCCGCTCGGCGCCCCGACTCCCGTTCGCCGCGGCCCTTCTCCGCCGCGGCGCCGGGCCAGGCCGCCGGCCCGTGCGCGGGGCCGCGCGCACGGGCCGGCACGATCGTCCCGCCCGCGCCCGGCGGGGGCGCGCGGGCGGCCGACGATCCCCACCCCGAGCACGAACCCCTCGGGCATGCCGCCCGCGCACGCCTCGGCACCCCACTCGCCACAAACACCCAAGCCACCAGCCACGGTCCAAGAACCCGAAGACCGGCCGATGAATATCTCGGGCCACGCAGGTCCATACGAAGACCGCACCAACCAGGCACCTCACGCCCTACCAACCAGAGGAGCCAAAAGCGTGCCCGCCAAACCACCCACCCCGCAGCACACGCCTGAGCCGCGAACTCACCATGGCGTGCACTCGAGGCAATGCAGCGGCGGCGCCACCATGGTTGCTCACGGCGACACGTCCTCGTCGCGGCCATGCTGCGAAGTACGGCGGCAGATGCCCAAAACACGAACTCACAGCGGCAACTCCGCGCCCATACTCACCATGCCGTGTCCGCCTGGCAGTGCAGCGATGGACGCCGCCCTCGGCAACGCAGCGGCACACGTCCAACGCGAAGGCCCGCAGCGCCAGCTCCCGCAACACGGCGGCAGACACCCGACACAGGCGCCCCCAACACACGCCCACCATGGCACGCCCCCTTCGCGGCGCATGCCCCTGGCACAGCGCGGACCAGCCCAGGCCCGGGACAGCGCGGGACGGCGCCCTTGGCAATGCAACCGCGCACGTCCAACACGAAAGCCCGTGGCACACGCCCACCGTGGCACGCCCCCTTCGTGGCGCATGCCCCTCGGCGCAGCGCGGGCCAGCGGGGCTCGGGCCAGCGCGGCTCGGGGCAGCGCGGGCACAGGGCAGTGTGCTGGGGGACGTGGAGGTGGAGGGACGCGAGGGTCGGGCATGGGGCCGGTGGGTGTGTGGGTGGCGGGGCTCCTTGGGTTCGGGGGTGGGGCTTGCGTGATGGGTTTCTTGGTGTCGCGTATTAGGGGTGGGGGTGGATTGTGAGGTCGCTGCAAGGGCGTGTTCAGGGCCTGGTCGATGAGTTGGTGGCTTCGGGGGGCGAGGTCGGGCTGCAGGTCGCGGTCTTGGAGCGGGGGCGGGTGGTTGCGGACGTCGTCGCCGGCGTAGCTGATCGTTCATCTGGGCGGGCCGTTGCGGCGGACACGCTTTTCTACGCGGCGTCCACTGCCAAGGGGATCGCGTCGGTGGTGGCTCATGTGCTCGTGGAGCGCGGGGAACTCGCGTACGACATGCGGGTGGTCGATGTCTGGCCGGAGTTCGGCGTCCATGGGAAGGGTGGGGTTACGCTCCGCCACGTCCTGATGCACACCGCGGGTGTCCCTGCGCCGCCTTACGGCACCACGGTTGAGGATCTGTGCGACTGGGAGCACATGTGCGCGGTGCTCGCCGCGTCCAGGCCGTGGTGGGAACCGGGGACACGCTTCGGCTACCACGCGCAGACGTTCGGCTTCCTGCTTGGTGAGATCGTGCGGCGGGCGACGGGGCATGGCCTTGCGTGGTGGCTCCGGGAGGCCGTCACGCGTCCGCTCGGTGTTGAGGACGAAGTCCACTTTGGCGTGCCCGAGACCCTGCTGGATCGGGTGGCACATCAGGAAGCAACCGGTGAACCTCCGGGCGAACCAGAGCCAGGGTCGCCGCAGGACAAGGCTGTTCCGCCGGGTATCCGGCCTGATGCCCGCTTCGCCAATCGGGCCGAGGTCCTGCGCTCGGACATTCCCTCGGGCGGCACCATGACCGCGCGTGGCGCGGCCCGTGTCTACGCCGCCCTCCTGGGCCATGCCGACGGGGTCGGATTGGTCTCGCCCGCTCGCCTCGCCGATATGGCCGCAGTGCACTACGAGGGCATGGACGAGGTCATGGGCGTGGCGGCGACGTGGGCCTTTGGTTTCAGCACCTTCCGTCCCGGCGGCGTCCTCACCCGGTCCGGATCGACTCTCGGCATGGTCGGCATGAACGGCTCGGCCGCCTACGCCGACATCGACTCCGGCGTGGCCGTCGCGGTGATGCGCAACCGTTTCACTCCCGACATGGCGGCGGCGTCCCGTATCGACCGCATCGTCGGCGACTTCTCGTCCACACACGACCGATCGGAGTGATCATGAAGGAACCCATGTCCCGGCTCGACGAGCGTTTCAGCGCTCCCGCTGCCCGAGCGGTGCCCTGGGCGACGACCCGGGAGGCGCTGGAGTCCGCGCAACTGTCCTGGATCACGACCGTCCGCTCCGACGGGCGCCCCCATGTGACGCCCCTCGTGGCCGTGTGGCTCGATGAGGCGCTCTACTTCACGACAGGTCCCGAGGAGCAGAAGGCCGTGAACCTCGACGGCAACCCGCGGGTGGCCCTGACCACCGGCTGCAGCCGGTGGGACGAGGGGCTCGATGTGGTCGTCGAGGGCGTCGCCGAGCGTGTCACCGAGCGCGCCGTCCTCGAACGGCTCGCCGCCGCCTGGGCAGGCAAGTGGGACGGCCAATGGCAGTTCCGAGCGACCGAGGAAGGCTTCTCCCATGCCGATGGGGGTGTCGCGCTGGTCTTCGCGGTGCGTCCGGCCAAGATCCTCGCCTTCACCAAGGGCGCCTTCTCCCAGACCACTTACACGCCTGCCGAGTAGCCGCGCTCCGTCCGCCCACGCCACGTCGCCACCTGCCGGCCGCCTTCGGCGATGGGCGGATCACATGCCGAACGCCCACGGCGGCGGCTGAGACGAGTGTGTCTAAGGCCGCCCCCACCGCTGCCCGCGACGGAGCCGGTCCGAGGCACCGGGAGCCGGTGCGGGTTCGGCGATCGACCCGAGTCGCTGATGATGCCGTTGCCGGGAAAGCCGCCCGACGACCGCAGGCGCTGGCGGCGTGGTCGATATCGCGCACCACACTACGCCCCGGCGGTATGTCTCCTGAGCTGGGCGGACTCCAGTTCGGCAGGCCCCCGGCGGCCGGAGTCCGCGGGGTTCGTCAGCTGGGGGTTGCGAGGGTTAGGGGGAGGATCGTTTCGGCGCCTGCTTCCTTGAGGAGGCGGGTGGCCACTGTCATGGTCCAGCCGGTCTCTATGCGGTCGTCTACCAGGAGGATGGGGCCTGGGGTGGTGCGGAGGGCCGTGGCCAGGTCTTCGGGGACGGCGAGGGTGTGCCAGACGGAGCGGAGGCGCTGGGCGCTGTTGTGGCGGCGGGGGGCGGGGTCGCCCAGAGGGGTCAGTTCGCCCAGGTAGGTCAGGCGGCCTATCTGGGCTATGCGCCGGCCGAAGGTCGTCACCAGGCGGGGGCGGGAGCGGGACCCGATCGTCACCACCGCCGTGGGGCGGGCCGGCCAGTCCCAGGCCGCCAGGACCTTGACGACGGCGTCGACCAGGTCGGCGGGGACGTCGGTGTCGGGGGCCGCGAACAGTTCGCGGAGGCGGTTGCCCCAGCCGATGTCGGTGAGGCGGCCCAGGGCGCGGCCGGTCTCGGCCTGGAGGTCGGGTTTGATGCGGCCGGAGACGCCGAGGTCGTCCTTGACGCCGGTGGGCCACATGCGGCGTGGGGCGATGTCGACGCCGGGGCGGTGCAGGCGGTCGCGGGCCTGGGCGGTGCTCTCCCGGGTGACGTCGGTCGGCCAGTGGCGGCCGGTGCAGTTGTCGCAGCGGCCGCAGGGGGCGGCGTCCGGGTCGTCCAGTTGGCGGCGCAGGTACTCCTCGCGGCAGGACGGGGTCGCGATGTAGTCGAGCATCGCCTGCTGTTCGCGGCGGCGTTCGGCGGTGACGCGCTCGTAGCGTTCGCGGTCGTAGGGCCAGGGTTCGCCGGTGGACGTCCAGCCGCCCTTGACGCGGCGGGCCGCGCCGTCCACGTCGAGGACCTTGAGCATCATCTCCAGGCGGGACCGGGTCAGGTCGACCATCGGTTCGAGGGCGCCGGTGGACAGCGGGCGGTCGGCCGTTTCGAGGACCTCCAGGGTGGCGCGGACGGTGGGCTCCGGCGGGAAGGCCAGGCTGGCGAAGTAGGCCCAGATGTCGCGGTCTTCGCGGCCCGGGAGCAGGATGACCTCGGCCCGGTCGACGCCGCGCCCGGCGCGTCCGATCTGCTGGTAGTAGGCCACCGGCGACTGCGGGGCGCCGACGTGGACGATGAACCCGAGGTCGGGTTTGTCGAAGCCCATGCCGAGGGCGCTGGTGGCGACGAGGGCCTTGAGCTTGTTGTCCTGGAGGTCCTGCTCGGCGCGGAGGCGTTCGGCCTGCTCGGTCTGGCCGGAGTAGGCGGCGACCTCGTGGCCGCGGTCGCGGAGGTGGCCGGTGATCTCGTGGGCGGCGGCGACGGTGAGCGTGTAGATGATGCCGGAGCCCGGCAGGTCGGCGAGGTGCTCCGCCAGCCAGGCGATGCGCTGCTCGGCGGTCGGGAGGGTGACGACGGCGAGGTGCAGGGACTCGCGTTCGAGGGGGCCGCGCAGGACGAGGGCGTCGTCGCCGGCGAGCTGCTCGGCGACGTCCTGGGTGACGCGGGCGTTGGCGGTCGCGGTGGTGGCGAGCACCGGGATGCCGGGCGGCAGGTCGGCGAGGAGGGTGCGCAGCCGCCGGTAGTCGGGGCGGAAGTCGTGGCCCCAGTCGGAGATGCAGTGCGCCTCGTCGACGACGACCAGCCCGGCGCCGGCGGCGAGCTTGGGCAGGACGAGGTCGCGGAAGTCGGGGTTGTTGAGCCGCTCCGGGCTGACGAGCAGGACGTCCACCGCGCCCTGCTCGACCTCGGCGAAGATCTGGTCCCAGTCGTCGGTGTTGGACGAGTTGATCGTGCGGGCGTGGATGCCGGCCCGGTCGGCGGCCTCGATCTGGTTGCGCATCAGCGCCAGCAGCGGCGAGACGATCACGGTCGGGCCGGCGCCGCGCTCGCGCAGCAGCCGGGTCGCCACGAAGTAGACGGCGGACTTGCCCCAGCCGGTGCGCTGCACGACCAGGGCCCGGCGCCGCTCGACGACGAGCGCGCGGATCGCCGTCCACTGGTCGTCGCGGAGGCGCGCGTGGTCGCCGGCGAGGGCGCGCAGGCACCGCTCGGCATCGTCCCGTAGCCCGTCTGGAGTGCTCATGCGTCCTTCGTACCAGCGCCGCGGAAGAGCCCGCACCAGAATCGCGTTCTGTGGACAACCGGGTAGGGAGCCGGGACGTTGGAGCAGGCAGGCCGTGGGTAGCCTGCCAAGCAAGATCGGCGACAAGGGCGACAAGGCGGGAAAGGGGGCACGAGCGGGGGGATGCGCGCGGCCGAACGCTTGCGGCGGACATGGCAGGTCCTGATGGACGGGTCTCCCCCGGAACCGCCCGAAGAAGAACCCGGTGAAACCGTCGACCCCCGAGCGGTCGACCTCGTGCTGCGCGTGGGCGAGCTCCTGCTGGCCAGTGGCGAGACCACGGAACGCGTCAACGAGGCGATGCTCAGCTTGGCCGTGGCCTATGAGCTTCCCCGCTGCGAGGTGCAGGTCACACTGACCAGCCTTCTGGTCTCCGCCCACCCGGGGAAGGGTGCGCCGCCCATGACGGGGACGCGCGCCATCCGGCGCCGCACCCCCGCCTACTGGCGGCTCACCGCGCTGCACCAGCTCGTCCAGGACGCCTCCATCGGCATGCTGGAACTGGACGAGGCGCACAACCGGCTCAAGGAGATCAAGGCGGGCCGCGCCCCGTACCCGGCCTGGCTCATGGTCGTGTCGCTGGGGCTCATCGCGGCGTCCGGCAGTGTCCTGTCCGGTGGCGGTCCGCTCGTGGCGACCACCGCGTTCATCGCCACGCTGCTCGGCGACCGCACCGCCGCCGCGCTCGCACGGCGCGGCATCGCGGAGTTCTTCCAGCTGACGGTCGCCGCCGCGATAGGCGCCGGCGCCGCGGCCCTGGTGGTGGCCATGGGCAACCCGGGGCACGCCGCCACGATCGTCACCGGGGCGATCCTGGCGCTGCTGCCCGGGCGCCCGCTCGTCGCCAGCATCCAGGACGGCATCACCGGCGACCTGGTCAGCGCCGGGGCCCGGGTGCTGGAGGTCTTCTTCATGATCGCCGCGATCGTCGCCGGGCTCGGCGCGATCGTCTACCTCGCGGTCAACCTGGGCGTGCCGATCGACGTCAAGCACCTGCCCACACCGGCGGCGGAGCTGCGGCCGGTCGCGGTCATCGCGGCCGCCGCCATCTCGGTGACGTTCGCGATCTCCCTCGCCGCGCCGAGGTACGTCCTCACGGCCGCGGCCCTGGGCGGAGCGCTGATCTGGGTGCTGTACGTCCTCGCGCGGGGGTGGGACGTTCCGCCCGTGCTGGCGGCGGCGATCGCGGCGATCGTGGTCGGCGTCCTGGCGAACTGGCTGGCCCGGCGGCACAACCAGCCGGTCATGCCGTTCGTCGTGCCCGCCATCGGCCCACTCCTGCCGGGGACGGCGCTCTACCGCGGCATGGTCGAGCTCAACACCGGCTCGCCGAACACGGGGGTGCTGAGCCTCATCGGGGCCGTCTCGGTGGCGCTGGCGCTCGGCGCCGGCGTGAACCTCGGCGGCGAGTTCGTCCGCGCCTTCCAGCACGTGGGCCTCGGCGGATCCGGCCGGTGGGCCCGCCCGGCGGCCCGCCGCACCCGGGGCTTCTGACGCCCCTCTACCGCGCCGACCTGGGGCTTCTCGCGGTTCCGCATTTTGTCGGTGGCGGAGGTTACGTTCGCCGCATGTACCGACAGGGAGACATCCTGATCCTGCCCGTGCCCGAGGAGGCCGTCCCGCGGGCCGTCCGCGACCTGCCGCCGGCCCCGCGCGACGGCCGCGGCCGCATGGTGCTGGCGCTCGGGGAGGCGACCGGGCACGCGCACGCGCTGTCCGCGCCCGGCTCGCTGCTGCGCGTCCCCGACCCGCTCTCCCCCGACCACCTGCACCTGCCGTCCGGCGGGCGGCTGGTCCACGAGGAGCACGCGGCGATCACGCTGCCCAAGGGGTGGTACCGGGTGATCCGCCAGCGCGAGTACGTGCCCGGCGCCGTCCGCGTCGTGGCCGACTAGGGGGACGGGATGCTCACCGGAACGGTACGCGAGACCCACTACGTGGTCGGCGACTGGCAGTCGGCTGCGTTCGGCACCGGCCCCGCCGACCGCGCCCGCGCCGAGGCGGGCGTGGCCGCGGCCTACGCGGCCGCGGGCCTGGATGCCCCGGAGCGGTACCTCTGGGTTCCGTCCCCCGCGCGCGGCGCCGTCGCGGCGGCCGTCCTGGCGGGGCACGGCGGCGCCCTGGAGGAGGCCGGGCTCGGCGACCTGGTCGGGCAAGCCCGCGCCGATCAGGGCGACGGAACCGCGGGCCGGAGCGTCCTCGCGGACGTGCGGACCCGCCCCTGGGAGGCGGAACGCGCGGCGGCCTGCTCCGAACAGGGGCCGGAGCAGTGGCCGCGCACCTGGGCCGACACCGGGGGCCTGCTCTGGACCCAGGTCCAGTCGCTGGTGACGAGGGTCCGCGCCGCCGTCGGGGAGCAGGCCCACACCCGCTCCCTCGCGGCCGGGAACCTCTCCCCCGCCCCCGACCAGGAGCGCGTCGCGTCGCTCCTGCGCGCCGCCGCCCTGGACGCGGTCCTCGGCCAGCACGACGCGCCGTGGCTGGCGCTGTTCGAGTCGCTCGGACGGCTGGACGGCCCGCTCGCCGGGCTCGCCGAGGCCGCCCGTTCGGCGGGCTGGTGGTGGCCCTACGAGCGGCTGGTGATCCTGTCGGAACGTCCCAGCGAGCTGCACCGGGACGAGCCCGGACGGCTGCACCGGGGCGACGGCCCCGCGCTGGCGTATCCGGACGGGTTCGCGCTGCACGCCTGGCGCGGCATGCCCATCCCGCCCGATTTCGTCTCCTCACTGACCGACCTGACCGCGGCCCGCATCTCGTCGGAGGCGAACGCCGAGCTGCGCCGGGTGATGCTGGAGATCTTCGGATACGACCGCTACCTGGCCGAAACGGGTGCGCGCCCCCTGCACCGCGACGAGACGGGCGTCCTGTGGTCGATCGACCTTCCCGGCGACGAGCCCGTGGTCATGGTGGAGGTCGTCAACTCCACGCCCGAGCCCGACGGGACGCATCGCACCTACTACCTGCGCGTCCCGCCCGGCACCCGCACCGCGCGCGCGGGCGTCGCCTGGACGTTCGGTGTGGACGAGGCCGACTACGCCCCCGAGAAGCAGACCTGAGCCCGCGGGCGTCCCTTGGTCGCACTTCCCCAGTCACCAAGGGACGCCCGCCGTCACCCGGGCGCCGGGGCCTGCGCCCAGGTGACCTTGCCGCCGGCGGTGGCGCGCCAGCCCCACGAGTTCGACAGGGCGCCGACGAGCAGGAGGCCCCGGCCGCCCTCGGCCTGCGCGTCGACGATGGGCACGGACGGCCCCTCCGGGTTGTCGTCCCACACCTCCACCATCGCGGTCTTGTCGTCGGGCAGGTACAGGACGAGCGTGACCGAGTTCGCATGGCGGATCGCGTTCGTGACCAGTTCGCTCGTGATGAGTTCGACGTCGCCGTGGACGTCCTGGCGGTTCCAGCCCTCCAGCGCCGCGCGGACCGTGTCGCGCGCGGCGCGCACCGCGCCCTCGACCGGTTCCAGCGCGAGGACGCAACGGGGTCGATGTCGATGTTCCACGGAACCGCCTAAGTTCGCCGGCCAACGCAAGCATGCGCTCTCAGCGCCCGCCCTGCACGGCCTCCGCTCGCACTCCGGTGTCCGGCTCCTGCCGTACCCCGTTCCCGTCTCTCGCCACCTGCCGCATCACGAAACTCCGCCGGAGTGACCACCCTCGGTCAAACACCGATCAGCCCGGCAGCCTCCGCGATCGAGCGCGACGCCCACCAGGGCTCACCGGTTTCGTTGATCTGCGGCGTGTTGTTGCTTCCGGCGCGCTCATAACAACAACACGCCGCAGATCAACGAAAGGGAGACGGGGTGGTTGGTTTGTTGGAGGCCTGGGTGAGGGCCCGGAGGGTGGGGATTCGCTCCAGGATGCCGTTGGTGAAGGTTTCGTAGAGGCCCAAGGGTTCCAAGTGGACGTAGCCGATGTGGCAGTCGCAGGTGTCCAGAGGGCAAGGGCGCGGGGCCAGGGCGTCGCGGAACGTCCCGTCGTAGAGGTTGCCCAAGACGGACGGGACGAAGTGGCAGCGGCGCACCGTGCCGTCGCCGTCCACCGACACCACCGTCTCACCCGTCCGGCACGGGAGCCCGCGGCTGGCGTGCGGGCGGCGGCTGAGCGGGAACAGCGGGTCGATCTCCGTCCAGGAGGCGGCCTCGGCGTCGTCGTAGACGCGGCCTTCGGCGGCGTTGACCCACAGGTACGTGCCGGCGGGCAGGTCGGCGCGCAGGCGTCGGGCGGCGTCGAGGTGGTCGGGCTGCCCGACGATCCCGACGCTGAAGCGGACGCCGCGGTCGGCCAGGTCGCGGCACTTGCCGAGGAAGCGTTCGTAGGGGACCTGGCCCGGATGGTAGGTCGCCCACAGCGCGAGCCGGGTGAGGTCGGCATCGGCCGTCCAGGACACGCGGTGGCTGAGGTTGGTCTGGATCGCGACCCGTTCGACGTGCGGCAGGTGGCTCAGCGTCGTCAGCGCCTGCCGGTACCAGGAGCGCACCAGCCCCTCGCCCCACGGCGTGAACAGGACGGAGACCGGATGCTCGCAGGCGGCGACCCATGCGGTGAAGCGCTCCAGCGCGGCACGGTCGGCCCGTAGCTGGGTCGGTGTATCGCGGCGCTTGGCGAACGGGCAGTAGGGGCAGTCGTAGTCGCAGCTCGCCAGCGGGCCCCGGTAGAGGATCGTGAGGTGGTCCATCAGCGGGCCTCGTAGGCGTCCATGAGGCTCTGGACGCGTGACGAGAAGAGCGCGGGGCCGATGGCGTCGGAGTAGGCGAGCCCCTCCGGCGTCAGCCGCAGGACGGTGTCGGACGTCTCCAGCCAGCCGCGCTCCCCGAACGGTGCGAGAACGGCGGCGAAGTCGTCCAGCGGGTCCGTGCCGAAGCGCGCGCGGTACGCGGCTCGGTCGACGCCCGCCGCCTGGAGAAGCGACTGGACCAAATGGCGACGGCGTTGTTCGTCACCGTCCAGGGAAAAGCCCACGCGGGCGGTCGTGAAGTCGGTCTCGCTCACATACGAGTCGATGATGGAGCGCACCTGGCTCGCGCCGACCGCGTACTCGAACGAGTAGTGCAGTGAGGACGTGTAGGAACGCGCCCCGCACCCCAGGCCGACCATGCCGTCGGTCTGGCAGCAGTACTCGGTGCCGTTGGCGGCGTCTCCCTGCCGCCGGAACATCCGCATCGACACCTGCTCGTAGCCCTCGGCCAGGAGGTGGTCACGGCCGATGCGGTAGAGGGTGAGGCGCTGGTCGTCCCAGTCTTGGGCGCGCCGTCCCAGACCGGTCAGCGGACGGACGTACAGCGGATACAGGTAGATCTCCTCCGGGCACCACGCGAGAGCGGCGTCCAGGGAATGCATCCATGTCGCGGCCGTCTGGCCGTCGATGCCGTAGATGAGGTCGATGTTGAGGGTCGGGAAGCCCACGGCACGGATGCGGTCCAGCGCGGCCTCCACTTCGGCGCGTTTCTGGGGCCGGACGGCCGCGCGCGCCTCGTCGTCCAGGAAGCTCTGCACGCCGATGGAGATCCGGGTGGTTCCGCGTTCGGCGAGGACGGTCAGCCGGTCGGTGGTGGCGGTCGCCGGCGACGTCTCCACGCCGAGCGGGATGGAGCCGAACCCCCGGAACCGTCCTGCGATGTCGCAGAGGCGTTCCAGTTCGGGCGCGGTGAAGTAGGTGGGTGTGCCGCCGCCGAACGCGGCCGTGGCGAAGACGGGAGCGTCCAGTGCGTCGAGCACGGCGGTCGCCTGCCGGTCGAGGGCGTCCAGGTAGGCACGGGTCAGTTCTTCGGGTGCGCCAGTGCGGGTGAAGAGGTTGCAGAAGCCGCACCGCATCTCGCAGAAGGGGACGTGGAGGTAGAGGAAGAGCGAATCCAGCGACTCCCCGGCCCACACATCGCTCAGCGGAGGGGAAGGTTCCAGCGGACGGTAGGCGGTCTTGTGCGGGTACGCGTACACGTATCCCTGGTAAGGCTTCACGGCAGAACGAACTCCCCGTACGGAACGGTCCAGACGACCTCGTGGCCGATGCGGTGCCCGGTGTGGCCGTCTTCGCCGTAGGCCGTCCCATGGTCGGAGCAGACGATGACGAAGCACGGGCGGCGCATCAGTGCGAACAGGCGGCCGATGTGGGCATCGACGTGGCGGAGGGCGGCGGCGTGGCTGGCCCGCGTGTCCCCGTCCGCCCGCGTGGCATCGGGCAGGTAGAACCAGTTGGGCTGGTGCAGGGACGCGACGTTCACCAGCAGGAACAGCCGCCGATCGGAGGGCAGCCGCCCCATGATCTGGGCGACGCGGTCGATCTGGTTGGGCAGGGCCTCAGGGTCGGTCACGCCGAATTCGCGTTCCCAGTGGCTCTCGGCGAACAGCGACGGCAGCGCCGACCCGAGCGGCGTCAGCTTGTTGAAGAACCCGACGCCGCCCACGCACACCGTGTGGTACCCGGCGGCGGCGAGCCCGGAGGGCAGGTCGGCGGCGTCGAACGTCCACGTACCGGACGCGGTCGTCTCGCTCCCCGGGAACGCTCCCGCGAAGAGGCGAGGGTGCGGCCCAGGGGACGCGGGCGTCGGCATGAACCCGGCCAGCATCGCGGCATGCGCGGCGTAGGTGAAGCTGCCCGGCGTGTGCCGCCGCTCCCAGGCGCCCCCCGGCAGCAGGCCGGTCAGCGTGGGCGTCTCTCCGGAGGCGGCCAGTTCGGCGGCCACGTCATAGCGCAGCGTGTCGAGCGTCACCAGCAGCAGATCGTGGCTGCCGATGATCGCGTTCATATCGTGCATTGCAGCAACCCGACCTGCGCGGCGTAGGTGTCGAGCCCCTCGGCGGGACTACCAGGCAGACCGGTCAGCCTGGGGAGCAGGTCACCGAACGCGTTGACCTCGCACACCGCGAACCGGTTCAGGCCGGCCCCGACCAGCAGGTCGACGCCGACCATCTGACTGCCCGGGAAGCAGGCTGCGGCCCGCGCGCACACGTCGAGTGCGCGCCGCCACCGGTCCTCGCCGAGCGCGCGCCGCACGGCCTCCAGGTCTCCCCTGGCTCCGCCCAGATGCAGGTTGGTCATCGGTGTGCGGCTCGTCCGGACGACCGCGTGCGTGGGTTCGCCGCCGATGACGACGACCCGCAGGTCGAACACGCGGCCGTCCAGTGTGGCCTTGGGCAGCCACCGCTCCACGTGCAGGCCGTCCGGTGCGAGCAGGCCGACCAGCGCCGCGACCTCCTCCTCGGTCTCGTAGGAGCGCACGCGCAGCGAGTTGAACAACCGGCCGCCCGTCATGGACGCCGAGGTCACGGCCCGCACCCGGCCGCCCGGCGCGGTCTGCAGGGCGACCACCCCGGACGCGGACGAGCCGTGCGCCGGCTTGACGAACACCCGGCGCTCCCCCGACTCGTCCATCCGGGACCGGAGCGCCCCGTAGGAGTCGATTCCCGCTAGCGCGGCCGGAACGGGCACCCCCGCGGCCTGGAGGCGCGCGTGGGTCAGCCGCTTGTCGAACATGACCGCGATCTCCTCGACGTCGCCGAGGACCCGCGCCCCTGCCGCCGACGCCTCCGCGGACAGCCGCCGCAGGGCCGCCGTGAACGTCCGGTACCAGCGTGCGCCGCCGCCCACCCGGGAAGGGTCGCCGGGGCCGCGCAGCAGCGCGTCGGCCGCGCCGTCCTCCCCAGGCGAGTCGATGCGCACGACGTCGCCCGCCCGCGCGTCGAGGGGCATGCCGCGCAGCACGTCCGTCCACGGGACGAGCCGCGGCTCGGGCAGCCCGGCGGACCGGCACGCCGCCGCGAACAGCGCGGGGCGCCGGTCGCCGGGCGTCCCCACCACGACGAGGCTCATTCGGCGACCGCGATGTAGGAGCCGCTCATGTCGAAATCGAACCGGAGCCACTCGGGCTTCAGCCATTCGGGACGGCCCTGCGGATCGTCCAGGTTCACCCGGACGCCCGGCAGCGCGTCCCGCACCCGCGCGCCCATCTCCTCGGTCAGGTAGTGGTGGTGCAGGTCGAGTTCGGCGAGGTGGCCGAGCGGACGGCCGGACAGCAGCGCCTCCGCGCCCGCGTCGGTGAGCGTGCCGAGCGCGAGGCTCAGCGACTCCAGCCGCGCGACGACGGGCGCGTCCGCCACGGCCTCGGCGATCCGGTCGTGGCGGGCGGCGTTCTCCAGTCCGAGCCGGCGCAGCGCCGGCAGCCGCTCCCCCGCGAGGATCGGCGCGAGGTCGTCGAGGAAGGCGGGCCCGTCCACCGGGACGCCGCCCATCCACAGGTCGAGGTGGCGCAGCCCCGGCAGATCGCTGTCCGCCACCGACCGGACGATCTCGGCGGGCAGCATGGCCGCCTCGAACCGCAGCGTCCGCAGCCGCGCGCCGGCGTCACCGGTCAGCGGCGCGAACGACAGCCCGTCCGAACCGCGGACCTCGAAGTGCTCCAGTTCCGGGAACGCCTCGAACAGCGGCGACACGTCGGTGTGCTTGATCCACGAGAGGTGCAGGTCCCAGTCGCGTATGTCGCCGAGGAACAGCGCCCGGAGGCGGGGCAGGCGGGCGGCGGCGTCCACCAGCCGCTCCACCGGGTCGAACTCGCTGCAGTCGAACCCCCAGAAGCCGATGACGAGGTGCGTGACCTGCGTCGTGTCGACCTCGCGGAGGAACCGGTCGAAGTTCTCCGGGACCTCGGCCCCCCACACGCCGTTGTCGTGGACGTGGTGGTAGATCCCCCAGGCGGCCTCCCCGGGCGCGGGGAGCGGGCCGCCCTCCGGGTCCCCGTCGAAGGCGTGGACGGGGAGCCCGGCGAACGTCGAGAGGCGCTCGTCGTTCATTCGGAGACCGCGATGAAGCGCCAGTCGCCGTCCGGCTTCTCCTGGTCGCCGAGGTCGACCTCGACGCCGGGCAGCGCCGCCTTCACCCGCTCGATCATCGCGTCCGAGAGGAAGTGGTGGTGCAGGTCGAGCTTGCGCAGGTGGGTGAGCGGCTGCCCGGCCAGCAGCGCCTCGGCGCCCTGGTCGGTGAGGACCCCCATCGCGAGGCTGAGCGACTCCAGGCGCGCCACGACGGGCGCGCCCGCGACGGCGGCGGCGATCTCGTCCTGGATCTCGCTGTCCTCCAGGCCGAGGTGGCGCAGGGCCGGCAGCCGCTCGCCGCTGAGCAGCGGCGCGAGGTCGGCGACCGTCGCGTCGCCGCCGTAGTTGTCCTCGCCGAGCCACAGGTCGAGGTGCTCCAGGTTCGGCAGCTCGCTCGCCCCCACGGCCCGGACGATCGCGGCGGGCAGCCCGCCCGACTCGAACCGCAGCACCTTGAGCGCGTCGCTCTTGATCGGGTCGGTCACGAGACCCTGCGAACCGCGCACCTCGAAGCGCTCCAGGCCGGGGAACGCGGCGAACAGCGGCGTGATGTCGGAGTGCTCGATCCAGGAGATCTCCGACTCCTCGCCGGTGATGTCGCCGAGGAACAGGGACCGCAGCTTCGGGAAGGACGCGGCCGCCTCGGTGAGCAGCGCCACCGGGTCGGCGGCCCCGCTGTCGTACTCCGCGCCCCAGTAGCCGATGATCAGCGCGGTGACCTCGGTCGTGTCGACCGCCCGGAGGAACCGCGCGAAGACGTCGCCGAAGTCCTCCTCGTCGAAGGACGTGCCGACGAACCAGGCGGCCTCGCCCGCCGCCGGCAGGCCCTCCGCGACCTTCGGATCGACGGCTCCGGCGCCCTCGTCCTCCGGCCGGGTGTCCTCGTTGAACGTCTGCACCGGCAGGCCGGCGTATTCCTCAAGGTGCTGGTAGATACCCATGGGTCCCCTTTTGCGAGTTCGTCGGCACATGTCCTATCAGGACCTGCGGACAAACCGCGCGGGATTCCGTCCGGACGGCGCATCGCGGCGGGGCGCCGTCCGGACGGAGACCGGTGCGTCAGGAGGCGATCAGCACCGAGCCCTTGTACTTGTCCTCGACGAACTTCTTCACCTCGGGGCCCTGCAGCAGCTGGACGAGCTTCTTCACGCGCGCGTCGTCCTTGTTCTCCGGCAGGGTGACGATCCCGTTGGCGTACGGGTTGCCCTCGGCCTTCTCGGCGGCGAGCGCGTCCTTGTTCGGCGCGAGACCGGCCTCGATGGCGTAGTTGCCGTTGATGACCGACAGGTCCACGTCGTCCAGCGACCGGGGCAGCTGCGCCGCCTTGACCGGCTTGAACTTCAGGTTCTTCGGGTTGGTCGCGATGTCGCGCGGGGTCGCGGTCGCCGGCGCGTCCGGCTTCAGCGTGAGCAGCCCGTTGGCGGCGAGCAGCTTCAGCGCGCGGCCCTCGTTGGCCGGGTCGTTCGGGACGGCGACCTCCGCGCCCTGCGGGACGTCCTGCAGGTTCTTCACCTTCTTCGAGTACACGCCGAGCGGCTCGAGGTGGACGGGCGCGACGAACGTCAGCTTCGTCCCCGTCTGCTTCTCGAACTCCTCCATGAACGGCACGTGCTGGAAGTAGTTCGCCGTGACCTGCTTCTCCTTCAGCGCGGTGTTCGGCTGCTGGTAGTCGTTGAACGTCACGATCTCGATCTTGAGCCCGGCCTTCGCGGCCAGATTGTCCTTGACGTAGGCGAGGATGTCGCCGTGCGGGACGGGGTTGACCGCGACCTTCAGCGGGGCGTCCGGATCGTCGGACGCCTCCGAGCTCCCGCACGCGGTGAGCCCCACGAGGAGACCGACGGAGGCCAGCGCGACAGTGATCTTGCGAAGCACGACAAGTGCCTTTCTGTGGGTTAGCGGTGGTTCAGGCGGCGGGCGACGAGGTCCCCCGCGGCCTGGACGAGCAGGACGATGACGACGAGCAGCACGACGGTCGCGACCATGACCTTGGTCTCGAAGCGCTCGTAGCCGTAGACGACGGCGAGGTTGCCGAGCCCGCCGCCGCCGACCGTCCCGGCCATGGCCGTGTAGCCGATCAGCGCGATGACGGTGACGGTCAGCCCGGACACCAGGCCCGGCCGCGCCTCGCGCAGCATGACCTTGCCGACGATCTCCCGGCGGGTGGCGCCCATCGCGTCCGCCGCGGCGACCACGCCCGAGTCGACCTCGCGGAGCGCGATCTCGACGAGCCGCGCGTAGAACGGGATCGCGCCGATCGTCAGCGGGACGATCGCGGCGGCGTTGCCGATGCTGGTGCCGACGACGATCCGGGTGAACGGGATGATCGCCACCATCAGGATCAGGAACGGCAGGGACCGGCCGATGTCGACGACCACGCCGAGCGCCCGGTTCACCGGCTGCGCGGGCAGCAGCCCGCCGCGCTCGGTGACCACCAGCAGCACGCCGAGCGGCAGGCCGAGCACGACCGTGAACAGGGTGGCGACGCCCGTCATGTAGAGGGTGTCGACCGTGGCGGGCCACAGCAGCGGGGCGACTTCGTCCCAGGTCATCGCACATCCTCCCGACTCGCGTCGTCAGCGGACTTCGTGGTGGCGGGTGCCGCGGCGGTGGAGTCGGCCGTCTCGGCCGGGCCGGCCGCGGTGGGGGTTCTGACGTCGACGGTCAGGCCGGAGTCGCGGAGGAAGGCCAGCTGCGCGGCGTTCGTGTCCGGGTCGCCGGGCAGTTCGAGCTGGAGGCGTCCGACGCGCTCGCCGCCGACCGTCTCCACCGCGCCGCCGAGGATGTTCACGTCGAGCGAGTACTTGCGGGCGAGGGCCGACACGAACGGCTCGTCGGTGGTGCCGCCGGTGAAGGTGACCTCGATGAGCGTCCACCCGTCGCGGGGCTCGGCCGGCGGCAGCGGGAACAGGTCCCGCGCCAGCTCCGAGCCCGGCCGCGCGAGCAGCCGGTTCACCGGCCCGGACTCGGTGATCCGGCCGTCCCGCATGACCGCGGCCGAGTCGCAGATGCGCTTCACCACGTCCATCTCGTGGGTGATCAGCAGGACCGTGAGGCCGAGCCGCCGGTTGAGGTCGCGCAGCAGCTCCAGGATCGACGCGGTCGTCTCCGGGTCGAGCGCGGACGTGGCCTCGTCCGACAGCAGCACCTTGGGACGTCCGGCGAGGGCGCGGGCGATGCCGACGCGCTGCTTCTGCCCGCCGGAGATCTGCGCCGGGTACGCCTTCGCGTGCTCGTCGAGCCCGACCAGGTCCAGCAGTTCGGCGACGCGCCGGGCCCGCTCCGCGCGCGGGACGCCCATGACCTCCAGCGGGAACGCGACGTTCCCGGCGACCGTCCGGCTGCCGAGCAGGCCGAAGTGCTGGTGGATCATGCCGATGCCCTGGCGGGCGCGGCGCAGCCCGGCGCCGCGCAGCGCGAGCAGGTCCTGCCCGCCGACCACGACGCGGCCCGCGTCGGGGCGTTCGAGGAGGTTGACGCAGCGCAGCAGGGTGCTCTTGCCGGCGCCGCTGCGTCCGAGCACGCCGAAGACCTCGCCCTCGGCGACGGTCAGATCGACCCCGTCGACGGCGATCACCTCGCGGCCGCGGTCGCGGTAGCTTTTTCTTAGTTTCTCGATCTGAATCACAGGAAAACATCCATGCGGGCACGGGACGCCGGACGAGCGGCGACGGTCGGCGGGACGGCGAGCGGGCGCGCGAGCGCAGCGCTACGGCACGGCATGCGCGTACGGCATGCGCGGCGCGCGGACGCTCGGAGAGGGCGTCTAGGAGCGGCCGGGCGGGAACGGGGCGTGGCTCAGCAGGTGGCGTTCGAAGAACATCGGCGACTCAGGGGTGCGGAGGACGGGCTCGCTTCGGGGCGCGAGGCTCGGGCAGGGGCCCTCAGCGGTCACACATTCGCCGGCAACACGTACGCCGCATGGCCCGCGGCATCGGCGGGCGGTGCTCACGGCACGGGCGTACGGAGGACATGTCAGCAGTTAACCCGCTTCACGCGCCTGGCGGCAACTCCGCACGGTGTGACGTCGATCGCGCCGGGCCGCGGCCGCGCCGCCGTGGGCGTTCACCCAGCGTGCCGCCTTGATCGACGTTCCGGTGAACGGTGCTCGGCAAAGCATGAAAGGGAGTACGTCAGATGGGTGAAACCAGACGAGCCGGACCTCTAGAGTGAGTGCCACGTGGGGGCCCTCTCGCGGGAGGGCCCTTTGTCCTGCCTGCATGATCCAGAGGTCCCGAACATGAACGACCACGAGGTGCACGAGGAGTGCATGCGGCTCCTCAGGGACGGCCTGCCCGTTCCCGCTCCCGCCGCCTTCGAGCAGGGACGGGACTTCCTTCCGCTCGGACTCGACATGGACGGCGACGTCGCCGTTGTCACGTTCCTGCATCAGTGGGGCGACGCGTCGGCGTTCGTCGAGGGCTGGACGTTCCACAAGCGCGACGGGGAGTGGCGGGAGCTGGGCGGCGCGGGCGGGTTCGCGCCGGCCGAGCCGCTGTCGCGCCGCTCGTCCGGGGAGATGGGCCGGCACCTGCTGAAGTACGGGTCGGGCCGGACCGTCCGCAACTCCAACCGGCTGCTGCCGTGGGGTGCCAAGTGGGTGAACGAGGCGCGGCTGCGGGCCTCGGCCGAGGTGGCGCGGATCCGGGTCGGCACCCGGATCCTGGACGTCCCCGAGCACGGGCACGTCGTCGTGGTGTGGGGCGCCCGCCGGGGGCCGGTCGTGGAGGCCCTCGCCGCCGACGGCTCGGTGCTGGACGCCATGGACCTCGACCACCCGGCCGTCCCCGCCCGCAGAGCCGATATTTGACCGTTCGTTCTTGAACGGGTTACCGTGCCGCCATGGCACGGTCCAAGGAGTTCGACCCCGATCTCGCACTGCGCCGCGCGCTCGAGCTGTTCTGGGAGCGCGGCTACGAGGCGACGTCCATGGCCGATCTCGTGGAGCGTCTCGGCATCGCCCGCGCCAGCATCTACGCGACGTTCGGCGGCAAGCGCGAGCTGTACCTGAAGGCGCTCGAACGCTACCTCGGCGACACCGATCCGAAGATCGCCGAGGCGCTGTCGCAGCCGGGTCCCGTCCTGCCGGCGGTCCGCGCGCTGATCGAGCACTACGCCGAGGAATCGGTCGGCGACCAGGCACGACGCGGCTGCCTCGTGGTCAACACCGCGGTCGAGCTGGCCGCGCGCGACGCCGAGGCCGCCCGGCTCGTCGAGGCGAGCTGGGCCTTCCTGGAGGGGACACTGACGTCGGCGCTGACGCGGGCCCGGGCCCAGGGCGAGCTGCCGCCGGACAAGGACCCGCGGTCCCTGGCGCGCCTGCTGCTCGTGCTGTTCCAGGGCATGCGGGTCCTCGGCCGCGCCCCCGCCGACGAGGGCCGCCTCCGGGACGCGACGCGCGAGGCGCTCGCCCTGTTCGACTGACCCTTCCGCCGCCCGGCCACCCGGCCGGGCTTCTTCTCGCCCTCATTCAAGACCGATCGATCTAGAATTGGAGCCCAGCCATGGCCTTCAGCGGCACGACCGTCCTCATCACCGGCGGCGCGGGCGGCATCGGCCGCGCCGTCGCGCGCGCCTTCGCCCGCGACGGCGCCACGGTCGTCCTCGCCGGACGCGACGTGACCGCGCTCGCCGACGCCGTCAAGGAGATCGGCCCGGACACGGCCGATACCGTGGTCGCCGACGTGGCCGACCCCGCGTCCGCCGCCCGCATGGTCGAGACGGTGGCCGCACGCCACGGCCGCCTGCACGTCGCGGTCAACAACGCCGGGATCCTCGGCCCGGTCGGGCCGGTCGCCGACCTCGACCCCGACGCCTGGGGCGGCGTCCTCGCGGTGAACCTGACCGGGGTCTTCCTGTCGATGAAGCACGAGATCGCCCATATGCGAACCCACGGCGGCGGGACGATCGTCAACGTCTCGTCCAACATCGGCGCGCACGGGCGGCGTCGGGGCATGGCGGCGTACGCGGCGTCCAAGGCCGGGGTCAGCACCCTGACGCGCACGGCGGCGCTCGACCACATCGCCGACGGTGTCCGCATCAACGCCGTCAGCCCCGGGGCGAGCGACACCCCGATGTCGCTCCTGCCGGACGAGAGCGAAGCCGACCGGGCGGCCCGCATGCGTACGGCCATCCCGGCAGGACGCGTGGCGGACACGTCCGAGGTCGCCTCGACCGTCCTATGGCTCGCTTCTGACGCGTCCAGCCACGTGGTGGGGCACGACCTCGTCATCGACGGCGGCGCCACCGCGTGACAACGCTTTTCCCGGCGTGTCACCGGGCAGACTCACTTCATGGCCCTCGAACCCGGTTACGACTCCGCCCCTGAGCCTTTCCGCCTCGCCGGCAGGGTCGTCAGGAAGTACCTGATCGGGGCGCGGAGCCTGCACGACCACATCGCCGCGAAACTGCTGAGGGCGGGCGCCTCCCTCGTCCTGGACATCGGCTCGGGGGAGGGCGCCCTCAGCGCCGCCCTCCCCCACCCGCCGCCCCTCCGGCTCGTGGGCCTGGACGCGTCCGCGGCCCTGCTGCGCGCCCACCCGGGCGCGCGGGTGCGGGCGGACGCGCTGCGCCTGCCGTTCCGGGACGGGACGTTCGACGCCGCCGTGGCCGTGAACATGCTCCAGCACGTCGGCGACCCGGGACGGGCGCTGCGCGAGGCCCGCCGCGTCCTCGCCCCCGGCGGGCTCCTGCTGGCCTCGGCGACCTGCCGGGACGACAGCCCCGAACTGGCGCCCGTCTGGCGTCCCGAACCGGGCCCGTTCGACGCCGAGGACGCCCCCGACCGCGTCTGCGAGGTGTTCGGCGAGGTCGAGGTGGAGCGCTGGGACGCCCCGCTGATCACGCTCCCCGACCGCGCCGCGATCCGCGACTACCTGGTCGCCCGGCACGTCCCCCGCCCGATGGCCGCCGAGGCCGCCGCACACCTCCACACCCCGCTCCCAGTAACAAAACGCGGCTCCCTGGTAGTAGCCCGCCGCTAGAACCAGCCGAGGTCGCGGGCGGTGCGGGCGGCGGCGTGGCGGTTGGCGGCGCCGAGCTTGGTGACGGCGGCGGACAGGTAGTTGCGGACGGTGCCCTCCGACAGGCCGAGGTCGCGGGCGATGCGGGAGACCGGGGCGCCGTCGGCGGCGGCGCGGAGGGTGTCCAGCTCGCGGGGGGTGAGCGGGCACTCCTCGGCGGCGAGGGCGTCGGCGGCGAGCTGCGGGTCGATGTAGCGGGCGCCGGCGGCGACCTGCCGGATGACCTCGGCGAGCCGCCGGCCGGGCGCGTCCTTGCCGAGGAAGCCGCGGACGCCGGCGGCCATGGCGCGGCGCAGGTTGCCGGGGCGCCCGTGCGCGGTGACGATCACCAGCCGGCAGCCGGGCAGGTCGCGGGCGAGGCGCTCGGCGGCGGCGAGCCCGTCCAGGCCGGGCATGTCGATGTCGAGGACGGCGACGTCGGGCTTGAGGGCGAGGGCGCGGTCGACGGCCTCGTCCCCGCGTCCGACGTCGGCGGCGACCTCGATGCCGTCCTCGGTCTCCAGCAGCAGGACGAGCGCCTCCCTGATCAGGAGGTGGTCGTCGGCCAGCAGCACGCGGATCATGCCTCACCCTTCGCTCGCGCCGGGGCGGCCGCGGGGACGGCGGCGGTCACCCGGAACGTCCCGTCGCCGGCCGGGCCGGCGCCGAACTCGCCGCCGGCCGCGCCGATCCGCTCGGCGAGCCCGGCCAGGCCGCTGCCGGCCGTGCCGGGGCGGCGCCGGGCGCCGTCGTTGACGATCTCCATCCGGACGCGGTCGCGGTCGGCCCGGACGGTGATCTCGCACCAGGTGGCGCTGGAGTGCCGCAGGACGTTCGTGGCCGCCTCGCGGGCGACCCAGCCGAGCGGCTCGTGGACGTGCGCGGGCAGCGACGGCGACACCTCGGGGCGTTCGCACCGGATCCCGGCGGCGCGCAGCACGGCGGACATCCCGTCCAGTTCGGTGCGCAGGGACGTCGTCCGGTAGCCGCGGACGACCTCGCGCACGTCCCGGACGGCGTCCCGCGCCATCGTCTGGATCTCGGTCAGCTCCTTGCGGACGCGCCCGTCGTCGCGCTCCACGAACCGCTCGGCGACCTCGGCGCGCAGCGCGACCGCCTGGAGGCTGTGGCCGAGGACGTCGTGCAGGTCGCGGGCGAAGCGGAGCCGCTCCTCCCCCACGGCCGACCGGGCCAGCTCGGCCCGCGCCTCCCGGAGCTCCTGGACGACGTGGAACAGCCAGACCGTGAGATACCCGGAGAACGCGGCGAGCGGCACCCCCGCGATCTCGTACAGGACGCCGAGGGCGGGAAGCCCGAGCAGCAGCCCGTAGGCGGGGGTCAGGACGGCCGCCGCCGCCGTCACGGCGACCGCCTGCCGCACCGGCAGGACGACGGCGATCAGCCCGGCCGGGACGAGCAGCGCGTTGCCCCAGCCGGGGCCGGTGTCGAGCAGCGGCGGCAGCGCCCAGCAGATCAGCGCGATCGCGGCGAGCCCGAGCCGGTGGACGGGCGCGGTGCGGCGCATCAGGTTCTGCCACAGCAGCCGGCCGTAGAGGCCGAACGCGGCGCCGACGCCGGTGAGGGCGAGGAGCAGGTGGCCCGCCTCCCGCCGCTCGGCGATCTCGTACCAGAGCGCCGGCAGCAGGAGCCCGGACATCGTCAGCACCGTCATCCCCACGATGATCGCGGCGATGACGGTGGGACGCGGGATGCCGGGCTGCACGCGCCCAGCGTATGCGGCCGACACGGTGGCGGCGGGTCGGTGGCGGACCGGGGGGCGCGGCCGGTCAGGCGGCGCGGAGCCGGACGGAGTCCCGGGCGGTGACCAATCGGCCCTCATCCAGGATGCCGACCCGGTCGGCGCGGCACGCCTCGTCGGGGTCGCGGGTGGTGATCACGACGCTGACGCCGCCCGCGGCCAGCATGAGCAGCACGGACCACACCTCGCGGGCGGCGCCTGCGTCGAGCCCGGCGGTGGGCTCGTCGAGGAACAGGACGTCCGACCGTCCGACCAGGGCGAGCGCGAGGTCGAGCATGCGCCGCTGCCCGGCGGTGAGCCGCTCGAACGGGACGTCGGCGACGTGGGTGAGGCGGGCCAGGCGCAGGGCCTCGTCGCGGGTGATCGGGTCGAGGGTCCAGCGCCGCCACGTGTCGATGACCTCGGTGACGGTCAGCCCTGGGAACAGGCCACCGTCACGCCACACGACCCCAGCGCGCGCGGAGTCACGGTCGTCGTAGGGGTCCGCGCCCCGGAACCGGACGGTTCCGCTCGTGGGGCGGCGCAGACCGGCGAGCATTTCCAGGAGGGTGGTCTTGCCCGAGCCGTACCGGCCCAGCAGTGCGTAGACCTCGCCCTCGGCCACGGTGAACGAGACGTTCCGCACGGCCTCGTTCAGGTCCAGGTCGCGTACCTCGATCACGGGTGCCTTCATGGCATCCATGCTTGCCGCCAGGCGCGCGGGCGTGCAGTCACAGGCGTCAGAAGGCGGTCGTGAGGAATCCATGGGTGGGCCATGACAAATGTCATGGTTCGGCGATCGCCCATCCGGTCGGCGGGATGGTGGCGCCGTCGGCGGTGAAGCTCGCTTCACCGGCTGCGCACGTCCAGTCGGCGGTGGGCAGAGCGGTGGTGGCCGGCTTGTCGTCCAGGTTGAGGACGACCGCGAGTCGCTCTGCGCCGTGGCCCACTGTGTAGGAGAGAGCCGTGTTGGTCAAGGTGGCGACCGTGGTGTGGGCACGTACTAGCCACGGATGACGGCGTCTTAGGCCGATCAGGTCTTGATACAGCCGGTGGTGGGCCGAGGCGTAGCCGGGGGTCTCGTCGGGACGTTCCGGGAAGGCCGGGCGTATGGCGTCGTCCCCGCCCACGCGTTCCTCCTTGATGCCTTCGAAACCGAACTCGTCACCGGCGTAGATGGACGGGACACCACCGAGGGTCAGCAGGATCACGAGTGCATGCTGCCGGTGCTCCTTCCGCTCCAGGCGGCTGGCGATGCGGGTCACATCGTGGTTGCCCAGGAAGGTCTGCGGGGCGAACGTGTCGAGCATCGTGTTGTGCCGGTCGAGCGCGTGGGCCAGTTCGAAGAAGTTGCGGTCGTTAAGTGAGCTCCAGATGGCCTTCCACAGCTCGTACTGGGTGACGGAGTCGAATCCGGTGTGCTCGACGAGGCGTGTGTAGTCGCCGTGGATGACCTCGCCGACGAACCACGCCTCCGGGAAGCGCGCGCGGACGCGGTCTGTGACCGTCCGCCAGAACGGGGGCGGGACGGCGTACGCGGCGTCGAGACGCCAGCCGTCTATGCCGCGCTCCAGCCAGTGGGTCATGACGTCGGTGACGTAGGCGGCGACCTCGGGTTCGGCGTGGTTGAGCGTGACGAGCCGGTCGTGCCCTTCGAAGGTGCGCAGGTCTGGGTGGAACCAGGTGCGGTACGGGGAGTCGTAGCCGTGGGCCATGAGGTCGGCGAGGGGCTCGAAGCCGTGCCCGACATGGTTGAAGACTCCGTCGAGCAGGACCCGGACTCCCCTCTGGGACGCCTCGTCGATCAGCCGCCGCAGGTCGTCCTCGTCGCCGAGTCTCGGGTCGATCCGGTAGTGGTCGACGGTGTCGTAGCCGTGCGTCTCGGACGCGAACACGGGGCCGAGCGCGAGCCCGTTGCAGCCGAGCCCGACCAGGTGATCGAGCCAGCCGGTCAGCCTTGCGAGCCGGTGCGCGGTGGACGCGCCTCCGGGTGGGGCCTCGCGTTCGGCGCCGACGAAACCGAGCGGGTAGACGTGCCACCAGATGGCGTGATCGGGCCAGCGCATGCCCGTTCCCCTACCCGGAAAAGTAGTACGTACTCACGAACTATTCCGTGAGGCGTCCCATCAGGCGGGCCGCGATCCGGAGGACGTCGCGCTCGGTCTCCGTCAGGCCGGCCAGCGCGCCCGCGAGCCAGGCGTCGCGCTCCCCGGTGTCGCGGCGGAGCGCCTCCACGCCCTGCTCGGTGATGGTCAGCACGACCTGACGGCGGTCGCGCTCGCCGCGCGCCCGGGAGACGAGCCCGTCGGCCTCCAGTTCGGCGAAGACGCGCGTCAGCGATTGGGGCTTCTGGCCTTCCGCCGCCGCCAGCTCGCCGGGCGTGGCGGAGCCGTCCCGGTACAGGTGGCCGAGCACGACGAGCTTGTTGCTGCTCAGCGCGTCGGGCGAGCGGGCCGCGCGCATGCGGCGCGACATGCGCATGATCCCGTGCCGGATCTCCGCAACCGCCTCCATCGGAACACCGTCCACAGTGTTACGCTATCACTTACTAAACCCGAGAGGCGATCAGGGCCGACGTCGGATTGCGCGCGGGAGAGCGGGCTCCGCCGCCACGATGGCGGCGGTCCTCCCGGCCCTCGGTTCGGCATGGCTGCTGGAACGGCTCGCCCATCTCGGTGCGGACATCGTCATGCAGGCGGCGGCGTTCGTGCTGCTCTGCTGCGCGCGCTTGGCGCGACCGGCGGGACATGCCTGGCGACCCTTGTTGCAGGAACATTCGCCCCAGGGAACTGGGGTTACGGGTACTTCGGCCAGACCGCGATGCCCCTGCTTTCGAGGGCGTCAGCGACATAGAGGCGGCCTTGGCCGCGATCTACGCCATCTACGCTTCGCCTACCCCCGCACCAGAATGTCGGGAGTCAGCCCGTCCAGAGTCTTGATTCCAGAGAGCGCCATGGTCAGTTCCAGTTCGGCCTGGAGGCAGCGCAGGACGTGCTGGACCCCGGCCTGACCGGCGAGCGCCAGCCCATAGGCGTACGGACGCGCGACCAGGACGGCCTTGGCGCCGAGTGCGAGAGCCTTGGCGATGTCCGCGCCCGTCCGGATCCCGCTGTCGAACAGCACGGTCGCCTGGTCGTGGACGGCCTCGACGACGCCGGGCAGTGCGTCCAGTGAGGCGATGGCCCCGTCCACCTGGCGTCCGCCGTGGTTGGACACGATGACCGCGTCCATGCCGGCGTCGACCGCCTGGCGCGCGTCATCGGGATGCTGGATGCCCTTGAGCGCGATGGGCCCGTCCCAGTGGTCGCGGAGGAAGATGAGGTCGTCCCAGGTGAGGCTGGGGTTTCCGAAGTTGGCGACCCAGTGCAGGATCGCGGTGTCCTTGTTGGCATCGGTGATCTCACCGCCGACGGCCTTCTGGAAGACCGGATCGCTGAAATAGTTCGCGACACCGATCCCGCGCAGGAACGGCAGGTACGCCTGATTCAGATCGCGCGGGCGCCATGCCATCGTGAACGTGTCGAGGGTGACGACAAGGGCCGTGTAGCCGGCGGCCTTGGCCCTCTCCAGGAAACTCACGGCGAGTTCCCGGTCCTTGGGCCAGTACAGTTGGTACCAGCGCGGGCCCTCGCCGTTGGCCTCGGCCACGTCCTCGATCGTGAACGAGGACGCCGTGCTCAGCACGATCGGCACCCCCTCGGCCGCCGCCGCCCGCGCCACGGCCAGTTCACCGTCCGGATGGAAGATCGACTGGACGCCGATGGGCGCGATCAGCACCGGGGACGGCATCGCGGTGCCCAGCACCTCCACCGACAGGTCCCGGTCGGCGACGTCCCGCAGCATGCGCGGCACGATCCGCCACCGGTCGAACGCCTCCCGGTTGGCCCGCGCGGTCGCCTCGCTGCCCGCCGATCCCGCCACGTACCCGAACGCCCGCGCCGACAGGGCGCGCTCCGCGAGGCCCTCCAGCTTCGTCAGGTCCGTCGGCAGCGACGGGACGACGTCGCCGAGCCCCTGCAGATAGATCGAGTTCTGGAAGTCGGCCAGCCCGCTCACGGGAACCTCCACCTGGGGATATGGAAACCGTCCACCCTCAATCTGCCAGGTCCGGGAAGGTGACGGAACGGCACCAATCCCCCGAGTTGGACGGCGCACTCGGTGGGGCGGGCGAAAGATGTCCCCGGGACCGGCCACAATGTGGGGCATGGCACGACGCGGATCCCAAGCCCCTCCACCTCCGCCGGACTTCGAAGAGAACATCGTCGACGTCGATGTCTCCGACGAGATGCGCGGCAGTTTTCTCGAGTACGCCTACTCGGTCATCTACCAGCGGGCGCTCCCCGACGCACGGGACGGCATGAAGCCCGTCCAGCGCCGGATCCTGTACTCGATGAACGAGATGGGGCTCCGCCCCGACCGCGGCCACGTCAAATGCGCCCGCGTCGTCGGCGAGGTCATGGGCAAGCTGCACCCGCACGGCGACAGCGCCATCTACGACGCGATGGTGCGGATGGCGCAGCCGTGGGCGATGCGGATGCCGCTCGTGGACGGGCACGGCAACTTCGGTTCGCTCGGCGGCGACGACATGCCCGCCGCCATGCGGTACACCGAGGCCCGGATGTCGCGCGAAGCGATGCTGATGGTCGAGTCGATCGACGAGGACACGGTCGACTTCCGTCCCAACTACGACGGGCAGGAGCGCGAACCGGAGGTCCTGCCGGCCGCGTTCCCGAACCTGCTGGTGAACGGCGCGTCCGGCATCGCGGTCGGGATGGCCACGAACATGGCGCCGCACAACCTCGGCGAGGTCATCTCGGCGGCCCGGCACCTGATCGACAACCCCGAGGCCACCCTCGACGACCTGATGCGCTTCGTGCCCGGCCCCGACCTGCCCACCGGCGGCAAGATCGTCGGCCTGGACGGCATCCGGGACGCCTACGAGCGCGGCCGGGGCACCTTCCGCACCCGCGCCACGGTCTCCATCGAGAACGTCACGCCGCGCCGCAAGGGCATCGTCGTCAGCGAACTCCCGTATTCCGTCGGTCCCGAGCGCGTCAAGGCCAAGATCAAGGAACTGGTCAACAACAAGAAGATCCAGGGCATCTCGGACCTGAAGGACCTCACCGACCGCATGGTCGGCCTCCGCCTGGTCATCGAGATCAAGAACGGGTTCAACCCGGAGGCCGTCCTCGCCGACCTCTACCGGCTCACGCCGATGGAGGAGACGTTCGGCATCAACAACGTCGCGCTGGTCGACGGCCAGCCCCGCACGCTCGGCCTGCGCGACATGCTGCAGGTCTACGTCGACCACCGCATCGAGGTCGTCCGCCGGCGCTCGATGTTCCGCCGCAAGAAGCGCGAGGACCGCCTCCACCTGGTGGACGGCCTGCTCGTCGCGCTGCTGAACATCGACGAGGTCATCCAGGTCATCCGGCAGAGCGACGACGCCGCCCAGGCCAAGCAGCGCCTCATGCAGATCTTCGAGCTGTCGGAGATCCAGGCGCAGTACATCCTGGACACGCCGCTGCGCCGCCTGACCCGGTACGACCGGCTCGAACTGGAGAAGGAGAAGGAGCAGCTCGCCAAGGAGATCGCCCGCCTGACCGCGATCCTGGAGTCGGAGCGCAAGCTCCGCGGCGTGGTCTCCAAGGAGCTCGGCGACGTCGCCAAGGAGTTCAACACCCCCCGGCGGACGATCCTCCTCGAATCCTCGGGCCAGACGGCGGCCACGGCCGTCCCGCTCGAGGTGGCGGACGACCCGTGCACGGTGCTGTTCTCGTCCACCGGCCTGATGGCCCGCACGCACGACGCGTCGCCCCTTCCGGACAGCGGCCCCCGCGCCCAGCACGACGTCCTGACGTCGGTCGTCCCCGCCACGGCGCGCGGCCAGGTGGGAGCGGTGACATCCCACGGGCGCATGATCCGCATAGACGTCCTGGACCTGCCGACACTGCCGCCCTCGGCGACACCGCCCTCCTTGGCGGGCGGAGCCCCGGTGGCGGAGTACGTCGACCTGGAACCGGACGAAACGGTCGTGGGCATCGCCGCCGTGGGCGAGGAAGGCGGCGGCCTGGCCCTCGGCACCGCCCACGGCGTGGTCAAGCGCGTCGTCCCCGACTTCCCGGCGAACCGTGACGAGTTCGAGGTGATCGGCCTGAAGGACGGCGACCGCGTCGTCGGCGCCGTCCAGTTGCTCTCCGAAGACCAGCACCTCGTCTTCATCACGACCGACGCCCAACTCCTGCACTTCGCCGCATCGCTCGTCCGTCCTCAGGGCCGGGCCGCCGGCGGTATGGCGGGCATCAAGCTGAGCGCGGGGGCGAGCGTCATGTGGTTCGGCGCCCTGGACCCGAACCGCGAGGCCCGCGTCATCACGATCTCGGGCTCGTCCTCGGCACTGCCTGGCACGCAGACGGGCGCGATCAAGCTGGCCGACTTCGCGGACTTCCCGTCCAAGGGCCGCGCGACGGGCGGCGTCCGAGCGCACCGCTTCCTGAAGGGCGAGGACGTCCTGCTCCAGGCATGGGCGGCCCCGACACCGCTCCGCGCGGCGGCCGCCAACGGCAAGCCGGCCATGCTGAACGTCACGATGGGCCGCCGAGACGGCTCCGGCGAAAAACTGGACAAGCCCATCGTCTCCATCAGCGGCCCGATAGGCCCGCCCCCCGAGGAAGACGAACCAACCGAAGAGTGACAAAGAGGCCCCGGGTACGTCACCCGGGGCCTCCCCTTTCCACACTCCCGGCCGAACCCGGGCATTGAGATTTTCGTTGCACCGCACGATCCCCTCCGCCACCTCGACAACATCACCAACCGGCCGGCAGACACCCCTCCCCGGCAAGGTGACGAAGAACGTCTCGTCCCGCACCCAGATGCAGCAGGGACAGGACGAGCGCGGCGACTATGCCCGTCCGGTCCTTGCCGGATTTGCAGTGGAAAACCGTCGGCCGCGTGGAGGTGGCGATGACCTCCAATGTTCGGCTCAGTTCGTCCACGCCATCGGAAACCACTTCGGCGAAGCGGTCGGCCAGGAACCTCCATGGATCGACTTCTGGATCGAGCTCCGCCTGGTCGTAGGGACGGTGCTCGATGCTGAAGTTGAAGTACGCCATGTCGGGATGCTCCGGGGCCCGGCCCTGCGCCTTGATCTCCCAGGGGTAGCGCAGGTCGATGACCGTGCCGACACCCAGTCCCCGGAGCCGTTCCCAGTCGTCGTTCTTCAGTTTGCCGAGTGAGTCGGATCGATACAGCCGGCCCCATTGCACCTCGCGGCCGTCGGCGCCCCGGTATCCGCCGAGGTCGCGGAAGTTGCACAGGCCGTCGAACGCGATATGTCTCGTCATGCCGATCATCGTACGGCTCCCCCATGCACCTGGAGGGCGGCCGGCCAGCCGCCTCGATCGTCCCGAAGTCCGTGCTCGCCGGGCCGGCCGGGACGAACCCGGTCTTGGTCAGCACCTCTGGAACGCGGCGACGGACGGCTGTCAGCGGATGACGTCGAAGACGTTCTTCTGGATGCCGTTGGAGTATGCCTCGTGCTCGACGAGCTTGAGCCGCTGCGTGTCCTTGTCAGTGGCGCTGAACAGGCGCTTGCCCGCGCCGAGCAGCAGCGGGAACACGAGCAGGTGGTACCGGTCGATCAGGCCCGCGTCCGACAGGGCATGGTTCAGGGCCGCGCTGCCGTGGAGGATGATCGGGCCGCCCTCGGTCTCCTTCAGCGCGGCGACCTCGTCGAGCGAACGCAGGATCGTGGTCTCGCCCCAGCCCGCGACCAGATCGTCATCGGTGAGGGTGGTGGAGACGACGTACTTCGGCATCACCTTGTAGCCGGCGAACTCCTCCATGCCGGGCCACACCGGGCTGAACGCCTCGTAACTGGCCCGGCCCAGGAGCAGCGCGGTGGACTCCTCCTGTTCCCGGCCCTTGATCTCGTACGCCTCGGGGACGAACTCGATGTCCTTGAAGGTCCAGCCGCTGTTCCGGTAGCCGGGCTCGCCGCCCGGCCCCTCCATGACGCCGTCGAGCGAGATGAAGGCGGTGCTGATCAGAGTGCGCATCGTGGTCTCCCTTGGGTCCGGCGGTACGGTCACAGCATGTCCTGGACAAAAAAATTTGTCAAGAACTATTTGGTTGTCGGTAGCGTCGCGCCTCGACGGTGGCGGACGGGGCCTGGGCGGGTCGGGCGCGGTCTGCGGCTTGACCTGGAGCACGCTCCGGGTTGGAAGTTTGCGGGATGACCTCACACGGTTCGAAGACCTGGTTCATCACCGGCGCTTCGCGCGGCATCGGCCGCGAACTCGCGGAGCGGATCCTCGCGCGCGGGGACCGCGTCGCCGCGACGCTGCGGCGGCCCGAGCAACTGGACGATCTGGCCGCCGCACACGGCGACCGGTTGCGCCGGTACCGGCTCGACGTCACCGACACCGCCCGGCTCGACGCGGTGGTCGGCACGGCGTTCGCCGATCTCGGACGGATCGACGTGGTCGTCTCGAACGCCGGCTTCGGTGTGCTGGGGGCCGCCGAGGACCTCACCGACGACCAGGTGGAGCGATCGATCGCCACGAATCTGACGGCGTCCATCCACCTCGCGCGCCGCGTCGTCCCGCACCTGCGGGAGCAGGGCGGCGGGGTGCTCGTGCAGATGTCCAGCATGGGCGGCCACATCGCGTTTCCGAAGTTCGGCATCTACCACGCGACGAAATGGGGCATCGAAGGGTACTTCGAAGCTCTGGCGCCGGAAGTCGAGCCCTTCGGCATCAAGACGATCCTGGTCGAGCCCGGCATGGTCCGGACGAGCTTCTACGACGCCGCGGAACGCGTCCCCCTCAGCGCCCCGTACCGGGGCGGCCCGGCGGACACCCCGTCACCGCCGGTGGAGGACATGCCCGCCAGCCAGTCCGGCGTCGTCCACGCGACGATCGAGGCCTCGCTCTCCGACGACCCGCCGCGCCGGCTCCTGCTCAACTCCGATGCCTACGAGAACGTGACGTCCGCGCTCCGGGAACGGCTCGCCGCGTTCGAGGCCCGCCGTGACGCGGCCTACGCCGCCGACACCGAGGTCACCGCGAAGCCGGTCTGACCGCACGCCGGACCGGGGCGGCTCGGGCTCTCAGCTCAGGCGGGCGTGAAGCTCGGCGAGGTTCTGCCGGATCTCGGACCACGGGAAAACGCCCTTGGGGCCGTCGCCGGAGTCGGGGGTCGGGAGGCTGACGGGGTCCAGCAGGACGGTGACGCCCCACTCGCGCAGTTCGGCGATGCTGCGGACGAAGACGGGGTGGCGGGCGAGCGCCGCGTTCGGCCAGGGGGCCGCGATGATGGGGCGGCCGAGGCCGACGGCCTCATTGAGGAGGCCGAGGGCCAGGGTGTCGCTCGTTCCATGGGCCCATTTGTTGATCGTGTTGAACGTGGCGGGCACCACGGCGAACGCGTCGGCGGGTGGCAGGACGTCGGGCTCGTCCGGTCGCTTGTAGTCGGAGCGGACGGGGAAGCCCGTCAACCCGGCCAGGCGTCCGGCGTCCAGGAACTTCATGCCGGACGGGGTGGAGACCACGCACACCGTCCACCCGTCGGCTTTGAGCCGTTCGACGAACGGCGGGAGGTCGGCAGCGGGCCGTCCGCCGCAGGCGATCACATAGAGCACTGGGTCGTTGGCCACCGTCCCAGCCTCCCATGGGACGCCCCGGGGTGACGCTCAGTCTTTCAGCAGGTCTTCCACACCGAGTATCTCGATCCCGAGCAGGCGCTTGTCGGCCGAGAAATCGAGAATCATCTCGGAGTCGCGGGTCTTCAGCCTGAACGACTCGTTTCTCACCGACTCGCCGGGATCGATTTCATCGGCCAATTGGATGTAGAGCGCATCGACTTCCGTTGAGATTTTTACCTTGGCGGCTCGCTCAATGCTTTTGTCCATGAGCGAGAGGGTACACTCAGGCATAGTTGGCGGTCAGGGTTTCTGCGTACTCGTCCGGGACGGTCCGGTTGGCGAAAGTCAGCGGAAGATACGTCTGCAACGCGCCCGCCACCGCCGCGAAAGGCCCGAACCGCTCACGCCAGGAATTTTTCGTCGCAGCATCTGGGAATCCCTGGAAGACCGCGATCTCAGGATCCCGTTCACCCCAGCAGCCCCACCGCCCGGAAGCTCCGGTCATGGCTATGACCTGGGCTGATATAGCGATCGGGCCCAGGGCGTCATCCCCCGGCTCGTAGCCGATCGCAGCCCAGTAGCCGTCCGGTCCGGCGTCGACCGGCAGCGACGCCGCCGGATACATCCGGTGCTCCGGCAGGTAGAACGAATCACAGTCCGGCTCGAGGACCAGCACTTCGACGTGATCGTCACCATGCCGTCGGGCCATCTCACTGAGCGCCGGCCAGAATTCCGGGGTGAGAACCGCATCGAACTCGCAGAAGAGCGACTCTCCGAGATCTCGCCTGAAGACCTGGTCGGGGAATCTGGCGGCCAGGTCGAACGTCTCCGCACCGCGTGCATTATTCACGGAGTGGAGGGTCAGGATTCGATGTCGTCGGGGCCCCAGTAGGCCTCCATGCGGCTGATCCTGCCTTCCTCGTCGAAGGTCATGACGTCGATGGCGCGGATGCGCATGCCGGACACGTCGATGGTGAAGGCCATGGCGGCGCGGGCACCGTGGGAGCCGCGAATCGGGCTGTCCAGGGTGAGTTTGGCGCCGCTGGCGATCGCGTTCGCGTAGAACTCCTCAATGGCGGCGCGGCCGGTCATCGGAGGGTTGCCGACCGGGTCCTCGACGACGGCGTCGTCGGCGTAGAGGCCGGAGATGGTCGCGGCGTCGGCGGCGTTGAAGGCGTCGATGTAGGTCTGAAGCGCCTGCTTCATGTGCTCCTGTGTCGGCATGGAGCGAAGCGTAACAAGCGATCGATTGGTTAAGGAGAGCCGGGCGTAATTACAGGAGTGAATGGCAGCCGCGGAATCACAGCGGGCTAGTTACGCAGGCGTGGTTTCGGGCTCGCGGGGACGGGGCTGCAGGCCGCGTTCGGCGGACGCGGCGAGGGCCTCCAGCAGCTCGGACGGACCGCCGGTCGCGTCGTCGTAGTGCCAGGAGCGGATGATCTCCTCGCCCTCGGCTCCCGGGTTGAAGCGGCCCAGGGCGAAGCATCCGGCGACGGCCATCCGGACGATGACGCGGGAGCTGTCGTCCAGGTGCGTCACGTAGGCGGCCGCGTCGATGAGGCCGATCGCGGCGCGGGCGTTGCGGGGGCCGGGGCGGTCGATCCGCCATTGCGCGTAGGGGCGCAGGTAGTCCGCGATCATGCAGGTTCTCAGCACGGTCCTCATCGTGGGCCCGCGACGACACGCCAGTGCCCGGTTTGACCGATGCCTTGCCGGACGATGACCGATGATCAGCCGGTGAGGCCGTGCTTGTAGGCGTAGGTGACGGCCTGGGCGCGGTCGCGCAGGTTCGCCTTGGCGAACAGGTTGTTGATGTGCGTCTTGACGGTGGCCTCGGAGATGAACAGGTCGCCGGCGATCTCGCCGTTGGAGCGCCCCTGCGCGATGAGGGCGAGGACCTCCGCCTCGCGCCGCGTCAGGCCGTCCGGCAGGCCGCCGCGGCGGGGGCGCGCGTCGGCGGTGACGGCCTCGACCAGGCGCCGCTGGACGGCGGGGTCGAGCTGGGACGCCCCGTCCCGGACGGCGGCGACGGCTCGGGCGATCTCGTCGGCGCCGGCGTCCTTGGTGAGGTAGCCGCGGGCGCCGGCGCGGAGGGCGGCGAAGATCGAGTCGTCGTCGGCGTAGGTGGTGAGGACGACGATCCCGACGTCCGGGTGGGCCTCCTTGATGCGGCGGGTCGCCTCCACGCCGTCCATGCGCGGCATCCGCAGGTCCATCAGGACGACGTCGGGACGCAGCTCGGCCACCATCGCGACCGCCTGCTCGCCGTCGCCGCAGGCACCGGCGACCTCGATGCCGGGCAGCAGTTCCAGGAGGAGGACCAGGCCCTCGCGCACCACGGTCTGGTCGTCGACGACCAGGATCCTCGTCTTCACCGCGTCTCCCGTCACGCCGGCACTTGGAGGGACACCCGGAACCCCTTGCCGTCCGGTCCGGTGACCAGGGTCCCATCGATCAGCTCGGCGCGCTCCCGCATGCCGACGAGGCCGTATCCGCCTCCGTTCAGCTCGATGACCGATTCGGTGCCGCCGCTGTCGGTCACTTCAAGTTCCACCTTGCCGGGCAGATAGCGCAGGATGACCCGTGCACGCGCGCCCGGCGCGTGCTTGCGGACGTTCGTGAGCGCCTCCTGAGCGGTGCGCACCACCGCGAGCCCCGCCTGGGGTGACAGTTCGCGCGGTGAACCCGTGACCTGCACGTCGCAAGGACGGCCCGTGCTGGCGTAGAACTCCTCGGCGAGTTCCGCCAACACCTCCCTGGGCTCCGGTACCTCACCACGGAGCGTGGCAAGGGCGCGCCTCGTCTCCTCCAGGCCCGAGCGCGCCAGGTTCCGCGCGCGCTCGACGCGGTCCAGGGCCTGGACGCGGTCGCCGTCGCGCGAGAGGAGCAACCGCGCTCCCTCCAAGTGGACGATCTGCGCCGACAGCGAGTGCGCCAGGATGTCGTGGATCTCGCGGGCGAGGTGCGACCGTTCGGCGAGGACGGCGTTGGCGGCCTCGGCGCGGCGGGTGGCCTCCTGCGCGGCGGCGCCCTGGCGGCTGGCGACGGCGCCGAGCGTGAGGCCCGCGAACGCCGACATGAGGCCGAAGTCGGCCCCGCCCGTCCGGAGCGCCTCCCCCAGCCCGCCGATCACGGCGACGGTCAGCACGCTGACCGTGATGCCCCAGGGCAGCGGCAGCCGCATCAGCAGCACCCACAGGCCGGCCATGCAGAAGAAGAACCCGCCGCCCGCGTGCGGCACGATCGCGTACAGCGCCATCCCCGTGGCCACGGCCAGCAGCAGCAGGGCGATCCCCGTCCCCCGCCAGGGCGAGCCCTTGTCCCGTCCGATCGCGATGCCGGCTCCCAGCAGGGCGAACATCACCACGTTGAGGACGACGAGGGCCAGGCCGACGCCGTGCAGTGCCGGGGCCGGGTCGCCCCTCAGCAGCCCCCGGACGTACGCGACCAGGCCCCATGTCACCAGCATGCCGATGACGAGCAGCCGGACGAGCCGCTCCCTGGCCCCCGCCTTGCAGTTCACGATCCGACGTTAACCGGTGCGAACCGGGCGAGCCCGTGTGCCCGGCGGACGACGACGAGGCTCTGCGCGAGCAGCATCGCGGTGAGGAACAGCAGGACGCCGCCCGCCGCCGGCCTGATCCCGGCGGCGTATCCGGCGCCGGCGAACCCCGCGCGGACCGCGACCGACACGAGCCAGGCCGCGAGCGTCCAGCCGGTGCCGCGCCGCCAGAGCGTGCCGTCGTCCTCCCGCCACAGCCGGACGGTGACCGCGCGCAGCACGCCGAGCCCGACGGCGGCGACGGCCTCACCGGCGAGCAGAGCGGCGCTGAGGGCGGGATGGCCCCTGTCGATCAGCCCGCCCTGGGCGAGCGCCACCACGGCGAGGACGAGCGGGACGGTGTACATCCGGCGCTCGTCGACCGGGCGCGTCCGCAGCTGCCGGTAGAGGACGAGCGCCGGCGCCGCGGGGCCCAGCAGAACGTTGTCCAGCGTGTTCATGCCCCGACGCTAAGGACCGGCACCCCCGGAGCGGATCGCCGCACGGCTGGAATCCCGCTCTCCACCCCGGGGTGGACACCCCGCACGGCCTGACCGGATGTGGACACCTTAACGATCTTGTTATTAGACACGATGTTGTTTTTAGATCGAGGTTCGTGCGTGGACCGCTCCAAACACCGGTCCCGCGCCACCTCGCGAGAAAGGCCCTCGACGCCTGTGAAACTCCTCTCCCGCGCCGCCCTCGCGGCGGCGCCCGCCTGCCTCGCGCTCGGCATGGCCGCGGCCCCGGCCCAGGCCCAGGCCGCCGCGCCGCAGGCCCCCGCCGCCCCGGCGGCCCCGCCGGCGGCCCCGCGGGATCTGCCGCCGGACGTCCCGTCGTTCGACTTCGCGAAGCAGTGCCCGCCGCTGCCCGCCGGTCAGGACCCGAAGCTCGCGACCTGCCTCCAGCTGGTCGTGACCGGCGGCTCGATGAAGCTCGGCGGCCTCACCCAGGAGATCACCCAGCCGATGCGGACCGTCATCCAGGCGGTGCAGTCGTCGTGGTCCGACCCGGCCGTCTACACCAGCGTGACGATGACCGGGAAGCCGATGACCGTGCCCGGCGGCGTCCTCGGCCTGCTCGGCCTGCCGATCGGCGGGATCGACGACCTGCCGTACAACCGGGTGCGGGTGCAGGCCAAGTACGCGGGCGGGTTCGACTTCAACCTGCCGACCACCGCGATCAACCTGAAGATCAAGCTGCTCAACGACGCGATCGGCAACGGCTGCTTCATCGGCTCGAACAAGGACCCGCTGAAGCTGAACCTCGGCATCGACTTCGCCAAGATCACCGTGGTGACCGAGGGCGACGTCAACGACCCGTTCAGCAGGCCGCCGATCCTGCGGATGCCGACCGAGGACACGACGTTCGCGGTGCCGAAGACCAACGGGTGCGGCCTCTTCGGCCCGGTCATCGACTGGAAGGCCGGCCTGCCGTCGGCGTCCGGGAACAACGCGGCGTCGTTCCAGCTCTACATGGCCACCGCGCCGTACCAGTCGGCGAACACGCTGTCCGCCCGGAGCGCGCAGGACCCCGTCCAGACCTTCCGCAACCTCAAGATCGGCGACTGATCCACGTCGTCGCGGGGCCGTCCACCACGGGTGCGGCCCCGCCCCCCGCCACCCGTGCGGTCAGGTGTCGATGCGCTCGACGTCCAGCTCGGTGGCGCTGGCGGTGAGGAACGCGCGGCGCGGCGCGACGTCGCTGCCCATCAGCAGGTCGAACACCTTCGCCGCCTCCTCGGCGTCCTCGATGCGGACGCGCCGGAGCACCCGGTGCCGCGGGTCGAGGGTCGTCTCCGCGAGCTGGTCGGCGTCCATCTCGCCGAGGCCCTTGTAGCGCTGGATCGGCTCCTTCCAGCGCTGGCCCTTGCGCTCCAGCTCGACGAGGCGCTTGCGCAGCTCGGCGTCGGAGTAGGTGTAGATGTACTTGTCCTGGCCCTTGCGCGGCTTGATCAGCTCGATGCGGTGCAGCGGCGGGACGGCGGAGAACACCCGCCCGGCCTCCAGCATCGGCCGCATGTAGCGGTGGAAGAGCGTGAGGAGCAGCGTGCGGATGTGCGCGCCGTCGACGTCGGCGTCGGCGAGGATCACCACGCGGCCGTAGCGGGCCGCCTCCACGTCGAACGTGCGGCCGGACCCGGCGCCGAGCACCTGGATGATCGCGGCGCACTCGGCGTTCTTCAGCACGTCCGCGACGGACGCCTTCTGCACGTTGAGGATCTTGCCGCGGATCGGCAGCAGCGCCTGGAACTCGGAGTTGCGGGCGAGCTTGGCGGTGCCGAGCGCCGAGTCGCCCTCGACGATGAACAGCTCGCTGCGGTCGTCGGTGGTGCGGCAGTCGACGAGCTTGGCCGGCAGCGCCGAGTTCTCCAGCGCGTTCTTGCGCCGCTGGTTGTCGCGCTGGGTGCGGGCGGCGATGCGGGTCTTGGCCGCGCCGACGACCTTCTCCAGGACGGCCCGGAGCTGCTGCTTCTGCCCGCGCGACGGGTTCTCGAAGACCGCCCGGAGCTCGCGCAGCACGACCTGCGACACGATGCGGGTGGCCGCGGACGTGCCGAGGACCTCCTTGGTCTGGCCCTCGAACTGCGGCTCGGGCAGCCGGACCGTCACCACCGCGGTGAGGCCCTCCAGGACGTCCTCCTTGATGACGTCCTCGTCGCCGTTCTTCAGCAGCTTGGTCGCGCGGAGCTGCTCGTTGAGCACCTTCAGGACGGCGCGGTCGAAGCCGCGCAGGTGCGTGCCGCCCTTCGGGGTGGCGATCACGTTGACGAACGACTTGGTGATCGTGTCGTAGCCGCTGCCCCAGCGCAGCGCGACGTCGACCTCCAGGTCGCGTTCCACGTCGGTCGGGGTCAGGTGGCCCTGGTCGTCCAGGACGGGGACGGTCTCGGTGAAGTGGCCGCGCCCCCGCAGGCGCAGCACGTCGACGATCGCGGTGTCCTTGGCGAGGTAGGTGCAGAACTCGCTGATGCCGCCGTCGAACCGGAACGTCTCGTCGACGATCTCCTCGCCGCGCTCGTCGCGGACGTCGATGGTGAGGCCCGGGATGAGGAACGCGGTCTGCCGCATCCGGTCGAGGACGAGCTCCTGTTCGACCGTGGCGTCCTTCAGGAAGATCTGCAGGTCGGGCCAGAAGCGGACGCGGGTGCCGGTGACCTTCTTGGCGACCTTGCGGGTCTGCCGCAGGCCCGACTTCTTCTTGAACCGGGCGTTGGGCCGCCCCTCGTCGGCGAACTCGCCGGGCAGCCCGCGCCGGAAGCTGATCGCGTGGGTGTGGCCGTCCCGGTCGACCTCGACGTCCAGCCGCGCGGACAGGGCGTTGACCACGGACGCCCCCACGCCGTGGAGCCCGCCGGACGCGGTGTAGGAGACGCCGCCGAACTTGCCGCCCGCGTGCAGCCGCGTCATGACCAGCTCGACCCCCGGCAGGCCGGTCTTCGGCTCCAGGTCGACGGGGATACCGCGGCCGTTGTCGCCCACCTCGAAGGACCCGTCGGCGTGGAGCGTCACGCTGATGTGGGTGCAGTAGCCGGCGAGGGCCTCGTCGACGCAGTTGTCGACGATCTCCCACAGGCAGTGGGCGAGACCCCTGCTGTCGGTCGACCCGACGTACATGCCGGGTCGTTTCCGGACGGCCTCCAGCCCCTCCAGCACCGACAGGTGCCGGGCGGAGTAGCCGTGCGGGTCTTCGGTTGTCGCTTCGGCGGTCGCGGCGGTCAACGTGCGTGCGCTCCTCGGGGGTAGGACAGTCGGCAGCAGGGTACCCCCGGCCGCCGACAATCCACCGCAAGGCTCGCCCGAAAGGCCCTCCGGCGGGCGACCCGCGCCCCGCCCCCGGACCCGGCGGAGCCCGGCGCCGGGGCACGCCCCCCGCCGGTCTCCCGCCGCTTCGCGACCACCCGACCCGGTGCCCGGACGGCGCCCGGCGGGTCCGCCATCGAGGACCCGAGCGGCCGCGACCCAACGGATGCCCGCGAGCATCGTCGCTTCCACGGGCGTAAGTCGTTAATAGAGCAATCAGCACACCCTTTGATGCATTTGATGTGCAATGTACGTTTTATTCCGCTGAAGCCCCGCTTCATATTGGCCTTCAGGTGATCGACTTTTGGGAGCGGACGTTTCCGCCAGCACCAATATTTGCTGGCCGGGAACCATGTGCCGAAGAGAACGCGGGGAGGCGTCTTGCGAGATGTCGGACACCTCCGGCATCACCGTGAGCATCACTTGGAGGATGGAACATGAGGACAACCGCACGCGGCGGCATCGCCCTCGCGGCCGCAGGCGTGGCCGCCAGTGGCTTCGCTCTCCTGGGCGGCGGGACCGCGTACGCCGCGCCCACCACGGGCCACGCGGCAGTGGCGAAGACCTGCGCCTACAAGGTCGTGACCAGGGGACGCAACCTGAACGTCCGCACGGGTCCGAGCGTCAAGTTCCGCGTGGTCGGGACCGTGAAGGACGGCCAGCACGTCACGGCCGACTGCAAGGCCAAGCCGACGAGCTGGACCCGCCTCCGCGGCGGTGTCGCGAAGAACCTCGTGGGCAAGTGGGTGGACGGGGCCTACCTGAGCCCCATCAAGCCCAGCGGCGGCGCGGACACCGGCGGGGGCGGCATGTCCGCGCAGGTCACCGGCCCGATGCTCGCCACCACCGGCGCGGGCCTGGGCGCCATCGCGCTGGGCGGCGGCATCGCGCTCACGGCGCGGCGCCGGCGCTCGGAGGGGCAGTCCTGATCGCATGATCAGAGGAAATGGCGGCGGTCGCCCGGCCCGGCTCCGGGTGGCCGCCGCCCTGATCGCGATCGGATCGCTCGTCCTGGTCGTCGGCTGGTGGACCGGCCGTCCCGAGCACCCGCCCCAGCCGCCGGCGGCGGACGTCACGGCACCGCGGCCGGCGGACACGAGCGCCGATGCCGCGGAACGCGCACTTCCGCCATCGACTCCGAGACGCATAAAGATACCGGCCGTGAAAATCAATGCTCCGGTCGTTCCGGTCGGTATTCGACCGGACGGAGCGATCGAGGTCCCGCCGTTGAGCAAGGTCTACCAGGTGGGCTGGTACGAGAACGGCCCGACTCCGGGCGAGAACGGACCGGCCGTTCTCGTCGGGCACGTCGACTCCAAGAAGGAGCGCGGCGCATTCTTCGAACTCGGCGCCCTCCGGCCGGGCAGAACCGTTCAGGTCGTCCGCACGGACGGGACGGCGCCGAGGTTCCGGATCGACCGGATCCAGCGCGTCGCCAAGGACGAGTTCCCCACCCGGGCCGTCTACGGAGACGGCGGGGACGACAGGGGGCGCGGCCGCCCCGAACTGCGGCTCGTCACCTGCGGCGGGGCGTTCGACCACGCGCGCGGCCACTACGTCGACAACATCATCGTGTACGCCTCGATGATCGACGACGCCTCGTGACCCCGTCCGCCCGACGTCCCGGGGAAGGCGGCCCGTACGGCGGAGCCGGGCCTCCCGCCCTTCGACTTCTAGACCTTGACGTCCACCTTTAGGTGGGTGTGCAGGAGTCTGATCCGCTCTTACCGTCCTGGGCATGGTGCAAACGATCGAGGTCTCGGGCCTCCGTAAACGCTACGGGGACGTCCAGGCCGTGGACGGGGTGACGTTCGGGGTCGAGGAGGGCGAGTTCTTCGGCATCCTCGGCCCGAACGGCGCGGGGAAGACGACGACGCTGGAGATCGTCGAGGGGCTCCGCAAGGCCGACGAGGGGGACGTCTCGGTGCTCGGGCTCTCCCCCTGGCCGCGCAATCCGAGGCTGCTGCCGAGGATCGGCGTCCAGTTGCAGGCGTCGTCGTTCTTCGAGCGGCTGACCACCCGCGAGCAACTGCAGACGTTCGGTTCCCTCTACGGCGTCCCCTCGGGCAAGGCCGACGCGATGATGGAGCTGGTGGGGCTGGCCGACAAGGCCGACGTCCGGGTGGAGAAGCTGTCGGGCGGGCAGGCGCAGCGCCTGTCCATCGCCTGCGCGCTCGTCCACGACCCGGAGCTCGTGTTCCTCGACGAGCCGACCGCGGCGCTCGACCCGCAGGCCCGCCGCAACCTCTGGGACCTGCTGCGCCGGATCAACACCGAGGGCCGCACGGTCGTGCTGACCACGCACTACATGGACGAGGCGGAGATCCTCTGCGACCGCGTCGCCATCATGGACGCGGGCAGCATCCTCCGGCTGGGCCCGCCGGCCGTGCTGGTGCGCGGCCTGGACGCCCCGGCGCGGATCAGCGTGGCGAGCGGCGTCCTCGACCTCGCGGACGCGCGGCTGCTGCCGGGTGCGGACGAGGCAGCCGACGACGGCGTCTCGCTGACCATCACGACCCGCGACCCGTCGGCGGTGGTCGCGGCCATGGCGGCCAAGGACGCCCTGGACGGCGTCCAGATCCGCGGCGCCACCCTTGAGGACGTCTTTCTGGAGCTCACCGGACGGGAGTACAGGGCGTGAGCACGTTCGAGAGCTTCAAGAGCCTGTCCAGGGCGATGTACCTGGGCTTCAAGCGGGACCGGACCGCGCTGTTCTTCACCATCCTGTTCCCCCTGATGTTCCTGCTCATCTTCGGCGGGATCTTCGGGCACCAGACGACGTCCAAGGTGAACGTGGTGGAGGTCGGCAAGGCGCCGATCCTGGAGCAGGCCGTCACGCAGGGCGCCGAGCAGCTCGGCAAGGTCATGAAGGTCACCAGGACCACCGACCGCGCCGCCGCCCTGCGCAAGGTGGAGAAGGGCGACGCGGACGCGGCCGTGGAGCAGCGCGGCGACCGGCTGGTCGTCCACTACTCCGCCGCCGACCAGGTCAAGTCGGGGACGGTGCGGGGGCTGATGGACTCGATCGTCCAAGCCGCGAACCAGGAGGCGACGGGCAAACCGCCCACCTACACGATGTCCGCGCAGCAGGTGGAGGACGACTCGCTGAAGGCCATCCAGTTCTTCACCCCCAGCCTCCTGGGGTGGGCGCTGGCGTCGGCCGGCGTCTTCGGGGCGTCCCAGACGCTGGTGTCCTGGCGGACCAAGGGCATCCTGCGCCGCCTCCAGCTCTCCCCCGCCCCGATCCCCACCGTGTTCGCCGCGCGCGTCGCGGTCAGCCTCGCCATCGCGCTCGTGCAGTTCGCGCTGTTCGTGCTGGTGGCCCAGCTCCCGATGTTCGGGCTGCAACTGAGCGGCGCCTGGTGGATGTCCATCCCGATGGTGATCGCCGGCGTGCTCGCCTTCCTGTCGATCGGGATGCTGATCGGCGCGTGGGCCAAGACGCAGGAGACCGCCCAGGCGGTGACCCAGCTCGTCGTCCTGCCCATGGCGTTCCTCGGCGGCTCCTTCTTCCCGCTGGACGCGGCACCGGGCTGGATGAAGACGCTGTCCTACATCTTCCCGCTGCGGTACCTGAACGAGGGGATGCTGAACGTGATGGGACGCGGTCTCGGGCCCATGTCCGCACTGCCCCAGATCGGCGTCCTGGTGGGCGTCGCGGTGGTCGGCGCGCTGATCGCCGTGCGCCTCTTCCGATGGGAGGCCGCCTAATGTGACCTCGGTCACTAATTGGGCCATTCTGCTGTGGGCGTACGAAGAACCAGGTTGGGAACGCCAGCGTCGGGTTAGATGTTGTCCTAAGTACCGACCCCGAGCATGAGGAAGGTGCCGTGACTGGAGCCCTTGCCCCAACCAAGCCGTTGACCGTCGCCGACCGATGCGACCGCTGCGGCGCCCAGGCCTACGTCCGAGCTGTCCTTGTAGGCGGCGGCGACCTTCTGTTCTGCGCCCACCATGGACGCAAGTACGCAGAGGCGCTCCGTGCCAACGGGGCCGACATACAGGACGAGTCCGACCGGCTCATCGAAAGCCCGGCCACCGCGTCCCCCGAGGAGCGGTAGTTCTCCCAAATAGAAACCCCAGGGACGGCGGTCACCCGAGACGGTGGCCGCCGTTCGCATTTCGCCCGTTCGACCCTTTGCGGAGCCGAATCAGGTCAACTTCACAGAGTCATTGTTCGACTACATATTGTCACTAGATCCGGTCGTTCCTTGTGACGCCGATCACTGATACCACGCACTTCTCACCTGCCGGTGACATTCTTCACTCGGTAGTGATAGCCCCCGGCCTCCGCGAAGCCCTCGGACGCGTACATCGCCCTGGCCGGGGCGTTCCGTTCGACGACGACCAGGTACGCCGACTCGCACCCCTGCTCGCGTCCCCAGCCGAGGAGCGCCCGCAGGACGCGGCGCCCCAGGCCCCGCCTGCGCGCCTCCGGCGCGACGGCCATGGCGTAGATGCCGAGCCACTCCCCCTGCGGGACGCCGCGGCCGACGGCGACGCCGTCCAGGGAGGCGTACCCGGCCGGCACACCGGTCAAAATCTTCTCCGCCATCGGCAACTGGTGGTCGTAGCGGCCGTCGACCGACCACCACAGGTCGAGCCAGCCGCTGGAGGGCGCCTCGGCGATCTCCACGCCGTCCCGCTCGTAGGGGCCGGACAGCTCGGTCGCCATCGCGATCGTCGGATCGACCAGTTCGTAGCTGCGCTCCTCCAGGAGCTCGTCGATTCCCTGGGGCCGCGCCTGGGCGTCCACCGAGAACACGGTGGGGAGCCCAAGCTCGGTGTAGAAGCGCTCAGCGCGCTCAACGGCCGCACCCACGTCCCCTGGGTCGCCCCAGGGCAGGACTGAGTTGGCCCGCTTGGTCACCCCGTCGGCATGGCGCAGCAGCCAGCCGCCCATATCCTTGGTGGACGGCGCGGGCCATGCCCCGGCGACGAGTTCGCCCAACCGTGCTTCCAGGGAACGCGCCATCTGTCACCGCTTTCGGGGGGATCGTGCACATCCTGCTGCCGCCGTCGGAGAAGAAGGCTACCGACGGGGACGGTCCGCCCCTCGACCTGGCCTCGCTGAGCTTCCCGGAGCTGAACCCGGTACGGAAGCGCGTCCTGTCGGCCCTGGGCAGGGCCTGCAAGCGGAAGGACGCGGCAGACGTCCTCGCCCTGCCGCCCGGCCAGGCGGACGACGCGCTGGCCCGCAACAAGGTCCTGCACGAGGCCCCCACGCTGACGGTCGCCCGGCTCTACACCGGCGTCCTGTACGACAACCTCGACCTCCCCGACCTGGACGCCGGGTCCGCGGCCGAGCAGATCATCGTCTTCTCGGGCCTGTGGGGCGCGCTGAGGCTCACCGACCGCGTCCCGCCCTACCGGCTGGCCATGGCGGTGTCCCTGCCGCCTGCGGGCCGCCTGGGGACGCTGTGGCGCCCGGCGATGCGCAAGGCACTCCCGCAGGACGGCGACCTGGTCGTCGACATGCGCTCCGGGCCGTACGCGTCCGCGTGGAAGGCGCCGCAGCCGGCCGTCGCCGTCCGCGTGTTCCGCGAACGCCTCGTCGGCGGCGCCCCCAAACGGACGGTCGTCAGCCACATGGCCAAGGCCGCCCGCGGACGGATCGCGCACGACCTCCTCAAGGCGGGTGCCGCGCCCCGCACCCCCGAAGAACTCCTCAAGGCCGTCGCCGACCTCGGGCACACGGTCGAGCTGAACGGCCCCAACCTCGACGTCATCCTGCACGACTGACGCCCCGGCACCCGCTACCGAACGCACGAAGAACAGGACCCCGCGCGTAGGCGCAGGGTCCTGTTCTTCGTTGGAGCGTCGGCCCGCCGGGTCAGTCCAGGTAGTCGCGGAGGACCTGGGAGCGGGACGGGTGGCGCAGCTTCGACATGGTCTTGGACTCGATCTGGCGGATGCGCTCGCGGGTCACCCCGTACACCTTGCCGATCTCGTCCAGGGTCTTCGGCTGGCCGTCGGTGAGGCCGAACCGCATCGACACCACGCCGGCCTCGCGCTCGCTGAGCGTGTCCAGGACGGAGTGGAGCTGCTCCTGCAGCAGCGTGAAGCTGACCGCGTCGGCCGGGACGATGGCCTCGGAGTCCTCGATGAGGTCGCCGAACTCGCTGTCGCCGTCCTCGCCCAGGGGCGTGTGCAGGGAGATGGGCTCGCGGCCGTACTTCTGGACCTCGACGACCTTCTCCGGGGTCATGTCGAGCTCCTTGGCCAGCTCCTCCGGGGTGGGCTCGCGGCCCAGGTCCTGGAGCATCTGCCGCTGCACGCGGGCCAGCTTGTTGATGACCTCGACCATGTGCACCGGGATGCGGATGGTGCGGGCCTGGTCGGCCATCGCGCGGGTGATCGCCTGCCGGATCCACCAGGTGGCGTACGTGGAGAACTTGTAGCCCTTGGTGTAGTCGAACTTCTCGACGGCGCGGATCAGGCCGAGGTTGCCCTCCTGGATGAGGTCCAGGAACAGCATGCCGCGGCCGGTGTAGCGCTTGGCCAGCGAGACCACCAGGCGGAGGTTGGCCTCCAGGAGGTGGTTCTTGGCGCGGCGGCCGTCCTCGGCGATCCACTCGAAGTCCTCGAGGTCCTCCTCGGACATCGCGGGACCGGAGACGGCGAGCCGCTCCTCGGCGAACAGGCCGGCCTCGATGCGCTTGGCGAGCTCCACCTCCTGCTCGGCGTTGAGCAGCGGGACCTTGCCGATCTGCTTGAGGTAGTCCTTCACCGGGTCGGCGGTGGCGCCGGCGGCGGCGATCTGCTGGGCGGGCGCGTCCTCGTCGTCGTCGCCGAGGGTGAAGCCCTCCTCCTCGGCCGGGGCGCCGTCGGCGCCCTGCTTGCCGGCGGGGGCGGCCTTCGCGGCGGGCGCGGCCGGGGCGGCCTCCTCCTCGTCGGCCTCGGACTCCTCGACCTCGGCGGCCGTGTCGTCCTCCAGCTCGACGTCGAGGTCGGCGAGGTCCTCGTCGAGGTCGACCTCGACCTCGTCCTCGACCTCGGGGTCGGCGCCCTTCTTCGCCGGCGCCGCCTTGACGGGCGCGGCCTTCACGGCGGCGGCCTTCTTGGCGGGCGCGGCCTTCTTGGCCTTGGCGCCCTTCGCGCCCTTGGCGGGCGCGGCCTTCTTGGCCGCGGGCCTCGCGGCGGCCGGACGCGGCTCCGCGGCGGCCTCCTCGGGCGCCTCGTCGCCGACGACGGCGGTCACCGTGTCGGGCTGCTCCTTGGCGGCGGCCGCGGTCTTCGGCCTGCGCGCCGCCGGCGTCGCGCGCTTGCGCGGACGCTTGGGCGCCGCGGAGTCGGCAGCGCTCACCATGACGGTCACACCCTCCTTGCTGAGGCTCCGCAAAATGCTGGAGGCCTTCGACACGGGGATGTCGGCCTCCTCGAACGTACGGCGTACGTCGTCGGCTTCGAGGTAACCCTGGGACCGTCCACGCTCGATCAGTTGCGCGATGACGTGATCGTGCAGATCCGACGCTTTCGAGGTCGAGCTAGCAGGCGACACAAATACCTCTCGAACGAACGTGTGGCTTGGTTGACCCAAGTGCCCTGACGGGCCCGGCCTCACACTGGGTGGGACCACACACGGAGCGGACCACCGGTGCGGGACCGCAGCGTACCCGCTCTGTCTGGGTCAAGCATTCTGGCACTGCTGCGCGTTCCACCCTGAAGTCCTACCCGGTAACTCTCCACCTTAGAGGGCGCCGGGCGGTCCTTCGAACGTGCTACTCCGTCTTCACGCGGTCTCAGGCGGATTTCACGCGGGCTCGGGCGGGACGTGCAGGGCGAGCACGGTCACATCGTCCACCTGCTCATATCCGGCAAGCATCCGATCGACCAGGAAGTCGACGACTCTCTCGGGATCTCCTACCACTTCAGGTGGGGCGTCCGCGGCCACGGCGACCAGCTCGTGCAGCCCGGCGTCCACCCCACGCCTACGGTTCTCCACAAGTCCATCGGAATAGAAGACCACAGTGTTGCCGGTTTCGATGGAAAAACTTGTCTGCTGCCGCTGGCTGGGCCAGCCGAGCGGCGTTCCCGGCTCCAGCGTGCTGACGCGCGCGGGCTCGTCCGGCGAGATCAGCAGGGGCGGCGGGTGGCCCGCGTTGCTGAACTCCCCCTGCCCGGTCTCGGGGTCGATGACCACGTACGCGACCGTGGTGAACTGCTCCTCGTCCTCGGTCGCGCTGAACAGCCGGTCGAGGCCGGCCAGGACCGCGGCGGGGCGCGGATCGTTCAGCGCGAGCGCGCGCAGGGCGTTGCGGACGCGGCCCATTCCGGCCGCGGCGAGCACGCCCTTGCCCATGACGTCGCCGACGGCGACGGCGAGCCGGTCGTCCGGCAGGCGGAACACGTCGTACCAGTCGCCGCCGACCTGGACGTGCCGGGTCGCGGGGTTGTAGCGGGCGGCCAGCACCATGCCCGGCAGCTGCGGCAGGTCGCTCGGCAGGAGGCTGCGCTGGAGCTCCTCGGCGGTCTTGTGCTCGCGCTCGAACAGCAGGGCGCGCTCGACGGCCAGGGCGCACTGCCCGGCCAGCGCCTCCAGGAAGACCCGCTCCTCCTCGGTGATCTCCCGGGGCCGGGTGAAGGAGAAGCGCAGGGCGCCGATCGGGGCGCCCGCCGCGAGCAGCGGCAGGCCCACCCAGGCGCGCTCCTCGGTGTGCTGGGCGAACAGGTCGCGCTCGCCGTGCCCGAGCTGCAGGCGCAGGCTGTCGGGGTGCTCGGCCAGGAACGGCCGGCTCTCGCGCACCGCCACCGACATCACGGTCTGGTCACTGACCTTGATGTCGTCGCGGGAGGGCGGGCCGGTCTCGCCCTCCCCCTGCTGGGACGGCGCCACGATGCTGAGGCGGAGCTTGTCGTCGTCCAGCAGCGCCACGGCCGAGTAGTCGGCGCCGATGGCGGACCGTCCGACCTCGGTGATGACCTGGACGACCTGGGAGACGGTCAGGGCCTCGGCGAGCATCGAGGTGGCCTGCTGGAGGCGCGCGGTGCGCAGCGCGGCCGCCGACAGCTGCTCGGTCAGCCGGCCGCGCATCTCCTCGGCCTCGCGCTGGCCGGTGACGTCGGTGTTGGCGCCGACCCACTCGATCACCGCGTCGCCCTGCCAGATCGGCACGGCGCGGACGTCGAAGTGCCGGTAGGTGCCGGTCTTGGTGCGGATCCGGTAGTTGGTCTCGAAGACCCGGTTCTCCTCGACGCAGTCGTGCCAGGCGGCCTCGATGCGCGGGCGGTCCTCCGGGTGGACCACCGACAGCCAGCCGCCGACCGCGTAGTCGTCCGGCGTCTGCCCGGTGATCGCGCGCCACTCGGGCGCGTCGTCGATCACGCCGCCGCCCGGCGCCGCGACCCACACCACCTGGGCGCTGGCCTCCACGAGCGAGCGGTAGCGCTGCTCCTTGCGGCGGATGACCTCCTCCGCGCGGCGCCGCTCGGTCACGTCGAGCGCCGTCAGGACGACGCCGAGGTGCTCGCCGTCCCCGTTCCGGGCGGGCAGCCACGTGCACGCCAGGATGCGCTCCTCGACGGCCGTGGCGACGCCCGAGGCGTCCTCGGGCGCCCCGGCCTCCCGGCCCGGGACCACGAGGTCCAGGTCGCTGACCGGGCGGTCCTCGTCGGCCACCTTCCGCAGGGCCGTCTCGAACGCCGCGGCCAGCGGCTCGGGCAGCACCTCGGACGGTCTGCGCTTGTGCAGCTCGCGCACGGGCACGCCGAGCAGCCCGGCGAGCGCGTCGTTGGCCCTGCGGCAGCGCAGTTCGCGATCGAAGAACGCCAGCCCGCCGGGGGCCTCCTTCAGCAAGGTCGCGTACAGCGCGGCGTCGGACGCATCCATGGGCTGCCCCTCCACCCCTGAGACGCGGGGATGCGGGACGGACGTCTCGGTGCTCAAGGACAACACCTCCGCCCCAGAGGGTCCCGTACCGCGCGGCAAGTTTTCATCACTATGAGTGAATGGGAGCAGGCTAGCGCTCCCGCCTCCATCACAACACCGGTCGGAGTCAGGTATTCATCATCCCGATGGTTCGCCGTGTACGGAAGCCCTGCTGAACATCCTTGTCCCTCCGGCCTCGGGCGAACACGTCGGATTCGGACACCGTCGCAGGCGGACGCGGGAGGCGGCCGCCCGGGACGGCGAGTAGAAGATGTTACGGCCCCGGGCCGTGACGGCGCGTCAACTCGCCCACGCCGGGTGTGTCTTCCCCCTCGGCGGCTCCTTGGCGGCCCTACTTGGCGGACTTGGCCGCGGCCTTCTGCTCCTGCTTGAAGGCCCGCACCTTGGCCAGGGACTCGGGGCCGGTGATGTCGGCCACCGAGCGGTGGGAGCCCTCGTCGCCGTAGGCGCCGGCCGCCTCGCGCCAGCCGTCCGGGCGGACGCCGTACTGCTTGCCCAGGAGGGCCAGGAAGATCTGCGCCTTCTGCTTGCCGAAGCCCGGGAGGGCGTTGAGGCGCTTGAACAGCTCCTTGCCGCTGTCGACGCCCTTCCACACCCGCTCGGCGTCCCCGCCGTAGTTCTCCACCAGGTACTGGCACAGCTGCTGGACGCGCTTGGCCATCGAACCCGGGTAGCGGTGGACGGCCGGCTTCTCCGACAGGAGCGCGGCGAACCGCTCCGGGTCGCAGGCGGCGATCTCGTGCGCGTCCAGGTCGTCGGTGCCGAGCCGCTGGGCGATGGTGTAGGGGCCGGAGAAGGCCCACTCCATCGGGATCTGCTGGTCGAGCAGCATGCCCACCAGCGCGGCCAGCGGGCTGCGTCCGAGCAGCTCGTCGGCTTCCGGACGCTGTGCGAGGTGAACCTTCGTGGCCATGGGGCCAGCTTAGGGCGCCCCCGAGATCTGTCAGAAGTCTTACGTGCGCCGCCGGGCGCTGGCGGCGCCCGGCCCGCGGTGCTCGAATGGAGCGGTGAGCGAGGAAGAGCGGGCGGAGGGCAGCCCCGTCGGACGGCGGGTCGTGCTCGGGATGCTCGGCCTCGGCGTAGCGGGGGTCGCCGTGGGAGCGTCCGTCCAGGACAAGGTGAGCAAGGCCCTGGCACCGGTAGGACCCATCGGGGACGTGCTACCGGCCGCCGGAGGGTTCCGGTACTACAGCGTCGCCTACGGCGTGAAGCGGCACAGCGCCGCCACCCACCGGGTGACCGTCGGCGGCCTCGTGGAGAGGCCGCGGGCGTTCCGGCTGGCCGATCTGGCGCGGCTCCCCCAGACCGTCCTGGACCGCGACTTCCAGTGCGTGACGGGCTGGCGTGTTCCGGACGTGCACTGGGTGGGCGTCGCCCTGCCCGACCTGCTGGACGCGGTCGGCGTGTCACCGCAGGCCACCGCCGTCAAGTTCACGTCGTTCGACGGGGTCTACACGGAGTCGCTGACGCTGGAACAGGCGCGCCGCAAGGACGTGCTCGTGGCGACCCAGATGGACGGCAAACCGGTCACCCACGACCACGGCGGGCCCACGCGGCTCTATGTGGCGCCCATGTACGGCTACAAGTCGCTCAAGTGGCTCGGCGGCATCGAACTGACCGACAAGGTCGAGCCGGGCTACTGGGAGAACCTCGGCTACGACGTGGACGCCTGGGTCGGGCGGTCGAACGGGCGTGACGATGCCCCGACATGACATGCACCGCCGGGAGACGCACGGGTGGCTGGTGCGGTTCACGCGGGCCGAGCGGTCGATCCACCACGTGACCGCGCTGCTCATGCTCGCCTGCCTGCTGACGGCCGCGCTGCTCTACCTGCCGGTGCTGTCGACGCTGGTCGGCCGCAGGGAGATGGTCAAGACCGTGCACGTGTGGTGCGGGTTCGCTCTGCCCGTGCCGATCGTGCTGGGGCTGCTGTCCCGGGCGTTCAGGGCCGATCTGTCGCGGCTGAACAGGTTCGCTCCGCACGACTGGGAATGGCTCAGGCGCGGCGACCGCAGGGCCGTGCGGAACGGGCGCGGGATCCTGCCGGTGGGCAAGTTCAACGCCGGGCAGAAGCTCAACGCGGCGTTCACGGCGGGCGCCGTCCTGGTCATGCTCGGCACCGGCGAGATCATGGCGTTCCCCGGGCCGTGGGGCGACCGGTGGCGGACGGGCGCCACGTTCGTCCACGACTGGCTCTTCCTCCTCATCGCCGTGGTCACGGCCGGGCACCTGTGGGAGGCCCTGCGGGACCGGGACGCGCTCACCGGGATGCTGACCGGGCGGGTCCGCCGCGACTGGGCGGCGCGCCACCACGCCGCCTGGGAGGACCGGGCGGGCCGGGCGGGCCGGGCCCGGGCGGACCGGTCCGGCACCGGGACGTCGGCCGAAGCCGGTCCAGAATTTGCCGAACGCCGCCCCGACATGTCTTGACTCTCCCCGCAAAAGCGCTGGAATGGGACATCGAGGCGGGGTTTCCACGGAGGCTTCCGCCAGGGTCGGCCCGTGCCGCGCTCCGCCTCGGCCGGCGGCGTCCCCGCCCGCCGGAACCCCGTGCGCGGAGGTGTGCGCAAGATGCCTGCACTGGCCGATCACCGGAGCGAGACCCGCGACGCGCTCGCACAACGGCTCTGCGACGAGTTCGCCACCTTTCCGTCGGAGGCGGTCCGGCGGTGCGTGTCCGACGTCCAGGCGTGCATGGCCCACCTGGGGCTGGAGGCCACGCCCGCCAGAGTCGAGCGGATGGCGCGCGAGCATCTCACCGGAGTCCTGAAATCGGAGCCGCCGTCCGGGCGCGTCCCCGGCGGAGGCGCGGACGGCTGAGCGGCCGAGCGACCGAGCGGCCGCCCGCGCGGATGCGGATCTTCGGCCATGTCCTGGACATCGTCCGCGCGGGATCTGAGAGGCTAGGAGGGTGAGTCCCCGCAGCCCCAGCCGCTCCTCCGGGGATCCTGCCCGGGACGGCTCCCACCCCCCGGACGAGGTCTCGGCGATTTTCGACGGCATGCTCCGGCACGCCCGCGAACTGCTCGCCGTGCGCAGCCCCCTGGACGCCGAACTGATCGTCAGCGAGATCCTCGGCTCCTGGTGGGGCCACCGGGTCCCGGGCGGCGACGTCGAGGAGGTCATCGGCGAGGCGCTCGCCGACTACGCGGCCGCCGCCGGGACGCCCGCCGCGCTGGCGCTGCTCACCGGGATGGCCTACATGGGCACGCCCCGGCAGGCGGCCAAGGCCGAACGCGCGGCGCTGGAGCTGATGGCGGGCGGCGTCGGGCGGCCGGGATGGGCCGACCGCGTGGGGATGGTCGAGCCCGAGGGGTGCTTCGTCTCCAGGGACGTCTACGGCGACCAGGACTCCATCGTCTGCACCTACACCTACGGCGGCACCGAGCGGCACGCCCTGGTCATCGTGGTCGACCGCACCAAGGCCGGGGCCGTCCGGCCGTCCGCCGACCCGTTCGGCCCCTCCGCACCGGCCGCACCGCCGCCGGTGAGCGGGATGGTCCGGGACGCGTGGGTCTCCTCCCGCGTCGACACGCTCCTCGACAACTGCCGGCGCGAAGGCCGCGACAACCCGCTGATGCGGTTCGAGGAGCTCGACCCGCGCGATGCCAAGGCGCTGCTGCAGAGCGCCCTGGAGCTCACCGACGGCATCGACGACCCGCCGGTGAACGAGAACTTCGGGTCCTACCACGCGTTCGTGCGCGCGCGGGTGGACATCCTCCCTCCGGGCGGGCGGCTGCCCCAGCCGCCGGTGTACGGGCGCGACAGGCGGGCGACGATCGCGGCCCGGTTCCTCGCCTCGGACGAGGCCGAGGGGCTGTCGGACCTCTCGGCCGCGAGCCGGTGCGCGGACCGCATCATCGACTACGGCTGCACCCACGACTTCGGCCGGCCGCTGCGGGTCTCGCCGGTCAAATGCGAGATGTTCCTCCTCGACTGGCTGCCGAGGAAGGTTCTGCTGTCCCCGTCGGAACAGGAAGCGGTCCCCCACGTGCTGGCCGCCTGGGTCCGGTGGGCGGGCAAGCGCACCGGCCTTCCTGAGGAGGGCATCAGGGCCACCTTGGACGCCCTGTGGGACGCGACGGCGAAGTTCGCCGAGGCCTACCGCGACCCGGCCGCGTTCGGCCTCGACCGCGACCTCGTCGCCCGGCTGCTCCCCGACGGCGACCTCGAAGCGCTCCCCCGGCGCGCGTTCGCGATGCCCTTCCTGTCGGGCACCCACCGGAGGTCGGGCAGGCACGGGTTCATCAACCTGTCGAAGCTGGACCCGGCCGATCCCGACGACCGCCGCGCGATCCTGGAGTTCGAGCACCCGGGGGCCGACGAGGCGCACCTCGAAGCGCACGAGGCGCTCGCGGAGATGCTGTGGCACGGCCGCCCGCCGCAGCTGTGGACCACCGCCCAGGCGCTGCTGGACGTCGGGTACGAACGGCACGAGATCCTGCATAAGCTCATCGGCGTCATGGACCGTTCGGGGGACGATCCGGACGCCCTCCGCGAGGCCCTGCGTGTGCTGCGTCACGAACCCCCGCCCGGGTGAACTCCCGGTTTGCGCGCGGCGCCCCCTGCGACAATCATCGGGACCCGGGCATGGTCTCGCCGGGTCTCGGGGGCCCGCGGGGCCGGCCCCCGGTCGTAGGGAGTGATCTTGTTGGAGTGGTCCGAGTTCGCCCGGCGGCTGGGACGTGAGCTGGCGGGGCTCGAGCGCGACACGATCCTCATCGTGCGCGAGCGGGATGAGAGCCGTCACTACGTCCAGGCCATGCGCGAGCCCGACCGGCTCTATGCCGAGGCCGTGAGCAACAACTTCCTGGACGGGCCGCTGCTGCTGACGCTGGCCGACGAGGAGGTCATGAGCGACGCGGGCTGGCGCCCGCCCGCCGACCCCGCCCCGCGCAACTGGTGGACGGAGCTGCCGGAGGCGGGCGTCCCCGGCGGGATGCTGAGCGTCACCGACGGCGACTACTCGCGGCTGGCCGACGTGATGGTCACCGCCCTGCGGGACGTCCAGGGCGTCCGGCGCCCCTCCGACCTCGTGTACGAGTCGTTCCACCGGCACGGGAACGGCCTCATCGAACTGCTCGACTTCGGTATCGACGTCGCCGACCCGTCGCGGGTGAAGCAGCGGCGGGGCACGTCCGGCGGCGCCCTGTCCGGGACGGGCCCCCTGCCGGCCGGTCTCCCCCCGGCGGGGACCCCGATGCCGCTCTCGACGGAGGGCGTGCCGGGCGCGGACGCCGATCTCCTGGAGCCCCGGCTGGCCGAGGCCAAGGCGAACGGCGACAACACCACCTACTTCACGCTGCTGGAGAGCGCCGACCTGGTGCTGCCGGCGAGCGCCTCCGCCGTGGAGGACCCCGACCGCGCGGAGTTCCCCACCATCGCGATCGGCGGCGACACCTACGTCACCGTGTTCACCTCTCCGGGCGCGCTGGCGCGCACCGGCGACCGGCATCCCGGCCTGTACCGCCGCACGTCGTTCGCGCGGCTCGCGTCCGGCTGGCCGGACCCGGCCTGGCGGGTGGCGATCAACTGGGGGCTGCCGAGCGAGGTGCTGCTCGACTCGTCCGTCCTCGGGCGGCTGACCGGCGGCCGGGACGCGGCGCCCCCCGCCGCCGGGCCGGACGCGCCGAACCCGTACGGGACGGTCGACCCGCACGCCCTCTCCGGGCCGAACCCCGTCGCGGGCGGCGCGCCCCCCGGTCTGAACGGCTCGGCGTTCGGCGCGAACGGCGCGGACCCCGGTGTGAACGGCGCGGGCCCCGGCGAGGACGGCCCCTACGACGACTCGCACACGGCGATCGACCCGTACACGGCGGCGGACCTGAGGGCCGCGCTGGAGGCCGGGTCCGCGGAGCCGGCGGCGCGCGAGCCCGCGCCGCCGCTGGGCGCGCCGGCCGACAAGCCGGCGGGCAGGGCGCCGGACGACCCGCCGCCGAGCGACCCGCCCCCGATCGGCCCGCCGACGGCCGACCCGTTGACGGCCGTCCCGGCGCCGAGCGACCGGGCACCGGAGCGGACGCCGGACAGGGCGCCCGACCGTGCGCCGTCCAGGGCCCCGGTCCCCGAGCGGAGGCCCGCGGGCGCGCCGATGAGGCTGCCCCACGGCACGCGCCTCTGGCGGTCGGCGGGTGACGGCGACGAGACGCCGCTCGCGGTGTACGACGCCATCGGCGGCGTCTGGGCGCCGGTGCGGGCGGACGCGGTTCCGGCTCCCTGGGCCGAGTGACGCGCCGTTCGGCTACCGTCGAGTCGGCTACCGTCAAGTACGGAATCCTCGCCCCGCGGACGTGAAAGTGGATCCCGAGTGGACTGGAACGACTTCTCCAAACGGCTGACCCTGGAGCTTTCGCGGCTGCCGGTCAAGTCGTTCCTGATCGTGCAGGGCCCCAGCGGGCTGCCCTACGTCCAGGCGATGCGGTCCGAGGGCGTGCTGGACGCGGAGTCGGTCGGCAGCGCGTTCCTGCCGCGCCCGCTGGCGCCGCGGCAGGAGCGGCGCCTCAGGACGCTCGGCTGGGAGCCGCCGGACGAGGAGGAGCGCAAGAACTGGTGGGACCGGTTCACCTGGCGTGACCGCGGCGGCCGCGCGACCTCCGAGTACCTGGAGGCGTGCGCGATGCTCGCCGGGCAGATGGTCGGCGCCTTCCGCGACGTGTACGGCATCGAGTCGCCGCTGGAGCTGGTCTACCAGGCGAGCAAGGCGGGCCCGGACGGCGGGCCGCTCGCACTGCCCGGCCTCGGCATCCCGCTGGCCGTCCCGGAGGACGAGCGCCGTTCCGCGGCGAACGCGGCGCGGGCCGCGCGTCCGTCCGGCACCGCCCTGGAGACCGCGCTCACCGACGCGCGGGAGAGCGGCGACCAGCACGGCTACCTGGAGATCCTCGCGCGCGCGACGCTGTACCTGCCGTCGCCGGGCGAGCCGACGGCGGCGGGGCACCAGTTCGCCACGGCGCAGTTCGGGGACGGCACGTTCGTCCTGGCGTTCACCTCGCCCGAGGCGATGGACCGCTCCCTGCAGGGGCAGGCCGTCCACCACCGGGAGGCGTCGCTGGCGGAGCTGGCCCGCCACTGGCCGCACCCCGAATGGCAGCTCGCCGTCAACCCCGGCCTGCCGAGCGCCTGCTACCTCGACGCCAAGGCGCTCCTCGAACCGGAGGAGCCCCGGAGGCGCGCCACGCCCACGCCGCCGGTCCCGACGGACGTGCACGTGGCCGGGCCCTCCACCCGCACCCGGACCCGGGGCGTCAAGCCGCCGCGCGGCGGCGCCGGCCGGCAGGCGCCCAGGGCGCCGCAGCGGCCCGAACCGGCGCCCGGCCGACCGGAGGCGTCCCCAGCCGCCGCCGCGCCGCCACAGGCGCCCACAGACCCGCGCGGCGGCTCCGCCCCGCCGCGTCCGCCCGCGCGGGCACCGCCGGCGC
>NZ_BAAAMW010000017.1:0-171424 GCF_039529475.1 Actinomadura chokoriensis | reverse complement strand
GCGCCCATTCACCGTCGGTCAGGTCCGAGGGGTAACACGACTGCCGAGACATCGCGCCACCCTGCACGAACCGGCACACAAGATCACGCAGCCACGCCGACCGAGATCAACTTCTCAAACACGCACTCAGTGACGTCGACGGCGACGTCCTCTTCTACCACTACTACGCCGACAGCGGCGCGCCCTACCTGGGCATCAACCTGCTCGGCTGGGACAGCGCCGCCTGGCCCTACGTCTACTGACGACCTCCGTCATCCACCCTCCGCTCCGGCCCGGACCCACCTCGTCCGGGCCGGACCCGTCCCTCCTGAGACGAATGCCAGGATTGTCCCCATGGGTGGGGACGAGCTGCGCGGGCGGAAGCCCGAGCAGGACGCGATCGCCGACCTGCTGGCCAGGGCCCGCGCGGGCACCAGCTCGTCGCTGGTGCTGCTCGGCGAGGCGGGCATCGGCAAGACGGCGCTGCTGGACCACGCCGCCGCCGCGGCCGGGGACATGCGGCAGCTCCGCGGGACGGGGATCGAGTCCGAGGCGGAGCTGCCGTTCTCCGGGCTGCAAATGCTGCTGCGCCCGGCGCTCGGTTCCCTCGACGCGCTGCCCGAGCCGCAGCGCGCGGCGCTGGCGGCGGCGTTCGGGCTCGGGCCCGCGTCCGGGTCCGACCCGATGCTGGTCGGGCTGGCGGTGCTGTCCCTGCTGGCCGAGCACGCGGACGGGACGGGGCTGCTGTGCCTCGTCGACGACGCGCAGTGGCTCGACCGGGCGTCGCGGGACGCGCTGCTGTTCGCCGCGCGGCGCCTGCACGCCGAGGGCGTGGCCCTGCTCTTCGCCGCCCGGGACGCCGAGGAGCCCTTCCCCGCCTCCGGCCTGCCGGAGCTGCGGCTGTCCGGGCTGGCGCCGGAGGCGGCGGCCGCGCTGCTCGACCGGCATCCGCTCCCGCCCGCCGTGCGCTACCGCCTGCTCGCCCTCGCCGGCGGCAACCCGCTGGCCCTGCTGGAACTGCCGGTCGCCCTGGCCGCCGAGGGCGGCGGCCCGTTCGCGCCGGGGGCGCTCCCCCTCACCGGCCGGCTGCACCTGGCCTTCCACGGCCAGGTCAGCCGGATGCCGGAGCGCTGCCAGGACCTGCTGCTGGTGGTGGCGGCCGACGAGACCGGCGACCTCGCCGTGATCCTGCGCGCCGCCGCCGCGCTGGGGGCGGCGGCGGAGGACCTCGCCCCCGCCGAGCGGGCGGGCCTGGTGGTGCGCGGCGACGCCGACGGCACCGTGATCCGCTTCCGCCACCCGCTGATCCGTGCGGCCGTCCACCAGCGGGCGCCGCTGGGGCGGCGCCTCGCCGTCCACCGCGCGCTCGCCGCCGCGCTCGGCTCGCCGGAGCACGCCGACCGCCGGGCCTGGCACCTGGCGGCCGCCGCCACCGAGGCCGACGAGGAGACGGCGGCCGCGCTGGAGCGCACCGCCGCCCGCGCCCGCGAGCGCGGCGGCCCCGAGGCGGCCGCGGCGGCCTACGAGCGGGCCGCCCGGCTGAGCCCCGAACCGGCCGCCAGGGCGCACCGCGAGGCCCTCGCGGCCGAGGCGGCGCTGGAGGCGGGCGACCTGGAGCGCGCCCGGGCCCTCGGCGACCGGGCGGCCGGACGGCTGCCGGACGCCCCGGCGGTGCACGCGCGCACCGCCCAGGTCCGGGCGCTCGCGGACTTCTGGCAGGGCGCCTACCCGGCCGCCCACCGGTCGCTGCTCGACGGCGCCGACCTCGTCCGCGGCACCGATCCGGGGCAGGCCGCCGCGCTGCTGATCCAGGCGGTCCACACCTCCTGGTACCTGGGGGAACGGCAGCTCGCGGCGACACTGGACCGGCTGGCCGCGCTGCCGCTGGACGACGCGGACCCGCTCGCACCGGTGCGGGCCCATCTCGTCCCGCTCGATCCGGACCGCGCCGGCCGTCCGCCGGCACTGGCCGCCACCCTTGCGGCGGTGCGGCAGCGGGGCCGCGTCCCCGACCAGGTCATGATGCTTCTCTGCGGGGCGGCGCTCGCCCTCGGCCAGGACGCCGACGCCGGCGAACTCGCGGCCTCGCTCGCCGCCGAGCACCGCGACCGGGGCGGCGCCGGGCGGCTGCCGACGGTGCTGTTCTTCGTGGCCGAGAGCGAGGTGTTCACCGGACGGCACCTCGACGCGCTCGGCACCGCGACCGAGGCCCTCGGGCTCGCGCGCGACACCGGCCAGCGGCAGTGGGTCAGCCAGTTCGGCAGCGTCCTCGCCTACCTCGACGCGGCCGAGGGGGAGGAGGCGTCCTGCCGGCGCAACGCCGAGGAGGGCCTGGCCGGGGCCGCCGCCGGGGCCGTCTCGCCCGGCGCGCCGTGGGCGCACTGGTCGCTCGGCCTGCTGGACCTCGGGCTCGGCCGCGCCGAGGCGGCCCTCGCCCGGTTCGAGCGCCTCACCCGCGAGCCGATGCGCCATCACATCTGCGCGATGCGGTCCGTCCCCGACCTGGTCGAGTCGGCCGTCCGGGTGGGGGCGCCGGAACGCGCCGCCGAGCCGCTGGCGCGCTTCGAGCGGTGGGCCGGGTCGGTCCGGCAGCCGTGGGCCGACGCGCTCGTCCTGCGCTGCCGCGGGCTGCTCGCCGCCGACGACCGGGCCGAGGCGTCCTACGCCGCGGCCCTGGAACTGCACGACCCGGACCGCCGCGCGCTCGAGTACGCCAGGACGGCGCTGCTCTACGGCGAGTGGCTGCGCAGGGCGCAGCGGAAGGCCGAGGCGCGCGGGCCGCTGAACGACGCCCTGGAGGTCTTCGACCGGCTCGGCATGCGCCCGTGGGGCGACCGCGCCCGCGCCGAGCTGACCGCGACCGGCGCCCGCGACCGCGGCTCCCGTTCCGCCGGCGGCGACGCCGGCCTGACCCCGCAGGAGCTGCAGATCGCCCGGCTCGCCGCGCAGGGCCTGTCGAACCGCGCCATCGCCGCCCAGCTCTTCCTCAGCCACCGGACGGTCGGGTACCACCTCTACAAGGCGTATCCCAAGCTCGGCGTCGCCTCCCGGGGCGAGCTGAAGGATTGTGCCGACCGGCTGGGCCTGTGACACTGTCCCGATGACCATGCCGGACGAGGTGCTACCAGGGCAAACGCTCCCCGTGGACGTCGAGGGCGTCCCGCCGGTCGAGCTGGGGCCCGGCGTCCTGGTGCGGACGCTCCCGGGCATGCCGGGCATCCGGACGTGGGTGATCGACCTCGCCCCGGGCGCGGAATGGCCGGACCTCGACGTCCACGAGACCTACGGCGAGGCGTACTTCGTCGTCAGCGGCGAGATCATCGAGGGCGACCGCACCCACGGACCGGGCACCTACGTCGCGTTCGGCCCGAAGACGAGCCACCGGCCCCGCACGGAGACCGGTGTGCGCGCCTTCGGGTTCAACTACGACACCTCGGCCTGACCGATCAGGCGCGCGCCGCGGCCTCCCGCACGGCCCGCGCGGCGGGGGCCGGGTCGTAGCCCTCGGGGACGCCGCCGACGAGGATGATGTCGCCCTCGATGTGCCGCGAGCGCAGCGGCGCGATCTCCCGGTACGCGGGCGAGTCCCACCAGGCCCGCGCCTCGGCGGCCCCGGGGAAGCCGATCATCACGACGGCTCCGGGCCAGCCGCCCTCCAGCACCTCGTGCGCGGTGGCGTGCACGAGGTAGCGGCCGCCGTGCGGCGCGAAGGTCGAGGGGAGGCGTTCGATGTACTCGGCGATCTCCGGATGCGGGGCGGCGTCCTGCAAGTGGGCGATGACGTAGGCGGTCATTCCGGCTCCTTTCGGGCGGGACGGGACGGGCCGACCGGTCGGCCCGCCCCGGGGTGGGTCAGACTCCGGCCGGCACCTTGTCGAGGAAGCCGAGCACCTGGCCGATCCGCCCGTCCGCGCCGATCCGCGCGACGTCGAAGCCGATGACGACCGGCTCGCCGCCCTCGGGCCCCAGGTGCCAGGTGAACCGCGCGATGTCGTGGTGGGCGTCCACGGCGCCGCCGAGGCTGAACACCAGCCCGCCGAACTGCGCCTGGACCGCCGCGATGGTGGCGTCGAGCCCGTCCCGTCCCTGGACGGAGACCAGCGGGTCGATGTACTCCGCGTCCTCGGCGAAGACCTCCGCCACGACGGCCCGCCGCGCGTCGCCGTCGGTCTCGTTCCACGCGGCGATGTAGCGCTGGACCAGCTCGTTCATGTCGCTCATGGGTCTCTCCTCAGTGCTCGTTCTCCCTTGCGAGCACCAAATTACGGAGACGGGGACGACGGGGAATCTGACGTGCTTAGGTACTTTCGCCGCCGCCTTCAGTACTCGGCGGCGCCACCGCGTAGCCCTCCTGGTAGTGCGCCAGGAGGGGGAGGAACAGCTCGTCCACGATGGCGGTGATGCGCTCGTCCGGGACGGGCTCGAACGTCATCAGCATGTCGTGGCGCAGCAGGTCGAACGGCAGCGTGAGCACCGGGTCGGGGACGCGGTCGCGGTCGAGCTCGCCGCGCTCGACGGCGCGGCGGTAGACGTCCCGCGTCCAGAGCGAACCGCCGCCGATGACCTGGTCGCGCAGTTCGGCGGGCGTGGTCCCGGCCTCGGCGAACAGGCCGCCGAGCTGCGCGCCGACCATGGTGGCGAGCTCGATGCGGCGGCGGGTCGCCGAGCGCATCAGCGCGATGAGGTCGCCGCGCAGGCTCCCGGTGTCCGGGACGGCGACGGGATCGGCCTCCCGGCGGTGCCGGATGGCCGCGATCACCAGCTCGGTCTTGCCCGGCCACCGCCGGTAGAGGACGGCGCGGCTGGTCCCCGCCCGGACGGCGACGCGCTCCATCGTCAGCGCGGCGTACCCGGCGTCGACCAGTTCGTCCCACGCGGCGCGCAGCAGCGCGTCCTCCAGGGCCTTGCCCCGCCGGCGCCGGCCCGGCTCCTCGGCCACGACGTCCTCCGTTAAGAGTCACTTGTGTTTCTTACTTGGGTAGCCTACCGTGGGCAATAAGATACATTCATGACTCTTAACGAGGTCCGTCATGGGGGAACGTCTCGACCCGAAAGTGCTCAAAACGGCCGGGGTGCTGATCGCCGGAGTCCTCGCGGTCGTCTTCGACACCACGATCGTCGGGGTGGCGCTGCACTCGCTGGCCGCCGACCTGCACACCACGGTCGCCACCATCCAGTGGGTCACCACCGCCTACCTGCTCGCGCTCGGCATCACCGTCCCGCTGAGCACCTGGGCGATGGCCCGGTTCGGCGGCAAGCGGGTGTGGATCTTCTCCCTGGCGGTGTTCCTCGCCGGATCGCTCGCCTCCAGCGCCGCCTGGGACGCCCCGTCCCTGATCGCCGGGCGGGTCGTCCAGGGCATCGGCGGCGGACTGATGCTGTCGGTGATGACCACCCTGGTCGTCCGGGCCGCGGGCGGCCGGCTGCTCGGCCGCACGACCGCGGTCATCGCGCTGCCCGCCCTCCTCGGCCCGATCCTCGGCCCGCTGGTGGGCGGCCTGATCCTCACGCACCTCGGCTGGCGGTGGATGTTCTGGGTGAACGTCCCGTTCTGCGTCGTCGGCATCTGGCTGGCCGCGCGGTTCCTCGACCGCGACGACCCCTCGGCCCGTCCGCGCCTGGACGTCCCCGGGCTGGCGCTGCTCGCCCCCGGCATGGCCGCGACGATCTTCGGCCTCTCCGAGGCGGCCACCAACGGCTTCGCGGAGCCCGGCGCCCTGACCCCGCTGCTGATCGGCGTTGGCCTGGTCGCGGGCTTCGCCGCCTACGCGCTGCGCCGCCCCGAACCCCTGGTGGACGTCCGCCTGTTCGCCCACCGCCCAACGGTGTCGGCGTCGACCGTCCTCTTCTTCTCCGGCTTCACCCTCTACGGCGCCGTCCTGCTGCTGCCGCTCTTCTACCAGCAGATACGCGGCACCACGGCCCTGGACGCCGGCCTCGCACTCGTCCCGCAGGGCATCGGCACCCTCCTCAGCCGCTCCCTCGCCGGCAGCCTCACCGACCGCCTCGGCGCCCGTCCCATCACGGTCGTCGGCTTCCTCGTCGTCGGCGCCGCGACCGTCCCCTTCGCCTTCGCCGACGCCCACACGAACTCCTGGACACTCGCCGGCTGGCTGCTCCTACGCGGCATCGGCCTGGGCGCCGTAACGGTCCCCGTCATGGCCGTCGCCTACCTCGGCCTGGACCGCGAGCAGATAGCCCACGCCAGCGTCCTGATCCGCGTAGCGCAACAAATAGGCGGCTCCTTCGGCACAGCAGTGCTGGCAGTGATCCTGGCGCACGTCATGGCCACCGGCCACCCGACCGACGCCTTCCACCAGTCCTTCTGGTGGGCCACGGCATTCGCCGCCCTGGCCGCCCTACTCTCCCTAACCCTCCCCAGCAGGATCACCAACGACCACCCGACCCCAACCCCCACCACCCGACAACCCGCCCACCCTCGTCCCTAAGTTGGCCAGTCAGACCCACCCGTACACGCGGGGGCGTTAGCAGGTGGCGCGGTGCTTGCCGACGTAGCCGTATCGGCGGGACGCGGCGTATGTCGTGGCCGTCCACGTCAGCAGGGCCACGCCCGGCATGCCCAGCAGGGCGGCGAGCAGCGTCATAGCGCGCCTCCCGCCAGGTAATGCAGCCGCCTGCGCGCCGCGTCGCGGTCCTGCGTCCGCAGCGGGAACTCAGCCCACAGCCGGTCTTGCCGGACGGTCTCCCTGACGCACGCGTCCGCGTCCGGCCCGTACACGGCCGACTCCAGCCCCGCCGCAACTTCTCGGGCCGAGAGCCGCAGCGCCAAGCGGGCCGTCCAGTGTTTGCCGTCCGCGTTGAATTCCAACGCTTCCCACCGCCGCGACGCGCGCGCCGTAGGCTCGGTGTCCATCGGGCATCGACTCCTTCGAAGTCGGTCTCCGTAGGCCCGTCCGGCGGTGCAACGCCGGGCGGGCTGCTGTGCTCCTTGGACTACTTACTGTAACCCCGAGTGTCCCTTAGTGTCTTTAGCTGTCCCTAACAATCCTCTGTCCTGCCATGTTCTGTGCAGTCATAGCGTGTCTTGCGTGGGAGAGATCGACCTTGACGGGCCGGAACCGCTCTTTGAGCAGGTAGCGGGCGTTCTTCGCGGGCGCATCGCGGCCGGGGCGTACCCTGTCGGGCGCCGCATTCCAAGCGTTCGGGACATCGCAGATGAATTCCGGGTGTCGCAGACGACGGCGGAGGCGGCCGTCCGCGTCCTCCGGCGCGAAGGGCTTACGCGCGCGACGCGGGGACGCGGCACCTTCGTCATCGCGGTACCGCCCGCCGGCAACGCGTAGTTGTCGACGGCTGCCCGTGCCTGGTACGGAACGACCGGCGTGGCGAGCAGTGCCTCACACGCGAGCAACCGCAAGAAGACGCGCCGCCTTGTGAGTAACTCGACGTCCGGCGTGTACGTCACGGCGTAGCGCCCGTCGGCGACGCGGGCGCGTGGTGGGTGGGTCAGGGGGTCAGGAGGGTGGCTATTGCCTTGTCTAGGCGGGCCTTGCGGGTGGTGGGGGTGTGGGCCTTCAGGAGCGGGAGGATGAGCAGGTAGCGGTCGGTCTTGCCTAGGGCCTCGAAGCGGGCGGCGGCCTCTGGGTGGGCGGACAGGGCGGCGGCCAGGTCGGGTGGGATGGCGGCGTCGCGCTGGCCGGCGTAGGCGGCGGCCCAGCGGCCGTCCGCGCGGGCGGCGTCGATCTCCGCCATGCCGGACGGACGCATCCGGCCCGCGGCGATCAGCGCCTCCGCGCGCTCGACGTTGATCCGCGACCAGGGCCTGCCCTTGCGGCGCCGCGAGTAGCGCTGCAGGTAGAAGTGCTCGTCGAGGCCCTTGCGCTGGCTGTCGATCCAGCCGTGGCACAGCGCCACCTCGCCCGCGTCGCGGATGGTGATGCACGCGACAGGCGCGCCCTTCTTGGCGATCTTCAGCCAGGCGTCGTCCTCGGTGTCATGGTGCGCGGCCAGCCACGCGTCCCACTCGGCGGCATCCTGGAAGTGCAGCATCAACGGCCCCAATGTTCGGTGAACAAGGCAAGCGTCGCATGGCCTCAGGTCGGTTTGCGGGCCTCGATCAGGGTGCGGGTCGAGTGGGCTAGGAAGGGGCCCTCGTGCTGGATCTGGTCGTGTAGGGCGCGGAGGCGGGCGAGGTACTTCTCGACGGTGAAGTCTGGGACGATCCAGACCACTTTGCGTAGGAAGTAGATGACCGCGCCTATGTCGCGGAACTCCATGCGCAGGCGTTCTGGGCGGAGGTCGGTGATCTGGAGGCCGGCCTTGCGGGCTTCGGCGCTTTCCAGGTCGGGGTGGCGGTGGCGGCGGGCTTCTGGCTGCGGGCCCAGGAAGTACTCCGTCAGCTCGAAGACGCTCGCGGGGCCGACGTGCTGGGCGAGGTAGGTCCCGCCGGGGGCCAGGACGCGGGCGATCTCCGTCCAGCGGACGGTTGCGGGGTGCCGGCTGACCACCAGGTCGAACGCCTCGGAGGCGAAGGGGAGTTCGCCGCCGGTGTCGGCTACCACGACCACGCCTCGGGGGTGGAGCAGGCGTGTGGCTTTTGCGAGGTTCGGTGGCCAGGATTCGGTGGCGGCCATGGTGGGCGGGAATGCCGGGGCGCCCGCCAGTACTTCGCCGCCGCCGGTCTCGATGTCGAGCGCCGCGTCGGCCTTCGCCAGCCGGTCGCTCATCAGGCGTTGGTAGCCCCAGGACGGGCGCTGCTCGGTCGCGCGGCCGTCCAGCCAGGAGAAGTCCCAGCCGTCGACGGATGCGGATTCGGCCTCGTCCACCAGGGACTCGAAGGTGCGTTCCATTAGGTGCTCAATCCGAACATGGGTAGGCATGGGGCCAGACCCTCGATGGTGACCGGTGTGGTGGCGTGCTTCTCCCAGTCGGCGCGGGTGAGGCGCATCCGGCGCTCGACGGTCATGGCGCCTCGGACGACCTGGCGTGCGGTGCCGTTGTCGCGGTATCCGAGCTTGCGCGATACCGCGAGCGAGGCATGGCTGTCGGAGAACGCACGGGAAATGGCCTCGTCGGCGCCGAGGCCGGTGAACGCCAAGTGCAGGACGGCGGCTCTCATCTCGGTGCCGATGCCCTTCCCGTGGTGGCGCCGGCCGAGCCATGAACCCGTCCCCACCTGGCGGAGGACGGCGAGGTCGCGGGCACGAAGGTCCTGCTGGCCGACCACTTCACCGGCGTGGAACACGGTGAAGTTCAGTTGCCAGTCGTCCGGCGTCCATTGGCCGAGTGTCAGCCAGTGGTGCTGGACGACTTCCCGGGCGATCTCGGCGGGCGGGCGGTCCGTCCACGGGACCATGAAGGGCATTGTGTCGGGTGCGTGGACGCCTTGCGCCGCCACGTTCGCCAGAGCGCCGAGTTCGTCGGGTGACGGCAGCCGCAACTCGAGGCGCGGGGTCCGAAGCCGCAGCCCGAGCAGCGGAAAGTGTTCGGTCGGCATTCCCTCAGACTGCCGTGTCGCTCCCTGCCCTGGCATCCCGTTTTCGCGTTGCCGGGAGCGTGTCATGGCCGCGAGGATTCCCCCATGCCTTCGTTCGCCGCCGTTGACGGGACCGAACTCGCCTACCGCGTCGTGGGGGAGGGGGAGCCGCTGATCTGCATCCCGGGCGGGCCGATGCGCGCCTCGTCCTACCTCGGTGACCTCGGCGGGCTGTCGGAGACGCGCCGGCTCGTCCTGCTGGACCTGCGGGGGACGGGCCGTTCCGCCGTGCCGGACGACCCGGCGACCTACCGCTGCGACCGGCAGGTCGCCGACATCGAGGCGCTGCGGGAGCACCTTGGGCTGGAGCGTGCCGACGTCCTCGCGCATTCGGCGGGCGGGGACATCGCTCTGATGTACGCGGCGAGGTTTCCCCAGCGGGTGCGGAGCCTTGTTCTCGTTACGGCTCGTGCTCGCGCGCTGGGGATCGACTTCACCGTGGAGCAACGCTTGGAGGCTGCCGAGCTGAGGCGAGGTGAGCCGTGGTTCAAAGCCGGATTCGACGCCTTCAAGGCCATCTTGGCGGGCACGGCGACCGACGCTGACTGGGATGCCGCCGCGCCCTTCTTCTACGGACGGTGGGACGACGCCGCCCGCGAGCATGCCGCCTCCGAGGTGGAGCAGACGAATGAGGAGGCCGCCGAGTTGTACGCGTCCAGTGGCGCCTTTGAGCCGGTGGCCGCGGCCGATACGCCCGCCTTGATCCTCGCGGGCGAGTTGGACGGTGGGCCGCTCCCGCGCGTGGCCGCCAACATCGCCGGGCTCTTCGCGCATGCCGAACTGGTCGTCCAGCCGGGGGCCGGTCACTACCCGTGGCTCGACGACCCCGACCGCTTCGTCCGGACGGTGGCGGGCTTCCTCAGAAACCGATGATGAGGAAGATGAGCCCCCCGACGACGTGCGCGACGACCGTGATGACCAGGACGGCGATGAAGACGTTCTTCGCCGTCGGATGATCGAAATGCGATCCGGGCCGGCCGCGCTGCGTGGAGCGGGCCTCGGCCTGCCGCTCGAGGTCGTCCAGCGACGGCAGGAAGGACGGTCGTCGCAAGGCCATCGGTCTACATCCGTCCTGGTCGATAGAGGGTTTCATCCTTCTCAACGCCGCAGGAGCGCGGCTGTAATCCGGTCGGCGGCCTCGGCCGGACGACCCCTCTTGGGTAGCTTGGGGACCATGGCGTCCTCTCTCGTCTCCGGCCCTGCGCGGCAGGTTTCGCCGTCGACGCGGCGGCGCAACCTCGGGGCCGTGCTGCGGGAGGTGCACCGGGACGGGGCGGTGCTGCGCACCGAGCTCGCCGACCGGATGGGCGTCAACCGGAGCACGATCCTCACGCTGATCGCCAAGCTCGCCGCAGCGGGGCTGGTCCGGGAGGAGCCGTCGGCCGGGACGGGACGGGCGGGCCGCCCGTCGCTGGTCGTCCGCGCCGAGGGCGGCCGGGTGTACGTGCTGGCGTTCGACGTCGCGGTGGACCGGGTCGCCGCCGCCAGGGTCGGGCTCGGCGGCCGGATCCTGGAGCGCAGGGAGACGACGCGCCGGAGGGGCCGGGACGACCTGGACGAAGTGGTCGACGTCCTCGCCGGGTTCGGCGCCGACCTCGTCGCCGCCGCGCCGCCGGAGGCGCAGTGCGTGGGCGTCGGCGTGTCGTACTGCGGGATGATCAGGGCCGCCGACGGGAAGGTGCGGCTGGCGCCCACCCTGGGCTGGACCGACCTCGACGTCGGGCCGGAGCTCGGCCGGCGGCTCGGCCTGGGCCTGCCCGTGGCCGTCGGCAACGAGGCCCACCTGGGCGCGCTCGCCGAGCACATGCGCGGGGCGGGCGCCGGCAGCCGGAACCTCATCTACCTGCACGGGGACGTCGGAGTCGGCGGCGGCATCATCGTCGGCGGCCGGCTGCTGGACGGCGACGAGGGCTACGCCGCCGAACTCGGCCACATGATCGTCAACCCGTACGACGGGCGTCCCTGCAACTGCGGCTCGCGCGGCTGCCTGGAGGCGGAGGTCGGCGAACCGGCCCTGCTGGAGGCGGCCGGACGCGCCGGCGGCCCGCTCGGACGGGACGGCGTCCGCGCGGTCGTCGCGGCGGCGGAGAGCGGGGACGAGGCCGCCCGCAGGGCCCTGGACCGCGTCGGCGGCTGGCTCGGCCTCGGCGTCGTCAACCTGATCAACCTGTTCAACCCGGGCGTCGTCGTCTTCGGCGGCATGCTGAGCGAGATCTACCGGGGCGCGGCGCCGCAGGTCCGCGAGCGGGTGACGACCAGCGGCCTGCCGGTGTCCCGGGAGCGGGTCGCGCTCCGCACCGCCGCGCTCGGCTACGACGCGACGCTGGCGGGCGCCGCCGAACTCGGCTTCGCCGCGCTGCTCGCCGACCCCGTCGGCGTCCTCGCCGCGTAGCGGGCGCGCGGCGGGTCAGGCGTTGCCGCCCCAGTACGGGCCGCCGTACCGCATGAGCACGCCCTCGATCTCCTTGCGGGAGCCCCGGAGCCGGTGGACGGGCACGACGACGATCCAGCCCGTCTTCCGCTCGAAGCGGCACGCGATGTCACATCGGTTCGGCCGGCCGCGTCTTCCGTGCGTCGGAACGATCACGGGAGAGCCATGGAAGCGCGGATGACCAACCCCGCCTACGTCCTGCCCAGCGCGATGGAGGGCGTCGGCGGGCTGCTCCAGGCCGTCAACGAGGGCGGCCTCGCGCACGAGCTGCAGGAGCTGGTCGCGCTGCGCGCCAGCCAGATCAACGGGTGCGGGGTCGGGGTGCACGGCCACGTCCACAACCTGGCCAGGGCGGGTGAGAGCGCCGAGCGGATCTCGGCCGTCGCGGCCTGGCGGGACGCGCCCTTCTTCACGGCCGCCGAACGCGCCGCGCTCGATCTGACCGAGCACGTCACCCGGCTCGCCGACCGGTCCGCGCCGTCGGTTCCGGACGCGCTGTGGGACGAGGTCGCCGCCCGTTTCGACGAGCGGCGGCTGGCGGCCCTCATCCTCGTGATCTCGCTGGAGAACCTGTTCAACCGCATGAGCACGACCGTCCGGGAGCCCGCCGGGCTCACCCCGGACTGATCAGCGAGTCGATCTCCGCGAGGAGCCGCAGCGCCGCCTCGTCGTCCGTCCGGGCGAAGGCGGCGCCCACCGCGGCGGCGGCCGGCCCGCCGGTCAGCCAGTCGACGACCTGCCGGTACGAGCCCGTCGAGGCGTCCAGGAACGCGTTGCGCAAGCGCGGACGGCCGCGGCGCCACATCAGCTCGCGGGCGGCGAAATCATGCAGATGCCCGATGCATCGCACGGTCTTCAGGCGGCCCCATTCGTCCAGGTACGGGGCCATGTCGGCGCCCGTGACGACGAGTGCGGCGAGGGGCGTCTCCACGGTGAGGGGACGGGCCAGCGCCCGCGTCCAGTAGGCGCCCAGGAACGCGGTGATGGCGTCGCGCTGCGGCCAGTCGCACCATCCGGCCTGGGCGAGCTTGCCGAAGACGATCTCGGGGTCGGGGAACAGGAAGGCGTCGTCGGCGGACAGGTCCAGCAGGCGCGGCGCGAAGTACCGGAACTCCTCCGGGCCGGCCCACGTGTTCAGCGCCTTGGCCGCGTACAGGTGCAGGTCGTCGGGTTCGAGATCGCGCAGCGGGCGCCGGAGCAGCGGCCGTCCCTCGTCCGGGAGGACGCAGCAGGGGCAGCCGGGCAGGTCGGCCGGGCGCGGGACGTCCGCGAACGCCGCGTAGAGGTCCTCGACCGCCCGCGCGAACGCCCGTTCCGCCGCGTCAGGAGGGGCGTCCACCCGCGTGCTCCGCCAGTTCCAGGTCGATGAAGGCGGCGATCATCGACCGCCACACGGCCTCGGCGACCTCGGGCGCCAGGCCGGCGTCCGCCGCGCGCCGGCGCGCCAGCGCGACGACCCGCTCCACCCGGTCCGGGGCGCGGACGGCCTGCTCGTCGGCCTTGAACGCGGCCGCGGCGCGGACCAGCGCCTGCCGCTCGGCGAGCAGCCGGACGAGCTCGCCGTCGATGCGGTCGATCCCGGCGCGTACCTCGTCCAGCGATTCCATGCGTAGATCATCCCACGATGGGAGTCATGCCGCCGAGGTGCTGAACCGGGTGATCGTGATCCGCTGCTTCGGCGGGCCGTCGTCGGCCCCGCCCTCCGTGCCGCCCTTGGCGACCTTGTCGATGATCTCCATACCGGACGTGATCTTCCCGAACACCGGATAGTCGGCCGGGAGCTGCGGTGCGTCCTCGTAGAGGATGAAGAACTGGCTGCCGTTGGTGTTCGGCCCCGCGTTGGCCATCGCCACCGTGCCCCTGGTGTAGGACGCACCGGACGTGTTCTCGTTGGCGAACACGTAGGACGGGCCGCCCTGCCCGGTGCCGGTCGGGTCACCGCATTGCAGCACCTTCAAGGTGGGGTTCGTCGTCAGGCGGTGGCAGGACGTGCCGTCGTAGAAGTCCTTGCTCACGAGGAAGGCCAGCGAGTTCACCGTGCAGGGCGCCGCCGCGGGGTCCAGCGTCAGCTCCAGCGTGCCCAGGTTGGTCTTGATGGCCGCCGTGGTCGGCTGCGCGCCCGATACGCGGGTCGGCGGCGTCCCGACGAACTTGACGTCCTTGCTCGACGCGGGCGGATAGTTGCACGTCGCCGCTGCGGCCTGGGTCCGCGCGACCGGCGTGCGGGCCTTCTCCTCACCGCCGCCGTTCTTCAGCAGGACGGCGGTGGCGAGCCCGCCCACGACCAGCAGGACCCCGGCCGCCGCGGCGGCCACCAGCAGCGGACGGCCGCTCCGCCCGGCCGGTGGGGTGCTCCCCGCATACGGGAACCCGGGAGGCGGCGGCAGCGGCCCACCCGCGGACGCGCCGGCGCCGGGCAGCGTCCCCGCGCCGAACGGCCCGCCTCCGCCGGGCGCCGTCCCGCCACCGGACGGCGTGTCGGCGGCAGGCGAGGCCCAGGGCACGGGTGGAGGCGGCGCCGCGGACGGCTGCGGCGCCGGGGAAGGCTGCGCGGCGGCGGAGGTGCCTTCGGCGAGGAGGTTCGCGTCCGGGCCGATGCCGAGGAGGCGCTGGAGCACCTGCGTGGCGGTCAGGCGGGCCGCCGGGTCCTTGGCCAGGCAGGACGCCACCAGGTCGCGCAGCCGCTCGGTCAGCGCGCCGAGCTCCGGCTCCCCGTACAGGATGCGCTGCATGATCGCAGGGACGGAGTCGTTCCCGAACGGCGGCACCCCGTTGGCGGCGTACGCCATCGTGCAGGCCCAGGCGAACATGTCGACCGGCGCGCCGCCTGGCGTCCCGGCGACCTGCTCGGGCGCCATGTAGGCGGGCGTGCCGACCGCGCCGGTCATGGTGGCGGAGGTGGCGTCGAGCGGCCGGGCGATGCCGAAGTCGATGACCTTCGGGCCGTCCGGGCCGAGCAGCACGTTGGCCGGTTTGAAGTCGCGGTGGACGACGCCCGCCTCGTGGATCGCCGCGAGCGCGGTGGCGGTGCCGATCGCGAGCCTGACCTGCTCGTCGGGGGACGCGGTGCCGTGCTCGGCGATCAGGTCGCGCAGCGACGGCCCGTCGACGTACTCGGTGACGATGTGCGGCAGGTCGTCGTCGGCGGTGGCGGCGAGGATGCGCGCGGTGCAGAACGGCGCCACGCGCTGGGCCGCGGCCAGCTCCCGCTCGAAGGCGGTGCGCGCCCGCGGGTCACGTCCGAAGTCGGCGTGCAGGAGCTTCACCGCGACGCGCCGCCCGGCGTCCGATTCGCCCAGGAAGACGGTGCCCTGGGCGCCTTCGCCGATGCGGGCCGTCAGCCGGAACCCGGCCACCTCGCGCGGATCACTGGCCCGCAGCGGACGAGTCTCCGGCATTCACGACCTCCCCGACGAAACGGAGAGAGAAGACTATCGGGGTCAGCCCGGCCGGCCGATGCGGAGCAGCAGGTCGAGCAGGGTGGCCCGCTCCTCCTCCGGGAGCGGCGCGAAGATCTCGGCGAGGACGTCGTCGGCGACGGCGTGCCCGGCCGCGAGGATCTTCTCGCCGGCGGGCGTGAGGTGGTGCTCGATGCTGCGGCCGCGGCCGGGGCGCCGGTCGATCAGGTTCTGGGCGGCCAGGCGCCCGGCGAGCGTCCCGAACGCCTGCTCGCTCTGGTACGTCTCCGCGGCCAGCGCCCGCGCGGACGCCCCGGGCGAGCGGCTGATCGCCCGCAGCGCGTCCCACTGCGCCAGCGTGGTGCCCACACCGGCGAGCCTGCTGTCGAGCATCCGGTGCTTGCGGTGCTGGGCCTGCTTGACGGCTCTTCCGAGGACTTGGAGATCGACGACATCGACGGGCATGACTCCAGCCTAGAACCGGGCTAGGACGACGCTATGAGGTCCCTGTACCAGTCGTACGACTTCTTGGGCGTGCGCTTCTGCGTCTCGTAGTCGACGTGGACGAGCCCGAAGCGCGGGTGGTAGCCCTCCGCCCACTCGAAGTTGTCCAGGAGCGACCACGCGAAGTAGCCGCGGACGTCGACGCCCTCGTCGATGGCCGTCCGCACGGCCTTGATGTGGGCGTCCATGAACTCGATGCGGGACGAGTCGTCCACCGTGCCGTCGGGGCCGATCTCGTCCGGGAAGGAGCATCCGTTCTCGGTGATGTAGAGCGGCGGCAGGTCGTATCTGGTGTCGAGCGTACGGAGCAGTGACAGGAAGGCGTCCGGGACGATCGGCCAGCCCATCCCGGTGGTCGGGTACTCGGTGATGTCGGCGATGTCGAAGGGCAGCGGCCCCTCGGACGGCGTCGTCAGCCGCGTCGGGTGGTAGTAGTTCACTCCCAGGAAGTCGATGGGCGACGCGATGACCGACATGTCCGCGGAGCGGATGTACGGCGCGTCCCCCATCAACTCGGGGTAGCGGCCGAGCAGCACCGGGTCGGTGAACAGCCGGTTCATGAACGCGTCGAAGGCGTCGGCGGCGGGCCGGTCCGCCGGCGTCGCGGCCCAGGCCGGGGAGTAGTGGTTCGTCAGCCCGACGGCGCGGGCGTTGCGGCTGCGGAGCGCGTTGACGGCGAGGCCGTGGCCGAGGAGCTGGTGGTGCGCGGTGGGGAGCGCGTCCAGCATGAGGGTCCGGCCGGGCGCGTAGACGCCGAACGCGTAGCCGTAGGCCGTGACGACCACGGGCTCGTTCAGGGTTATCCACATGTCGACGCGGTCGGCGAGCCGCTCGGCCGCCAGGTAGGAGAATTCGGCGAACCGGTAGGCGGTGTCGCGTTCCAACCAGCCGCCTGCGTCTTCGAGCGGCTGCGGGAGGTCCCAGTGGTAGAGCGTGGCGGCGGGCGCGATGCCGGCGGCGAGCAGCCCGTCGACGAGCCGGTCGTAGAAGTCCAGGCCCTTGGCGTTGACGGGCCCGCTCCCGGACGGCTGGACGCGCGGCCACGCGATCGAGAACCGGTAGGCGTCCACGCCGAGGCCCGACATCAGCGCGACGTCCTCCGGCCACCGGTGGTAGTGGTCGCAGGCGACGTCGCCGGTGTGCCCGTCCCGGACGCGTCCGGGCGTGTGCGCGAAGGTGTCCCAGGTGGACGGGCCCCGCCCGTCCTCGTCCACCGCGCCCTCGATCTGGTAGGCGGCGGTGGCGACGCCCCATCGGAAGCCCTCTGGAAACCCCATCGCCGTTCCCTTCCCCGCGTGCCCGGCCGAAATGCGAATAGCCTTCGGATATTAGTGCCGGGGTGGTGCGGGCGGAAGACTCAGGTGGCCCCGGGGTGCGCAACGGCAGGCCGCGCATGCCGGGCACCCCCGCGGTCGGGGACAATGGCGGGGTGACCGAGATCCGGACCCCGCTCCGCCGCCGCCCCGCCCAGCGCCGCAGCGCCGAACGCGTCCAGCGGATGCTCGACGCCTGCGCGGACATCCTCGACGAGGACGGCTACGACGGCCTCACCACGACGCGCATCGCGCAGCGCGCCGAGGTGGCGATCGGCTCGGTGTACCAGTTCTTCCCCGACAAGCGCGCGGTCGCGCAGGCGCTCGCGCTGCGCAACCTGGAGGAGTTCGGCGACCGCATCTCGGCGCGGCTCGTCGAGGGCGGCTTCGACGACTGGTCCGACACGGTCGGCGCGATCATCGAGATCTTCGTGGAGATGCACCGCACCGTCCCCGGCTTCCGGGTGCTGCGGTTCGGCGACGTCGCCGACGTCAACCTGCTCGACTCCGACGCCGACAACAACGCGGTCGTCGCCGACCGGCTGCGCACGCTGATCGTCAGCACGTTCGGCGTCCAGGACAGCCCCGGCCTCGCCACCGCGCTCGCCATCGCGGTCGAGGCCGGCGACGCCGTGCTGAAGATGGCGTTCCGCCGCGACCCGGCCGGCGACCCCGAGATCGTCGCCGAGGCCGAGCGCCTCATCCACGGCTACCTCGCGTCCCACATCCGGAAGTCCTGACCCCGCCCGCCGGAGGCCGCGGCCGCGTCGCGACCGGCATCTCGTCCCGCCTTGTCCTGAAAAACAGGGGATGAAAGGGACGTGCTATGGCAGACTCCACCCGCACAACGCGACAGAACGGGTGAGTCCGCTGGACGAAGAGAGACTCCAGGCGCAGAGCAGGCTGCTGATCCGGCAGCGGGTGCGCCTGATGGTGAACCAGTACGAGGTGCACGCCGAGGCGCCCGGCGGCGGGGAGGGCGAGCTGCTCGCCTTCGCGCAGCAGAAGCGGCTCGCGTTCAAGGAGCAGGTCACCCTGTACTCGGACGACTCCAAGACGCGTCCGATCCTCGGCTTCAAGGCGCGCAAGCGCATCGACCTGGCCTCCGCGTACGACATCACGGACGCGCACGGCCAGCCCATCGGGGTCTTCCGCAAGGACTTCAAGAAGTCGCTGCTGGCCTCGACCTGGCATCTGGAGCAGCCGGGCCTCGGGGTGACCACGGGCAGCGAGCGCAACAAGTTCGTGGCGGTGCTCCGCCGCGTCTGGCAGATCATCCCCTACGTGGACAGCCTGCCGTTCGCCTGGCCGTACCACTTCGACTTCTACGCCGGCGACGAGGTCGTCTTCTCGGTGGAGAAGAAGTTCGGCTTCCGCGACCGGTACACCGTCGACATCAAGGACCCGCGCCTCGACCGCCGCCTGGTGATCGCGCAGGCCGTCGGCCTGGACGCCCTCCAGTCCCGCTGACCCGCGCACGCGCCCGCGTCGCCCGCGTCCCCGCCCGGGGGTGCGGGCGACGGCCTTTCCGGGGGCTTTTCCACCGGTTGGTTCTCCCGTGACGCTGGCTTCCCCGCGCTTTACATGTTACGAAGGTATGTAAAGCCGTGGGCGGTGCAACCGGCGTCGCGAAGGCGCGGCGCAACGCCTGGAGGAGGATCCCCCCCGTGAGTTCCTTTGACCTCTACTCCACCCCGGTCCCGACCGAGACGTGGAACGTCCCCATGGCGGGAGACACCCGCTTCACCTGGGAGTACGACGACGGACGCGACCGGCTGCTGAACCTGTACCAGAAGGGCAAGGACAAGCAGTGGGACGCGCAGAAGCGCATCGACTGGGACCTCGAGGTCGACCCGCTGAACGTCGCCGGCCTGCCGGAGAACTTCAACCCCCTCTTCGGGTCCGACATCTGGGAGAAGATGTCGCAGAAGGAGCGGGACGAGTTCGGCCGCCACCAGGGCTCCTGGCTGTTCAGCCAGTTCCTGCACGGCGAGCAGGGCGCGCTGAACGTGTCGGCGCGGATCGTCCAGTCCGTCCCCGACCTGGACTCGAAGTTCTACGCCGCCACCCAGACCATGGACGAGGCGCGGCACGTCGAGCTGTACACGAAGTTCGTGCACGAGAAGATCGGGATGTACTACCCGATCAACCAGGACCTCGCGAAGCTGCTCGCCGAGTCGCTGGAGGACAGCCGCTGGGACCTGCCCTACCTCGGCATGCAGGTCCTCATCGAGGGCCTCGCGCTCGCCGCGTTCGGGCTGTACCGCGACATGTCGACGAACCCGCTGGTCAAGCAGCTGCTCGCGTACGTCATGCAGGACGAGGCGCGGCACGTCGCGTTCGGCCGGCTCGCGCTCAAGGACTACTACGCCGAGCTCACCAGCAAGGAGCGGGCCGAGCGCGAGGAGTTCGTGGTCGAGGGCTGCTACCTCATGCGCGACCGGTTCAAGGGGCGCGAGATCTTCGAGCAGCTCGACATGCCCGTCGACAAATGCATGGAGTTCGTCGACAACTCCGACATGTACACCCTCTATCAGTCGCTGCTGTTCAGCCGGATCGTCCCGTGCGTCCGGGACGTCGGCCTGTGGGGCGACAAGGTGCAGGCCGCCTACCAGGACATGGGCGTGCTCGACAACGCCAAGGCCGACCTCGAGGCGCTGATGAAGCAGGACGAGGAGATCGCCGAGAAGGTCGACGAGGAGAAGTACGCGGCCGAGCTCGCGGCGCGCAAGGACGAGGTCGACCAGGCCATCTCCCTCGGCTCGGCCGAATAGTCCGGCCAGTCCGGCCCGGCCCGGGCGGGCCGATACGGGCATCCGGTCGGAGCGGGGGCGTCCTTTGCCGGGACGCCCCCGCTCCGCCCTTTTTCGGCCCTTGTCGCATTTTGCCGTCCCGGCCGATCTCCCAGCCGATTTCATGGTCGGCTGCGGAGATCTTTCTGCTGTTTACCAAGTGATTCTCGAATTCGCCGTGCGGGCCCCCGGGCTGTACTAATGTCCCCGCTCGACGGTGCGCCGCTCTCACAGCCGCACGGGCGCACACCACACACGTGCAGGGTCATACCGAAAACCCCGGGGGAAAGAAATGAACCGAACAGCCAGGAGCCTGCTGGGCGCCGCCGTCCTCGCTCCGCTGGCCGCGGCGCTCGCCGTCGCGTCCGCGCCCGCGAACGCCGCACCCGGCGCGGAGGCCCGCGCCGACGCCGCGCCCGGCCCGTCCACCGCCCTCCTCTACAACGCGGCCGCCGCGGCCTACCCGGTCACCGAGAAGGTCCCCGACCCCGTCCTGCAGACCGCCGGCCGGACCGCCGAGACGGTGACCGGCACCGTCGACCGCACGCTCGGCGCCGCGCCCACCACGTCCGGGCTCCGCGCCGGAACCGCCCGCTGCAAGCTGAACCCGGGCAAGACCGTCAACAACGAGACCGGGGCCGGCCTCCCGGAGACGCCGCTGCCCGGCGTCGGCGCGGCCGCGCTCGACGGCCTGCCCAAGGGCGACTGCCTGGGCAAGCGCGGCGACGTCCTGCGGACGGGCGCGCTGCCCGGCCCGGACGAGGCCGCCGGGACGCTGCTGCGGGGCGCCGACAAGGTCGGCGGCACGCTGAGCGACGGCGAGCTCGGCCGGCTCGCCGGCGCGCCGCCCGCGCTCCCGGCCGCCCGCCGCGCCGAGATGCCGGTGAGCATGGCGCTGCCCGCCGCCGTGCCGGCCGCCGTGCCCGCCGCTGTGCCGGCCGCCGTGCCCGCCGACCTGCCGAGCGTGCCCGGCGCGCTCGGCTTCGCGCAGACCGGCGACCTGCCGGTCAGCTCGATGCTCTTCCCGGCGCGCGAGCGGCGCGCCACGCCGGTGCCGTCCGACGACGTCCTCGGCCAGGCGAACGACACCGTGAACAAGGCCGGCGCGAACCTCGACCGGACGGAGGAGGGCGTCGGCCAGGTCGTGGACGTCCTGAAGGCGAAGGACCCGGCCGCGCGCCCGGCCGACGGGCCGCTGTCGAACGGTCCGCTGTCGATGCCCGACGCGTCCTCGCTCGGGCTTCCCGCGCTGCCCGGCATCGGGTGATACATCCCTTCCCATCCCACGCTCACGGGGCGTTCCGCAGGTGCAGCCGGCACCCGCGGAACGCCCCGTTTCGTTGCCGAGCAAGCGATTGTTATATGACCGAGATCACATGACCAAGGCCGAGTAAAGACGATCTACAAACGCAGTTACCGCGCGGAGTTGATCGACTTCTCAGCGCAAAGATCAGGGTGACAAACCCCACAAATTAAGGTCCTGCGTCTTGATTCACGCGGGACGCAACGTACGGTCAAGGACTTGTGCGGCGCTTTAGAGATCAAAAGTAAAGATGCTTTCCCAGCCGCACTTACCGGACGCCGGACCGCGAGGACGCGGAGCGCCTGAGAGAGCGGCGCTGGAGGCGGGCGAGCGAGCCCGCGTCGGCGGGGGACCCGGGGACGAGCGAGAGCGCCCGGGCACGCCGTGAGTTGAGCCGGACGTCCGGGGCCCTGTCCCCTAACAAAGGACTCCTCTGTGGGTAGCCCTGTCCGGCGTCTTCTTCGAGCACGCCTGCGCACCGTCCTGATCATCTCCGGAGCCGCCGTCGCCGTCCTGGCGGCGGGCGCGTTCGCCCTCGTCAACGGCGACGGGTCCGCGCGATCCGCACGCGCCGCGCAGGCCGGGCCGCCGGGCGACCCGCTCGCCGGCCGGCCGAACGCCGACGCGCCGCGGGCGAGCCGCGGCGGGACGCGCGCTCCGGAACCGTCGCCGACGACATCCCAGAAGAAGAAGCGGCCCAAGTCCGACACCGAAGCCGCGCACCTGGCGAAACCGAAGAAGAAGACCGACACGAAGGACCGCAAGGTGCTCTCGTCGGGCTCCTGCGAAGCCTCGTACTACTGGCAGGGCCAGATGACCGCGAGCGGTGAGGCGTTCGACCCGAGCGAGCTGACGGCCGCGCACAAGACGCTGCCGATGGGCTCCAAGGTCCGGGTGACGAACAAGAACAACGGCCGCTCGGTCGTCGTCCGCATCAACGACCGGGGCCCGTACGCGGGCGGCCGCTGCCTGGACCTGTCCAGGGCGGCGATGAAGAAGGTCGGCGGCACCGGCGCGGGCGTCATCCCCGTCCGCTACGAGGTCCTGTCGCGCGGCTGACCCGCACGTTCATCGATGATCCACCCGCCCGGCGGGCGCTCGACCGCGCCCGCCGGGCGGGCGTCGCTCACCGACGGTGCCCGGCCACGGCGCCGGGCAGCCCTTCCGAATCGTCGTGCCCGGCCGCTGACCAGGCCCCGTGCCGCCCGTCCTCCGAGGACGCCGCGCCGGCCGCCTGCGACTCCGACTCGGCGGGGTCGGCGAGATGGTCGCGGAACCAGTCGGTGAGGGCGGTGTCCACCTGGACGGCCTCGGTGATCGGCGGGCGCGGCTCGGTGCCGGGTTCGGCGGCCAGCGCGTGCCCCATGCGGAACGTGGTGGACTCGACCGGCCCCTCGCCGTGCCGGCGCAGCAGGTCGCGCAGGGACGCGACCTCCCGCGCGGGGACGACGCGGTCCCTGGCGCCGCCGACGAGCAGCATCGGGACGTCCCGTCCGGCGAGACCGGGGGCCAGCGCGCCGAGGTCGAGGCGGTCGGCGAGGTCGGCGGCGCGGGCCGTCCAGTCGCGGTCGCGGCCGGACCGCTTCTCCACCGCCCGCGCGGCCCGCGCCGGGGCGACGACGGGCGCCACGAGCGCGGCGGTGCGCACCGGCACGGCGCCGCGCAGCACGGCCAGCAGCGCGGCGGCGGCGCCGGCGCTGAAGCCGGCCAGGGCCACCGGGCCGTCCGGGATCGCGAGGTCGCGGCGGATGTCGGCGAGCGCGGCGGGCAGCCGCTCGGCGGCGCCGTCCACCGCCGCGCAGTACGCCTCGATCGCCTCGGTCTCCAGGATCGCGCCGGAGCCGAGCCCGCCGGGCGAGCGTCCCGGCAGGTCGAGGAACACCCGCCACACCGGCACGCCGGTCATCGGGACCGCCGCCGCGAGCGCGGCCGCCGTGCGGGGCGGGTCGAAGCCGGGCCAGGCCACGATCAGCCGAGCCGGGCCCGACGCGGTCGCGTCCACCGCGGTCGGAGGCAGCGCGACGTAGGGGTCGCCCGCCGCGGTGCCGTGGACGGGACGGTGCGTATGGTCGCCGCTCATATCCGTTCGTCAGCTCCTGCGATGCTCGACGGGTCGTGCCGGTCGTGCTGGGGGAGGCGCCCGTGGGGGACATGTTCGCAGCGGACGCCAGGCAACACGCCGTGAAACGCCGCAGGTCGACCGCGAGAGTGAGGAAGAACTCACCTGAGGTCACCCCGACGCGGGGGAACATTTCCGGCGGTCGTCACGTCCTAGATATGCGTGGGCGCCGCGGGGGCGCGCCCTCTTGACCGTTCCGACGAGGAGTGCTCGTGGACAGGAAGCGGAGTGCGGCCGCCGCCGGGCAGGCCTGGCAGATCTACAGCGAGACCCTTCAGCCGGACGCGCCGGGGCTCTGGACGCGGATCCGAGCCGTCCCGCGCATGCTCAAGTCGGTCCTGCGCGGGCAGTACAAGGGCATGTCGTTCGGGACGCTCGGCCTGCTCGCGCTGGGCCTCGTCTACATCGTCTCCCCGATCGACGCCATTCCCGACATGATCCCCATCGTGGGCATCGCCGACGACACCGGCCTGGCCCTGTGGCTGGCCGCCGTCCTCGTCAGGTCGGCGGGCGACTTCGTCACCTGGGAGCGCGGTGGACGCCCCACCGTCATCGTCGGCGAACCCGTCGACTGACGAACCAAGACCGACGCACCCCGGCGCCCTCGCCTCCAGCGAGGGCGCCGCACGCATTCGGTGCGACCGGATGTCAGGGCTAGTCGAGGCGCACCGCCACGGTGACGGTCCCGGTGACGCGGTCGCCCGCGGGCGGCCCGCCGGTTTCGGCCGGGACGTATCGCGGACGGCGGCCCGCGCAGGTAGCCGCGGTGTTTCGCGGCGTCGAAGGCCCCCGGTACCGCTCGACGTGCGCTTTCACGGCGCTCTAACGCGGCGGGGGGGGGCGGAAGGCTGACAGCCGGCGCGCGTCAGGACGCCGAGGGGCTCAGCTCCTTCGCGAACCGTTCGGCGGCGTCCCGCATGATGGGCACGACGTCCGGGACGGCCTCGCGCGTCATGCGCCCGGACGGGCCGGACACCGAGATCGCCGTCAGCGCGGGCGCGCCCGGCAGCGGCACCGCGACGCAGCGGACGCCGATCTCCTGCTCCTCGTCGTCCAGCGCGAAGCCCTGCTCGCGGATCCGCCGCAGCTCCGCCAGCAGCGCGTCCGGATCGGTGAACGTCTTCGGGGTGTGCGCGTCCATGCCCGTCCGGGCCAGGATCTCGCGCACCTTCTGGTCGGACAGCTGCGACAGCAGCGCCTTGCCCACACCGGTGCAGTGCGGCTGGACGCGCCGCCCCACCTCGGTGAACATGCGCATCGAGTGCTTGGACGGGACCTGCGCGACGTAGACGGCCTCGTCGCCCTCCAGCACCGCCATGTTGGCCGTCTCGCCGACCTCGTCCACCAGGCGGGCCAGCACCGGCCGCGCCCACGTGCCGAGCAGCCGGCTCGCGCCCTCGCCCAACCGGACCAGCCGCGGGCCGAGCGCGTACCGCTTGGACGGCTCCTGCCGGACGTACCCCTTGTTCACCAGCGTGCGCATCAGCCGGTAGATCGTGGGCATCGGCAGCCCGGAGACCTCCGTCAGCTCCGACAGCGCCATCTCGCCCCCCGCGTCCGCCAGATGCTCCAGCAGGTCGAACGCGCGCTCCAGCGACCGAACGGCCTCCGCCACCCCGGGTCTCCTCTCCCTCGCAACCCACCAGATTCTACGGAGAACCGATTTCACTCTACGAAAGAGGGGCGGTTGCCGGAGTGATGCACGTTACTCCCGGCGATCACCTGGCAATAACTACCTGTGCCCGGCGCCGCGGCGCCGCCCCCCTGGCAGCCATGCAGGAGACCGCTGGGGGGAACGGTGCGCCGAGGGACCCGCTGGGCCGCGATCGCGGCCGGCGCCGCACTGGCCGTACCGCTGACGCTGGCGAGCCCCGCCGCCGAGGCCGTCCAGGACGGGCGCCGCCCCGCCGTCCGGCTGCTGCTCGACCTGACGACCTCCCAGGGCACCGCCACCGGACGTGACTACGCGCTGAGGTACACCGTCCGTGTCCACGCCGAAGACGGCGTCGCGCACGGCACCACCTTGCACCTCACCGCCGACCGCCCCTTTTCCTGGACGCGGCACGCCCCCGGCTGCACCCGCTCCGCTTCCGGTGACCGACTCCGCTGCGCCGTAGGCGATGTGGGCGAGCGACCGGCCGCACGTACGGCCACCCTCCAGATCCCGTCGTCGGCGATGTCGACGCCGTCCGCAAAGCCCTTGAGCGTCGTCGCCACAGCGGACGCCTCCAACGCCCCCCGCCGTACGGTCCGCGCGGTCTTCGCCTTCTCCAACACGACCCTGACCCCAACGAAGACACCAACTTCAAGCGACGCCCCCACCCCCTCTGACCCCAGCACGAGCAGCGAACCCACAGCGACCCTGTCCGGCCCGAAACCGACCCCGAGCGACCACCCAGTCCCCACGCCAACCCCGTCCGGCCCCAAACCGACCGCGAGTGGTCACTCCGCCCCCACGGCGACGTCTACTCACCCCTCCGCCCCGTCCAGCGGTGGACACGCGCCGACGGCGAGCGGTCATCCCGCCCCCGCGCCGACCCCGTCCGGCCCGAAGCCGACCGCGAGTGGTCACTCTGCCCCCACGTCGACGTCCACTCACCCCTCCGCCCCGTCCAGCGGCGGGCATCCGCCGACGGCGAGTGGTCACCCTGCCCCCACATCGACGTCCACTCACCCCTCCGCCCCGTCCAGCGGCGGGCACGCGCCGACCGCGAGTGGTCATCCCAGCCACACGTCGCACGGGCATTGCATGCGTGGTCAGGCGAGGCCGTGTCCGTCTACGCACTCCTCCAGCCCGAGTGGTCACTCCAGTTCGCATTGTGCGGTCAGTAAGGCGAGTGCTGCCGGGCGGCCGTGTCCGTCTGGGCAGGCGCTGGGGCCGAAGTCGAGTGCGAGCGGTGGTCACTCGCCGGCGGCCGGGCCGTGCAAGGGCGGACGGCCGGGTGCCGGGGGTGCGCCTTGCGTCGCGCCGCCGCCGTCTGCGGCGACGCCGACTCCGCGTGATTCGGCGAGTTCGGCTGCTGTGATTCCGCCCGGCGTCGCGCCCAGCCCCAGCGGTCGGCCCAGCTTGAGCGGGCAGTCCGGGGAGGCGGGCGCGCAGCCGTCGGTGGCGCCCACGCCGTTCTCCGTGCCGGACCTGCCGACCGTGGCGCCGCCCGGGTCGGTCGTCCTGCCGCCGGTGATGGCGCCGGCGGGGCCGGTGGTGGCGCCCGGCGAGACCCGGATGACGCTGATGGCCCCGGCCGGGATGGAGCAGGCGGACGAGGCGGACTGGGCGGTCGTCGTCGGCATCGCGCTCGTGGCCGAGATCGGCCTTCTCTGGGGCGTCGCGTGCGTCGGGCTGCTGCGGCGGCGGCTGGCGTTGCAGCGGGCCGTGTCCGGCGGGTGAGGCCGGGCCCGGACGACGGGAACGGGCGGTCCGCCCGGTCCGGATAGACGTATCGAAGGACGGGCCATCCCAAATCGGGTCCGGTGTCAGTAAGCTGACCGCCTGGCAGTAAACGCTGTCGTGACGGACAGGGGATCCGGTATGTCAGACGCGACGATGCAATGTCCGACGATGCAATGTCCCAAGTGCGAGTCGAAGCTCGACACCCACGAGCGGCACGGGGTCGTGATCGAGGAATGCCCGGGGTGCAAGGGCGTCTTCCTCGACCGCGGCGAGCTGGAGCAGCTGATCGACGCCGAGAGCCGCTACCTGGCCGAGCTTCCGGACGACGCGAACCCCGAGACCACCTACCAGGGGCGGCACCGCCGCGGCATCGTGGAGCAGATCTTCGCCGGTGACCAGTAGGCTCCGGCACGGTCGGTGACCGCGCGGACGCCCCCCTGTGAAAGGGGTTTTCCCTCTTGTCACGGGGGTGACAAACCGCGCGCCGCCGAATGTGTCCGGGAACCAATATCGCTCACTCGCTACCATCCGGTAGCTTGACGATCATCGCCGGTCGCCGGGGGCGTCCAGGACACAGCCGTCCGGCCGACGCGGTCCGCATCCGCCGATGGCGCCCGCCCGCACGCTCCGTACCGGGCCCCGTCCGGCCCGTCCCCTCGGGAGAATGATCAATGGCATTGGGCTCGCTGCTTCCCGAACTCCTGCCCGGCGGCTCCGGCCGCACCCCGCTGATCGAACGGGTCGCGAGGTGGGCGCGGGAGAAGCCGGACGCCCCGGCCTACACCTTCGTCGACTACTCGGCCGACCCGGCGGGCGCGCACGTCACGGTGAGCTGGGCGGAGACGGACCGCCGCGCGCGGGCGGTCGCGGCGACGCTGCGGCGGGTCAGCGGGCCGGGCGAGCGGGCCGCGCTGCTGCTGCCGCAGACCCTCGAGTACATGATGACGATGCTCGGCGCCATGTACGCGCACGTCATCGCGGTGCCGCTGTTCTCCCCGGACCTGCCGGGGCACGCCGACCGGCTGATCGGCGCCTACGCCGACGCCGAGCCCGCGGTGATCGTCACGACGCGGAACGCGCTGCCGCACGTGGAGATGTTCCTCGCCGACCACGACGTCCCGCAGCCCAAGGAGATCGTGTTCGCCGAGGAGATCGACCCGGCGCTGGCCGACCGGTGGGAGGACGAGCCCATCGGTTTCGACGACCTCGCGTACCTGCAGTACACGTCGGGGTCCACCCGCCGTCCCGCGGGCGTGGAGATCACGCACGGGAACGTGACGGCGAACGCGGCGCAGCTGTGGGCGGGGTGGGCGCCCGAGAAGCCGAACCCCGAGCTGGTCAGCTGGCTGCCCCTGTTCCACGACATGGGGCTGATCTCGACGATGGCGCTGCCGCTGGTGAACGGCGACCACGCCATCTACACCGACCCGGTGTCGTTCATCATGAACCCGATGCGCTGGCTGCAGCTCATCGCGTCGCGGCCGGGCAGGAACGTCTACACGGCGGGCCCGAACTTCGCGTTCGAGTACGTCGCGTCGACGGCGACGCCGGAGAAGCTCGCCGGCCTGGACCTGTCCGGGCTGACGACCTGCCTGAACGGCGCCGAGCCGATCCGCACCTCGACGCTGGCGATGTTCGCCGAGGCGCTCGCGCCGGCCGGGCTGCGGCCGGGCGCGCAGGCGCCGGGCTACGGGCTGGCGGAGGCGACGGTGTTCGTCACCGCGGCCGCCGAGGACGTCCCGCCGAAGGTCATCTCCGTCGACCGGGAGGCGCTCACCCAGGGCGAGCTGGTGCTCCGCGAGGGCGGGTCCGAGCTGGTGTCGTGCGGCGGCCCGTGCGGGCAGCTCGTCGCGATCGTCGACCCGGAGACCCGCATCGAGCAGCCGGACGGGCGGGTCGGCGAGATCTGGGTCCACGGCCCCAACACGGCCCCCGGCTACTGGCGCAACTCCGAGCGGAGCCAGGACACCTTCGGCGGCGAGCTGAACGACCCCGGCGAACTCCCCGTCGGGCCCTGGATGAAGACCGGAGACTACGGCGTCGTCCACGAGGGCGAGCTGTACGTCACCGGCCGCATCAAGGACCTCATCATCGTGGACGGCCGCAACCACTACCCGCAGGACATCGAGGTCACGACGCAGGAGGCGCACCCCGCGATCCGTCCGGACCACGTGGCCGCGTTCGCCATCACCGGGGCGGAGACCGAGCGGCTGGTGGTCGTCGCCGAGCGCAACCGCCGGGTCCCGCTCGGACGGCTGGACGCGGACGAGGTCGAGGCGGCGGTGCGCGGCGCCGTCAACATCGAGCACGAGATGAGCGTCCACGACTTCGTGTTGATCGAACCGGGTGGCGTGTCGCGTACGTCCAGCGGAAAGATCGCACGTGCGGCGACGCGGCAGCGCTACCTTGACGGCGAGTTGCCGACGACCGCGGCGCGCCTCGCGTCCCGCAAGTAGCACCACGGCGCTCGAACCACGGCGGCCCGCCCGGCCGCGGCGAAACAGGAGGACCATGCTCTCGGGGCTGGGGCGTCTGATCCACCGGCGGCGCTGGACCAGCCTGGTGCTGATCCTGGTGACGACCGTCGTCGCGGGCGCCTGGGGCCTCGGCGTGCTCGGCAAGTTCAAGGAGGGCGGCTTCGAGGACCCGGACGCGTCCTCGACGCTCGTCGCCAAGCTCGGCGCCACCTACTTCGGCAGCACCAACCCCGACGTCCTCGTCCTGTACTCCAGCGACACGATGACGGTGGACGACCCGCGCTACGAGGCGAGCGTCATCACCACCGTCTCGCGGCTGCCGAAGGCCCAGGTCGAGGAGATCATCTCCTACTGGTCGTTCGACGGTAAGGCGGCGGAGACGTTCGCCTCGCACGACCGGCACAAGACGTTCGTCGCGGTGAAGCTGCGCGGCCAGGACGGCGCGACCAAGACCGAGAACTACCACCTCGTCAAGGACCGGCTGGCGGCGCCGGGGCTGACCGTCCAGTACGGCGGCAGCGTCCCGCTGGGCGAGGAGTTCGGCCAGCAGGTCGTCACCGACATCGTCCGTGCCGAGATGATCACGTCGCCGCTGCTGATGATCCTGATGGTGATGCTCTTCGGCGCCCTCGTCGCGGCCCTCCAGCCGCTCGTCATCGCGATGTTCTCGACCATCGGCGGCCTGGCGGTCCTCCACGTTGTGACGTACGCGGCGGACGTGACGTCGTTCGCCTTGGAAGTCGTCACGATGATGGGCGTCGGCCTGTCGATCGACTACTCGCTGTTCATCATCAGCCGGTTCCGTGAGGAACTGGCGCGCGGCATGGCCGCGCAAGGGCTGCCCCAGGGCAAACCCTGGAGGTGGGAGCGCGACAAGGCTTCGCGCAAGGCCGCGAAGAAGGCGTACAAGACGGCCTTGAAGCCGATCCGTGAGTCGGCTTTGGCCGCCACCATGGCGACGGCGGGCCGCACCATCATGGTCAGCGGCGTCACCGTGTCCGCGGCTCTCGCGGGCCTCCTGCTCTTCCCGCAGATGTTCCTCCGGACGATCGGGCTCGCCGGCATAGCCACCGTCATGGTCGCCGTGTTCGGCGCCACGGTCCTCCTGCCGACGCTCCTGGCACTCCTGGGGACGCGGGTCGAGGCAGGGCGCATGCCATGGCGGCGGCCCACGTCCAAGCGCGCGCAGCGCGACCCCGAGAGCGGCTTCTGGTACCGCCTCGGCCACAGCGTGATGAAGCATCCGCTGCCGTACTTCGCGGTGGTGCTCGTCATCCTCGGTGTGATGTTCGTGCCGTTCCTGAACGTCCAGTTCGGCAGCGTGGACGCCCGAGTCCTGCCCAAGAGCAGCCCCACCCGCCACGTGGTGGAGACCGTCAAGAAGGAGTTCCCCAACGGCTCGGCCGAGCCGATCGACGTGGTCGTCTCCGGCGACCTCATCCCGCGCGACTGGAAGCCCGCCAAGAAGGACGACCCCATCCCGCCCTACCTGGAGGACTTCCGGCAGCGCCTGGCGAAGCTCCCCGGTGTCGCGGACGCCCAGTTCACCGGCTACTCGGGCACGTACGGCGGTGTGCGCATCTCCGTCACGCACAAGTACGAGCCGATGGACGAGCGCGCCCAGGACCTCGTCACCGACATCCGCGGGATGAGCCTGTCCAAGGACGGCTACCCGATGCACATCGACGTCGGCGGCAGCACGGCCTCGCAGATGGACCTGATGTCCAGCCTGATGCGCACCCTGCCGAAGATGGCGGTCTTCGTCGGGATCGCCACGTTCATCCTGCTGTTCATGTTCTTCGGGTCGATCGCGCTGCCGCTGAAGGCGATCGTGATGAACGTCCTGTCGATAGGCGCCTCGTTCGGCGCGATCGTGTGGGGCTTCCAGTACGGGCATCTCGCCGGCGTCCTGGACTTCACCCCGACCGGCGGCGTCGAGGCGACCAGCATGATCCTCATCCTCGCGGTCGTGTTCGGCCTGTCGATGGACTACGAGGTCTTCCTGCTCAGCCGCATCCGGGAGGAATGGGACCTCACGCACGACAACCGGGTGGCGGTCGCGTCCGGCATGCAGCACACCGGCGGCATCATCACCAGCGCCGCCTTGCTGTTCCTCGTGGTCGTCGCCGCGTTCAGCATGGCGAGCATCACCATCGTCAAGCTGATCGGCGTCGGCATGTTCGTCGCGGTCGTGGTGGACGCCGCGCTCGTCCGGTCGCTGCTCGTCCCGGCGACGATGCGGTTCATGGGCTCGGCGAACTGGTGGCTGCCGCCCTTCCTCGCCGGCCTGCACGCCCGCATGGACCTGCGCGAGCGCAGCGCCCTGGCCCCGGCGGGCGCGACCGTCGCCCCGCCCCGCCTCCCGGACGAGCAGCCGTTCCCGTACGCGCTGCACTGGGAGGACGCCGGCGAGGCGCCCGCACCGGAACCGCCGCCGCCACCGCGCGTGCCGCCCGCCCCGGGGGACGCCCGCGAGGCCTTCCGCCCGCCCGCGCCTTCACCGGCGCCGGAACCGCCGCAGCTCGTCTTCCGGAGCGCCGCGGGCACCGAGCCCAACGGGCAGGCCCCCGCCGAGCCGTGGCGCCCCTGGGCGGACGGCCCGCCGCAGCCGAGGCCGCGCCACGACCCGCGCGTCCGCCGGGCGATCGCCCCCGCCCCGGACGGCTCCGGCTGGCGCTGGAGCGACGACGACCCACGCTGACGCTCCGGAAGCCTGCTCAGGGACGCGGGCGGGCGAGCAGCGAGTCGATGACCTCCAGGGCGCGGCCGGTGCCGTTCTCGGTGCGTATCCGCTCGCCCAGTTCGCCGGCTCGCGCTGTGACGGCTTCGTTCTGGACGGCTTCGCGGATGCGGCCGGCGAGGAGCGGCGCGGTCAGGGAGCGGAACGGCAGGGGCGCCGTGCCCGCGCCCAGGGCGGCGATCTGCTCGCCCCAGAAGGGCTGGTCGCCGAAGAAGGGGCAGACGACCGTGGGGACGCCGGCGCGCAGCCCCGCAGCGGTGGTGCCCGCGCCGCCGTGATGGACGACGGCCGCCATCCGGGGGAAGAGCCACGCGTGCGGGACGTCCCGGACGGCGAGGACGTGCTCGTCCGACGTCTCGGGGTCTCCCTGCACGATGCCGCGCATTCCTGCCAGTTTCAGCGCGGCGCGGATCGTGAGCGCCGTCTTCTCCTCGTCCTTGGCCACCATGCTGCCGAAGCCGACATAGACCGGCGCCGGTCCGGCGTCCAGGAAGTCGGCCAGTTCCTTGGGCGGGGTCCATTCGTCCTCGTCCAGGAACCAGTAGCCGGTCATGGCGACGTTCGGCGGCCAGTCCTTCGGGCGGGGCACGACGAGCGGGCTGAAGCACGCGAGCACGGGGGCGCGGGTCGGCAGCTTTCCGCGCAGCGGCAGCCGGTCGAGCCCCAGAGTCTCGGCCCGCCAGGGGTTGATGAAGGGCCGCGAGAGCTGCCAGGCGATCTGCTCGACCGCCATGAAGCTCCCCCGGTTGCCCCAGCGGCCGAGCCGCCGGGCCTGCGGCACGAACGGATGCGGGAACGCTCCGGTGGCCTGGCTCGGCTGGAAATGAATCAGCCCCCAAGGAACACCGAAATGCTCACCGAGATGCATGGGAAGGTAACAGAAAGTGGGCCCCAGGATGAGGTCCGCGCCTTTACAGGCGTCCGAACACTCGGCCAGCAGCCGTTCGGCCATCGGCCCGAGGATGCGCCGGAAACCGCCGAGGAATGTGATCGGATTCCGGCCGCCGGCGAGCAACTCCTGACCGGCGTCCGATTCGAGGATCTCGGTCGGATCGGCGGTCAGCGGCGCCAGCTCCAGCCCGGCGGCGACGGCCATCGGCGCGTACCGCGCGCTCGCCACGAGCCGCACCTCGTCCCCGCGCGCCCGCAGCGCCCGCCCGAGCGCCGCGCACGGCTGGATGTCCCCCCGCGACCCCGCCGCGAAGATCACGATTCTGCTCACGGTGCCTCCTACCAGGCGTCGCTGCGCGGGACGGCCTGCGATTCCTCGCCCGGGTCCTCCTCGGGGACATAGGGCTCGTACCAGCCGTGCGGCGGCGCCGGCCGCTCCCCGTCCTCCGCGACGGGGGGTGGCCGCTCCTCGCCGCCGTCGTCCTCCCGCTCCGCGTCGGCGGGGTTCCACGACGCCCTCAGCACGGCCGCCTTCCCGGCCTCGTCCCGCGCAGGAGCCGACCCGGCGTCGCCCTTGCCCGGAGGCGCGCTCGCGTCCTCGGAGAGACGCTCGGCGGCGGAGGCGGCGGCCTGTGCTGTGCCGCTCTGAGCGGGCGGCTGTGCGGGGACGCTGCCGCTTTCGGGCGGAGGCAGGTCGGTGGTGCTCGGCGGGACGGCCTGGTCCGTGCGGGGAAGCGCGGCGTCCGGAGCCTCGGCGAGTGCTGGGATCGGGGCCGTCGGGCGTGCCGACTCGGAGGTGGGCCAGTCCTCCCACGCGTTCGCCCGCACCGAGGGCGCGGGCGTGGCGGGTGGTGGTGCGGGGGACGACGGCGGCGGCGGAGGCTCGGACGGCGGCGCAGGCCACGGCGTCGGCGGCCCGGGGCGCTCGTCGTCCTGCCAACTGTAGGTGTCGTCCGGCGGCTTGAGGCTGTCGTCGTCGGTCCACCAGTGCGGACCCGGGGTCGGGGTGGGGACGGGGTCGTCCGGCATGGGGTCGTCCTCCCAGGTGGCGGGAAGCGGGAGGGGCACGTTGGGCGGCGCGGCGGCCGCCACCGCGACCGGGGCCGCGAGGGGCGCGGACCCGGGCGCGACCAGAGCCGGGATCGGGTCGCGCGGGGTCATCGCCGGGTCGAGCTCCGGAAGGCCCGGGGCGTCCGGGACGTCCGGGATGACGGGGGAGGTCTTGCCGTGCTTCGGCCCGAGCCAGCCGCGCCGGCTCGGCAGCGTCAGCCCGCTGATCAGCCCGCCGACGAGGACGAGGACGGCGCCGAGGATCAGCCCCGAGGAGGTCCCGGCGCGGAAGGTCTCCAGCTCGGCGGCGCCCGCGCCCTCGTCCGGGACGTGGTGGACGAGGAGCCCGACGATGGCGATGCCGAACGCGCCGGACGCCTCCCGGATCACGTTGATGACGCCGCTCGCGACCCCGGCCCGCTTCTCCGGGACGGCCTTGAGCACGTACATCACCAGCGGCATGCCGAGGGCCGCGCCGACGCCGACCAGCATGACCCCGGGCATCAGGTCGGCGTAGCCGTCGCCGACCTTGAGCATGGAGAACAGCACCATGCCGAGGCCCATCAGCGCCATGCCCGCGCCGATCGCCGGGCGCGGGCCGATCTTGGCGGCCATCAGGAACGCCAGCGGGGTCAGCACGATGATCGCGATGGCGGGGGGCAGCATGACCAGGCCCGCCTCCGACGGCGAGAAGCCCAGGAAGCGCTGCAGGAACGGCTGCGAGTAGAACATCATGCCGTTGAAGCCGATGCCGTACAGCATCTGCGACAGCAGCCCGCCGGTGAACACCCGGTTGCGGAAGAACCGCAGGTCGATCATGGGGTCGGGGGCCCAGTTCTCCACCACGATGAAGCAGACCAGCGCGATCGCGCCGAGGGCGAAGACGCTGAGCACGGACGGGTCGGACCAGCCGAGCTTGTTGCCGGCCTCCAGCCCGTAGATGAACGCGAACAGCATCGTCGCGGAGATCAGCACGCCGGGCAGGTCGATGCGGGCGTGCTTGTTCTCGCCGGTCGGGGTGAGGACGAACAGTCCCAGCACGATCACCAGGATGCCGGGCACGATGTTGATCAGGAAGATCCAGCCCCAGTGCCAGTGCTCGACGATGAACCCGCCGATCGCGGGGCCGAGCGCGGTCGCGGCGGACGCGGCGCCGATGAAGGCGATGTTGCCGATCGAGCGCTGCTTGTCGTTGCGCCCGACGGTGACCATCACCTGCGTGGCGGGCAGCACGAGCGCGGCCCCGGCGCCCTGGACGATGCGGGAGACGATCAGCACCTCGGAGCTGTCCGCGAGCCCGCAGACGGCGGACGCGGCCGTGAACACGACCATGCCGGTGGTGAAGGTGAGGCGGCAGCCGAAGACGTCGCTGAGCCGCCCGCCCGTGATCATCAGGCAGGAGAACATCAGGATGTAGCCGGTGGCGACCCAGTCCTTGGCCGAGGACGACATGTCGAGGTCGGCCATGATCGTGGGCAGCGCCGTGAAGACCACCGTGTTGTCCATGGTGGTCATGAACGCGCTGACGGCCACCACCGCCAGCGCCCATCGGTATCGGCCCCGGGTCAAGAGTCCGTACGGCGAGGGTCCGGCACCGCCGGGAAATCCGCCGCTTCCCCCTAAAAGCAGTCGTCGCTATTGTTACTATTGGTTGGCGTCTCGTTACTCAGCCCTGACTCTGTGCCGGGCTGCCTCAACTATCCCATCAGGCCACATTGGTTACTCCCGAGTCTTGTCATCACCGTGACAAGACGTCGCTGAGAAAAGTGGTCTGGATGCGCATCGTGAGCCGGTCAGCGTGGGACAAAGTGGTCCCTCCGCTTCGATGAACGATCCCGGTTTCATGGGGGGAACCCAGCGCATGCAGAGCAACGATCGTTCGGTGGCCGCGCGGGACGCCTCGCAGGAGGAGACCCGGATCGGCGAGGACGCGATCCGCCGGCACCTGATCGAGCAGATCGCGCGCCGCTCCCGGACCGCCGTCGCCGACATCGACCCCGACCGGCCGCTGGAGGAGTTCGGGCTGGCGTCCCGCGACGCCGTCGCGATCGCCGGCGAGCTGGAGCAGATGCTGGGCCGCTCCCTGCCGGCCACCCTCGTCTGGGAACACCCCACGATCAACAAGCTCTCCGTCGCGCTGGCGGGCGGCGGCGTCCGGGAGGCCGAGCCCGAGCCGCAGCCGGTCCGGGCGGCGGGCGCGAGCGACGAGCCGATCGCCGTCGTCGGCATCGGCTGCCGCTTCCCCGGCGGCGACCGCGACCTGACCGGCCCCGCCGACTACTGGCGCTTCCTGACCGGGCGCGGCGACGCGATCCGCGAGGTGCCGGACGGCCGCTGGGACGCGTTCGACGACGGCTCCCCCGAGGTCGGCGACCTGCTGGAGAAGACCACCCGGCTCGGCGGCTTCCTCGGCGACGTCGCCGGGTTCGACGCGCAGTTCTTCGGCATCACGCCGCGCGAGGCCGCCGTCATGGACCCGCAGCAGCGGCTCGTCCTGGAGGTGGCGTGGGAGGCGTTCGAGCACGCGGGCATCGGCCCGGCGTCGCTGCGCGGCAGCCGCACCGGCGTGTTCGTCGGCGTGTCGGCGCCGGAGTACGCCGCGTTCACCGCCTCCGACCTGGCGTCCCTCGAACCGTTCACGGCGACCGGCGCCGCGCTCAGCATCATCGCGAACCGGCTGTCGTACCTGCTCGACCTGCGCGGCCCCAGCATGATCGTCGACACGGCGTGCTCGTCGTCGCTGGTGTCCACGCACCTCGCCGTGCAGGCGCTGCGCAGCGGCGAGGCCGACGTGGCGCTCGCGGGCGGCGTGAACCTGCTGCTGTCGCCGACCGTCACGATGACGTTCGACCTCGCGGGCGGCACGGCGGCGGACGGGCACTGCAAGGCGTTCGACGCGTCCGCCGACGGCATGGTCCGCGCGGAGGGCTGCGGCGCGGTCGTCCTGAAGCGCCTCTCGGACGCGCAGCGGGACGGCGACCGCATCCTGGCCGTCGTGAAGGGCTCCGGCGTCAACTCCGACGGCCGCTCCAACGGCCTCGTCGCCCCGAACTCCGACGCGCAGCGCGCCCTGCTCCGCCACGTCTACGCGGCGGCGGGCGTCGACACGCGCGAGGTCGACTACATCGAGGCCCACGGGACGGGGACGTTCCTGGGCGACCCGATCGAGGCGAAGTCGGTCGGCGAGGTCCTCGGCGCCGGACGCGACGACGACACGCCCCTGCTGCTGGGCTCCGCGAAGTCGAACCTCGGGCACATGGAGTCGGCGGCGGGCATCGCCGGGCTCATCAAGGCCGTCCTCGCGCTGCACCACCGGGTCATCCCGCCCAGCGCGCACTACAAGGAACCCAACCCGCACATCCCGTTCGATGAACTGCACCTCGCGGTCGTCAGCGAGGAGACGCCGTGGCCTGACCGGAACCACCCCGCACGTGCGGGCGTGTCCGGGTTCGGCTTCGGCGGGACGAACGCGCACGTCATCCTCGAAGAGGCACCCGCGCAGGAGACGACCGTCCACCCGGCCGTCGTCCGGACGTTCCCGCTGTCGGACACCAGCGACGACCGCGTCCGCGACCACGCGGCCCTCCTCGCCGAGTGGCTCCCCGCCCGGGACGGTGTGAAGCTCGCCGACGTCGCCCGCACCCTGCACCGGCGCGCCGGCCGCGGACGAGCCCGCGCCGCCGTCGCCGCCCGCGACCGCGCGGGGCTCATCGAAGGGCTGACCGCCCTCGCCGAGGGCCGTCCCCATGCCGGTGTGGTGACGGGTTCCGCGCTCGGTATGCCGGGCCGTCCCGTGTGGGTCTTCTCCGGGTACGGGGCGCAGCGTCCGGGAATGGCGCAGCGCCTCCTGGAGGAGGAGCCCGCGTTCGCCGAGGCCATCGACGACCTGGACGGGCTGTTCGCCGAGGAGGGCGGCCCCGACCTGTGGTCGCTGCTCGAAGAGGGCCGCAAGCCCGACGGGCCGGCCGACACCATGCCGGTGCTGTTCGCCGTCCAGATCGGCCTGGCCCGCATGTGGAAGGCGTACGGCGTCACGCCCGGCGCGGTCGTCGGCCACTCGATGGGCGAGGTCGCGGCGGCCGTCGTCGCGGGCGCGCTCACGCCGGAGGACGGCGTCCGCGTCATCTGCCGCCGGTCGCGCCTGCTGACGCGGCTCGTCGGCGGCGGCGCGATGGCGGTGCTCGGCGCGTCCGCCGATGAGGTCGCGCGCCTCGCGGACGGCCTCCCCGAGGTCTACGCGGCCGTCCACTCGTCCCCGAAGCAGACCGTCGTCACCGGCGACGCCGACCAGGTCGCCGAGGTCGTGAAGCGCGCCGAGGCCGAGGGGCGGCTCGCCCGGATGGTCCAGGCCGAGGGCGCCGGGCACTCCCCGCAGGTCGACCCGCTGCTCCCCGAGCTGCGCGAACAGCTCGCCGAGGTCGGCACCGAGCGCGGCACTCCGCTCGCCGATGGCATCAAGCTCTACACGACCGCGCTCGACGACCCCCGCACCTACCTCGCCTCAGATGAGGCGCTGGGAGTCGACCACTGGGCCGCGAACCTGCGCAACGCGGTGCGGCTCACCGATGCCGTTTCGGCCGCCGCCGAGGACGGCTACCGGACGTTCGTCGAGGTCAACGCCCATCCGATCCTCGCCCACGCGGTCGGCGAGACCCTCGACGGGACGGGCGCGCTCGTCACCCACACGCTCAAGCGGGCGCGCAAGGGCGAGGAGACCGACGACACGCTCACCTTCCATGCGCAGCTCGCGACCCTCGCCGCCCACGGCCTCAAGGTCGCGGCGCCGTCGGACGGCCGCATCGTCGACGTCCCGCAGTCGCCGTGGCGGCATGAGCGGCACTGGGTCGACCTGTCGTCCCGCACGTCCGGCAAGAGCGACGAGCACCCGCTGCTCGGCGCGCACGTGGAGATGCCCGGCGAGGAGCGCCACGCCTGGCGCGCCGACGTCGGCTTGGCCGCGCAGCCGTGGCTTTCCGGCGCGACCGTCCACGGCCTGCACGCGCTGCCCGTCGCCGCGTACGCCGAGATGGCGCTCGCCGCCGGCGCGACCGCGCTCGGCACCGACGACGTCCGCGTCAACAGCCTGTGGATGGAGCGTCCGCTCGCGCTCGCCGAGCACACCACCGTGACCACGACGTTCACCGAGGCGGAGCAGCGGGTCGAGATCCACGCGCTGACGCCGGCGGGCACGTGGGCGCGGCTGGCCAGCGCGGACGTCGGCGAGGACCACCGCGACCCCGCCGCGCCCGAGCCCGGCGCGGCCACCGAGGTCGGCGCCGCCGAGCGCGGCAGCCGCCACTACCGGCTGCATCCCGAGGTCTTCGACCGCTGCCTGTCGGTGCTGTCGGACGAGGCGGCCGGTGAGGAGGGCGGCGTCTGGCTGGCCGAGACGATCGGCAGCCTCCGCGTCCACGGCCCGACCCACCGCGGCGGCCACGTCCAGGCGCGCGTCGTCCGGGACGACGAGGGCGTGACCGGCTCGATCACCCTCCTGTCGCCGGAGGGCGACCTCCTCGCCGAGGCGACGGGCATCACCCTGCGCAAGGTCGACCGTCCCGACGTCCCGGTCCCCCTGGAAGACAAACTGGTCGAACTCCTCTGGGATGAATCCCCCCTCCCGGACACGGAGGCGTCCGGCGGCGGGACGTGGCTGGTCCTGTCCGACGAGGACGACGCGCTGGCCGCGGCGGCCGGCGCGGGGCTGGAGGAGCGCGGGAAGCGCGTCATCCGGCACCGGGTGACGAACCGGCCGCCGGACGACCACCCGGCCATGGAGGAGCCGGTCGAAGGCGTCGTGCTCGTCCCCTCGGCCGATCTGGTCGACGAGGAACTCGTGCTCGCCCTCGTCGGCGTGAGCCGTTCACTGCCGGACGGGCCGCGCCTCTACGTCGCCACCCGCAGCGCACTCCCGCTGAACGGCGAGGAGGGGCTGCCCGGTCACGCGTTCGTCAGCGCGCTCACCCGCGTGCTGGCGTTCGAGCGGACCGTCCAGCGGGCCACCCACGTGGACGTCGACCGCCCGGCCGACCTGGTCGCGGAGCTGCTCGCCGGCGGCGACGCCCGCGAGGTCGCCTGGCGCGCGGGCACCCGGTACACGGCACGCCTCGGCCAGGCCGCCCTCCCGGACGCCGCGCCCAAGCGGAAGCGGGTCGTCCGCCGCGGCGGCGCGTACATCATCACCGGCGGGTACGGCGGGATCGGCCTGGTCACCGCGCGGCTGCTGGCCGAGCGCGGCGCGGGACGCGTCGTCCTGTCCGGGCGCGGCGGCCCCGACGCCGACGCCGAGAAGGTGATCGCGCGCCTCCGCGAGGACGGCGTGGACGTCGGCGTCGTCCTCGGCGACATCGCGCGGCCCGGCACCGCCGAGCGCCTGATCGAGGTCGCCCGGGAGGGCGGCAAGCGGCTGTGCGGCATCGTGCACGGCGCGGGCGCGATCGACGACCGGCTCATCGCCGACCTCGGCCCGGACGATCTCCACAGGGTGTGGACGGCGAAGGTCGAGGGCGCCCGCCGGCTCAGCGAGGCCGCCTGGGACCTCGACCTCGACTGGTTCGTCGTGCACTCCTCGGCCGCCGCGCTGCTCGGCTCGCCCGGCCAGGGCGCCTACGCCGCCGCGAACGCCGCGATCGACGCGCTGACGGCCCACCGCCGCGCGAACGGACGCCCCGGAACTACCATCAACTGGGGCACCTGGGCGCAGGTCGGCGGCGCCGCCGACACGTCCGTCACGGTCATCGACCCGATCAGCCCGGCCGAGGGCGCGGAGGCCCTCGAAGCGCTGCTCGTCCACGACCTGCCGGCGACCGGCGTGCTGCGCTTCGATCCGATCACGGCGGTGAGCCTGTTCCCCGAGATCCGGACCATGCCCTACTTCGCCGCGCTGACCGAGGCGGCGGACGAGGCGGGCGCGGACGACGCCGGCGACTGGCCCGGCGTGGAGGCCCTCAAGGACCTCGACCCCGCCGCCGCGCGCGCGCTGATCGCCGCGCAGGTCAAGCACCGGATCGCGGCCGTCCTCGGGTTCGACCCGCAGCGCCTCGACCCGGCCGTCCCGCTCACCGACCTCGGCCTCGACTCGCTCGTCGCCGTCCGGATCAAGAGCGGCGTCGAGCACGACCTCGGGCTGACCGTCCCCGCGTCGGTGCTGCTCCAGGGCGCCAGCGTGAACGTGTTCGAGGAGTGGGCGGCGGGCGAGCTCGGCCTCGCGGACGCCCCGGCGCCGACGGCCGTCTCGAACGCCGAATCCGGCTACGTCATGCCGCGCGACGCCGCCGAGCGGCTCGCGGTCCGCATCTTCGAGGACGTCCTCGGCCTCGACCGCGTCGGCGTCACCGCCGACTTCTTCGCCGACCTCGGCGGGCAGGAGCACCAGGCCGACCGGATCGTGGCGCTGGTCTCCACCGAACTCGGCGCCGCCGTCACCCGCGGCGAGCTGTTCGAGGTCCCGACGGCGGAGAACGTCGCCGAGTACATCCGGGCGGCGGACGAGGAGGCGGCGCGGCAGACCGTCCGGCCGCTGAAGCCGTCCGGCGACCGGCGGCCGATCTTCATCGCGCACCCGGCGGGCGGCACCACCGCCTGCTACCGGCAGCTCATCGACCTGCTCGGCGCCGACCAGCCGGTGTACGGGCTGGAGCGGTTCGAGGACGCGCCGTCCGTCGAGGAGCGCGCCGCCCGCTACGTGCGGCACCTGCGGGAGGCGCAGCCCGAGGGCGCGTTCCGGCTCGGCGGCTGGTCGTTCGGCGGCGTCCTCGCCTACGAGACCGCCCGCCAGTTGAAGGCGGCCGGGCGCGAGGTCGAGTTCGTCGCGCTGTTCGACGCGGGCCTGCCGCTGCCGGTGGACGACGAGTCCGACACCCTCGCCCGCCGCTTCTCCGCGTTCGCCGACTACATCAACGAGACGTACGGTCTGGACGTCACCCTCACCTACGAAGAGCTGTCCGGGCTGGACGAGGAAGCGCAGTTCGCGCTCGTCATGGAGCGCGCCGCCCCGCTCGTGGACTACATCCCCCCGGCGGCCCTCACCCACCAGCTCACCTCGCACCAGGACACCCGTTCCCTGGAGGCGTACCGGCCCGAGCCGTACGACGGTCGGGTCATCCTGTACTACGCGCCCGAGGAGACCCCCTGGGCCGTCCGGGATGCCCGCTACGTGCTCGACGGGACCAACGGTTTCGGCGGGCTCTGCTCCGACCTGGAGATCGTCACGATCCCCGGGGTGCACCACCTCAACCTGCTCGACCCGCCCGGTGTGGAGGTTCTCGCCGCGCACCTGGAGGGCCGGCTGGCCGGACGGCGGGAGCGCGACGCCGTCCTCACGTCCACAACGGCCCGCTGAGGGCCCCACCCCGAACCCCGTCGTCCACGGAGGACACCCATGGCCAACTCCGGCTCGTCCCACGCCCTGCTCGAGGCCGTACGCGGCGGCGCGAGCGGCCCCGAGCTGCAGGAGATCGACCTGCCGACCCGCTTCCGCGCCGCGCACACCCGCAAGGACGAGGTCGGCATCTTCGAGGGCCAGACCGACAAGGACGTCCGCCGCTCGCTGCACGTCGGCGAGGTCGAGATGCCCGAGCTGGCGCCCGACGAGTGCGTGGTCGCGGTGATGTCCGCCGCGATCAACTTCAACACCGTCTGGTCGGCGATCTTCGAGCCGGTGCCGACGTTCGCTTTCCTGGAGAAGTTCGGCCGGCAGGGCTGGTACGGCGCGCGGCACGACCTGCCGTACCACATCCTCGGCTCGGACGGCTCCGGTGTCGTCGTCCGCACGGGCGCGGGCGTGAAGCACTGGAAGGTGGGCGACAAGGTCGTGCTGTCCCCGTCCTACGTGGACGAGGAGGACCACGGCTCCTACGACGACGGCATGATGTCGGAGACCCAGCTCGCGTGGGGCTTCGAGACGAACTTCGGCTCGCTCGGCGAGTACTGCATCGTCAAGGCGAACCAGCTGATCCGCAAGCCCGCGCACCTCACCTGGGAGGAGGCCGGCTCCAACACCCTGTGCGCCGCGACCGCCTACCGGATGCTCGTCGGGACGCACGGCGCCCGCATGAAGCAGGGCGACGTCGTGCTGATCTGGGGCGCGACCGGCGGGCTCGGCTCGTTTGCGACGCAGCTCGTCAAGAACGGCGGCGGCATCCCGGTCGGCGTCGTGTCGTCGGAGGAGAAGGCCGAGATCGTCCGGTCGCAGGGCTGCGAGCACGTCATCAACCGCAACGAGCTGAACCTCGGCGAGCAGGGCCTGCGGCACCCGAAGGCCGGCCGCATCCTCGGCGAGGCCATCCGCGGCCTCGTCGGCGAGGACCCCGGCATCGTGTTCGAGTACCTCGGCCGCGAGACGTTCGGCGCGTCCGTCTACGTCGCCAAGCGCGGCGGCAAGATCGTCACGTGCGGCTCGTCCACCGGCTACAAGCACGAGTACGACAACCGGTTCCTGTGGATGCGGCTGAAGAGCATCATCGGCTCGCACGGCTTCAACTACCACGAGGCCGCCGAGGTGAACCGGCTGTTCAGCCTCGGCATGATCCACCCGACGCTGTCGAAGGTGTTCCCGCTGGACGAGGCCGGTGAGGCGACCCGCGCCGTCCAGACCAACCAGCACATCGGCAAGGTCGCCGTCCTGTGCGCCGCCGAGAAGGAGGGCCAGGGCGTGGACGACCCGATCCTCCGCGAGCGCATCGGCGAGGAGAAGATGAACCTCTACCGCCGCTGACGTACCCACCCCGAGGGACGGGCCCGGTCGCCGGGGCCGTCCCTTTCGCGTTCCCGCGGCGAGGTCACGACGGCGTGCCGAGCTCCTCGGCGGCCTCCTGGTAGGCGCGGGCGGCGCGGGCGAAGTAGTCGAACAGCACCTCGCGCTGCTCGGGCGGGTAGCCGGCGATGATCTCGCCGATCCTCCGCCGCGCGGGGGCGAGGACCTCGTCGAGCCCGGCGGGCTGGGCGATCGGCTCGACGATGACCTTGCGGCGGTCGTCCGGGGAGGGCAGCCGGCGGACGTACCCGGTCTTCTCCAGGCGGTCGATCAGGCGGGTGGTGGGCCCGGTGGTCAGCCCGGTGCGCGCGCCCAGCTCCCCCGGGGTCATGGCGCCCGACAGCTCCAGCACGTTCAGGGCGTACAGGTCGGTCGCCCCCATGTCGCAGGCCCTGGCGCCCGCCTGCCCGTGCAGCATGACCGCGCTCAGGTAGCGGCGGTAGATCCGGCTCGCGTCCTCGGGTGTTGACACGGGATCCTCCCTTCCCTAATCTCTTCCTTAACGAAGAGAAATCTTCAACGAAGAAACTTCGTCTACGAAGTTATCATGGGAAGGGCATCGCCGTGGGCACCAACACCATCACCAGTTCCACCAGCACCATCGCCGCAGAGGAGGCCATCGACGTCCCGGCCGCGCCCCGGCGGTCCAGGAGGCGGCTGGTCAAGCGGATCCTGGGCATCGGCGCGCTGTCGGCCGGGCTGGCCGCGGGCGGCGCCTACCTGTGGCTGGACGGCACCGCGGACGTGCGCCAGGCCGGCAACCCCGACTGCGCCGCCGTCACCCCGACCGGCGCGCCCGCCGCCGACGCGCACCGGCAGGTCTGCGCGACGCTCGGCGCGATGGCCGACGCCTGGGGCCGCGGTGACGCCGACGCCTACGGCGCCGCCTTCACCGAGGACGCCACCTACACCACGTTCGTGGGCAGCCACTACCAGGGCCGCCGCGACATCGTCGAAGGCCACCGCGCCCTGTTCGACGGATTCCTCAAGGGCACCCGCCTGTCCGACTCCTACCTCGGAATCCGTTTCTACGGGCCCGCCACCGCGATCGTCACCACCCGCGGCGACACCTACAAGGGCGAGCCGAAGAAGCCCGGCGAGCTGTCCAAGGTGCAGACCTACACGCTGATCCGCCAGGACGACGGCCAGTGGCGCATCGCCGCCTTCCACAACACCAAGCGGCAGCGGGTCATGGAACGCATCTCGTTCCTGTTCGACGCCGACACCCAGCCCGCCGCCGAGAAGTGATCCGAGCAGGGACCTCACCGATCAACGCGCACGACACCGCCGCGACCCGGGTGGCCGGCCGCGTCGCGGCTTCGGCGGTGCCCGCCGCTCAGTCCTCCTCCAGCGGGATGTCGCCGAGGCCGAGCAGCAGGGCCCGCAGCAGCCCGGCGAGGGCCTCCTGCTCGTCCCGGCCGAGCGAGGCGAGGATGCGCCGCTCGTTCTCCAGGTGGGCGGTGACGGCCCGGTCGATCAGCTCACGGCCTTCGGGGGTGAGCGCGACCACGACCGTGCGCCGGTTCGCGGGATCGACGTCGCGCGTGACGTAGCCCTTCGCCACGAGCCGGTCGAGCCGGTTGGTGACGGCCCCGGAGGTCACCATCGAGGAGCGGGCCAGCGCGCCGGCGGTCATGCCGCCGGGCGCGCCCGCGCGCCGCAGCGTGGCGAGGACGTCGAACTCGCCGCGCTCCAGGCCGAACTCGGCGAACAGCTCCTTGAGCCGGCGTTCGGCGATCCGCGTCACCCGGGACAGGCGGCCGAGCACGCCCATCGGGGACGCGTCCAGGTCCGGGCGGGCGCCGGCCCACTGCTCCAGGACGAGGTCGAGCGCGTCACGCGTCACCGCGAACTCCTCAACGTTGAAGTGTTTGACGCCAAGCTATCACTCGGCCTACAGTCCTTAGCGTTGAAGATTTCAACGTTAAGAGGTTCTGGAGGAGGCCATGGTGCGCGTCAAGGCCCTGGACCACGTGGTGCTCAACGTGGCGGACGTCGAGCAGGCGCTGGAGTTCTACACGGGCCCGCTCGGGCTCCGAGCCGAGCGCGTCGACGAGTGGCGGGCCGGGAAGGCGGGCTTCCCGACCCTCCGGATCAACGAGTCCACGATCATCGACCTGCTGGACGCCCCGCGCGACGGGGTGAACGTCCACCACTTCTGCCTCGCCGTCGAACCCCTGGACTGGCAGGAGCTGATCGAGTCGGGCGAGTTCACCGTCCTCAAGGGCCCGGTCGACCGGTTCGGCGCCCGCGGCATGGCGCGTTCGGTCTACGTCGAGGACCCGGACGGCAACGTCATCGAGCTGCGCTGGTACCCCGAGGACGCCGACCGATGAGCGCCACGACCGAGCAGAGCCCCGCGCGGGCCTGGCTGGGCGTCGCCGCCATCACGGCGAGCCTCTTCGTCTTCCTCACCACGGAACTGATGCCCGTCGGGCTGCTCACCCCGCTGAGCGAGAGCCTGGACATCTCCGTCGGCGTCGCCGGACTCATGGTGACCCTCTACGGCGTCTCCGCCGGCCTCGCCGTGACGTTCATCGTGGCGTGGACGCGGCGCGTCAACCGGCGCGTCCTGCTGTCCGCGCTGCTGGTCGTGCTCGCGCTGGGCAACCTGATCACGGCCGTCGCGCCGAACTACCCGGCGGTGCTGGCGACACGGCTCATCATGGGCTTCGCGAGCGGGGTGTTCTGGGCGATCGGCGTGAGCATGGCGATGCGCCTCGTCCCGGAACGGCACGCGAGCCGCGCGGCCGCCGTCGTGATGTCCGGCATCTCGATCGCCACGGTCGTCGGCGTCCCGCTCGGGACGATCCTGGAAGACCTCACGAGCTGGCGGACCACGTTCCTCATCTGGGCGGGGCTCAGCCTGCTCGTCCTGCTCGCCGTGGCCGCCGTCCTGCCGTCGCTGCCGTCGGCGAACGCGGTGTCGGTCCGGGAGGTCTTCGGCCTGCCGCGCCACAACGCGCGGCTGCGCCTCGTCCTCACCGCCGTCGTGCTGTTCGTCCTCGGCCACTTCGGCGCCTACACGTTCGTGCGCCCGTACCTTGAGGACACCGCGTCCGCCTCGGCCGTCTTCATCACCGTCGTGCTGATGCTCTTCGGCCTCGGCGGCGCGGTCGGCAACTTCATCGCCGGCTACACGGTGAACAAGAGCCTGCGGGGCAGCTTCATCGTCGGCTCCGTGGGCCTGGTGTCGTCCCTTCTCCTCCTGCCGGCGATCGGCGGAGGCAAGACGGGCGCCGTCATCGCGCTGATCCTCTGGGGCGTCTCGTTCGGCGTCGTGCAGCTCTCCCAGGTCAACATGACCCTGGCCGCCGCACCGGAGACGTTCGAGGCGGCGATGTCGCTCAACACGATGGCCTACAACACGTCCATCGCCCTGGGCGCCCTCTTCGGCGGCCTGTTCGCCGACCACCTGGGCGTCACGAACATCGCGTGGTTCGGCGTGATCCTCACAGGCGCGGCCCTACTCCTCATGGCGACCACAGGAGGCCGGACCTCCAACCCGTCCCCGGTGGAACCCACCCCCGAACTGGTCAAGAAGTAACTCGCCCAAGCCCCTGACCGCCGGGCCCGTCCCGGTGGTCAGGGCTTTCTGCCTGCAAGCGCCTGAACGGCGGCGCCAGGGCGCTCAGCCCGCCGTCCTGTAGACGAACCCCTCGATCGAGGTCACTGTCTCGGCGCGGTTGTAGCGGTGCCGCATGCAGTACCGCGTGGGGTACCAGCCCGAGCGCTCGTACGCCTGCGGCAGCTTGATCGGAACGCAGTGGTCGTCGATGGTGCCGTCGCGCAGTCCGTTGTACTGCGCGAGGTTCACCATCGGCTCGTAGAAGGTGACCTTGCCGTTCCAGATGCCGTAGATGAACGAGGACGTGAATTTTCCCCCATGGAATTCGGGGGCGGTCGTGTCGACCAGATGGTTGCCCATTCCGGGCTCGACGGCGTCGGTGTCCTCGTAGTCGGGGTGCCGGTACTTCGCGGCCGGGAGGATCTTGCCCTTGGGGTAGTCATCGCAGTTGGTGAGCTGCGGGCACGGCCCGGGGCGGATCGCCAGCCGCTCCGCTTCGGGATTCATGTAGAAATGGACGTCGAAATGCGGTACGTCCCATATGTGGGGAGGCATGTGCCCCATCGGGTTCCAGTTCGCCAGGACGTAGGTGAACGGCGAGTCGACCCTCTTCTTGAACTTCGGGCTCAGATGGAGGGCCCTCTCGTGCCCGCCCGTGCATTCATGGTGCTGGTCGACGGTGCCGTCGCCGTTCTTGTCGTAGCACCAGATCCCGCTGGTGGGCGGTTCGTACGGAAGACCGTCGTAAGTACCGTCCTCGGCGAGGAGCCCGATGACCAGCGGTTTCTTCCCTCTCGTCTGCGAGAACGCGGTGAGCCTCCCGTTCCCGAGGGGCGCGCTCTGCCCGTACTGCGCACACGGCCCGGGGTAGGAGAGGGAACGGGCGAGCAGCTTGCCGACAGCCCGCTTCGGCACCTGCACGGTCTTCTCGGTATGCGGGGCGCTCTTCGGTACCACGCAGACCGTGACATGCGGGCCGGCGGCCCCCATGGCGGGTTCCGCGCCGAATGCGACCGGCATTCCCGCGATCAACAGAAGCCCGGTCGCGCTCCGTGCGACCATCTGCCGACTCCAGAAAGACATACCCGCCCCCGGTGATCGCCGTGGAGATTCGTCAGCCGGATTCAAGAATGAGAAGTGCTGATCACCCCGTCAAGTGCACGGGAGGGGACAAGGCCCTGTCAACGAAAGACCTTTACCCGAGTCGCCGGGTGGGGCGGGGGCCGTTGAAGAGGATCGCAGGCATTGACGGGCGGCCACAGGGCCATGGTCCCGGCCGCGAAGCAGCTGTAGGACGCCGTCATCAGCGCAGGATGCTGGCGGATAATCTGCGCCCCGCGGACGAAGCCGACTTCGAGGCCGATCAGGCGCATCTGTCGCGCCGGGCCCGCCTGCGCGCCCTCGACGTGCTCCTGGCGGTCGTGCTCGTCGCCGGGAACATGCTCAGGGATCGGCCGGACTTCACGCTGCCCTTCGTGGCGTCCTGCCTGGTGGGGGTCGCGCTGGGGGTGCTGGTCGCGCTGCGGCGGCTGTGGCCCCGGCGCGTGCTCACGGCCGCCGTGGCGCTCTCGTGCGTCGCGATCGTGAGCGGTGTGCTGTGGGATCCGTCGCGTCCATCGAGCATCCGAGGCGGTCGGCCCGCGCCCTCGCCGTGACCGTCGCCGCGGTGATCGCCGAGGTCGTCCATTCCCGACACGGCCGGCGGTCGGCGTCGCCTGGACGGCGGCGGCCTGGCTGCTGCTCGCCTGCGGCTGGCTCGCCGGCCACCTGCTGCGGCGCCGCAGGTGGAACGCGGCGTGGCTGGCCGAGATGCGGCGCCTGCTCGACATGCTCCGCCACGACCCCGCGCCGGGCGTCGACCTCACCCAGCCGGGCATCGACGGGCTCCATGACCTGGCCCGGCAGGTCAGGGCCGCCGGAGTCGACGTCGACCTCGCGGTGTCCGGCGAACAGCCGCTCCCCGAAGCGGTCCAGCTCACCGTCTACCGGATCGTCCAGGAGGCCCTCACCAACGTCGTCAAGCACGCGGCCCCGACCCGCTGCCGGGCCACCCGCCTCCAGCCGCGACAGAGCGGGCGAGACGGGAACGCCCGCCGGTGCGTCCACCGGCGGGCGTCCTTCGTGCTTCGGGTCAGGAACCGATCAGCTTGGCGTAGACGATCAGGTTGTCCTTGTAGTGGCCGATCTTCGGGTCGAAGGCGCCGCCGCACGTCACCAGCCGCAGGGACGCGTGGTCGAGCGCCTCACCGAACACCTTCTTGTGCGGGAAGGCGTCCTTGTCGACGCGCTGGGCCTGCTGGACGGCGAACGTCGCGGTGGACCCGTCCTTGCGGGACACCGCGATCTTGTCGCCGGGCTTCAGGTCCTTCAGCCGGTAGAACACCGCGGGCTTGCCGTTGGCGTCGACGTGGCCGAGGATCACCGACGGGCCGACCTCGCCCGGAGTGACGCCCTCGTCGTACCAGCCGGCCAGGTTCGGCTTGCTCAGCGGCGGCTCCTCGACGCGTCCGTCGGGCAGCAGCCCGACCGCGCCGACCGGAGCCGACACGCCGATCCGCGGGATGGCGATCTTCGTCGGCGGCGACTGCGACAGCGGATGGACGTTCGACGCGGGCGCGGTCGCGCCGGCCGTCGCCGTCGCCGCGGGCGTGGGCGCGCCGGAGGCGGCGGCGGTCCCGCCGTCGTCCCCGCCGCAGCCGCCGAGCAGCAGTCCGATGAGCAGCGCACCGGCCGCCGCGCTCGCGGCGCGGCGACCGGCGGCGGATGCGGGAAGTTCCGGCAACGTTACGACCGCTCCGCAGCCGAGCGGCGGCGCAGCACGATCGCGCCGAGGCCGACCGCCATCAGCGCGCCCCAGCCGGCGGCCAGCAGCGGCGCCGGGGAGTTCTGGTCGCGCATGTACATGCTGCCGTCACCGGTGTCGATGCGGCCGGTCGGGATCTTCGGCGTCTTCGGCGTCAGCGTGCCGCCGCCCTTGTTCCCGCCCTTGTCGCCCTTGTTGCCGTCGGCCTTGTCGGGCTGCGTGGTGAACTTGACCGAGCCGTAGTCCTTGCAGACCACCGTGGCGGTCGTCGGGTTCGGCAGGTTCTTGCGGAACGTGCCGGTGGCGGTCCAGGTGTTCTCACCGGCCTTCTTCACCGGCAGCGGGTTCTGCGTGTAGCCGTTGCTGGTGATGGACACCGACGTCGGGCAGGTCACCGTGAAGGTCGTCTTGTAGCCGGGCGCGACGCGGAGGCTGGACAGCTTCACCTTGTCGGGACCGAACTTGAACGCCGGCTCGTTGGGCGTGCCGGGGTCCTCGCCACCCGGGTTCTCGCCGCCGGGGTTCTCGTTGCCCGGGGTGACCTTGACCCACTTGGGCTGGTCGTCGCCGGGCTGCAGCTCGCACTTCAGAAGCGTGCCGTCCGCGGCCTTGCCCGTCTGGCCGATCATGTCCTTCTGGCAGAACTGGCCGTTCACGGGCGTGGTGTCCGCGAGCGCGGGGGCCGCCATTCCGAGCATCATGGATCCCGCAGCGATCCCCACCGCGGCCAGCCGACTTGCGCGCATTGCGTGCTCCTCTGTTCGGGGGCTTTCCGCGTCCCAGGCGAAGCGAGATGTGCCCATGCGATGGCGGGGGATGTGCCGCGGGCCGGCGGCTGGCATGCAGGGCTTCGTTGAACTACGAGCGCCACGGGAGACGGAAGAGAATGATGAGTCGGCAGCTTAGCGGGGTTTCACCGGCCTGCGAAGCGAAAAATGCCTGGTCGGGGGCTAATGGCCGGACCAGGTCATCTGCGGGGGTTGCGTAAACCCCTCCCGTCCCTGCGCGACTTCGCTATCCGCTCGCATCCGCTGATCAGCGGAAATAACGCAGAGTAAAAGCTCGACCTCGCTTGCCGCCACTAGGAAAATGCGCTCAAGTGAGAGGCTGTGGATGTTCACTCAGAGCGAAACCGCACGTCAACGAGGGGACGAGAACCGCCGACGACGGACGGGAAGGTCGTTGAAAAGTGAATCACCGATGGCTTCGGGATTGCGCTCGGTGATCGCCCCGATCGTGTGAATCGCGCCACATTCGACATTCGCTTCTCCGTCGGAAATGGTCGTCAGGTGGGCAGCGGCCGTTCATTGACTACATGCTTCATCACGAGGGTGGAGTTCAGCCGCTGTACACCTGGCAGTGCGCTCAGCACATCGTCCTCCAGCTCCTGATAGGCGGTCAGATCGGCGGTCACGATCCGCAGCAGGTAATCGGGATCGCCGAAGAGCCGCTGCGCCTGCACCACTTCGGGTACGCGCGCGACCGCCTCCTCGAAACCGAGCAGCGTTTCCCGGTCCTCCTGGCGCATGGTGACGAAAACGAGGGCCTGGAACGTCAGTCCGAGCGCCGCGGCGTCCACGACCGCCCGGTAGCCGCGGATGGTGCCGCTGCGTTCCAGTTCCCGCAGCCGCCGATGGCAGGGTGAGACGCTCAGCCCGACCCGGGCCGCCAGGTCGGTGATGGTCAGCCGCCCGTCCTCTTGGAGGACAGCAAGGATCTTCCGGTCGATCGCGTCCATGTAGAAGATCCTTCCACTTGCATGCCGGTTCAGAGGCAAAGTCAGGAACACCTTCTCGCCACCCGAGAATACGCTTCCCTCACGTGGCGGCCGGATAGGGAGGGGAAGCCATGGCGACCGGCTCCGTCCTCGCCTTCTGGGCGGTCGCGTTCCTGCTCATCGTCATGCCGGGCCCGGACTGGGCGTTCACCATCGGCGCCGGCCTGACCGGCCGCTCCGTCGTCCCCGCCGTGAGCGGACTGGTCGTCGGCTACGCCGCCGTCACCGCCATCGTCGCGGCCGGTGTCGGCGCGCTGGTCGCCGGCTCGGCGTCCGCGCTGACCGCCCTGACCCTGGTCGGCGGCGCCTACCTGGTCTGGCAGGGCGCCGCGACCCTCACCCACCCGGCCGCGGCCAGCACCGAACCCCAGGCCGGCACCGGCTGGCGCACCTTCCTGCGCGGCATAGGGGTCAGCGGCCTGAACCCCAAGGGCCTTCTGCTCTTCGTCGCCCTCCTGCCGCAGTTCACCGACCCCGACGACAGTTGGCCCATCGCGAGCCAGATCGGCGTCCTCGGCCTGACGTTCATGGCCACGTGTGCGGTCTGGTACCTCTGCCTGGGCGTCCTCACCAGAACCGTGCTGAACGGCCGTCCAGGCAAGACCCGCCTGATCAGCCGCCTCTCCGGCACCGCCATGACGGCCTTGGGCATCTACCTTCTCCTAGATCACTTCCTGACCTGATCAGCGTCCCGGCGCATCAGGTGCCGGGTCGATGCAGGAGTCCAGGTAGGGGCCCAGTTCCCGGGCGACGACCGTCAGCGGACGCACCGACTGCTCGGCCTTGGCCATCAGGATCGCGCCCTCCAGAGCGCCGACCATCAGCGTCGCGAGCGCGGCGGCCTTGCGGGACGGGACGCCCATGGCGGTCAGTTCCCGGGCGATCGGACGGCGCCAGGCGGCGAACGCGTCCGCGGCGGCGGCCCGGGTGGAGGCGACGGAGTCCGCGCAGTCGACCGTCGCCGCGGCGACCGGGCAGCCGCCCGCGAAGCCCTCCGTCCGGAACTCGTCCGTCCATTGCCGCACCATCGCCGCGAAGAGCCCGCTGGGGGAGGGACGGGACATGGAGGCCATGAAGCGGTCGATCCGTCCGGCCGCGTAGCGCCCGGCCCACGCCACGGCCTCGTTCACCACCTGCTCCTTGCCGCCGGGGAAGTAGTGCTGGAGCGACCCGCGCGGCGCGCCCGCGTGGGCGGCGACTTCGCGCAGGCCCGTGGCGGTGACGCCGTCCCGGCGGATGAGCTGCGCGGCGCTGAAGACCATCCGCTCGCGGGGGTCGCGATCCTCTGTTTCCGGCTTCACCTGGACCATTATCATGACCGCTGTCATAATCGGCAAGGTCGGTACGTCCCCACGAGCGCTCCGCCGCCACCCCTGTGCGGAGCGCCGTCCAGCCCGCGACCGGAGGCGACGGTGGACACGAACGTCGGATTCATCGGACTCGGCGTCATGGGACGCCCCATGGCGCTCAACCTGGCCCGCGCCGGCACCCGCCTGATCGTCTGGAACCGCACGCCCGCCCGAGCCGAGGCGCTGCGCACGGCCGGAGCAGTGGTGGCGTCCACCCCCACCGAGGTGTTCGGGCGCGCGGAGATCGTGCTCCTCATGCTGGCTCACGGCCCCGCGATCGACGCCACCCTGGGCCGCGGCACGCCGGATTTCGCCGCGAACGTCGCGGGACGCGTGATCGTCCACATGGGGACGACGTCCCCGGGCTACTCGCGCGACCTGGAGGCCGACGTCCGTGCGGCAGGCGGACGCTACGTCGAGGCGCCGGTATCCGGCTCACGGGGCCCAGCCGAAACGGGCGAACTCGTCGCAATGCTGGCGGGTGAGCCCGTCGTCGTCGACCTGGTCCGACCGCTGATCACGCCGATGTGCCACCAGACGTTCGTCTGCGGCCCCGTCCCGCAGGCGCTGCGGATGAAGCTGGCGGTCAACCTGTTCCTGATCACGATGGTCACCGGCCTGGCCGAGTCGTTCCACTTCGCCGACCGGCACGGCCTGGACCAGCGGCGGTTGCTGGACGTCCTGGACGCCGGCCCGATGGCGAGCACCGTCTCCCGCGCCAAGGCGCACAAACTCCTCAACCGCGACTTCTCCGTCCAGGCGTCCATCACCAACGTCCTGGACAACAACCGCCTCATCGCCGAAGCCGCACGCCAGGCGGGCATCGCCTCACCCGTCCTGGACGCCTGCCACGCCCTGTACCGCGAAACCCAGGAATTGGGCCACGGCCCGTCCGACATGGCCGCGGTAATCCACGCAATTCAGAACCACGACGCAATCCCGGAGGGCGGCCGCCACCGAAACCACTGACGTCGATAACCGCACTCACTGTCGTATTCCACGGCACCGCGGACCCGATGTTCCCGCCGTGACGTGCACCCGATCATGGTGGGGTTCTGCTGCCCTGACCGCCGCGCGAGCAGCGCGGCCGTGGATTTCGGCGGTGGTCGATCCACGACGCCGGCGTTTCCCTGCGTCTCCGATGCTGAGTGGAGGGTCAGGTTAGGCGGACTCGGGGGTCTATCACCGCGTAGAGGACGTCGACTATCAGGTTGAGGCCGACTATCGCGGCTGAGGTTATGAGGGTTACGCCCAGGACCATGGGGAGGTCGCCGCTCTTTACCGACGTCAGGGCCAGTTGGCCGAGACCGGGGATGCTGAAGGTGTTCTCTGTCAGTACAGCACCGCCCAATAAGAGGCCCAGGTCCAGGCCGAGGACGGTGATGATCGGGGTCAGCGTCGCGCGTAACGCGTGCTTGGTGACGACCGTCCGCTCGCGTAAGCCCTTGGCTCGGGCCGTGCGGATGTAGTCCTCGTTCATTGTCTCCAACATGCCCGCTCGGGTGAGGCGCGCGTACATCGCCGCGTAGAGGAACGCGAGCGTCACCCAGGGGAGGACGAGGGCCTGGAACCAGGTCACCGGGTCGTCGGTGAAGGGCCGGTAGCTCCCGCCGCCCGGGAAGATCTTCACGGTGTAGGAGAACAGGGCCATGGAGACCAGGCCGGTGAAGTAGATCGGCAGGGACACGCCGCTCAGCGCCATGATCATCGCCGTCCGGTCCCAGAGCGAGCCGCGGCGGAGGGCCGAGACGATGCCGGTGGCGATGCCGCCGGCCAGCCAGAGGATCGCGGCGCCGACCGCCAGGGACGCGGTGGCCGGGGCCCGGTCCAGGAGGGTGTCGAGCACCGGGCTGCTGCTGCGGTAGGAGTAGCCGAGGCACGGCGCCGGGCAGTGGTCGGTGACCGGGCCGGCGTCGTAGTCGGCCCCGGCGGCGATCGTCTTCACGTAGGTCGCGTACTGGACGATGATCGGCTCGTCCAGGCCGAGCCGTTCCTTGGTGGCCTCGACGGCCACGGGGTCCGCGGCCCGGCCGACGTAGGCGCGGGCGATCTGGTCGGTGGTCTGGCCCGCGAGCTTCGGGAGCCCGAAGAAGATCCCGAAGGTCACCAGGGTGACCAGCAGCAGCATGACGACGGCGCCGATCAGCCGCCGGACGAGGTAAGTGAGCATACGCACGGCCCCGGCCGCCGCCCGTGCGGGCCGGGGGCGGCTCGCCTCGGCGCGGCGGCATGATCATGTCGGATCAATCATGGTAGGCGCTCGTCCGGCGCGGCGCACGGGGCCGAGGTCAGCGGTCGGTCGGCGCGGTGTCGGTGAGGGGGCGGCCGACGATCTGCTGGAGGGTGGTGACGTACTCGTCGAAGGCGCGGCGGCCCTCCTTGGTGAGCTTGAACCAGGTGCGGGGGCGCTTGCCGACGTAGCCCTTGCGGATCTCGATGTAGCCGGCCTTCTCCAGGGCACTGGCGTGCTTCGACACGACCGAGTCGCTCATGTCGAGGCTGTCGCGGACGAAGGCGAACTCGGCTTCGGTCGCGGTCGCCAGCAGGGAGACGATCTGCAGCCGCGCCGGCGTGTGGATGACCGGGTCGAGGTTCATCGGGCGACCTTCCCGGCCAGCCGCGCCAGCACCAGGTTCTCGGCCGGACGGGTGGTCGCCGCCGCGTAGACGACGGTGACGGCGCCCGCGAGCGCCTTCTGCCAGACGGCCGAGTCGGTGAACGCGCCGGCGATCAGCGGGACCACGCCCCAGACGGCGAAGAGCGAGGCGATCCACAGGGCCATGAGGGTGCCGGCCTTCGGCGTCCACGTGCGCGGCCGGAACCTGATGCGCATCCGGGCGGAGAGCGTGGCGACCAGGGCGAGGAGGCCCGCGACGGCCCCGGCGGTGAGGACGATCTGGGCCGTCCCGTCCACCTCGGAGGCGACCGCGGCGGTGGTGCCCAGAGTGACTACGCCCGGGATGTACCACATCGGCAGCCGCTGCTCGGCGTAGGCCTGCTGCTGGGTCTGCTCGATCGCGGCGAGGGCCTCGGCTGCGTTGGTGAAGTCGTTCATGGGGGGATGCCTGCTTCCTTGAGAAGTACTTGCCAAATAGGAAAGTACTTTCTACTTTCCGATCCGTCAAGTACTTTCCCGGGAGTTGGCCGCCGCGGCCGGGCTCCGCCGCAGGTCTAGGCAAGGCGGGCCGCGCAAGGTATTACTTACTCGTCGGTAGTGGATCTTGGCCCCGGAGCCGCGCATGTCCCCGGCCCGGACGGGCCGAGACCGATCCGGCGCGCGGCACGCTCGGGTCGCTGCTCGGCGCCGGGTACAACGTCGTCACGTGGAACGCCCGCGGCTTCGGCTCCGGCGGCGAGGCCAACGTCGACGACCCGCGCGTCGAGGGCCGGGACGCGCAGGCGATCATCGACTGGATCGCCCGGCAGCCGGAGGTCCGGCTCGACCGGGCCGGGGACCCGCGGCTCGGCATGGCGGGCGGCAGCTACGGCGGCGGCATCCAGCTGGTCACCGCCGGGCTGGACCGGCGGGTGGACGCCATCGCGCCGACGATCGCCTTCAACAGCCTGCTCAACAGCCTCTACCCCGACCAGATCTTCCGCTCCGGCTGGGGGCTGCTGCTGTGCTCGGGCGGGCTCCAGTCCGGCAACCGGCTGTCCTGGCAGGTGACCAAGGGCTGCGTGACCGGCATGGCCAGCGGCACCGTCCCGAATGACGTCGCCGACTGGTTCGGCGCCCACGGCCCCGACTACCTGGTCGAGCGCATCACCGCGCCGACGCTGCTCCTGCAGGGCACGGTCGACACCCTGTTCCCCCTGCGCGAGGCCATCGCCAACTACAAGACGCTCGCGGCCAACGGCGTGCCGGTCAAGATGGTGTGGTTCTGCGGCGGGCACGGCGTCTGCTCCACCAACCCGGGCCCGGCCGACCACGTCACCAACGCCACCCTCGCCTGGTTCGACAAGCGCTGCCCGCCGTGGCCGCCCAGCCCGCGGCCAAGGCCGTCAACGTGCACCTCCCGGCTCCCGCCGGTTCCGCCCAGGCCGTCGGGACGCCGCAGGTCACGCTCCGCTACCGCGGCCTGGCCACCAAGCCGCGCACCTTCCTGTTCGCCCAGCTCGTGGACCGCAAGACCGGCGTCGTCATCGGCAACCAGGCCACGCCGATCCCGGTCGTCCTGGACGGCAGGCCGCGCACCGTCACCCGCGCCATCGAGGCGGTCTCCTGGGCCGTGGATCGCGGCAGCGACATCGATCTCCAGATCGTCCCCATCACCGGCCTGTTCGACTACCAGCGCGCGGCCGGTGCCGTGACGCTGACCGCCGACGTCACCGTCCCCCTCGCGTCGGGCCGGACCGCGACCGCCTAGCCCGCCCCCTCGTTGATCTGCGGCGTGTTGTTGTTTTCGACGCGCTCGTAACAACAACACGCCGCAGATCAACGTGACTCCGGGGGCGGGGGGCGGGGGGGGGCGGGAGCTGTCGGCGGTCGTCCGGTGATCGGCGACTTGCGCCGACGCCGCGTCCGCCGCCAGGTGCTGACCTGCTGGCGGTACAGGGGCGCCGACCTCGTCTCCACGAACTCGCGGAAATGTCGCTCTTCCGCGTCATCCATCGTCACCTCCGAATTGCCGTCCCCTTCAAGACGCTCGTTGCCTCGTTCCGCTATGCCTCGGTGCATGGTGCTTTCTGCGGTGCTTTCCCCGGGGCCCTTTTCCACGGCGGCGACGTTTGGTGAACGGTGTCGGACGCTCTGTGACGTCCGCGAAAGTTCCCGGACGTGTGGTGTTTTTGCCATCGGGTAGGCCGAAGCTGGTCGAAAGTCGACCTAGACTTTGCGCCCGGGGTCGCCACGGGTCATGATTTGCCTCACACAGGTCCCATAAGTAAGTAATTACCCCCTGTGTACGGCGCGCAACGCTGGGGGACGAGCAGGGGAGGTTTGTGTGGCGAACGAAGGTTCGACCACCAGTGGGCGCCCGTGGGCGGATCTGCCCAGGGAACTGGCAGATCACATGCGCCCCCACCTCGACGAGGTGGCGGACGACATGATCCAGGAGATCCAGACGCGCGTCAGGGAGTACGACCGGCCCGGGGACGGCTCCTACTCGGGGACCCTGCGCCTCGCCGTCGAGCGCGTCCTCCACTACTTCGTCGACCGGGTCGCCGACCCGGCGCACGACCCCGCCCCGGTGACCGACTTCTTCCGCGCCATCGGCCGCGGCGAGGCCGGCGAGGGCCGCAGCCTCGACGCGATGCAGACCGCGATGCGCGTCGGCGGCATGGTGGCGTGGCGCCGGATGACCGAGGGCGCCGAGGCGCTCCAGGTGTCGCCGCGCACGCTCGGCGCCGTCGGCGAGGTGCTGATGGAGTTCCAGGACGACCTGGCGCACGCCGCCGCCGAGGGGTTCTCCCAGGCCAAGGCCGCCGTCGCGGGCGAGATGCAGCGCCGCCGCAAGCGCCTGCTGGACCTGCTGTTCGCCGACCCGCCCGCCGCGCAGGAGGCCATCGCCGACCTCGCCGCCGCCGCGCACTGGCCGATCCCGCGGACGATCGCCGCGGTCGCGCTCGGCCGGCACCAGGACGCGAGGCAGCCGGCCTTCCCGCCGGACGTCCTCGCCGACCTGACCCGCCGCACCCCCAGCCTGATCATCCCCGACCCGGACGGCCCCGGCCGCGCCAAACTCGTCGACCGGGCCCTGTCCGGGACGCTCGCCGTCGTCGGCCCGACCGTCCCGCTGATGGAGGCGGCACGGTCCATACAGTGGGCGCGCAAGACGCTGTCGCTCGTCCAGCGCGGCGTGATCGAGGCGGACAGCGGCGTGATCCGCAGCGTGGAGCACATGTCCACGCTGATCCTCTTCCAGGACGAGGGCCTCATCACCTCGCTCGCCGACCTGCGCCTCGCCCCGCTCGCGCACCTGCGGCCGAGCCAGCAGGACCGGCTCGCCGAGACGCTGCTGGCCTGGCTCCAGTCGGGACGCAACGCCAACGAGGTCGCGATGCGGCTGCACGTCCACCCGCAGACCGTCCGGTACCGGCTGCGCCAGCTGGAGGAGCTGTTCGGTGACCAGCTGCTCGACCCGGACCTGCGCTTCGACCTGGAGATCGTGCTGCGCGCCCGCGCGCTGCTCGCCGACAACGCGGGCGAGCGGATCATCCCGCCGTCCCGCGAGGCGGTCGGCGACTCCGGCGAGGTCGTCAGCTTCCGCCGCACCTGAGCGGGCCCGCCCACCGGACCCGCCGCGCATCCGGCGCGGCGGGCTCTTCGCGGTCGCGGGCTGGTCGCGGGCTAGTTGCGGCGGGACGAGCGGAGCCGCTCGGCGGTGGCGACGCGTTCGGCGAGCCGTGTCTGGGCGTCGCAGAGCAGCCACAGCTCGCCCTCGTCCGCCGCGACGATCTGCTCGAGGCAGCCGTTGAGGAGCTGGTAGTCCGACAACTGGGTGACCCTCGTGGCGCGCAGGCCGTCGCCCGAGCGCTCGCTGTGCCAGCCGGGCATGCACATGATCACCGACATCGTCCGGGGCTCCCTCGGTCGGTCTATGGTAGGTCTACCATAGGACTACCAAGCATCGCCCACAACGCGTTCGGCAGAACCCCAAGAGGACGCCGGACCGGGTGGGATCTGTACGGTGTGAGATCAGTGCAATGACCCGGAGCAGGATCTGGTATGCCGCGACCCCCCACGAAGGCACAGGTGATCTCCAACGCGCTCGCCGCCCGCATCGTCGAGGGCGAGCTGGATCCGGGCGCGTGGCTGCCGTCCGAGCGGCGGCTGGCGAGCGAGTACGGCGCCGACCGCTCCACCGTCCGGCGGGCCCTGCGGATGCTGGCCGAGGCCGACCTCGTCCAGCTGCGGCACGGCGCGGGCGCGCAGGTCCGGACGGCGCCGAAGGTGCGGCGCGCGGCGGCCGACATCACCCGGCAGGTCGGCGAGTGGCGCGGTTTCCACGTGTCGGCGCAGAAGGGCGGGCGACGCCCGTTCACCCGCACCACCGTGACCGAGGTCGAGGCCGATGAGCGGCTCGCGCCCCGCCTGGACGTCCCCGTCGGGACGCGGGTCCTGGAGCGGGCGCGCGTCCAGGGCGTGGAGGGGGAGCCGCCCGTCCAGACGGCGACGACGTGGATCATCCCGGAGATCGTCGCCGAGATCCCCGTGCTGCGGGAGGTCAACACCGGCCCCGGCGGCCTCTACTCGCGGCTGGAGGAAACGGGCCGCCGGATCACGTTCGAGGAGTCGGTGACGTGCCGGCTTCCGCGCGCGGACGAGCAGGAGACGCTGCGGATCGGCCCGGAGCAGCCCGTCCTCACCCTGTGGCGCCGCGCCTACGACCAGGAGGACCGCGTCATCGAGGTCACCCACCGGGTGGTCGTCGGCGACCGGCACGAACTCGTCTACCGCTACGGGTCGGGAGCGTGAGCGACATGACCGAGGAGCCCGCCGTCCGCCAGGTCGGCACGCGGATCGTCTACGAGAACCCGTGGATGGTCGTCCGCGAGGACGAGGTCGAGCGGCTGGACGGCTCGCGCGGCATCTACGGCGTCATCGACAAACCCGACTTCGTGCTGGTCATCCCGCTGGAGGGCGACGGGTTCCACCTCGTCGAGGAGTACCGGTACCCGATCGGCAGGCGCACGTGGAGCTTCCCGCAGGGCTCGCTCCCCGGCCGCCGGGACGCCGACCCCGAGGAGCTGGCCCGCCTCGAACTCGCCCAGGAGACGGGCCTGCGCGCCGGGACGCTGACGCACCTCGGCCGCCTGAACTGCTCGCACGGGACGAGCGGGCAGGGCTTCAACATCTTCGTCGCGTCCGACCTGGAGGCCGGGGAGACCGACCGGGAGCCCGAGGAGCAGGACATGCGGCAGAAGTGGTTCTCCCGCGCCGAGTTCAAGGCGCTGATCCGGGAGGGCCGCATCACCGACGACTCGACCATCGCCGCCTACGCCCTGCTCATCATGGACGAGACGGGCTGAAGCAGTCCGCCGACCGGTCGATGGGCCGCCGTTCGAGGATCTCCCGGGCCCGGGCCCGGGCGAGGTTGGCGCTCATCGCCGGCTCGTTCTCGGTCGTCTCGAAGGCGATCTGGCGCAGCGCGCACGTCCGCGCCGGCTCGGGGAGCCGGTCCAGGGCGGGCACGGCGTCGGCGGACAGGTCCCGCAGGTACGGGACGTCGATCTTGCCGGTGTCCTTGTAGCGGGCGACGTTGTGCTCGGCGATGAACCCGTCCGGGTTGAGCAGCGCCAGGAGCAGCATCGCGACCGCGCCGCTCGCCGCGACCGCCCGCGGCAGCCACGCGACGCGCCCCTTGACCACCCCGGCGGCGGCGACGAGGACCACGACGAAGCCGAGCCACAGCTCGAACGCGTGCACCCACAGCCGCAGCCTCGTCCAGCCGAACGTCTGCTCGTACAGGTAGAGGCGCCGCAGCGCGACCGCGACGACGACGAGCGTCAGCGCGCACAGCAGCCCCAGCAGGACGCGGACGGTCGCGCGATCGCCCCCGTTCCCGGACGGCGCGTACCGCTTGGCGATGGCGACGACCACGAGTACGAGCACGGTCACGACGACGAGCTGGAAGAACCCCTGCCGCGCGTACTCGGCATAGGTGAGCCCGGTCGAGCGCAGCAGCTCGTCCTTGTCGTCGGCGAGGAACACCCCGGCCTGGATCGCGCAGAACACCAGGAACAGCAGGTCGAGCGCCGCGATCGGCACCGCCCACGACCAGCGCCCGGCGGGCTTGCCGGGCTCGGGGGCCAGCATGCGGAGCGGCGGCGGCGACTGCCCGAGGTACGCCCCTGCGGACGCCAGCACCAGCGTCGCGGCGCCCGTGAACCCGTACACGATCACCGACACCGGCGACACCTCGGGGACGAGCCCGGAGGCGATGCTGCCGAACGCCGCGTCCGCCCCGACGAACAGCGCCCCGAACACCGCGAGCAGCCCGCCCGCGATCAGGGCCGTCCGGATGGCGGGCCACCAGTTGCTCTTCTCGGACGTCACCGCCCCGTACGCACCGCGTCCCGCCCACGGCAGCATGGCCCCCGCCGCCGGCACGACCGCGAGCCCACCGAACAGGACCTCCGGCCAAGACCGTCCCCCGGACACCGCGTACGACCCGACCGCGAAGGCGAGCAGCAGCGCCGGAACAACGACCCACTCGGCCTCCCGGAACGCCGCGATGCCCGACAGCCCCACAGCGAGCAGCCCGAACACGACCGCAGTCCGATTGACCCGCCCCTTCCGCACGAGCCGCCCCGCCGACCAGGCGGACGCCGCCGCCACGTAAGCGACGGCCGCGGCCGCGATGACGACCCCGACCCCGAGCAACCCCTCCCGAAGCTGAGGCCCGACCGCAACGGCCCCGATGACCCCCGCGATCAGAACACCGGCGACGAGCGCCGGCGACATGGGCCGGGCAGGCCGCCGCCAAGCCTTGAGCGCCCTCTCGAACTTTGTGGGCTGGTAGACGAACTGAGGCGGCGGCACATACCCGGCGCGAGCCCCATACGGCACCACCCCCCGCACAGGCTCCAGACGAGCCCCCGCATAACCCGCACCGGCGAGAGGCGACCCCTCGGGCGGCACGAACCCACCTCCACCGACCGGCACACCACCGGCCCCGGACGGTGCTGCCGCTGCTGCGAGCGGCTGCCCGCCACTCGCACCGGCTGACGCGGTGGCCGCCTCGCCCTTCCCTGTGGTGCTCTCGCCGGCCGGTGCCGCGGCCGCTCCCGGCGTCCCGGGGCTCTGGCCGGCTGGAGCGGCGCCTGCGCCATCCGGCGTTCCGGCGCTCTCGCCAGTTGACGCGGCGGAGGCTCCATCCGGCTTCTCGACCGGCTTTGCGGTCGGTTCGGACGGCGGTTCGGCGGGTGGGGGCGTCATGTGGGGTCTCCGATGTTCGGGGGGATCATGACCCGGATGCGGCAGCCGATCGGGGTGTCCAGGACGGTGATGTCGCCGCCGTGCAGGTCGGTGGCCCAGCTTGCGATGGCGAGGCCGAGGCCGGTGCCGCCGCCGGGTGTCCCCGGGCCGGACACCGAGCCGCGGGAGAAGCGCTCGAAGACGCGGGCGCGCTCTTCGGGGGGAATGCCGGGTCCCTCATCGGTCACTTCGATGACCAGGCCGCCGGGCTGGTTCACGGGACGCGCGGTGACGGTGACCGGACGGCCGTCCGGGCCGTGCCGGGCCGCGTTGTCGAGCAGGTTCGCGACGACCTGGTGCAGCCGGTCGCGGTCGGCCACGGCGTGCAGGCCGGGCGTGACGTCCGTTTCGAACAGGGCCTCCGGGTGGCTGGCGCGGGCCTCGGCCGTGACGTCGTCCACGAACGCGGCGACGTCGATGTCGGACGGGTTCAGCACCGCGGCCCCCGCCTCGACCCGCGACAGGTCGAGGAGCTGCGTGACGAGCCGTCCGAGCCGCTCGGTCTGGTCGAGCGCCGTTTCGAGGACGTCCGGCGTCGCGGGCGTGACCCCGTCCGCGACGTTCTCCAGGACGGCCCGCAGCGCGCTGATCGGCGTGCGCAGCTCGTGCGACACGTTGGCGACGAACTCGCGGCGCTGCCGCTCGACCTCGGCGAGGTCGGCGGCCATCCGGTTGAACGCCTGCGCCAGCTCGCCGACCTCGTCCCGCGACGTGGCGCGCACCCGGCGGCTGTAGTCGCCGCGCGCCATCGCCCGCGCCGCCGCCGTCATCTCCCGCAGCGGCGCCGTCATCCCGTGCGCGAGCAGCTGTATCACGACCACCGAGATCAGCACGCCGACCGGCATCGTCTGCCGCGCGCGGAACCCCATCGGGTAGCCCCACAGCACGATCAGGACGGCGACGCACGCGGTCACGACGACCACCACGCCGAACTTCACCTTGATCGACCGGAGCGGGTCGAGCGGCCGGGGCAGCCTTGCCCACAGCCTGTGGACGACTGCGGTCATGACACGACCTCCAGGCTGTAGCCCACCCCGTGCACCGTCCGGATCAGCCCCTGCCCGAGTTTCCGGCGCAACGCCTTCACGTGGCTGTCGACGACACGGGTTCCGGAGGCGTCCGCCCAGTCCCACACCTGCTCCAGCAGGACGGCGCGGGTGAGCACCGCCCCCCGGTTCCGCAGCAGGCAGGTCAGCAGGTCGAACTCGGTCGGGGTCAGGTGGACCTCGCGTCCGTCCCGCCGGACCCGCCGGGCCCGCTCGTCGACCTCCAGCTCCCCGACCCGGACCGCCCCGCCGCCCGCCGCGTCCATCGCGGGACGCTCGACCCGCCGCAGCACCGCGCGGATGCGGGCGACGAGTTCGCGCATGCTGAACGGCTTGGTCACGTAGTCGTCGGCGCCGACGCCGAGCCCCACGAGCAGGTCGGTCTCGTCGTCCCGCGCCGTCAGCATCAGCACGGGCACGGGACGCTCCGCCTGGACGCGCCGGCACACCTCCAGCCCGTCGAACCCGGGCAGCATCACGTCCAGGACGATGAGGTGCGGCTCGAAGGCGTGCGCGCGCTCGACGGCCGACGGCCCGTCCCCGGCCACCTCGACGGCGAACCCCTCGGCCGCCAGCCGGTCCGCCACGGCCCGCGCGATCGTCGGCTCGTCCTCGACCACCAAGACCCGAGTCTCGTTCCCAGTCACGCCCCAGACTCTAAGAGCCCGCTATGCGCACAACGAGCTGGAAATGTGCAGGACTCGTGAAGATCACACCGGCTCGTGGCATCAGCGGAGCACATGCCCGAACCGGCACCACACGGGCATGCCCGGCGACGCAGGTGACCACAGCGACGCCGCGCACGCCCGCACGGGCACGACAGACCGCAACGGCGGCGTGAGGATCGCCTGCGGCGTATCGGGGGTTCCAGGGGTGGCCCCCTGGGGGTTACGGCCCGATGGGCCAGAGGTGGACGGGTTCGTTGGCGCGCATGTGCTCCGCGTACGAGCGGACCATCATCCTCAGGGCGTCATGGCGCGGGGTGCCGTAGGACTCCTCGATGGCGTCGACGGTGGCGATCTGCCAGGCGGCGCCGGTCCGGCCGGTGACGCAGCGGCGCTCGATGATGCCGAGGAGCCGGTCGCGGCGGGCGGGGTCGACGCCCCAGCGGTCGAGGCCCTCGTGGGCGAGCGGCAGCAGTTTGCGGAGGACGAGTTCGGCGGCGGGGACCTCGCCCATGCCGGGCCAGTACTGGGTGGCGTCGAGGCCGTCGCGGGCGGCGCGGTGGAGGTTCTCCTCGGCGGTGGCGAAGGACATGCGGGTCCAGACGGGGCGGTCGTCCTCGGCGAGCATCCGGACGACGCCGTAGTAGAAGGCGCCGTTGGCGACGACGTCGGCGACGGTCGGCCCGGCGGGCAGCACGCGGTTCTCGACGCGCAGGTGGGGGCGGCCTTTGACGACCGCGTAGATGGGACGGTTCCAGCGGTAGATCGTCCCGTTGTGGAGGGTGAGTTCGCCGAGTTCGGGGATGCCGCCCTCGTCCAGGACGTCGCGGGGCTCCTCGTCGTCGCAGAGCGGCAGCAGGGACGGGAAGTAGCGGGTGTTCTCCTCGAACAGGTCGAAGACGGAGGTGATCCAGCGTTCGCCGAACCAGACGCGGGGCCGGACGCCCTGCGTCTTCAGCTCGTCGGGGCGGGTGTCGGTGGCCTGCTCGAACAGGGTGATCCGGGTCTCGTGCCAGAGCCGGTGCCCGAACAGGAACGGCGAGTTCGCGCCCATCGCGACCTGGGCGCCGGCGATGGCCTGGGCGGCGTTCCAGTAGGCGCCGAACTGGTCGGGGCTGACCTGGAGGTGGAACTGGACGCTGGTGCAGGCGGCCTCGGGGATGATCGTGTCGGCGTGCATGTGGAGCGGCTCGTGCCCGGGGATGTCGATGCGCATCTCCTCGCCGCGCGCCGCGAAGATCTGGTCGTTCAGCATCTTGTAGCGGGCGTTGGAGGAGAGGGTCTCCTCTCCGATGTCCGAGCGCCGCAGGGTCGGCAGGATGCCGATCATGACGAGCCCGCCGCCGACCTCGTTGGCGCGGTGGTCGGCGTGCTGGAGGTGGTCGCGGACCTCGGCCTCCAGCTCGCCGGTGCCCTCCCCGCCGAGTTCGCGGGGCGGGATGTTGATCTCCAGGTTGAACTGGCCGAGCTCCGTTGCCCAGGCCGGGTCGGCGATCGCCTTGAGGACGTCCGCGTTGCGCATCAGCGGATCGCCGATCGCGTCGATCAGGTTCAGTTCGATCTCCAGGCCGATATGGGGTCGCTCGAAGTCGAACTGGGATTCGCCCAGCATGCGGGCCAGCACGTCGAGGCACCTGCGTACCTTCTCGCGATACCGCCGCCGGTCCTCGCCGCTGATGGTGACCGAAGCCACGTCCCTGCCCATGTGTCCGTCCCTGTGCTTCGGAGGAACCGTCATAAAACGGGATGTCCCGGTGAGTGAAGGTGAAAACCCGGCACTCGCTTTTCGGGCCTCCCCAGTTGTGAGCGGTCGATAACGTGTGGCACCGGGAGGAACCATGCGCATGCGCCCCCGGTCCATCCGGGCCAGGGACACGCTCGTGGCCGCCGTGATCGCCGCCCTGGTGTTCGGGATCACGGCGGTCGGCGTCGACGTCGCCGTGCGCGGCGCGGTCAAGGCCGATCTGCTCCGGCAGACCCAGGTGGACGCCCGGCGGGTGAGCGGCAGCGTCCGCGACGGGTCGCTGCGGGACAGCCCGATCCCCGACCTCACCGGCGGCCGCCTCCGCGTCCAGGTGGTCGAGCCGGGCGGCCGGGTGCGCAACGCCACACCCGCGGTTGCGGGCCGTCCGCCGGTGAGCAGACTCTGGCCGTCGAGCAACCTGCGCGTCCGCGACTACGTCGAGTGCCACGGCGCCTGGCCGGGACGCGACTGCTACGTGATCGAGGCGGTCCGGGTCAGCACGGCGCCCGGCTCGGTCGTCGTGTACGCGTCCGGGCGGCTGCCGTCCTACCTGGTGAACGGGCTGCTGGAGGGCGTGCTCGCGGCCTGCGTGCTGCTGCTCGCCGGGGCCGCCGCGTGGATCACCTGGCGGGTCGTCGGCCGCACCCTCGGCCCGGTCGAGGCGATCCGCGCGCAGCTCGCCGAGATCAGCGCCACCGACCTCAGCCGGCGGGTGCCGCAGCCGCCCGGCGAGGACGAGATCGCGCAGCTCGCCCGCACCGCCAACGCGACGCTGGACCGGCTGGAACGCGCGGTCGGGCGGCAGCGGCAGTTCGCCTCGGACGCCTCCCACGAGCTGCGCAGCCCCCTCGCCGGGCTGCGCGCGAACCTCGAGGACGCCGCGATGCACCCCGAGGACAACGACCTGCCGGAGGTCGTCCGGTCGGCGCTGCGCGACACCGACCGGCTGGAGTCGATCGTCACCGACCTGCTGCTGCTCGCCCGCATCGGCACCGGCGGGACGGCGATCCAGGAGCCGATCGACCTGTCCGCGCTGGCCGACGCCGAGATCGGCCGCCGGACGGCGCCGCTGGAGATCGTCACGGGGCTGCCGAGCGGGGTGGTCGTCCGCGGGGTGCGCATGCAGCTCGTCCGGCTGCTCGGGAACCTGCTGGACAACGCCGAGCGCTACGCCGACGCGTCCATCGAGGTGGAGGTGGCGCGGGAGGACGGCATGGCGCTGCTCAGCGTCACCGACGACGGCGTCGGCATCGCGCCCGCCGACCGGGAGCGCGTCTTCGAGCGCTTCACCCGCCTCGACACGGCCCGCAGCCGGGACGCGGGCGGCACCGGCCTCGGCCTCGCGATCGCCCGCGAGATCGCGCGGGCGCACAACGGGACGCTGCGGGTCGAGGACCATGCGTCCGGGGCGCGCTTCGTGCTGCGGCTGCCGCTCGTCCCGCCGCCCGGACGGGAGAAGGGCCGCCCGAAACCGGACGGCCCCTCTTGACCAAGAATTTACGCGGCCCCGCGAGCGCGGGCGCGGGATGTTCAGCCGCTCGGCCGCTCAGCCGGCTCAGGCGCGGACGGCCTGGATCTCCAGCTGGATCTCGACCTTGTCGCTGAGCAGGGCCTTCTCGCCCTTCAGCGGGATGTTGAACTCGACGCCCCAGTCCTTGCGGTTGATGGTGGCCGCGGCGGAGAAGCCGGCGCGCGTGCCGCCCCAGGGGTCCTCGCCGATGCCGTTGAACTCGACCGTGAGCGTGATCGGACGGGTCACGTCCTTGATCGTCAGCTCGCCGTCCAGGAGGTACTCGCCGTCCTCGGCGCGCACGCCCTTGGTCGCGAAGGTCATGGTCGGGAACTTCTCGACGTCCAGGACGTCGGAGGTGCGCACGTGCGCGTCCCGGTCGGGGTTGCGGGTGTCGATCGAGGCGACCTTGATCTCGGCCGTCGCGGTGGACTCCGCCAGCTCCTCGGCGATCTGCACGGACCCGGTGAAATCGGTGAACGTGCCGCGCACCTTGGTCATCAGGTGGCGGATCACGAAGGTGACCTCGGAGTGCCCGGGGTCGATGTTCCAGGTCCCGGCGGTCAGCTCGGGGGCGATGGCGGCGATGCTCATGGTGACTCCCGTGTGGTAGGTGCTTGAAACTTCAACGACCTCGTCGAGAGGTTAGTTGAGGGTTCAAACACTTGTCAATCCCGGATTGTTCCACCGCCGGCGCCGGTGGTCCACCGCGGGGTGCGGTCAACAGCCTGCGACTCGGTCCACACGGCGTGCAACCTCCGGGCCGTCCCGTGCGTAATCAGCGGGCACAGAGGCGAGCCGGAGTCCCTCCGGCGGGATCATTGGGAGTCTTCGTGAGCGATGCACCACCGCGTGCCGTCCTGCCGAGGCCGCACGCCGTCCTGCGGAAGGCGGGCGGCACGGCCCCGGCCCTCCTGGCCGCGGCCCTGCTCGTGACCGGATGCGGGGGAGGCGGGCGGCCCGCCTCCGCCGGCGCGTCCCCGGTCGGCGGCGCGACCGAACTGCCGCAGGCGACCACCTACACGACGCTGAACGACCTGCCGCGGGACACCTCCGCCCCCACCGCGGGCAACGGGACGGTGGTGCACCCCTCCGCCGCGACCCCGGTCTCCGCGACGCCGGGCGCGCCCGCGGTCGCCGAACTGCCGAGCACCCAGCTCAAGGGCCCCACGTGGGTGCCCGTGGTGGAGTCCCGGCCCGGCTGGCGCCGCGTGCTGCTCCCGAGCCGCCCCAACGGGGTCACCGGCTGGATCCCGGAGACCGGTCTCCAGACCGCCCGCAGCAGCCAGGTCGTCAAGGTCGACCTCGGCGACCGCAGGCTCGCGCTCTACAAGGCGGGCCGCAAGGTCGGCACCTGGACCGTGGCCGTCGGCGCGCCGAAGACGCCGACCCCCACCGGACGGACGTTCGTGCTCGCCTCCCTCGCCCCCGCGAACCCGACCTACAGCCCGCTGATCCTGCCGGTCGGCGCGCACTCCGCGACGCTCGACACGTTCGGCGGCGGTCCGGGCACGGTCGCGTTCCACGGCTGGCCGTCGACGTCCGTCTTCGGCAAGGCCGTCACCCACGGCTGCGTGCGCGTCCCGGCGGACGCGCTGAAGCGGCTCGCCAAGGTCCCGCTCGGGTCGTCCGTCCTGATCACGGACTGACGGCCCCGTTCCGATCACGGTCTCCTCCCGACCACGAACCCAAGGAGAAACAGTGCGTTTGTCGACCCTCACCAAGTGCGCGGCGGCCGCGGGTGCCCTCGCCCTGCCGTTCGCGCTGGCGCCCGCCGCGTCCGCGACGAGCGGCGGCACCGGCTCGGCCTTCGCGATCGCCGCGTCCGGCCCGGTCGCGATCCCGGCGACCCCGTCGGTGGCGTCGTCGTCGCAGCAGCCCGTCCGCAAGAGCGTCGCCGAGCTGCCCGCGAACCCCCTCGCCGAGGCGCGGCTGCTGAACGCCGCCGCCTGGTCCGGCCACGGCCGGGCGTCCGTCGCCGACCTGAAGGTGGCGAAGCTCGGCCTCTCCGCGCACGCCGTCACCGCCAAGTGCGAGAACGGCAACGGCGTCGCGCACCTGACGAAGGCCACGCTGAACGGCCGGACGCTGAAGCTCGGTGCCACCCCCAACACGGCGGTCAACGCCGACCTGAAGGGCCTCGGGACCGCCACGGTCACCCTGAACAAGCACGTCAAGGACAAGGACGGCAACCTCACCATCACCGCCATCGAGGTGGTGGCGAAGCTCGCCGGCAAGACGCAGACGCTCAGCATCGCGTCCGTGACCTGCGGCAGGACCGGCGGCAACGGCGGCGAGCCGGGGCAGCCCGGGAAGCCGGGCGAGCCCGGACAGCCGTCGAAGCCGGGCGCGCCGTCCAAGCCGGACACCCCGCCGAGCGAGGCCCCGGCCCCGACCCCGGTGACCGGCGACCTCCCGGTCGCCGGCTGACCCGGCCGCCGACCCCCGGCGGCGGGGCCCGCGTACTCCGGGGACGCGGGCCCCGCCGCCCGGCGCGGTCTCCTACCGCGCGTCACGCCTTCCGCGCGACTCCCGCGTAAAGGGGCGCCTGAGCCGGGGAAGGGTAGGCCACGCCCTCGTCCGGACACCACTGCGTCACCGGAACGACTCCGGGATCGAGCAGGACGAGCCCGTCGAAGAAGCGCATGACCTCGTCCCGCGTGCGTGCGTGAAGGGACGCGCTCGTCTTCGACCATTCGTCCTCGACCTTGCTGACCGTGTCGTCGGACGTCATGTCGGCGGTGGCCTGGGACAGCAGCAGATGGGACCCGCTCACCGTCGCGTCCATGAGGGCGGACACCAGCCCGTGCGGGCCATCGGCGTCCGAGACGAAATGCGTGACGGCGGCCAGCAGCACGGCGATGGGCTCGCCGAGGTCGAGGTGTTCACGAGCCGTCGCCAGAAGGGCCTCGGGATCCCGGAGATCGCCCTCCTCGGCATGCACTCCGGCCTCCCCGGCCAGAAGCGCGCGAGCGTGCACGACGGCGACCGGGTCCAGGTCGGTGTAGAGCACGCGCGCATCCCGCTGAACCAGTCGCGCGACCTCGTGGACGTTCTCCTGCGTGGGCAGGCCGGACCCGACGTCGAGGAACTGCCGGACGCCCTCTTCGGCGAGCCGGCGGACGGCCCGGATCAGGAAGCTCCGGTTCTGCCGCGCCGCGACCGGCCCCGAGGGGAACGCGGCGATGAGCGCCTCCGCGGCCTCCCGGTCCGCCGCGAAGTTGTCCTTGCCGCCCAGGTAGTAGTCGTAGATGCGCGCGGGAGACGCCACACCGGGATCGACACCGGGCGGGATGATCTTCTCCGTCATGCCCGGAGGCTAGAAGCCCGCCATCCGGGGCGCCACCGTTTGGCCGGGTCCGGCGACGCCTCCCCGCAGCCGAGCCCCGGTGGCGGGACCGGCAGTACTTATGGGGGCCATGGAAAAACCCATGCTCCCGGCAGGGCTGCCCAAGTGCGGCAGCGCACATCACACCGCCTTGTATTTACACAAGTCATCTTGTAAAAAAGAGGCGAATGGAGCAGCGGACGCGGACGGGCCGTCCCGCCGCCGGAGCCGAGTGGGTGCAGCATGTCTCATGGGGTCGAGGTCGCGCTCGCCTGCGTTCTTCTCATCGCCACGTCGGTCTGGTTCGGCGGGTTCGTCGCGATCGGCGTCGTCGCCCGCGTCACCTTCCGGACGCTCGGCCCCGCCGACCGCGTCGCGTTCTTCCGGGCCCTCGGCCGGTTGTACGGGATCGTCGGGACCGCCGCGCTGGTCCTGGCCATCGGCACCGGTGCGGCCCTGGTCGCCGACCGTCCCTGGGACGGCACGCTCACCGCGACGGCCGTGCTGACCGCCGCCTTGGTCGCGGCCCTCGCCTTCGGCGTCCTGCAGGCGCGCCGCATGACCCGCCTCCGCCGTGACGCCCTGGCCCATCCGGACGACGGGTCCTTGGCCGACCGCGTCCGCCGCGGAGCGCGCGGCGCCGGCGTGTTGCGCGCCTCGATCGGCCTCCTCAGCCTGGCCGTCCTCGTTCTCGGAACCGTCATGGCAGCCTGACCGCCAGGCTCACACCAGGCCCTCAGCGGGATTCGCTCAGTCAGTTGGATCGGGCGGCCAGGCGGGCTTCTTCTTCGGTCTTCATGCGGGCCTGGCGCAGGACGCGTTCGGGGACGACTTCTTCTCGCGGAGCAGTCGGCGTGAAGTCGTAATGGTCGACGTCCAAGGCGCGCAGGATTGTTCGCTCCACCAGGGAGAAGTCGGCGGGGTTCGGGCGGTTGAAATTCATCGGCTCGGCCAGGGTGACCGGTGGATTGGTGATGAATCGCGGTCGGCGAAGCAGATTCTGCGCTTTGGCGTGAAGGATGTAGGGGTGCAGGAGGTACACATCGCCTATGCGTCCGGTGGCCTCGACGAAATCCGCGCATTGGCCGACCAGATTCGCGTAAGGGAAGTCGGTGGGCAGGACGCCCTCCGGATGGTCGGCGAGGAAGCGGGCCACAGGGGCGATCGAGTCGGCCGCGACGAACGTCGCGCCGCCCTGGTGCTGGACGTCCGACCACAGGACGAGGGTGAGCAGGCCCTGCTCGGGGGAGTCCAGGAAGTGGCGGAAGAAGTCGCCGTCCTTGTGCCAGCCGGGGGATCGCGCGGACGGCGGCGACCACGGCTCCTCTGAACCCTGCGAGAGGTTGACCACGAAGCCGTCGCCCCAGTTGTAGGGCTGCTTGATGCGGTCTTCGCCGCCGACCAGGTCGCATACGGCGCCCCATGCCTTGGGGGCGAACTCCCTGATGTCCATCTCGCGATGGGCGGGCAGGTGGGTTCCGGGTTCCGCCCAGGTCGACCGGTCGCCGGGGTCGTAGCCGAGACGCGTCCAGATGGTCCTCGTGTACTCTTCGGCGGCCTCCGGGGTGAAGCAGTCGCCGATCACGACGTATCCCCGGTCGAGGAAGTGTTCTGCCTGGTCTTCACTGAGAATTTGATAGCCGGCGCCCATGGATCGGATGCTAACCCGGCCGTTCGCCCGCGCCAATAACTCGGCATGGACGAAAAGTTTCGGTCCCTTCATGCATTCCGGCGCCGCCTTCTGTGACTTCTCGTCGTTACGGCCCCGAGGAGAAAGGAGGCGGCGGTGGACGAGCGAGAAACCCGATCCACCCGCCTCTACGAGACGCACTACCGCAGCGTCTTCGGCCATGCCGCACGCTGGAGGTGGTGGGTCAGGCGGCGGTCCGGGTCTTCAAGGGGTGGGCGCTGCCGGCCAGGAGCACCTTCGCGACGAGGGCCGGGTCGTCCGCCATGGGGACGTGGCCGCAGCCCTCCAGCCAGACGAAGCGGGCGTTCGGCAGGCGGCGCTGGGCGCGGATGGCCTGGCTGCGCAGCAGCAGCCGGTCCTTGGTGCCCCACGCGATCGTGACGGGGACGTCCGCGCAGGAGCCGAGGAAGCGGGTGTCGCGGCCGGCGCGCAGGGTCGGTTCGAAGCCGGGGGCGTCCCGCATCGCGCGGGCGTCGCCGGCGAGGACCTCCAGGTCCATCAGGTCGGGACGGCCGTAGATCATGCCGAACATCGCGGCACGGCGGCGCGGGGAGCGGGCGAGGCGGGCGAGGAGGGGGTCCGGCACGCGGGCCCCGAGCCGGGACGCCCGCAGCACGGACGCGGCGTACCGCAGTTCGGCCGCGTTGAAGAAGCCGGCGGGGGACAGGCCGGTCGCGGAGCTCGCGAGGCCGCGGTCGGCGGCTTCGAGGGCGAACAGGCCGCCGAGCGAGTTGCCCGCGATGTGCGGCCTGTCCAGGCCGAGGTCGGCGAACGAGTCGGCCAGGATCGAGATGACCGTGTCGAGCGTGTACGGGGTGCCGGGCGGGAGCGCCGGGGAGTCGCCGAAGCCGGGCAGGTCGACGGCGATGACGTCGCGTTCCGCGGCGAGCAGGTCCATCACGGGGGCCCAGCCCTGGCGGCGGTGCCCGATGCCGTGCAGCAGGACGAGGGGCGGGCCCTCGCCGCGGCGATCGAAGACGATGTCCACGGCCGAAGGGTAGGCCGGAAGTTACTCAGCAGTCACTAGTGACGCTGGTCACGGAAGTACGGGCTCACTGCGTGCATTCGGCGGGGCGGCGGTGCTCCAGGGCGTCGCGGAGCTGGGCGCGGCCCCGGTGGATGCGGGAGCGGACCGTACCGAGCTTCACGCCCAGCGACGCGGCGATCTCCTCGTAGGAGAGGCCCTCGATGTCGCACAGGACGACGGCGGCGCGGTACTCGGGGGCGAGCCCGTCCAGCGCCTTCTGGATGTCGGCGTCCAGGTGGCGGTCGTCGTAGGCCTGCGCGGGCGTCGGCTCGCGGCCCTGCAGGCGCTCGGCGGCGTCGTCGGCGAGGGAGTCGAACCGGATGCGCTGCTTGCGCCGGGCGCGGTCGAGGAACAGGTTCGTCGTGATCCGGTGCAGCCAGCCCTCGAACGTGCCGGGGCTGTAGGACGACAGCGAGCGGAAGACCCGGATGAAGACGTCCTGCGTCAGGTCCTCGGCGTCGTGCCGGTTGCCGGTCAGCCGGTACGCCAGCCGGAACACCCTCGTGGAGTGCTCGCTGACGATCTCCTCCCACGTCGGCGGGGTCCACGCCATCGCGCCTGCGCTCACCACTACCCCCGTCTGATACTGAATCGTTACGGCCAAGCATGCCGGTACCCAGATAAGAGCCGTGTAAGGACCTCGCCCGTGGCCGGATGAGGCGCTGTGGGATACGACTCAGTGCGGCGCGGGCACGTGATGTGTGACTCATCTCATTGGACCGGACGCCAATAGGCATTGAGTTCGGCCGCCGTCCACGAGCAGGATCGGAACCGGTCCCCACCCCGACACCTGCGAGGACGTGGCATGGCGCGTAGCTACAACCTGGCCGACCTGATCGAGATCCTGGCCGCCGCCGGACCGGACCGTCCGGCCCTGGTCGCCGGGGCCGAGCGGCGGACGTACCGGCAGCTCAGCGAGCGCGCGAGCCGGGTCGGCCACCATCTGGCGGCGGCCGGGGTGCGGCCGGGCGAGCACGTCGCGATCCTCGCCTACAACCGGGCCGAGTGGATCGAGGCGATGCTCGGCGCCTTCAAGATCCGCGCCGTGCCGATCCCGGTGAACTTCCGCTACGTCGCCGCCGAGCTGCGGCACGTCCTCGACGACTCCGACTCCGTCGCGCTGATCGGCGAGCGTTCGCTCTTGGCGAAGGTGCAGGAGATCCGCGGCGACCTGCCGAAGCTGCGGCACATCGTCGTCCTGGAGGACGGCGCGGAGCGGGAGATCCCCGGCGCGGTCGAATACGAGCAGGCCCTCGCCGCAGCCGACCCGGGCGACGACTTCCCGCCGCGTTCCAGCGACGACCGCTACATCATGTACACGGGCGGCACGACCGGCTATCCCAAGGGCGTCGAATGGCGCTGCGAGGACATCTTCTTCGGCGCGCTCGGCGGCGGGAACGTCCTCGGCGACCCGATCGGCAGCCCCGAGGAGCTGGCCGCCAACGCCGACCAGCCCGGCATGGCCGTCCTCGACTGCGCGCCCGTCATGCACGGAGCCGGCCAGTGGGTGGCGTTCATGGGCCTGTTCAGCGGCGCCAAGGTCGTCCTTTACACCGACCACGCGTTCGACGCCGACAAGGCGCTCAGGCTGCTCGCCGAGGAGAAGGCGAACGTGCTGATGGTCGTCGGCGACGTCATGGCGCGCCCGGTCGCCAAGGCGCTGGCGGGCGGCGGGTACGACACGTCCCCGCTGATCGCGATCGCCTCCGGCGGCGCGCCGCTCACCGAGGGCGCCAAGCAGGCCCTCCGGGAGCACCTGCCGAACATCATGTTCCTCGACAACTACGGCGCCTCGGAGACCGGCGCCTGCGGCCCGTCCGTCGACGCCAAGGAGGGCACCGCCCGGTTCATGATGAAGCCGGGCATCACCGTCCTGGACGACGACCTGACCGTGGTGAAGCCCGGCGAGATCGGCAAGCTCGCGCGCAGCGGCCACATCCCGCTCGGCTACTACAACGACCCGGAGAAGACCGCGTCGACGTTCTTCACCGACGCCGACGGGACCCGCTGGTCCGTTCCCGGCGACTTCGCGAGCCTGGAGGAGGACGGCACCATCACCCTCCTCGGACGCGGTTCCCTCGTCATCAACACGGGCGGGGAGAAGGTCTACCCGGAGGAGGTCGAGGTCGCGCTCAAGGACCACCCGGACGTCTATGACGCCGTCGTGGTCGGCCTTCCGGACGAGCGGTTCGGGCAGCGCGTCGCCGCCGTCGTCGCGCCCCGCCCCGGCGCCGCCGTCACGCTGGAGCAGCTCACCGAGCACTGCCGGGGCCGCCTCGCCGGCTACAAACTGCCCCGGCAGATCACGGTCGTGGACGAGGTGCAGCGCACGGCCGTCGGCAAGTCCGACTACAAGTGGGCGCGCGGCGTGCTCGCCTAAGCGTGCTCGCCTAAATGCGCGGCGCGCGGTTATACCACGGCTGTACGCGCATTTCCGGCTGCCGAGCGGTCAAAAATCAATTGATGCCGAAGGGGCGTGTCTTGGGCGCGTTCCGGCGATTATCCCCAGCATGAATGGGGATCGGTTGATACCGCTCGCGCGACGGTATCGCCTGCTCTCTGTGGTCGGCAGGGGCGGCATGGGCACCGTCTGGCGGGCGTACGACGAGATGCTCGACCGGGACGTCGCGGTCAAGGAGGTCCATCTGCCGCCGCGCATCACCCAGAGCGAGCGCAGGGTGATGTGCCGGCGGCTGCTGGCGGAGGCGCGCGCCACCGCCGCGCTGCGGCATCCCGGCGTGGTGGCCGTCCACGACCTGATCATCGAGGACGGCCGCCCCTGGATCGTCATGGAGTTCGTGGAGTCGTCCTCGCTGAACCGCCTGGTCACCGAGGACGGGCCGCTCGGCGTGCGGCGGACCGCGGAGATCGGCGCGGCCGTCCTGTCGGTGCTGCGCGCGTCCCACGCGGCGGGCATCCTGCACCGCGACGTCAAGCCGAGCAACGTCCTGATCTGCGAGGACGGGCGCGTTCTCCTCAGCGACTTCGGGCTCGCCGTGCACATGCACAACGGCCGGGAACTGGCCGACACGATGCCCGCCGGCATCGAGGGCTCCCCCGCCTACCTTCCGCCGGAGCGGGTCGACGGGCAGCCGAGCGTGGAGGCGTCCGACCTGTGGGCGCTCGGGGCGACGCTCTACACGGCGGTCGAGGGCTTCTCCCCGTTCCTGCGCTGCCACGCGCTCGCGTCGATGATGGCGGTGCTGCTCGGCGACTACGCGCGCCCGGTGCGCGCGGGACCCCTGACCGCCGTCATCGAGGGGCTGCTGCGGCAGCGGCCCGAGGACCGGCTGACCGCCGAGGCCACCGCCGACCTGCTGCGGGACGTCGTCGGCTCCCTCCCGGAACCGGGCATCACGCGCGCGACGCTCCCGAAGGAGCCGCGCGTCCCCGCCGCGCGCCGGGTCATGCGCGGCCCGCGCGTCCCGTGGACCCTGCAGTCCAGGCACAGCGGATCCGGGGGCCGGTCGGGGCAGGGCGAATCGGACGGGACGCCTCGCGGCTCCCCGCGCCTGCGGGCGGGACGGCGGTACCGCGTCCCCTGGACGAAGCAGGCCATGGTGGCGGGCCCCCGGCGTCCGCTCGGGCGGCCCTTCAAAGGGCGGCGGCTGCGGCCGGGCGCCGTCGTCAGCGTCGCGGCGCTCGCCGTGCTGGCGGCGGGCGCGGGCACCTGGGCGGCCCGCTGGACGTCGATCGGCAAGAGCGAGGCGGTCGCGCTGCGCCCGGCGGCGGGCGTGACGGTCAAGACGGCGAAGTACCACGAGACGGGCGCCTACTCGGTGCGGGTGCCGGTGGGCTGGCAGGCCGAGCGGAGCGGCGGCGTCATGACCTGGAAGGACGCGGGATCCGCGCGGGGGCTGCGCATCGCCCCGGCGCCCGGTGACGCGCTCGCCGGACTGCGCGCCGAAGAGCACCGCGCGGTGAAGGCGCACCGCTTCCCCGGCTACCACCGGCTGCGGCTCGAACCCGTCCCCGAGGTGATCGCGGGCGCCGCCGAATGGGAGTTCACCTGGCGGGACGGCCGGCACACCGACGGGGAGGACGGCGTCAGGCACGTGCTGTGCAGCCGCGCGGCCGGATACGAGTTCTGCTTCTACGCGCCGGACCCCGCCTGGACGCCCGGCCAGCGCCTCTACGACAAGATCCTCAAATCCTTCCGCCCCGAGAAGACCGGCTGACTCAGCGCGGGGCGGGGGTGCGTCAGGTGGTCTGCTGGAGGCGGAGGAGGAATTCGGCGTTGGAGGAGGTGCCCTTCATCTTCTCCAGGAGCTGCTCGACGGCCTGCTGCTTCTCCAGGCCCTGGAGGGCGCGGCGCAGGCGCCAGGAGAGGGCGAGCTCCTCGGGGGACATGAGCAGCTCGTCGCGGCGGGTGCCGGACGCCTCGATGTCGACGGCGGGGAAGACGCGCCGGTCGGCGAGGCCGCGGTCGAGCTTCAGCTCCATGTTGCCGGTGCCCTTGTACTCCTCGAAGAAGACGTCGTCCATGCGGGAGCCGGTCTCCACGAGGGCGGTGGCGAGGATCGTGAGCGAGCCGCCGTTCTCGATGTTGCGGGCGGCGCCGAAGAACTTCTTCGGCGGGTAGATCGCGGTGGTCGCGACACCGCCGGCGAGGATGCGGCTGCTGGACGGCGCCGCCAGGTTGTAGGCGCGGCCGAGCCGGGTGATCGAGTCGAGCAGCATGACCACGTCGTGGCCCTGCTCGACGAGCCGCTTGGCCCGCTCGACGGTGAGCTCGGCGAGCGCGGTGTGGTCCTGCGCGGGCCGGTCGAACGTCGAGTGGATCACCTCGCCGCGCACGGACCGCTGCAGGTCGGTGACCTCCTCCGGGCGCTCGTCGATGAGCACGACCATGAGGTGCACTTCGGGGTTGTTCTGCGCGATCGCGTTCGCGACGGCCTGCAGGACCATCGTCTTGCCGACCTTCGGCGGCGACACGATGAGCCCGCGCTGGCCCTTGCCGATCGGTGCGACCAGGTCGATCACGCGGGTGGCGAGGGGGCCGGTGTCGAGGCGGAGCCGCTCGTCCGGGAACAGCGGGGTCAGCTTGGCGAACTCGGGGCGGTTCGCCGCCTCCGCCGCCGGGAGGCCGTTCACGGTCTCGACGCGGGCGAGCGAGGCGAACTTCTCCCGGCTCGACTTCGGTGCCTTCGCGGTGCCCACGACGACGTCGCCGGGACGCAGGTGGTGCGCCTTGACCTGGGCGAGGGAGACGTGCACGTCGTCCGGGCCGGCGAGGTAGCCGGAAGTGCGGACGAAGGCGTGCTTGTCCTGGACGGCGAGGAGGCCGTGGAACGGGACGACGGGCGCGTCCTCGACGGGGCGCCGCGACTGCTGGCCGCCCTTGCGGCCGTTCTGCGGGGGCACGGTGTGCGCCTGCGCCTGCGCCTTGCGCCCGGTCGCGGCGCCGGCGGGGCGTTCGGTGGTGAGGGTGGGAGTGGACATGTGGGTCCCTTCTCAGGCTCGCGCGGAAAGGCCCGCGCGGCCTGGAGTCGATTCCCGGGTACGGCGGCGGAACCCGCGGCGCGTACGCGAGAGGAATGCGAGAAATGCAGCTCGGTTCACCGGGCTGACGTCGGCTCCCTTGTGCGGCGGTCCGGAACACCGAGGTGCGCGTACCGAACCGGGAGGATCACCGGGCGCTCAGATGGCCCGGGCGGGGAAGAAACGCCTTCGATGCGATTCGCGGGATCCGGAGGCGCTGCCTCGACAGTACAGCACGCGAAGCGCGTTTGGCATTCCCCGGCGGCCGCGTATTGCGTTCATGCAGGTCGTTCCCCCTGTGCTGACGGGACGTGGCGGAGTGTCGCCGGCGCGGTCCCCCGACACGCGCCGCCGTCTCGTCCGGATGTGACTCCGTGGTTATGACTCCGCGAACGCGGTGGGGGTTCCGATCAATGGAGATGCCCCGGGAACGACCGGGGGAAACGCGCTCCGTACGATGAGCCGCGTCGCACCGAGAAGGGGGAACCGAGGATGAGCATGGCCGCCGGGCTCGGCTTCGACGTCGCCGCGGGCGTCGCGACGATCACCATCGACCGGCCGGCCAAGCGGAACGCCATGTCGGCGGACATGTGGCGGGCGCTCCCCGGCATTCTGGAGACGCTCGCGAAGGACGACGCCGTCCGGGTCGTCGTGCTGACGGGCGCGGGCGGCGACTTCTGCGCGGGCGCCGACATCTCCGAGCTGGGCGACATCCACCGCGACGACGACTCGCACCTGTCGACGGTCGCCGAACGGGCGCTCGCGGCGTTCCCGAAACCGACGCTGGCCGCGATCGAGGGGTACTGCGTGGGCGGCGGCTGCCAGCTCGCGGCGGCCTGCGACCTGCGGTTCGCCGCCGAGGACGCGCGGTTCGGGATCACCCCGGCCAAGCTCGGCATCGTCTACCCGGCCGCCGCGACGGCCCGCCTCGTCCGGCTGGTCGGGCCGGCCGCCGCGAAGTACCTGCTGTTCTCCGCCGACCTGGTCGGCGCCGGGCACGCGCTCCGGATCGGGCTGCTGGACGAGGTCGTCCCGGCGGGCGGCCTGCGCGACCGGGTGGCCGCCTTCACCGGGACGCTCGCGTCCCGCTCGCTGCTCACCCAGCAGGCGACCAAGGACATCGTGGACGCGATCGCCGCCGGCGGCCCCGTCGAGGAGAAGGCCGCGCGCTGGCTGGCAGAGGTCGCCCTGAGCGGCGAGGTGGACGAGGGCGTGGCCGCGTTCCTGGAACGCCGCGCGCCCGAATTCACCTGGACGACCCCCGCCCGCTGACCCCCGCCCGCTACCCCATCTTCGTTGACCTGCGGCGTGTTGTTGTTATGAGCCCGTCGAAAACAACAACACGCCGCAGGTCAACGTGTGCCGGCGGCGGCTGGTGGGCGAGGGGTCAGGGGGGCGGCGCTTCGTAGAGTCTGGGCTCTGGGAGGCGGTGCAGGCGGCGGGCCGCCTCGGGCGGGTCGGCCAGCAGGTCCGCGGCGGGGTGGCGCAGCTCGGCGAGCGGCAGCACCCCGCACACCAGCGACTCGGGCGTCCGGACGATGAGCAGCGGCCCGATCTGCGCGCCGCCCCGGTCGACGTCGCGGAGGGCGCCCAGCAGGGTGCGCGCCGCGCCGGTGGTCTCCCGGCAGTCGGCGCGCAGCGCGGCGACGAGCTCGATGAAGTCGCTCTCCAGGGCGCGCGGGCTGCGTCCGGACAGGTAGTAGCGGTCCCGGTCGGCCAGTTCGACGCGCAGCCCGTGGTGCTCGGCGAACCGCTCGTAGGGGCCGGTCAGCGGGCCCCGCGCGGCGGCCGGGTCGGCGGTGAGGGACCCGGCGACCATCTCGGCGGGCTCGGCCCCGAGGGACGCGGCGACGGCCTGGTCGAGCCGCCCGGCGAGGTGCGCGCGGAGCGCCGCGACCTCGGCGGCCAGCCGGTCGAGGGCGTCGCGCTGCTCGGCGGCCGCCTCGCGCTGCTGCTTCAGCCGGCCGCCGACGTCCGGCAGCACCCGGTCGTTGATCTGCGTGATCAGCGACCGGATCCGCGCGTCGGCCGCGGCGAGCGCCTCCCGGTCGCGGTCCTGCTCGGCGGCGAGCCGGTCGAGCCGCTCCCGCTGGGACGCGCGGAAGCCCTCCAGCTCGTCCCGGGTGTCCTTGAGCGCGCGGAGCTGGGTGCGGATGTCGGCGATCTCGGGTGCGCCCGGGGAATGCCGGCGCTCGAACGCCAGGTACAGCTCCCGCCCGGCGATCGCCAGGCACAGCAGGACCAGAACCACCGTCATCGCGCCCTCCCGGGGCCGTCTCGCGGAGCAAACTATGCCACCCGGTACGGCTCTGGGCCCGCACGGCACGAATGCGAAGATCGCTGCTGGCGCCGGCCGGTGCGGGACCGCCACGGCCGGCGCGCTACTTGTTGAGGTAGGCGAGGACGGCGAGGACGCGGCGGTTGTCGTCGCCCGTGACCGGCAGGTCGAGCTTGGTGAAGATGTTGGCGGTGTGCTTGGTGACGGCCCGCTCGGTCACGACGAGCCGCTCGGCGATCGCCGCGTTGGACCGTCCCTGCGCCATCAGCTCCAGGACCTCGGCCTCGCGCGGGGTCAGCCGGCTCAGCGGGGTGTCGCGGGTGTTGCTGGCGAGGAGCCGGGAGATGACCTCCGGGTCCATCGCGGTGCCGCCCGCCGCGACCCGCCGGACGGCGTCCACGAACTGGGCCGCGTCGAACACCCGGTCCTTCAGCAGGTAGCCGATGGCCCCGCTGCCGTCCGCGAGCAGCTCCCGGGCGTAGAGCTGCTCGACGTACTGCGACAGCACGAGGACCGGCAGGCCGGGGACCTGCCGGCGCGCCTCCAGCGCCGCCTGCAGCCCCTCGTCGGTGAAGGACGGGGGCAGTCGCACGTCGACCACCGCCACGTCGGGGCGGTGGTCGAGCAGGGCCTTCAGGAGCGAGGGGCCGTTGTCGACGGCCGCCGCGATCTCGAAGCCGTGCGACTCCAGGAGACTGACCAGCCCCTCCCTCAGGAGGGCGAGGTCTTCGGCGAGGACAACGCGCACGGCAGCTCCAGCGTCACGATCGTCGGGCCGCCCACGGGCGAGCTGAGGGCGAGGACGCCGTCGAATGTACCGATTCGCCGCTCGATGCCGCGCAGCCCGGTGCCGCCGTCCAGGGTGGCGCCGCCGCGCCCGTCGTCGGTGACCGTGATGCGCAGCATGCCGTTCTCGTGCCGTATGTCGATCCACACGCGGGACGCGCCGGAGTGCTTGGCGGCGTTGGTGAGGATCTCCGACACCGCGAAGTACGCGGCGGACTCGACCGGCGGCTCCGCCCGTCCCGGCAGGTCGACGCCGACCTCGGTGCGCATCGGGTTGTCGAGCGCGAGCGCCTTCACCGCGTCGCCGATCCCCCGGTCGGCGAGCACCGGCGGGTGGATGCCGCGGACGAGGTCGCGCAGCTCGTGCAGCGCCTTCGCCGACGACGCGCGGGTCTCGGCGAGCAGCAGCCGCGCCTTCTCCGGGTCCTTGTCGAGCAGGTGCTCGATCGCGCCGAGCGTCATGCCCATCGCGACCAGCCGGGCCTGGGCGCCGTCGTGCAGGTCGCGCTCGATGCGGCGCAGCTCGGCGGCGGAGGCGTCCACGGCCTCCGACCGGGTCTCGGTGAGGTGCCGGACGCGCAGCGCGAGCTGCGACTTCTTCGTCGGCCCGAGGATCGCCCGGCCCCAGCGGCCGTACACCGCCATCATCTTCGGCCCGATCGCGTACCCGATCACGATGCAGGCGGTGGCGACGACCACGGTGGACAGGACGCGTCCGCTGTCGCGGCCGTACCCCTCGGTGACGTGGATGTAGGTGTACCAGTCGCTGCCGCCGTAGTGGCCGATCAGGTCGCCGGCGAACGCCGCCAGCACGTACCCCCAGAGCCCGTAGACGATCAGCACGCCGGGCAGTGCGGCGGTGAACAGCGCGACGAACGGGTCGGTGACCACCCACAGGTAGTCGCGCCAGGTGGCCGGGTCGGAGATCAGCGCGATGAACCGCTTGAACATCCCGTGCAGGCCGGGCTCCTCCGCCGGCTCGGGCAGGTAGGGCCGTTCGATCTGGACGTCCGTCCACTTGTTGATGCGCTCGCGGTAGGCGTCGAGCTGGTTGCGCAGCAGCATCGTCGCGGACGGGAACAGCAGTACCCCGATGAAGCTCGTGATCATCGAGACGACGGTGATGAACCACAGCCCCACGAACGTCGCGGGGACGGCCAGCAGCCACAGCGCCAGCCCGCGCCAGGGGGCCCTGGCGTGCGTCATCAGCCTGCTCTCTTGCACCATTTCACCGCTCACCGGAACCTCCGCCGTCTTCCTGCCAACTGGAGTCCAGTCTTCCGGCACGCTCTAACGAGCACAGTGTGCCCGCAACCCGAGACAGGGGTGTACTTACGTCCACCCCGGGACGGCGGTTAGAGCCATGTCGGGCCGGGCGCGCGCTTCCTAGCGTCGATGGGTGTCACCCCGCAGACGATCGGACCAGGGGACCCCCATGAAACGAAATCTCGCCGCGACGCTCGGCGGCTGGAGCGCGCGGCACCGTATGACGGCCATCCTCGGCTGGCTGCTGTTCGTCGTTCTGGCCTCCGTGCTCGGCGGTGCGGCCGGCCAGGTCACGATGGCCGACCACGAGCAGGGCACCGGGCAGTCGGCCCGGGCCGAGCGGATCATCGCCGAGGCCGGCATCGATGACCCCGACCAGGAGACGGTGCTGGTCTCGGGCGCCCCCGCGGGGTCGGCCGCGATGAAAAGCGCCGTCGCCGACGTTCGGGAGAACATCCAGGCGACCGGCGTGATCACGGATCTGCGCCCGGACGCGGTGTCCGAGGACGGCCGCCACGTCATCGTCCAGTTCACGCTCAAGGAGTCGCCGGACGACCCGCTGCCCGCGATCCAGGACGCGGTGGCGAAGGCGAAGGCGGACAACCCGTCCGTCGAGATCGGCGAGTTCGGCGGCGCGACCGCCGACGCGTGGTTCGACAACGCGCTCGGCGAGGACTTCAAGCGCGCCGAGCTGACCGCGGTGCCCCTCGCGCTCGGCATCCTGCTGGTCGCGTTCGGCGCACTGCTCGCGGCGGTGCTGCCCGTCGTGCTGGCCTTCACCGCGTTCCTGGCCGCGAGCGGCGTCCTCGCGGTGGTCAGCCACGCGCTGCACGTCGACCAGACGACGAACTCCGTGATGCTCCTCATGGGCCTCGCCGTCGGCGTCGACTACTGCCTGTTCTACCTGCAGCGGGAGCGCGAGGAGCGGCGCGCGGGCCGCGACCGGGAGACCGCGCTGGCGATCGCGGCGGCCACCTCGGGACGGTCCGTGCTCGTCTCCGGCGTCACCGTGATGGTCGCGATGTCCGGGATGTTCCTGTCCGGGCTGCTGCTGTTCAAGGGCTTCGCGATCGCGACCATCCTCGTCGTCTGCATCGCGATGCTCGGGTCCGTGACCGTCCTGCCGGCGCTGCTGTCCCTGCTCGGCGACAAGGTCGACTTCGGCCGTGTCCGCCTGCCGCGGCGGCGTCGCGGACGCGGCGCCGGTGTGGTCGGGACGCTGCTGCGCCCGGTGCTGGCCCGTCCCGGCATCGCCGCGCTGCTGTCGGCCGGGCTCCTGCTGGCGCTGGCCGCGCCCGCGCTCGGCATGAAGACCGAGAAGCTCGCGCTCGACCAGCAGATCCCGCCCGGCGAGGAGATCGCGCAGACCTACACCCGCCTGAACGAGGCGTTCCCCGGGAACCCGGCGCCCGCGGTCGTCGTCCTGAAGGCGCGCGACATCAACGCTCCGCAGGTCAAGCGGGCGATCGGCGACCTCGAGCGGGACGCGCTCGCGTCCGGTGAGATGAACGGGCCGATCGACGTGACCGTCCACGCCCGCGCGAACGTCGCCGAGATCGAGGTCCCGCTCGCGGGAAGCGGCTCGGACGCGACCTCGAAGCACGCCCTGGAGACCCTGCGCGAGCGGATCGTCCCGCAGACCGTCGGGAAGGTCGGCGAGGCGCCGGTCACGGGGCAGCTCGCCTGGTCGGTCGACTACAACGGGCAGCTGAGGAAGAGCATCGCGCCCGTCTTCCTGTTCGTCATGGGCATCACGTTCCTGCTCATGCTGGTCTTCTTCCGGTCGCTCCTGATCGCGGTCAGCGCCATCGTGCTGAACCTGCTGTCGGTCGGCGCCGCGTACGGGGTGATGGTGGCGGTCTTCCAGCACGGCTGGGGCGACTCCCTCGTCGGGACGACGGGCGCCGGCGCGCTCGAATCCTGGATCCCGCTGTTCGTCTTCGTCGTCCTCTTCGGCCTCTCGATGGACTACCACGTGTTCGTCGTCTCGCGGATCCGCGAGGCGTACGACCGGGGCCTGGACACCACCCGCGCCGTGAGCGAGGGCATCCGCGCCACGGCCGGCGTGGTCACCGGCGCCGCCGTCATCATGATCGCCACGTTCGGGATCTTCGGCACGCTCTCGATGCAGGACTTCAAGCAGCTCGGCGTCGGGCTGGCGGTCGCCGTCCTGATCGACGCGACGATCGTCCGGGTGGTCCTGCTGCCGGCCGTCATGTCCCTGCTGGGCCGCGCGAACTGGTACCTCCCGCGCTGGCTGGACTGGCTCCCCCGGATCTCGCACGCCGAGCCGCCGCCCCCGGCGCCCGTCGCGCAGCGCCGCGAAAACCTGTTGCCCGCTCCTTAGGCCGAGCCCGCCGCGTTCCGGGTCAGAGGGCGACGAAGGTCAGGCCGCGCTTCTTCATCTTCGGGATGACGTCCCGCAGGGCCGTGATGGTCTGGGAGCGGTCGCCGCCGCCGTCGTGGCAGAGGATGATGTTGTTCTCCTTGCCCTTCAGCATCGCGCGGCGGATGCGGCCCACGCCGGGACGCGCCCAGTCGCGGGGGTCGACGGCCCAGTCGATGGGGAGCATGTCGTGCTCGGCGACCAGTTCCAGGACGGTCTTCGACCACGCGCCGCCGGGGGAGCGGAAGAACTGCGGGACGACTCCGGTGACGTCCGCGATCCGGTCGTGGGCCTCGACGATCTCCTTGCGGACGCGCTTCTTCGACAGTTGCGCGATGGAGATCGGGTGCGTCTCGGTGTGGTTGCAGATCTGGTGGCCGGCGTCGGCGATGCGGCGGGTGAGCTTCGGATACTCCTTCACCTGCTCGCCGATGATGAAGAACGTCGCGTGGATCTCGTGCTCGGCCAGCAGGTCGAGCATCCTCGGCGTCCAGACGGGGTTCGGGCCGTCGTCGATGGTCAGCGCGATCGAGTTCGGCGGCGCCGGCGGCGCCAGCTGCGACAGTTCCCGGACGGGCTCGTCGAGCGCGATGAGCTTGCCGGGCGTCCAGGACGCGGCCCGCGGGGTGGGCGTCGGCGTCGGGGTCGGCGTCGGATGGATCACCGGCCTCGCGCGGGGCGTCGCCGAGGGCGCGGCCACGGCGGAGGAGCCCCCCGAGGGACGCGCGGCGTCCGCGCCGAGTGCGGTGATCCCGGCGGCCGCGCCGAGCAGCCAGAGCGCTTTGCGGCGGGATGTCCCACCTGACTCCTCAACCTCCACAAGTCCCACGCTATCGAGGTTTTAACCGGGTAGGAGGGCCCTATGGGATCTCAATCGGGCCTTTTGGGCGGCGGGTGAGCGCGGCCCCGGCGGTGGGCCCGCTGCTGGCCTTCGTGCTGGCCTCGCTCGCCGTGGTGGCCGCGGTGCTCGCGCGGCTCGGCGGGCTCGGTCTCGGCCGCGACATGCTCGTCGTCTCGGTGCGGGCGGCCGTGCAGCTCACCGCGGTGTCGCTGCTGATCGCGGCGGTGCTGCGCAGCGCGGGGCTGACCGCCGCGTTCATCGCGGGCATGGTCGTGATCGCGGTCGTGACGGCGGGCCGCCGCATCACCGGGTCGCTGCGCGGGTCCGGCTGGTGGACGGCGCTGCCGATCACCGCCGGCGTCCTGCCCGTGCTGGGGCTGCTGCTGGCGACCTCGCTGGTCCCGCCGCGCACGGTGTCGGTGCTGCCGATCGCGGGGATCTTCATCGGCGGCGCCATGTCGGCGACCGGGCTCACCGGCCGCCGGGCGCTGGACGAGCTGACGGCCCGGCGCGGCGAGTACGAGGGCGGGCTCGCGCTCGGCCTGCTCCCCCGGGACGCCGCGCTGGAGGTGTGCCGGTCGGCGGCGGCGCTCGCGCTGTTCCCCGTCCTCGACCAGACCCGCACGGTCGGCCTGGTCACGCTGCCGGGCGCGTTCGTCGGCGTGCTGCTCGGCGGCGCCGACCCGGTCGAGGCGGGCGCGGTGCAGCTGCTCGTCCTCATCGGGCTGCTCGCGATCGAGTCGGTCGCGGTACTGATCACACTGGAGCTGGTGGCACGGGGCCGCATCGACCGGGCCGGGTCGTACAGGAGGCTGTGAATGGACGAGAAGGCGCTGGACGCGCTCGGCGGCGAGGTACTCGACTGGCGGTTCAAGGCGATCCCCGCCTCCGCGCACGGGATGACGGTCGGCGAGGCCCGTGAGGCGCGGCTGCCGCTGGGCGATTTCGGGACGCCGCTGCTGACCCTCGACGCGGGCGCGCTCGACCACAACATCGCGGCGATGGCGGAATGGACGCGGGACGCCGGCCTGCGGCTCGCCCCGCACGGCAAGACGACGATGGCCCCGGCGCTGTGGCGGCGCTAGCTGGACGCGGGCGCGTGGGGGATCACGGTCGCGAACCTGCCGCAGCTCCGGGTGGCGCGCGCGTTCGGCGTGCGGCGCGTCATGTACGCGAACACGCTGCTCGACCCGGCCGGACTGGCGTGGCTGTCCGGCGAACTGGACATCCACCTGCATTTCGAGCCGCGGCTCCGTGGACGCCTACCTGCGCAGGCTCGCGAACCTGTACCGGGGGCTGGAGTTCGAGGTGGACGAGCCGATCGTGACCGCCGGCGGCAGCGCGTTCTCCGACCAGGTCGCGGACGTCCTCGGCGGTCTCGGCGGGAACGTCGTGCTGCGGTCGGGCGCGTACATCGTCCACGATGACGGCTTCTACCGGGACATCTCGCCGTTCGCGCGAGGCACCGGCGCTGATGCCCCGCCGCGTTCGGAACCGCTGCGTTCGGCGATGCACGCATGGGGACGGGTCGTGTCCCGTCCGGAACCCGCCCTCGCGCTGCTGGACGTGGGCAAACGCGACGTCCCGTTCGACGAGGGCCTGCCCGAGCCGCAGCTCGTCCGGGGCAAGGGCGCGCTGGAGGGCGGGCGCATCACCGCGCTCAACGACCAGCACGCCTTCCTCCGCGACTCGTCCGCCGACGTCGGCGACGTGGTCAGGCTCGGCCTCTCCCATCCCTGCACGGCGCTCGACAAATGGACGATGATCCCGGTCGTGGACGACGCCGGCGCCGCCCGTCCCGTCGTCGTCGACTACGTCCGGACGTGGTTCTAGCACCCCCGCAAATCCGTTCACTCCGACCACTCGCGTTCGCCGAGGTGTTACGGTTTCCTCTGCATTCGGGGGCCGGACGTCCCCGCCGGAACGGGCGGGGCGGCCGAGCGATCACGGCCCGGCGCAGCCGGCGTGCGGTGAGCGTTCCTTCAGGCAGTGCGCCACGGGGGCCGATCTGCACTGGACGACGTCCACGGCGCGGCGCTGACCCCGTCGCCGGGTCCGATCGCCGAGACCGGTGACACCGGTCGCACGCACCCCGATCGCAGGACACCGCGCGGCCCCGCGGGATCCACAGGTCAGGGGAGCAGGCCGGCGCGGCGCGCGGCGGTCACCGCCTCCAGGCGGGTGTGGCTGTCCAGCTTGCGCATCGCCGAGCGCAGGTAGCTCTTCACCGTCTCCGGCAGCAGGCCGAGGCGTTCGGCGGCCTCCGCGTTCGTGCAGCCGATCGCCACGTACGACAGGACGTCCACCTCGCGCGGCGACAGCATCGCCGGGCGCGGCGCGGTGCCACCCCGTCCGCCCGCTCCGTTCGCTTCGTCCAGCCCCGCGGCGGCGAGGCGCAGCGACGCCCGGCGGAGGCGGTCGCGGGTCGGCAGGTCGGCGACCTGCTCGGCGAGCGCCCGCAGCTCGGCGTGGACGGCTCGGACCTCCTCCCAGCGCGCGGCCGAGGTGTCCGGCGGGAGTTGCGCGAGGGCCTCGTCCGCGCGGTCGTGGACGGCGAGGTCCTGTTCGAGGTCGCGCGCCACCTGGACGGCCGCGCCCACGACCCGGTCGGCGAGACCCAGGGGTTCCCTCAGCGCGCCGTAGATGACGCCGCGCACCCGACGGCGGACGACGATCGGGACGGCGACGATCGACAGCAGCCCCTCGCGCCCGACCGGCTTGTCGTAGTCGTGGCTGATCGCCGCCGAGCACGGGTAGTTGCTCACCCACGCGGGGCGCCCCATGGCCATCGCCTTGCCGCCGAGCCCGTTGCCCTGCCGGACGACCAGGCCGTTCAGCGAGTCGGTCGTGTTGCCGACGAGTTCGGTGATGCGGAGCCGGTCCTGGCCGCTCAGCGCGCCGCCGAACACCATGGGCAGACCGGTCGTGCGGTGCAGCGTCAGCACCGCCGCCCGGACGGCTCCCACATCGTCGCCCATGCTCAGAGCATGCCTTGCACGGGCCCGTCCACGAAAGGTCACACGCTCAGAAACTCCGGCCCCTCGGCGATCACGCGTGCTCGGTGGCGGCGGCGTCGTCGAGGCCGAGGATGTCCACCGCCTCGGCGCGCATCTGCACCTTCCGGATCTTTCCGGTGACCGTCATCGGGAACTCGTCCACGACGTGCACGTAGCGCGGGATCTTGTAGTGGGCGAGCTTCCCCTCGCAGAACGCGCGCAGCTCCTCGGCGGTCAGGCCCGGCACGCCCTCGCGCAGCCGCACCCACGCCATCAGTTCCTCGCCGTACTTCTCGTCGGGGACGCCGATGACCTGCGCGTCCACGATGTCGGGGTGGGTGTAGAGGAACTCCTCGATCTCGCGCGGGTAGATGTTCTCGCCGCCTCGGATCACCATGTCCTTGATGCGGCCGGTGATGTTGACGTAGCCCTCGCCGTCCATCACGGCGAGGTCGCCGGTGTGCATCCAGCGCGCGGCGTCGATGGCCTCGGCCGTCTTGTCCGGCTCCTCCCAGTAGCCGAGCATCACCGAGTAGCCGCGCGTGCAGAACTCGCCGGGCGTCCCGCGCGGGACGGTCACGCCGGTCTCCGGGTCGATGATCTTGATCTCCAGGTGCGGCAGCACGGTGCCGACCGTGGACACGCGCCGGTCGAGCGAGTCGCCCGCCCGGGTCTGCGTCGACACCGGCGACGTCTCCGTCATGCCGTAGCAGATCGCGACCTCGCTCATCCCGAGCCGGTCGATGACCTGCTTCATCACCTCGACCGGGCACGGCGAGCCGGCCATGATCCCGGTGCGGAGGCAGGACAGGTCGAGGCCGTCCAGCGACGGCTCGTTCAGGACGGCGATGAACATCGTCGGCACCCCGTACAGCGATGTGCAGCGCTCCGCCGCGACCGCGTCGAGGGTCGCCTTCGGGTCGAACGCCGGCGCCGGGATCACGACGCACGCGCCATGGCTGGTCGCCGCGAGGTTCCCCATCACCATGCCGAAGCAGTGATAGAACGGCACGGGCACGCACACGCGGTCTTCCTCGTCGTAGCCGCACAGCTCGCCGACGAAGTAGCCGTTGTTCAGGATGTTGTGGTGCGACAGCGTCGCGCCCTTGGGGAACCCCGTCGTCCCGGACGTGTACTGGATGTTGATGGGGTCGTCGGCGGTCAGCGTCAGGGCGATGTCGTGGAGCACGACCGGATCGCCGGTGCGGCCCGCCTCCATGAGCCCGTCCCAGTCGGACGTCCCGATGAGGATGACGTCGCGTAGGGCGGGGCACTTGGGCTTGACCTCGTCCACCATCGCCGCGTAGTCGGACGTCTTGAACGCGGACGCCGACACCAGCGTCCGGATGCCCGCCTGGTTGAGGACGAACTCCAGTTCATGCACCCGGTAGGCCGGGTTGATGTTGACCAGGATCGCGCCCAGCTTCGCCGTCGCGTACTGGACGAGCATCCACTCGGCGCAGTTCGGCGACCAGATGCCGACGCGGTCGCCCTTGACGACGCCGAGGTCGCGCAGGCCGAGCGCGACCGCCTCCACGTCGTCGGCGAACTGCTCGTACGTCCAGCGGCGTCCGGACGTCCGGTCGACGAGCGCGTCGCGTTCGGAGAAGGCGGCGACCGTCCTGTCGAGGTTCGCGCCGATGGTGTCGCCGAGCAGCGGCGTGCTGGAGGTGCCCGAGGCGTAGGAGAGGGTCATCGGTGGTCCTCCTCGCGGAACTCGCCCGGCGGGCGGTCGTCGGCGCCGGGATGCTTGTCGATCTCGCTGGTCCGCAGCTCGACCCGGCGGATCTTCCCGGAGATCGTCTTCGGCAGCTCGGCGAACTCCAGCAGCCGGATCCGCTTGTACGGCGACAGCTGGGCCCGGCTGTGCGCGAAGATCGCCTTCGCGGTCTCGGCGGTCGGCTGCCAGCCGCTCGCGAGCGTCACGTACGCCTTCGGGACGGCCGCCCGGACCGGGTCCGGCGACGGGACGACCGCGGCCTCCGCGACCGCCTCGTGCTCGATCAGCACGCTCTCCAGCTCGAACGGCGAGATCTTGTAGTCGGACGCCTTGAACACGTCGTCGGCGCGCCCGACATAGGTGATGTACCCGTCCTCGTCGCGGGAGCCGATGTCGCCGGTGTGGTAGAAGCCGCCGGCCATCGCCTCCTCGGTGCGCGCCTCGTCGCCGTGGTAGCCGGTCATCAGCCCGAGCGGGCGGTCCTCCAGGTCGAGGCAGATCTCGCCCTCGGTGCCCGGCTCCCCGGTCACCGGGTCGATCAGCGTGACCTGGTAGCCGGGCAGCGGACGTCCCATCGACCCCGGTTTGACCGGCTGGCCGGGCGTGTTGGCGATCTGGGCGGTCGTCTCGGTCTGCCCGAAGCCGTCGCGGATCGTCCGGCCCCAGGCGTCCTTCACCCGCTCGATGACCTCGGGGTTCAGCGGCTCACCGGCCGCGACGACCTCGCGCGGCGGCGTGGCGAGCCGGCCGAGGTCGGCCTGGATCAGCATCCGCCACACGGTCGGCGGCGCGCAGAAGCTGCTCACCCCGCACCGCTCCAGCGTGTCGAGGAGCCGGTCGGGGTCGAACCGCGTGTAGTTGAAGATGAACACGCAGGCCTCGGCGTCCCACGGCGCGAAGATGTTGCTCCACGCGTGCTTCGCCCAGCCCGGCGACGAGATGTTCAGATGGACGTCCCCGGGCCGCAGCCCGATCCAGTACATCGTCGACAGGTGGCCCGCCGGGTAGGACGCGTGCGTGTGCTCGACCAGCTTCGGCTGCGCCGTCGTCCCGGACGTGAAGTAGAGCAGCAGCGTGTCCCGCGACATGGTCAGCCCGTACGGGGTGAAGGCCTCGGCCTCCTCGTAGGCCTCCCCGTAGTCCACCCACCCCTCGACGGGCTCGCCCACGGCGATCTTCGTGTAGTCGCCCTCGACCCCGTCGAACTTCCCGGTGTCGGACGAGGTGACGACCACGTGCCGCGCCTTGCCCCGGGTGATCCGGTCCTGCAGGTCGGCGGTGCCGAGCAGCGGCGTGCACGGGATCATGACCGCGCCGATCTTCATCGTCGCGAGCACGGTCTCCCACAGCTCGACCTGGTTGCCGAGCATCAGGATCACCCGGTCGCCGCGCCGCACGCCCGCCCGGCGCAGCATGTTCGCGACCTGGTTCGACCGCCGGGCGAGCTGCGCGAACGAGTACTTCGCCTCCGAGCCGTCCTCCTCGACGATCCACAGCGCGGGCGAGTCGTTGCCCTCGGCGATCTTGTCGAACCAGTCCAGCGCCCAGTTGAAGCCGGTCAGCACCGGCCAGCGGAACTTCTCGTACGCGGTCGCGTAGTCGTCGCGATGCGCGAGCAGGAAGTCGCGCGCCGCGCGGAACTCGACTGCGGGCATGGGTCTCTCCTCGTCGCCGCACGGACACCCGGTCACAAGGATCGTTGGCCATCCGAGTGACCTGCGCCACCCCCGAACGGGGGTAGTCCCGATCGTCCTACCCGCGCGCCACGAACGTCGACCGCAGCAGCAGCGCCATGTGCTCGCCGATCTGCTCCGGCGTCCAGCCGCGCTCGTCCAGCAGCGTCCCGCTCACCCCGTTCGAGATGAGCGCGAGCAGCATGTCGGCGGCGGTGTCGACCGTCCAGCCGGGGGCGAGCACGCCCTCCTCGTCCAGCCGCCGGATCAGCGCCCGGTTCGTCTCCTGCCGCCAGTACAGGGCCTCCGCCCAGTGCCGCGCCGCGTCCGGGTCGCTGCCCGCCTCCCGCTCCACCGCCCGCGATACCGCCAGCACGCGCGCCATGAACGCGGCGTGCCGGCGCGCGAACACCTCCAGCGCCGCCACCGCGTCGGGCGCCTCCGCGATGGGGGCGAACCGCCCCTCCAGGTCCTCGACCGCGTTGACGTAGCCGAACAGCTCGCTGATCAGATCGGCCCGGGACGCGAAGTGCAGGTAGACGGCCCGCCGCGACACCCCGGCCCGCTCCGCGACGGCCGCCATCGTCGTCGCCGCCATCCCGTGCTCCTCGACGAGCTCCCGCGCCGCCCGCAGCAGCGCCATCCGGGAACGCCGGCTCCGCGCGTTCCGCGGCTCCTCGATCGACCTCGCCATACCCCCATGCTCCCAGCCTTGAGAGAAGTACACGCCATGTGTAGTTTCTGAACTGCACACGCTGAGAAGTCGATGGGGGGCCGATGGGACGCAACCAGTGGTGGCCGGTCGCCGGCAGCGGCCTCGTCGTGTTCATGGCGACGCTCGACACGAGCATCGTCGCCGTGGCGCTGCCGGCGTTCGAGCGGGACTTCGGCGTTCGGACGTCCGCCACCGAATGGGTCGTCCTCGGCTACCTGCTGCCGCTGATCGCCCTCTCGCTCCCGGCCGGCCGCTGGCTCGACCGGACGGGCCCGCGCTCCGCGCTGCTGCTGGCCCTGGCCGGGTTCACGATCGCCAGTCTCGCCGCCGGCCTCGCCCCGGCCCTCGCCTGGCTGGTCGCGGCCCGTGTCGTGCAGGGGTGCTGCGCCGCGATCCTGTTCGCGGTGGTCCCGTCCATCACGATCCAGGCCGTCCGCCCGGACGCGGCCGGCCGGGCGAGCGCGCTGGTCACGACGCTCGGCCCCTTGGGGGCGGTGAGCGGCCCCCCGCTCGGCGGCGTGATCGTCCAGGCGTGGGGGCCGCCGTGGATCTTCTACATCAACATCCCGGTCGGCGTCCTGGTCGCCGCGATCGCGCTGGCATCGCTGCGCCCGGACGCCCTGCGCCTCCCCGACCGGACCTTCCCGGCCGAGACGGCCCTGCTGGGCGCCGCCGCGGCGGCCGTGCTCCTCGCGCTCTCCCTGTCGGCCGGCCATGGCCTCGGATGGTCGGCGCTGGCCGTCGCCGCCGTCCCGCCCCTGTACCTGTGGGGACGGACGGGCGCGAGCGCCCCCGTCCGCGCCCTCCTGCGCAGGCCCCCGGCGGCGGCGGCCGTCGCGGCGATCATGCTGAACGCCCTGGTCATCTCACTCGTCGAGTTCCTCGGGCCCTTCTACCTCCAGCGGACGCTGGGCCTCTCCCCGGTCGGCACCGCGGCGGCGGTCCTGGCCCTTCCCGTCGCGATGGTCGCGGCGGGTCCGGCCGGCGGCGTCCTGGGCGATCGCCGGGGGACGCGCCAGGCGGCCGTCCTCGGAGCGGTGGTCACGGCCGCCGGCGTCCTGCTCCTGGTCCCGATCGGCGCCGACTGGCACGCGTCCGACCTGAGCCGGCGCCTGGCCGTCGTCGGCGCGGGCACCGGACTCCTGGCGGGGCCGGCCTTCGCACGGCTCATGTCCAGCGCACCGCCCGACCTGCAGGGCACCGCCGGAGCGGCGCAGAGCCTCGCCCGCCAACTCGGCTTCTCCCTAGGGCCCGCCTTGGCGACGACCACATGGGCCTTGTCGGACTACACCCTCGCGGGCCTGCGCGCCGCCTTCGCCTTGTCCGCGGCCGCCGCTCTGACGACCCTGCTCGTGCTGCGCCTCCGCTCCGCGCGCTGAAACGGCGGACGACCCGGGGCCGGGGCCTCGGGTCGTCCGCCTGGGTGTGCGCGCGGTCAGCGCTTGAGGGAACGCAGCACCTGGCGGGTTTCGGTGCGGCGGTCGTAGGCGATGGTGGCGAACACGATGGCGAAGGCGGCGGGCAGTGCGCTCCAGGCGGGGTCGATGACGAGGATCTGGGTGAGGATGGCCCCGGCCATCAGGCCGATGAGCCCGGTGGCAGCCAGCCCGGCGAGCCGCGGGATCAGCAGCCCGATCGCGCCGGTGACCTCGATGACGCCGGTGACGTAGCGGAACCACTGGCCCCAGCCGATCAGGTCGAAGGTCTCGACGGCGTCGGCCTGGCCGACCAGCTTGGGAAGTCCGGAGCCGATGAGCAGGAAGGCGGCGAGCAGGATCTGCGCGCCCCACAGCACCTTGCGGCGCGTGCCGTGTCCGGCGGTGTCGGTGGCGATGGCGGTGGTGGACGGGGCGGCGTGAGCGGTCTGAGCGGTCATGGCGGTGGTCCTTCCGGGCGGTGCGTCTCATCGGCCTTTCACTGACGCGTCGCCCGACCCACCCCCGAATCGACATCCCCCCAGATTTTTCTTCAAGATTTTTTCGAGCCTGTATCAGCCCAGGTGAGAGCCGCGTCCAGGTGCGGATCCTATTTTCCTCTCAGGAAAGTACGTGCTACTTTCCTGGGAGGAAAGTCATCGGGAGGTGCGCATGGACCCGGACGGCGCTCGCCGCTCACTCGACACGATGCGGCGCATGCAGGACCGGACGCGCGAGGAGTACCTGCGCCAGAGCTTCGCGCGCCCCGGCGTGCTGCTCATCGGGCTCGGGCTGTTCATCGTGTGCGCATCGTTCGACCTGCCCGGATGGTGGGACACCGTCGCCATGGCAGTGGGCGACGCCCTGATCCTGGCCGTGATCGCGTTCGGCTGCGCCCGCGCGTCCGTCCACCGGAAGCCCAGCGGCGCCGAGCTGGTGTTCATGCTCGCGGCCTCCGCCTACCTCATCGCGGGTTTCGTCACCCTCCAGGTCGTGGCCAGGCTCGTCGAGTTCCCCGCGCCGTACACGATCGCGGCCGCGGTGACCGCTCTGACGTTCGTCGCGCTCACTCGTCCAATGCGCCGGGTGTACGCGACGATTCTCCGGTAGCGCCCGTGGACGCCTACTTCGATGAATTTCTGCACGTCCCGGCGCGGCTGTCGATCGTGGCGCTGCTGGCGCCCGCCGACTGGGTCGACTTCGCCTTCGTCCGCGACACGGTCGAGACGAGCGACTCGGCGCTGTCCAAGCAGATCTCGGCCCTCGCGGACGTCGGCTACGTCGCCGTCCGGAAGGGACGGGACGCCGGCGTCCGGCGGACCCGCGTCCGGCTCACTCCCCAGGGCCGCGAGGCGTTCCGGCGCCATGCCGCCGCCCTTGAGCAGATCGTCGCCGCGGCCCGCGCCCGGCCCCGGGAGACGGCGACCGCTACGGAACCCGAAAACCCCGGAACGTCACGCGCTTCCGGGTCTTGAACCCGAGCCGTTCGTAGAGCGCGATCGCGCCGGTGTTCGCCTCCGCGACATGCAGGAGCGGACGTTCGCCCCGGGACTCGACGCTGGCCGCGAGCGTGCGCACGAGGCGGGCGGCGTGTCCCCGGCCGCGCGCCTCGGGCGCGGTGCACACCGTGCTGATCTCCGTCCAGCCCGGAGGGCGGAGACGTTCGCCCGCCATCGCCACCAAGGCGCCGTTCTCGCGGACGCCGACGTATGTGCCGAGTTCATGGGTGCGCGGCCAGAACGGGCCTGGTCGCGTCCGTGCGACGAGGTCGAGCATGTCGGGCACGTCATCCGCCCCCAGTTCCACCACGTCGGGGTCGGTCTCACCGCTGCGGGCCCAGACCATCCGGAGTCCTTCGAGGACGAAGACCGGCTCCCAGGCCCGCGGCGGAACGGCGGGACTGCTGAACATGTCGGCGAGTTCCCCTCGTCCGAGCAGCCGGGCGAGGTCGTCCCACTCCGCGCCGTCCGGCTCAGCGGACACCGCGGAGAACGTCGCGACCCCCGGCACGAAACTGGCGGCCCGTCCGAGCCGCCGAGCGAGGTGCGCGTGGTGCCCGCGCAGCGACTCACCCACGGGATCGTCCAGCGCGGCGTCGTCGCGATCCGCCATCGTGCCGCCCCCCAAGGCCGTGCGTGGAAACCGAGCGCCCTGGATGCTACTGCCCGGCCTCCAGCGGTCCGGACACAGGTGGGCTTCGCAGCGGCGAGCCCCCGGCCACAGGGTGGTCGGGGGGCTCGGGCTGTTCGGTCAGCGCTTGAGGGAGTGGAGCAGTTCGCGGGTTTCGGCGCGGCGATCGTAGGCGATGGTGGCGAACACGATGGCGAAGGCGGCGGGCAGTGCGCTCCAGGCGGGTTCGATGACGAGGATCTGGGTGAGGACGGCGCCGGCCATCAGGCCGATGAGCCCGGTGGCGGCCAGCCCGGCGAGGCGGGGGATGACCAGTGCGATGGCGCCGGTGACCTCGATGGCGCCGGTGACGTAGCGGAACCACTGGCCCCAGCCGATCAGGTCGAAGGTCTCGACGGCGTCGGCCTGGCCGACCAGCTTGGGAAGTCCGGAGCCGATGAGCAGGAAGGCGGCGAGCAGGATCTGCGCGCCCCACAGCACCTTGCGGCGCGTGCCGTGGCCGGCGGTGGCGGTGGCGGTGGTGGACGGGGCGGCGTGAGCGGTCTGAGCGGTCATGGCGGTGGTCCTTCCGGGCGGTGCGTCTCATCGGCCTTTCACTGACGCGTCGCCCGACCCACCCCCGAATCGACATCCCCCAAGATTTTTCTCCAAGATTTTTTCGAGCCCGCGTCAGCCCAGGTGAGAGGGGAGACGGCGGCTGCCCGGTGCCGTTAGACGACGTCCCACCACGGGATGCAGGCGGCCCAGTGGGCGGCCCAGCCGGCGAATCCGCTCCGGCCGGACGTGTGGCCGAACTCGGCGCCGAACGGCAGGGCGCCCTCGCCGCAGATCATCCAGATGTGGCCGCGGAGCGCGGGTCGTCCTCGTCCTCCCAGAGCCATGCCTCGGTCACCTGGCGGAGGAAGCCGACCCGGCCGGTCCGGCGCACGTCGCCCGCGTCGGGGCGCAGGTCACCGGCGAGCACCCGCATCAGCGTCGTCGTGCCCGCTCAGCCCGGGGCCTTGCGGGAGAGGTGCTCCCAGGCGCGGTACTCCGCCGTGCGGGCCTCGTCCATCTGCTGGACGAGGTCGTAGGACGCGCTGCCGACGATCAGCCGCAGCGGCGGGTCCGGCAGGTCGACCAGCTCGGTGATCACCGGGGCCGCCGTGTCCGGGGCGGGGCCGGCGTCCTCGCCCCACATCTCCGCCAGCTGCGCGCGCAGCCCCGCGTACTCGGGCAGCGGGTCGGTCGTCGTGGTGCCGCGCGTGAACAGGTCCGTGCCGTAGCCGCCCGGCTGGACGATCGTCACCTTGATCCCGAACGGGGCCACCTCCATCGCGAGGGCCTGGCTCAGCGAGTCGAGCGCCGATTTGCTCGCCGCGTAGAACCCGGCGGACGCCACCCCGCCGCCCGTCCCCATCGTCGTGACCTGCAGGATGCGGCCGGATCCCTGCGCCCGCAGGTGCGGGACGGCGGCCTGCGCCACCCAGACCGCCCCGAAGAAGTTGACGTCGAACTGGGCGCGGATCTGCTCCTCGCCCGCCTCCTCGACCATGCCGAGCAGCATCGCGCCGGCGTTGTTGACCACGATGTCGAGCCGGCCGAACGCCGCCGCGGCCTCGTCCACCGCCTTCCGGACGGCGGTCCGGTCGGTCACGTCGAGCGTCAGCCGTACGAGGCGGCCGGGGTGGGCGTCGGCCAGCTCGGCGAGGGGCGCGAGGTCGCGGGCGGCGGCGACGACCCGCTCCCCGGCGCCGAGCGCCGCCTCCGTGAACGCCCTGCCCAGGCCGCGCGACGCGCCGGTGATGAACCAGACTCGGCCGGTTGTCATAGAAGCCTCCCTGCTCGCTTGCACATGAGACGAGACGGTTCGTCTCGTTGTGTCGCCAGTGTGCGGGAGGCGGCGCCATCCTGTCAAGACGGACCGTCTCGTCTCGCGAGGTGTTATGCTCCCGGACGTGTCGCAGCCCAGAAAGCCGAACCCCGCTCGGCGCAGTGAACGGTCGCGGCAGGCCGTGCTGGCCGCCGCGCGCGAGCTGGTGTCAGAGCTCGGATACGCCAAGGTGTCGATCGAGGCCATCGCGTCCCGCGCGGGCGTGGGCAAGCAGACGATCTACCGCTGGTGGCCGTCCAAGGGCGCGGTCATCTTCGACTCGTTCCTGGCGCTCAGCGAGAGCGAGGACGAGGACGGCGTCCGGCTGCCCGACACCGGCGACATCGGGGCCGATCTGAAGACCGTCATGCGGGCCACCGTCGCCGAGTTCGCCGACCCGGCCTTCGAGGCGCCCATCAGGGCCCTCAACCTGGAGATCATCGCCGATCCCGCCCTCGCGGAGGCCTACCGCGAGAAGCTGGCGGGCCCGGTCGACGAGGCCAAGAAGGACCGGCTGCGCAGTGCCCAGCGGGCAGGCCAGCTCGCCGCCGACGCCGACCTGGACCTGGTGCTCGAAGTCCTGTACGCCCCGCTCTACCAGCGCTGGCTGCACCGATCCGCCCCGCTGACCCCGCAGTACGCCGACGCCCTCGTGGAAGCCACCCTCCGCGCCTTCGCCCCCTGAACGCACCCATGCCGGGAGGCGCGGCAGGGCGGGCACCGCCGACATGGCCCGGTGGGAGGGCGGAGGCGGACGGTCAGTCCCGCGCGGCCGGGGCCCGGTCGGTTCCGGTGGAGCCGAGGCGCCACGGCACGCTGGTGACCATGACGCCCGGCCGGAACAGCAGCCGCGCCGTGAGGCGGAGCGCGCTCTGGTTGTGCAGGAGCTGCTCCCACCAGTGGCCGACGACGTACTCGGGGATGAACACGCAGACGACGTCCCGCGGGCTCCGCCGGTGGATGCGGCCGACGTACTCCAGGACGGGGCCGGTGATGTCGCGGTAGGGGGAGTCGAGGACGGTCAGCGGCACGGGGACGCCGCGCCGCGCCCACGCCTCCTCGAGCTCCCCGGTGTCGCGGCCGGAGGTGCGGACGGTCACGGCCGTGAGGGTGTCCGGTCGGGTCGCGCGCGCGAACGCGATGGCGCGCATCGCCGGAGTGTGGAGCTTGGACACCAGCACGACCGCGTGGACGCGGCTCGGCAGGCCGACCGCCTCCTCGGACGGCTCCAGCTCCGCGGCGAGGCGCGTGTAGTGGCCGCGGATGGCCTTCATCATCAGGAAGAGCACGGGCATGGCGATGACGACGATCCAGGCGCCGTGCGTGAACTTCGTGATCAGGACGACGACCAGGACCACGCCGGTGAGCATCGCGCCGACGGCGTTGATCAGGCGCGCGCGCCGCATCCGGGCCCGCTGCGGCCCGGCGGCGCGCCCGATGAGGCCCGTCCAGTGCCGGACCATCCCGGTCTGGCTGAGCGTGAACGAGACGAAGACCCCGATGATGTAGAGCTGGATGAGCCGCGTCGGGCTGGCGTGGAACGCCCAGATCAGGCCGCCGGCGAGCAGGGCGAGGATCACGATGCCGTTGCTGAAGACGAGCCGGTCCCCGCGGCGGGAGAACTGCTTGGGCAGGAACTCGTCCTCGCCGAGGATGGAGGCGAGGGTCGGGAAGCCGTTGAAGGCGGTGTTGGCCGCCAGCACCAGGATCGCGGCGGTGAACCCGGCGACCAGGTAGAACGGCGGGGAGCCGGCGCCGAACACCGCCGCGGCGATCTGGGCGATGACGGTCTTCTGCTCGTAGCCGGGCGGCGCGCCGGTCAGCAGCCCGGGGGCGCCGGCGATCCGCACGTGCGAGACCAGGGCGAGCGCGGTGATCCCCGCGAACATGGCGATGGTGATCCCGCCCATGATCGCCAACGTGGCCGCGGCGTTCCGGCTCTTGGGCGGCTGGAAGTTCGGGACGCCGTTGCTCACCGCCTCCACGCCGGTGAGCGCCGTGCAGCCCTGGGAGAAGGCGCGCAGGACCAGCGCGACGGCCAGCCAGCCCGTCGTGCCGTGGGACGGTTCTATCCCGAAATGGGCAGACTCGGCCTGCGGTGTGTGGCCGGTGAGCGTCCGCCCGGCGCCCCACAGGAGCATCGCCATGACCACGGTGATGAACCCGTAGGTCGGGACGGCGAAGACCGTTCCCGACTCCCGGACCCCGCGCAGGTTCGTGATCGCCAGCAGCGCGACCAGGACCACGCAGACCTGGACCGTGTACGGCGTGAGGGCGGGCATCGCGGACGCGAGGTTGGCGACTCCGGCCGCCACCGACACCGCGACCGTCAGCACGTAGTCGACCAGGAGGGCGCTGGCGGCGGCCAGCGAGGCGTTGACGCCCAGGTTCTCCCGGCTGACGACGTAGGCGCCGCCGCCGCTCGGGTAGGCGCGGCAGGTCTGCCGGTAGGACAGCACCACCACCGCCAGCAGGACGATGACGGCCGCCGCGACCCACGGGGTGAGGTGGAGCAGTGCCGTCCCGCCGAGGCCGAGCGCGAGCAGGATCTCCTCGGTCGCGTAGGCGTTGGACGACAGCGGGTCGCTGCAGAACACCGGCAGCGCGATCTTCTTGGGCAGCAGCGTCTCGCCGAGCTGCCCGCTGCGCAGCGGCCGGCCGACCAGGAACCGCTTGGGAATGCTCACCGCTCTCCGCATCGGTCCCGTGACACCGCGGACTCCGCCGGGACCGCGGGCCCGGCGCCCGGGGCGTTCAGCGAGACGGCTGTTCGCGCAGGTGGCGCGCTTCGAGGGCCAGAAACGCGGCGAGCACGACGACGGCCGCGGACTCCAGGGCCAGCGCCGCCACGATGGCGGGGCCGTAGCCGCCCTCCTGGAAGCCGAACAGCGTGCCCGTCTCACTGATCATCAGCGCGATGATGGTGGCCGCCGCGTACGCGATCCCCACGAGCGCCACGAGCGCGTGCGCGGCCCGTCCGGCGATCGGCACCGACCGGATCACCGGAAGCGAGCCGAGCGGCAGCGCCAGGAGCAGCCCGAGCACCACGCCCCCGATGAAGTTGAGCAGGAACAGGACGCCGATGGTCGGGATGACCCGGAAATCGTCGGCGTAGTACTCGTACAGATGGACGGCGCCGACGCCGAACAGGAGCAGGACGCCCAGGTAGCGCAGGAGGTCACGCATCGCGATCACCCATGGCGGACCTACTTGGTGACCGCGCTGCCGGACGGCGACAGCACGTACCACTTGGCGCCGAACTGGTCGAGGCCCTGCCCTCCGGTGCTGCCGCTGGAGGTGCCGTCCGGCGCGTAGTAGTACAGCGGGTGCCCGGCGTAGCTGACCTCGGTGGTGCCGTCGCTCCGCTTGGTGGTGCTCAGCTTCGAGGCGTCCGCGCCCGACCCGGGCTGGGGCTTCACGCTGGTCGTGACCGGCGGCCAGACCGACGCGCACGACCCGGAGCAGGACGACTGGTTCCCCTTGTCCTTCTCGAAGAGGTAGACCGTCCGCCCCGCGCCGTCGACCAGGATCGGCCCGAGGCTCCCCACGCTCGCCGTCTTGATCGTCTGGCCGGACGTGCCGCCGGTGGGCGCCGCCGAGGTCGTCGACGATCCGCCGCCGTAGCCGCCCGACCCGGACCCGCCCGACCCTCCGCCGCCGCACCCGGCCGCGGCCGCCAGGGCCGCCCCGGCCGCTCCCATCGTGATCACCAGCCGCCGCATCCGGAACATGCGCACCCTCCCCGTGGACCTGTCGGCGGTCGCCCGCGACTCCTTCTGCGGCGCCGCGTACCCGCCGGCCCGCCGCGCGAACTGTCCCCGTCCCGGCTGTGACCCGTTCTTTCCGATAGCTGTAAAGAACGCCGCCCACCGGCCGGATGATCACGGGGTGCGGCCGTGATCACCCGAGCCGGTGGGCGAGCGGTCAGTCCTCGGTGGCGGAGGAGCGGCGGAGCCAGGCGACGGCGCCGCCCGCCAGGGCGATGACCAGGACGATCAGCCCGATCCAGAGCCAGCCGGACGAGCCGGACGACTTCTCCGCGGACGTCGCCGAGGCCGCCGACGGCGCGGCGGCGGGGCCGGGGGGCTGCGCGGCCGCCGAGGAACCCGTCACGGTGAAGGTGTAGGTGCCCTCGACCGGGTGCCCGTCGGAGGACACGACACGCCAGCCCACGGTGTACTCCCCGTTCGGGAGCGCGCCGCCGACCGCCTGGGTGACCTTGTTGTCGACCGCCTGGGCCGACCCGGACTGGTACTGCTTCTTCGACGCGTCCATCAGGACCACGCGCGGCAGCCGCACCGGGTCGGCGTAGGTGAGGACGATCTGGGACGGCGCCGGGACCGTCGCGTCCTTCGCCGGGTTCGCCGAGGTCAGCGCCGTGTGGGCGGAGGCCGGGGCCGCCGTCAGCGCGAGGACCGTCCCGACCGCCAGGGCGCCCGCCGCGAGCCGCCGGATCATGCCCGGCTCCGCGCGCGGCTCAGGCCGTAGCCGCCGACGCCGACGCCGATCACGCCGGCCGCGATGCCGATGCCGCCGAGGAGGCGGGCCGTCCCGTCATCGGCCGACGCCGTGCTCTTCGCGGCCGGCTTCCGCTCGGCCGTGAGGCCCGCCGTGGGCGCGGCGTCCTTCGGGGTGAGCTGGAGCGTCGGTGCGGGGTGCTCCGGTTCGGCGCCGCCCTCGGCCTGCTCCTCCTCCCACTTGACGACCTCGCCGTTGGAGTACGTCTGGTCGGCCTTGAACATGATCTGGTCGGTGTCGGTCGGGAGCGGGCCCATGGAGACGTCGAACTCCTGGAACTGGCCCGGCTCGATCTTGCCGCCCGACCAGGTGATCGTGGTGACGGCCTCGGTCAGCTCGCCGCCGTGGGACTTGATCGGCTTCGGCAGCGTGGACTTCTCGGCCTTCACCGTCCAGCCCGGGGTCGGGCGGACGGACACCGACGCCAGCGGATGGTCGACCGGCAGGTGCACCACGACCTTGGTGGTGGAGGCGTTGTCGCGCTCGTTCGGCACCCGGAACGACACCTTGGCGTAGGAGCCCTGCTCGGCGGTCGTCGGGTTGGCGGTGACGTGCGCGGACGCGGCCGTCGCCCCGCCGACCACGGCGAGGGCCGCGAGGGACGCGAGAGCGCCGGCACGGCGGGCATGCGAGAGGAAAGGCATGGGGAAATGTCCGTTCGAGTCGTACGGAAGAGAAGCCGGATGCGCCGCGGATCGGCGTCCGGTGACGTACGGCGCTCGACGCGGAGGCTTCGCCTCAGCAGAAGCGTGCGAGCGCCCTCGAACGCGCCGGGGGACCCCGCTCGACCACTTGGTGCCGCAGCACCCGGCCGAGGGCGGCGGCGACGTCCGCCACCGGGAGCACCGGGGCGGGACGCGGGGACGCGGCCGGCTCGACGGCCAGCAGGCCCAGCAGCAGCCGGACGGGACGGTCGGCCGCGGCGGCGACCCGGCGGGCCATCGCCCAGGCGGCCCGCTCGCCGCGCCGCAGCCACCACGCGGCGACCAGCGCGGCCACGCAGTGCGCGAGCGTCATGACCAGGCCGTTGGGGTCGTGCGGGGCCGACGCCGCCATCGTGTCCGCGCCGGCCGCCATGGCGGCGTGCATGCCGGACGCGTGAGCCCCGCCGGCATGATCCGCCATCGCGGGCATCGGGAGCGGGGGGTGCGGCGCCGCCGCGGTGAACAGCGTGTGCAGCGCGAACTGCCCGCCGAGGAGCCCGCCCAGGATCGTGGCGAGGGAGCGCTCGTGGCCCGCCAGCATCAGCGTCACGCCGAGGACCGCCCCGAACCCGCTCAGCCCCGCCCACACCGGGACCGCGGCCCCACCTGCGAGGACGTGCCCGAGGACGGCCAGCGCGACGCACGCGGTCGCGAAGACGATCGCGCGGGCGGTCCGGAACAGGGGTTCGCGGGGGCGTTCGGACATGACGGGACCATCGTGCCACCACCCCCGCCGACCCCGCAGCCGACCCTGCCGCCAGCCCCGCCATCTACCCGCGCCCAGCTCGCAGCCGCATCGACACGCCCAACATCTTGGGGTTGCACAAAGATCGCGAACTAGATGTAGGGTTCAATCCCGTGCTGGTACGCCCCCGCCGTTCGCGGCGGGGGCGTCGTAAGAGGGAACCCGGTGCGAATCCGGGACTGCCCCGCAGCGGTGAGCGGGAACGACCGCCGTTATGAGCACTGGGCCCATCGGGGCCTGGGAAGCGACGGCCACTAGGACGCCTTCTCCGGAAGGCGGCGCCCGCGAGTCCGAAGACCTGCCAGTTCGATACGTCCAGGCCTCGCGGGTGGGCCGGAGGGCGGAGCGCGGCGTGCCGTCGCGCGCCGTTCGCATGCCCCCGCGAGGCGGCTTGCGAGGGGAGAGGCACGTGACACAGGCTCTGGCGGCGCCGCCGGCCGCGGCGGCGTTGCGACGGGGGATCGGCGCGGAGGTCGAGGCCGCCTGCGACGGCATACCGGACGTCGAGCCGGGACGGGTGCTGGCCGCCGTCCGCTCCGGGAACGGGCTGGACGCGGCGGCGCTGCGCGACCTCGCGATCGGCGAGGCCGCCGCGCTGGTGCCCGCCGAACCCGGGTACTCCAAGGTCGCCGCGCGGCTGCTCGGCGCCCGGATCAGGGACGAGGCGGCGTCCGCGGGCGTCGCGACGTTCGCCGAGTCGGTCGCCGCCGCGCACGGCGCGGGCCTGCTGGCGGACGGCCCGGCCGCGTTCGTCGCCGCCAACGCCGACGCCCTCGACGCGCTCGCCGACGACTCCGCCGACGACCGGTTCGAGTACTTCGGGCTGCGCACCCTCTACGACCGGTACCTGCTGAGGCATCCGCGTTCGCGGCTCGTCCTGGAGCGTCCGCAGCACTTCCTGCTGCGCGTCGCCTGCGGCCTCGCCGACACCGTGGAGGAGGCGGCGGAGCTGTACGGGCTGCTCGGCACGCTGCGCTACCTGCCCAGTTCGCCGACGCTGTTCAACGCGGCGGCGCGCCGCCCGCAGCTGTCGTCGTGCTTCCTGCTCGACTCGCCGCGCGACGAGCTGGAGTCGATCTACGACCGGTACGGGCAGGTCGCGCGGCTCAGCAAGTACGCGGGCGGCATCGGGATCTCGTGGACGAAGGTCCGGTCGCGGGGGTCGCTGATCCGCGGCACCAACGGGCGTTCGAACGGCATCGTGCCGTGGCTGCGCACGCTGGACGCGTCCGTCGCCGCCGTCAACCAGGGCGGGCGCCGCAAGGGCGCGGCCTGCGTGTACCTGGAGCCGTGGCACGCCGACGTCGAGGAGTTCCTCGAACTGCGCGACAACACGGGCGAGGACGCGCGCCGCACCCACAACCTCAACCTCGCCAACTGGGTCCCGGACGAGTTCATGCGCCGGGTCGAGGACGACGCGGTCTGGTCGCTGTTCGACCCGAAGGAGGTCCCCGAGCTGGCCGACCTGTGGGGCGAGGCGTTCGACGAGGCGTACCGGTCGGCGGAGCGGGACGGGCGGTTCGTCCGGCAGGTCCCGGCGCGCAAGCTGTACGGGCGGATGATGCGCACCCTCGCGGAGACGGGCAACGGGTGGATGACGTTCAAGGACGCCGCCAACCGCGCCTGCAACCAGACCGCCGAGCCCGGCCAGACCGTCCACCTGTCGAACCTGTGCACGGAGATCCTGGAAGTCACCGGCGATGGCGAAGCGGCCGTCTGCAACCTCGGATCGGTGAATCTGGCCGCGCACGTCACGCCGGCAGGGGTCGACTGGGATCGGCTTCGTTCCACCGTCCGCACCGCCGTCCGGTTCTTGGACCGCACCATCGACAGGGGCTTCTACCCCACGCCGGAGGCGGAGAAGGCCAACCGCAAGTGGCGACCGGTCGGCTTGGGCGTGATGGGCCTGGCGGACGTCTTCTTCACGCTGCGCCTTCCGTTCGACTCGGACGAGGCCCGCGCGCTCTCGACGCGCATCGCCGAGGAGATCGCGCTGGCCGCCTACGGGGCGTCCGCCGATCTCGCCGCCGCGCACGGCCCGCTGCCCGCCTACGGCATGACCCGCACCGCTCGCGGCCGGCTCCACGTCGACCACTTCCCGGACGCGATCCAGACCCGTCCCGAGGCGTGGGCCGAGCTCCGGGCGCGCGTCGCCGAGACGGGGCTGCGCAACTCGCTGCTCGTCGCGATCGCGCCGACCGCGACGATCGCGTCCATCGCGGGCTGCTATGAGTGCATCGAGCCGCAGGTGTCCAACCTGTTCAAGCGCGAGACGCTGTCCGGCGAGTTCCTGCAGATCAACGGCTACCTGGTCGACGACCTGAAGTCGCTCGGGCTGTGGACGCCGGCCGTCCGGGAGGCGGTGAAGAAGGCGAACGGCTCCGTCCAGGGCCTCACCGACCTGCCCGACGAGATGCGCACCCTCTACCGGACGGCCTGGGAGCTGCCGCAGAAGGCGCTCATCGACCTCGCCGCCGCCCGCACCCCCTACATCGACCAGTCGCAGTCGCTGAACCTGTTCATGGAGACGCCGACGATCGGCAAGCTCTCCTCGATGTACGCGTACGCGTGGCGCGCGGGCCTCAAGACGACGTACTACCTGCGCTCCCGCCCGGCGACGCGCATCGCGCAGACGACCGTCGCCTCCGCGGCGGCCGTGTGCTCCCTGGAGAACCCCGAGACCTGCGAGGCGTGCCAGTGAGCGCGCGGACGGAAGGACGCGGCATGCTGCTCGACCCCGGCCTGGACCTGACCCTGCGGCCCATGCGCTACCCCGACTTCTACGAGCGGTACCGGGCCGCGATCCGCAACACGTGGACGGTGGAGGAGGTGGACCTCGCCTCCGACCTCGCCGACCTGGAGCGGCTCACCCCCGCCGAACTGCACCTCGTGAACCGGCTCGTCGCGTTCTTCGCCACCGGCGACTCGATCGTGGCGAACAACCTGGTGCTGAACCTCTACAAGCACGTGAACGCCCCGGAGGCGCGGCTCTACCTATCGCGGCAGCTATATGAGGAGGCCGTCCACGTACAGTTCTACCTGACCCTCCTGGACACCTACCTGCCCGATCACGACGAGCGCGCACGGGCGTTCGCGGCGATCGAGCACATCCCGTCCATCCGGGCGAAGGCGGAGTTCTGCTTCCGCTGGATCGACTCGCTCGGCGCCCTGGACGAGCTCCGGAGCGCCGGCGACCGCCGGACGTTCCTGCTCAACCTCATCTGCTTCGCGGCCTGCATCGAGGGGCTGTTCTTCTACGGCGCCTTCGCGTACGTGTACTGGCTGCGGTCGCGCGGCCTGCTGAACGGCCTCGCCTCCGGGACGAACTGGGTGTTCCGGGACGAGTCGATGCACATGGAATTCGCGTTCTCCGTGGTCGACACCGTCCGGGCCGAGGAACCGGAGCTGTTCGACGCCGAGCTGACGTCCCAGGTCACCACGATGCTGGAGGAGGCCGTCCAGGCGGAACTGGCGTTCGCCCGCGACCTGTGCGGCGACGGGCTGCCCGGCATGAGCGCCGACGACATGCGCGCCTACCTCGAATACGTGGCGGACCAGCGGCTCGTCCGGCTCGGGCTCCCGGCCCGCTACGGCACCGCCAACCCGTTCGCGTTCATGGAGCTGCAGGACGTCCAGGAGCTGTCCAACTTCTTCGAGCGGCGGGTTTCGGCGTACCAGATCGGCGTGGAGGGGAGCGTCACCCTGGACGAGGCGTTCTGAACTTCTGGGACCGGGCACTCGTTGAAGGAGGACCTAGTCCGAGGAGGACGCACATGCCTTCCGTCGTCGACCGGATCATGAGGTACGCCCGCGGTCCGCAGGGCCGCAAGATGCGGGCGAAGGCCGAGCGCTACGCCCGCGATCCCCGCACGCAGGCCAAGGTGCGCGGCCTGCTGGCCCGATTCCGGGGCGGTGGCCGCCGCCACTGACCCCCGCGCCCCAGGGCCCGCCCTCGCCGAGGGCGGGCCTTCTCGGTGCCTCCAGGAGGAAATGGTCGCCGGGTCATCAGGGCAAGGGCCGGCCGTCCTCGCCGATCCGGTCGGTGACGACCTTCGTCCCGGTGACGACGTGCACCTGATCACCGATCATCGCCACGACCCGGTCCCCGTACGCCGTGAAGTCCGTGGGCGCCTCGGGAGCGCTCGGCGGCAACTCCACCCGCCTCGTGATCGTCTTGGTGGCCGTCGCGTACCAGACCACCCGGTTCCGGTCGCCGCCGCGCACCAGCGCCACGATGTGCGTCCCGTCCTTGTCGAACGCGGCGCCGAGCAGCGTCGCGCCGCCGGCCTCCAGGCGGATCTCGCTCATCTTGCCCGTCTCGGTGTCCAGGGTGGACAGGCCGCGGTCCCGGTAGTCGCCCGCCGTCTCGAAGACCAGGTCCCGGCCGTTCGGCGCCCAGTGCAGGGAGTTGGCGAAGGCGCGGGGCGGGAGCCGGGTGACCCGGCGGTCACCGGTGGAGGGGTCGACGACCGTGATGGTCCCGCCGGCGGGTTCGCCACCGCACTCACTGCCCGCGTACGCGATCCGGCGTGCGCCTGGAGACACGGCCAACTGCTCGGGCCCTTCGCCCATCCGCTGCCGCAGCCCGGCGCCGCGCAACCGGGCCGGCGGCCCCTCCGGCCGCCCGTCGGTGCCGAGCGTGAGCCGGTAGAAGTCGATCTCGCAGGCCCCCGGGTCGGCGGTCGTGAGGACGAACGTCCGGTTGTCCCCGGAGTCGGCGGAGTCGCGGAAGCCGCCCGACCCCGCCGGCGCGGGCACGGTCGCGACCGGCCGGCCGGTATCGGACCTGCGTACCGTCACCGTCTCCCCGCCCGGAGGCCACGCGCCGTCGAGGACGTACTCGGCGCCCGCGTAGGACGCGAGGGCGTAGCGGGGCGGCGCGCCGTCCCGTCCGTGCTGCGCCCACGGCGCGACGAGGACGACGGCGGCGACCGCGGCCGCCGTCGCGGCGACCAGCCCGGCGAGCGGCAGCGCGAACGGGCGGCCGCGCCGGGACGGGGCGGGCAGCGGCCGCAGCTCCTCGGGGCGGACGGTGCCGGCCGCGTCGGCCAGGGCCGCCCGCAGCAGCTCGTCGGAGAACCCGGTCATCGTTCCTCCTCGTACCGGTCGCGGAGCGCGTCCAGGCCCCGGGAGATGGTCGACTTGACGGTGCCCGGCCGGACGCCCATGGCCGCGGCGATCTCCGACTCGGACAGGTCGAGGTAGTAGCGGAGGACGATCGCCTCCCGCTGCCGGGCGGGCAGGCGGCCCAGCGCGTGCAGCACCCGCCGCCGGTCGTCGGCGACCAGCGCGTCGTTCTCCGCCGACCACACCGGCCGGGGAGCCTGGAACAGCCGGTGCGTCAGGGCCCGGCGGCGCAGCAGCGTCCGGCCGGCGTTCAGGACGGCGGTGCGCGCGTAGGCGAGCAGTTCCGGCTGCGTGGACGGCAGGCCGCCACCTCCGCCCCGCCGCTCATGGCGCCGCTGCATCCGGGCGTACACGTCCTGGACCAGGTCTTCCGCGCCGGCCTGGTCGCCCACGAGCAGCACCGCGAGCCGCACCAGCGACAGGTGGTGGGTGCGGAACAGCGCCGCCAGCACATGACCGGTCACGCGCTCGCCGTCGGCGGCCGGTGCCCCATCGGCGGCCGTGGCGTCTGCGAGCATGCCGCCGGGTGTACCGCTGCCGGGTGTACCGCTGCTGCGTTCACCGCCGGCGGGCACGGCGCTGCCGGGTAGGCCGTCGGCGGGCGTGCCGTCGCCCGTCGCGGCGAGTCCGCGATGCAACCTCATGCCTTGAGAACCAACGAAGCGGGAAAAGGTTGCTTCCGTCCCGACATTTCCCCGCGACGTCCCCCGACTTCCCTGCGGCCTCGTGAACGCCGCCCCCGCATGGGGCTCGGGCGCGTTGGGCGTGTGCACCGGCCCGCCCGGACGACGTTTGGCATGGTCACCGTCCTGCCGGGCCGATGCGGCGCCACCGCCGGGACGCCCCTAGGCTGCCCCTCATGACCGGCGAGTACCAGCACTGGGAGAACGTCCCGACCCGGTGGAAGGACAACGACGTCTACGGGCACGTCAACAATGTCGTCCACTACTCGCTCATGGACACCGTCATCAACGAGTGGATGATCCGGACGGCCGGTTTCGACCCCGCGGCGTCCGCCGCCATCGGGCTGTGCGTGGAGTCGCACTGCGAGTACAAGGCCGAGGTGTCGTTCCCGGACGCGATCAAGGTCGGGCTCCGCATCGGCAGCCTGGGCCGCTCCAGCGTCCGCTGGGAGATCGGGATGTTCCGGGCGTCCGACGGCGAGCTCGTCGCCGAGGGCCACTTCGTGCACGTCTTCGTCGACCGGCGCACCCGCCGCCCGGTCGAGATCACGGGCGCCGTCCGCGCCGAGATGGAGAAGCTGCTCACCCCATGATCGAGACCCGTGCCGCCGTCCTGGTCGAGTCGGGGCGGCCTGCCCCGTACGCCGCGTCCCGTCCGCTGGAGATCGCCGACCTGCGGCTCGACCCGCCCGGTCCCGGCGAGCTGCTGATCAGGATCGGCGCGGCGGGGCTGTGCCACTCCGACCTCTCCGTGATCAACGGGTCCCGCCCCCGCCCGCTCCCGATGGCGCTCGGCCACGAGGCCGCCGGCGAAGTGGTCGAGACCGGCCCGGGGACCGAGTTCGTCCCCGGTGACCATGTCGTCCTCGCCTTCGTCCCGGCCTGCGGTCACTGCGAGCGCTGCGTCGGCGGACGTCCCGCCCTCTGCGGCCCCGGCGCGGCGGCCAACGGCGCGGGCACCCTGCTCGGCGGCGGCAAGCGCTTCGTCGCCCCGGACGGCACCCGCCCCCACCACCACCTGGGCGTTTCGGCGTTCTCGGAGTACACGGTCGTCTCGTCCCGCTCCGCCGTGAAGATCGACCGCGACCTGCCGTTCGACATCGCGGCGCTCTTCGGCTGCGCCGTCCTCACCGGCGCCGGCGCCGCCCTCTACAGCGCCGCCGTGACCCCCGGCGACACCGTCGCCGTCTTCGGCCTGGGCGGCGTCGGCCTGGCCGCCGTCCTCGCCGCGAAGGCCGCCGGTGCCGCAACGATCTACGCGATCGACCTAGTCGCGGACAAACTGGACCTGGCGGAGGAACTGGGCGCCCACCCCATCGAGGGCGGCCCGGACGCGACCGACGCCCTCCGAGACCTGACCTCCGGCGGCGCCGAGAAGGTCATCGACACGACGGGCGTCGTCCCCGTCCTGGAACAGGCGTACGCCGCCACCCGCCCAGGCGGCACGACGGTCACCGTCGGCCTGCCCGCCCCGGACACGCCGCTGACACTGCCCGCCCTCAGCCTGGTCGCCGAGGAGAAGACGCTGCGCGGCAGCTACCTGGGCTCCTGTGTGCCGCGCCGCGACGTCCCCCGCTTCATCGCCATGTACCGCAACGGCGTCCTCCCCGTGGACGCCCTGCTCTCGGGCAGCCTCCCCCTGGCCGCCGTCAACGAGGGCTTCGACAACCTCCACACCGCCCAAGCCGTCCGCCAGCTGATCGAGTTCGCCTGAGAGCCTGAGCCGATGGGCGTCAGCGCCGGCCGCTCTGGGCGATGCACCGGGCAACGGCCTCCGCGAGGACGGGCTGCAAGGGCTGACCAGCGGCGGAATCGCCGGTGAGCACCACCGGAGCACCGTCCGCCCCCTTGCCAAAACAGGCGACGCGACCGGTCTCGACCCCCATGACCGGGTCGAGAACGAACGCGTCCCCCTTCCCCCATATCACCTGCTGATCGGCCGCGACTCCCGTCCGGAGCCGAGCCTTGCGCATCTTCTTGTTACGCGCGGGATTGTCCGACAGGGGATAGGCGGGTATCAGCGGCACGGTACGGCTGGTCGGATGCGCGCGACCCTCGGCGTCCAAGTCGAAAGGCCCGAGCTGCCAGCGATGACCGACGACTACAACGCGCCCGACGAGCAGCAGCCCCCAGAGCTCCAACCGCTGATTGACCCCGCGCTGCTCCAACACGGGAACGGGCGGGACCCCGGCCTCCCGAAGGTGCCGCGCCGAAGCCGCCAGCAGTTCCCGCACATGACCGACGACCTGCTGCCACTCTGGCAGTTCCCCGTGCCGCCGGCGGTTCTCCCCGGCGGCACGCGCCGCCGCCTCCCCCTCGATCCTGCGCCGCTCGGCCGCCACCAGATCATCGAAGTCGGACACGTAGCCGTCCTCCCGCAGAGCAGGCCTGGAAGCACCGCACACACGGCGGCCGTCCCAGAACAATCCCACACCCCCCAATCCGAGGGGGCGCAAATCAGGCGGGGACGTCCATGCGCGGCGTCCCGGCGACCTTGAGCAGCCGCAGCGTCTCGTACGCCCTCGACCCCGGCTCGGCCGTGAAGATGATCAGCTGCTGGTCCTGGCCGGGGACGGTGAGGATGTCGAAGTCGAGCTCGACCTCACCCACCCGCGGATGCGCGAACCGCTCCCGCGCATGGTGCTCGATCCGCAGCTCCTGCGACTCCCACAGGCGCGCGAACTCCGCGCTGCCCTCCACCAACTCGTCCACCAACCCCCGGATCTCCATGTTCCGGGGATACCGGGCCATCGCCACTCGCAGATAGCTGACGGACGTGACCACGAACGCGGAATGGTCGACCACCCGGCCATCGGGTTCGAGGAAGTAGCGGCGCAGCAGGTTCCGGTCGGGTCCGCCCTGCCGCGCGAAGTCCCCGAACAGGGCGGCGGCCAGCGGGTTCCAGGCCAGCACGCGGCACGTGTCGTCCACGACGAAGGCGGGCGCGTCGGTGAGCCGGTCGAGCAGGCTCAGCGTGCCCGGCGCCACCTCGCGGGACGGTCCGTCCACGCGGTCCCGCTCGCGCTCCCCGGCGAGCTCGAACAGGTGGGCCCGCTCCTGGCCGGACAGCCGCAGCGCCCGTGCGATCCCGTACAGCACCTGCCGGGACGGGTGGCGTCCCCGCGCCTGCTCCAGCCGGCTGTAGTGGTCGACCGAGATGTGGGCGAGTTGCGCCACCTCCTCGCGGCGCAGCCCCGGCGTCCGGCGCCGCGACCCGCGCGGCAGCCCGACGTCCTCGGGGCGGACCCGCTCCCGCCTGGCCCGCAGGAACCCCGCCAACGCGCGCTTGTCCATGCGTCCACGGTACGGCGGACCCTTCCCGCCCAGCCTGGCACTCTCAGTCCCTGGCCGCCCCCCCGGCCCGCGAAGGCAGCGTGGACGTCGAGCACCGAAGGGAACAGCGAATGCACATCTTCATGACGGGCGCCAGCGGCTACCTGGGCGGCGTGGTCGCCGAACACCTCATCAAGGCGGGACACGAGGTCTCCGCCCTGGCCCGCTCGGACGCCTCCGAAGCACGCATCACCGCACTGGGAGCGAAGCCCGTCCGCGGTGACCTGACCTCCACCGGCACCTTGCGCGAGGCGGCCGCCGCATCCGACACGGTCATCCACACCGCTGTGGACTACCTGAACCCGCGCATGCGCGAGATGGAAGAGGCCGCCCTGGACGCCTTCCTCTCCACCGCCAAGCCCCTCGTCTACACGAGCACCGGCCTCGTCTACCCGGACACCGCCGGAAAGCCGGTCACCGAGGACACCCCGACCGACCCGGACACGTCCCCGCAGCCCTGGAAGGTGCTGGGCGAACGCCAAGCACTCCAGGCCGAGAACGCCACCATCATCCGCGCCGCGCTGATCTACGGCCGGGGCGGCTCCGGCCTCTTGGACGGCATGTTCGCGTCCGCCCGGCAGAACGGCGTGACCGCCTACATCGAGAACGGCGCCAACGAATGGTCCTCAGTCCACGTCGACGACCTCGCGACCCTCTACACCGCCGCCGCGACCCGCCCCTCCGGCCGCACGATCATCAACGCGGCCTCCCGGACCAGCACCCCGATGCGCGCCATCGCCACCGCCGTAGCCGAAACGGCCGGCGCCAAAGCGATCTCCCTGACCCGGGCCGAGGCCCGCGACCTCCTGGGCCCCTTCGCCGACGTCCTGACCCGCTCGTCCCCTCTGGACCCGACCCGCGCAGAGACCGAGTACAACTGGCACCCGACCGCCCCATCCCTCCTGGACGACCTCCGCACCGGCTCCTACAGGTAACGCAACACCCGCCGCTCGCGCGATACCCGCTGAGACAGGCGATCCCGCCGGTCCAGAGCACGATCCCGGCCTGCTTTCACTCGTTCCGGGCCGGGTGTTCCGCTATCAGTATCTGGAGATCGAATGCGAGAATCATCGCATAGCCGCCGATCGCCGCCATCTTCTCAAAGATATCCATGGCCACCCTCTTCTCATGCGCCTTGTCGCTGATGAAAGAGCGAAGTGTGATGACGATCGGATACTGGGAGAAACTCATGCCGAAGTCGTCCTCGAATTCATGATGCAGTTCGACCTCGACCGCCGCATTGCCGACCAGCCCGGCATAGGCGATGGGATCGTACTCCGGCCCGAGTCTCTCCATCTCGCAGTCCGCCGCCGTCGCCAGATCGGCGATGAGCTGCTCCGTAGAGTTGTCAGTCCTGATGAATATCTCGTGATAACTGCTCATGCCCATCCCATGGTCGCATGACTTCGCGCGGAGTGCTCAGGACGGCATCAGTCCGCCACTGACACATGGGCGCCGTTCCGGCTGAACCATTGCTCCAGCCGGGCGCCGGCGAGTTCCTCGGTCGCTGCTCCGGCAGTGAGGACGATGGAGCCGACCGCACTTCCCGTCATGCCGGCCACCCGCGCGTTCGTGAAGTCCGTCTCCCCGAAGGCGGCCATCGTCACCTTGGCATCGCGCAGGTCGGCGCACTTCATGTCGCAGGCGATGAACAACCCGTCCCCGAGGTCCGCCCGTCTCAGGTCGGCTCCGCCGAACGAGGTCCGCAGGCACTCCGCGCGTCCCAGTTTGGCTCCGGTCATACGAGCCCCGGCGAAGTCCGCCTCCTCCAGGAAGGACTTCACCAGATCGATCTCGGTCAGATCCGCCGAGGTGAAGACCGTTCTCTCGCAGTGCGCCCTCCACAGCAGGCTGCGGCTGAGGCGGCAGCCGGAGAAGTCCGAACCGCTCAACCACGCCTCGATAAAGTGGGCGCCCTCGAGATCGGCGCCGCGGAAGTCGAGATCCAGCGCGTAGAGAGTCGCCCCGGGCTCCGAGAGCCAACTCCGGAGAGTCGTGGCCGCCGCCGCGTCGCGCGGCCACACCCGCGGCTCCCAAGCGGACGTCCCGCTCACCCGCGCGTCACCTGCTGAGGCAGGACCCCATCGGCCCAGAGTGCGTCCAGGTGCTCGAAGAGCGTGTCCTCGTCCCGGTTGAGGTCCGCGAACTCCTCAGTTGGAAGGTTCACCAGAGGATCGCTGATGGAAAGCTTCGGCGGATACGGTCCCGTCCAGCCAGAGTAGCTGTGGCAGTGTGGGCACCAGATCTGCGTGGCCAGGCTGCCCGTGTCCCGCGACCTGTACATATAGATGCGAAGCCGCACTCGGTGGCAATGCGGGCATTCACGTTCCTTGAGTTCTTCATCGAAGATGCGCCAGTCCGACAGCGCTTCGATCTCCTCCGAAGAATATCCGCGCCAGCGATTAGAATCGGCCATTGTCAGTTCCTGTTTCCCTCTAATGATCCGTCCAGGAGGAGTGTGTGGGCGCGTTTCAGGGCTGGGCCGTGTTCTTCGGCTAATCGTTTGACATGCGGTAATAAGGATGCCGCCTGCTCTGCCCGGTCCATCGAACCTCCCGTCCGGCGGATTGTCAGGGTAGAGGTCGCGGGCGGCCGGTGCCAGGGGTTTGTCAGGCCTGGTCAGGTCAGCACTTGGGTTGTCAGGAGTTGCGCGAAGTCCTTCTCGAATTGCTTGTAGAGGTCGCGTAGTGCCGGGCCCGGCCAGGTCGGCGGGAGGAGGGGCGGAGGCAGCAGCGGGTCGTTCAGGAGGTGGCGGAGGACGGCGGCGGCCAGGGTGAAGCGGTCGGCGATGTCGGTTGCCTCGGTCAAGGCCGTGCGGAGGGAATCGGCTCTGGTCGTCCAGGCGTCCAGGTCCCAGAGGGTGGCGGCCAGTGCGGCGGGGTCTTCTTCGGGACGGCCGGTCAGGAAGGTGCATTGGCGGACGACCGGGGCGGGCCGTGTGCGGGTCAGGTTGGCGGGACGCAGCCAGGTGCCCTCGCGCAGTTCGGCCAGGCGAAGCGCGGACATCGCCTGGCGCAGCGCGGCGCGGTCGGCGGCCGGGCGGCGTTCGGCGGTGATGACGGCGATCTCCCAGGTGCCGTCCCAGGGGAGGGTCTGCGGCGAGCGGCTCTCGTCCTGGCGGGCCTGGCGGGCGAGCAGGCGTTCGGTCAGGGTGTACTCGCCGCCGGACGGGACGAGGTCGCCGGCGGTGACCATGCGCGAGAGCGCGACCCGGATCGTCCCCTCGGCAATGCCGAACAGGTCGCCGACGCGGACGAGGTGGCGGGCCGGGAGGCGCGGCGGATGGACGCCCAGGAGCGTGCTCAGCACCACCGAGCGGGCGGTGAGCGGGCGGATCTCCGGATGGTCCATGGCTGGAGTCGACTCTAGGCCACCCGGACCAGCCACTCGCCTCGCGCCTCCACGAGCAGGAACGCCGAGCCCGCCAGTTCGCCTTCGGCGGAGGAGATTCCCTTGCCGGAGAGGACGGTCGGGCCGTGGCCGAATTCCGGGGTCAGCTCGGTGACGGAGAACTTGCCGCCTTCCCTGTGGTCCATCTGGATTCGCGCCGCGCCGCCGATGTAGCGGCAGAGGAACGGGCCGCGTGAGGCGATGGTCCGGTCGAGGGAGGGAGCGCTGTCACCGGGTTGCAGCCAGGCCGACCAGGTGCCGGTGCTTTCGATGCGCAGTTGGAGGGGCCATTCGGTGCCCAGGGAGACCGGACGCACGATGCGGAAGGGCAGGGGCGCATCCGCGAGCCGCTGAGCCTTTCCTTGGCGGACGTGTCCGACCTTCCCGCCCCCGTGGAGGCGGACGACGAGTATCGACGGCACGTCCCATTCGGGTTGCCGCAGCAGTGCTTCGCCATCGCCCCGCCCTTTGACGTGGTGCTTCTCGCCGAGTCCGGGAGGCGCCACCTTGAACGGCGCCGGCCGCTTCCCGGGCCGGGGCGCGGTCTTCGTGGGCGCGGGACGCGGGCGCGGAGGCGCGGGCGGCGGCCGGACGCCCGTCGCGATCGGCGGCAGCCCCTCGGTCAGCCGGATCGCGTCGGCCGCGCACACGTCGATGTCGCGGTGCGCGCCGCCCGGCGGCGCCCAGGCGATGCGCTGCGCGGACGGGCCGTGGCGCGGATCGAAGAAGCAGAGGGGGCGGCCCGACAGGACGGCGTTGACGCGCGCGAGCGTGCCGCGTCCCTCGTCGAGCGTGCGCAGGACGTCGGCGGCGTCCGCGCGGTCGCGGTCGCCGAGGAAACGGCGTTTGGCCTGGTCGTAGGCGTCCAGGGCACGGGCGTAGTCGGCCATCAGGTCGGGGTCGGCGCCGTGCTCGTCCGGGTCGAGCGGCAGCCGGGCGAGTTCCTCGCCGAACGCGGTGATCTCGGCCTCGATCTGCGCCAGTTCGTCCTCGCGCCGCCGCTTGAAGATCCCGAACACCAGCCCACCCCCTGTGACCGGGCAAAAGGGTATCGGCATGATCGTTTGCTCCGCGATGCCCCGCGGATACCTTACAGGCTTCCATCATGTGATGAGAAAGTGTAATGTCCGATGGTATGACGTCCTATCTGATCGAGCCGTTCGACCGGCTGCCGTTCGGTGACGCGGAGAAGGCGCGCCGGTACGCGACCGAGCGCTACCAGGGTGCGGTGGGCCGCAACTGGTACGACTGCGATCCCACGCTGCGGTTCCTCATGCGGCGGCACCTCGGGGACGGGTTCGGCTGGGCCGAGCCGCGGCTGAAGGAGATGGGCGCGCTGATGGGCGGGCCGATCGCCGAGCGCGCCGAGGAGACCGACCGGAACCCGCCGCGGCTGGAGAAGTACGACCGGTGGGGACGCGACGTCAGCGAGGTCGTCATGCCGCCGTCCTTCGAGGCGGCCCGGCGGGACCTCGTCGCGACGTCGTTCACCCGGCCCGACTTCGTCGCGGAGGCGCAGGCGAACGGGGTCGACGCCGCGCCGCTGGGCGTGGCCTGGAGCTACCTGCTCGACCAGGCCGACATCGGCATGGCGTGCGCGCTCGGCACCGGCGGCGACATGGTCGTGCGGCTGACGGAGATGTTCGCTCCGCAGGACGTCAAGGAGCGGGTGCGGGAGCTGTTCGCGGCCGGGGAGATGTCCGGCGAGGCGGCGCAGATGCTGACGGAACGGTCGGGCGGGTCGGATCTCGGCGCGCTGGAGTCGACCGCGTCCAAGGACGGCGACGCCTGGCGGCTCAACGGGCTCAAGTGGTTCGCGTCCAACGCCAACGGGTCGGCGTTCGTGGTGCTGGCCAAGTCCGAAGGCGCCGCCGACGGGGTCCGGGGGATCGCGCCGTTCCTCGTCCTGAAGGAGCGGCGGGACGGGTCGCGCAACGGCGTCCGGATCCGGCGCCTCAAGGACAAGCTCGGCACGAAGTCGGTCGCGTCGGCGGAGATCGAGTTCACCGACGCGGAGGCGTTCCTGCTGGCCCCGTCCTCCAGTGCCGGCCAGGGCGGGGACGGCAAGGGCCTCGCGCGCATGATGGAACTGACGAACGGCGCGCGTCTCGGCATCTCGATGATGGGTCTCGGGTGCGCGCGGCGGGCGCTGGTCGAGTCGCTCTGCTACGCGGGGGCGCGGGAGGCGTTCGGCGCCGCGCTCATCGAGCAGCCGCTCATGCGGCGCAAGCTCGCCGAGCTGATCGTGGAGACCGAGGCCGCCCAGGCGCTCGTGTTCGACGGGTATCTCGGCCGGCCGCGCCTCCGCATCGGCGCCGCGCTGATCAAGCTGCGGGCGTCCCGGCTGGGCGTGACGGCGGCGAGCGACGCCATCGAGATCCACGGCGGCAACGGGTACATCGAGCAGTGGCCGGTGGCGCGCATCCTGCGGGACGCGCAGGTCAACCCCATCTGGGAGGGCGGCGACAACATCCTGTGCCTGGACGTCCGCCGCGCCATCGAGCGGCAGGACGCGCACGAGCCGTTCCTCGAACGGCTCACCCAGGCCGTCCGGCAGGCGCCGGGCGGGGACGACGCGACCGCCGACCTGGTCAACGACCGCATCGGGCATCTCCGGCGGGCCATAGAAACGTGGCGCGGCCTCGACCGGACCGTCGCCGAGGCGCGGCTCTTCCCCCTCGCCCAGTACATGGCGGACGTGTACGCGGCGGCGCTGCTGCTGGAGCAGGCCGGCTGGGAGCGCACCGACTCCGGGGCCGACCGCAAGGCGCTCGTCGCCCGCCTCTACGCTCGGACGCACCTGGCCGACGCCGACCCGCTCCGCGCGATCGAAGCCCCGCCCGAGGACCTCGACCGCTTCAAGGACCTGGCCGACGGCGCGTTCACCGCCGACTAGCGTTCGGTGCACCGGATGCGTTGACCTGCGGCGTGTTGTTGTTATGAGCGCGCCGAAAACAACAACACGCCGCAGGTCAACGAAGTGGCGGCCAGGGGAGGGCGTGTGGCGGTGCGGGTTGAGCGGGACGGGGCGGTCACTACGGTGATCATGTCGCGTCCCGAGAGCCGGAACGCCGTGGACGGGACGACGGCGCGCGAGCTGGCCGACGCGTTCCGGGCGTTCGACGCGGACGACGGCGCGGGCGTCGCCGTCCTGTGGGGCGAGGGCGGGACGTTCTGCGCCGGCGCCGACCTCAAGTCGATCGGCACGGAGCGCAGCCCGCGCGTCGAGCCGCCGCCGGCGGACGGCCCGCTCGGCTGCACGCGGATGCGGCTGTCCAAGCCGGTGATCGCGGCCGTCGCCGGCCACGCGGTCGCCGGCGGGATGGAGCTGGCCCTCTGGTGCGACCTCCGGGTCGTGGAGGAGGACGCGACATTCGGGATCTTCTGCCGCCGCTGGGGCGTCCCGCTCGTGGACGGCGGCACGTTCCGGCTGCCCCGGCTGATCGGCGCGAGCCGCGCGATGGACCTCATCCTCACCGGGCGTCCCGTCGGCGCGCGGGAGGCGTTCGAGATCGGCCTCGCGAACCGGCTCGTCCCGGCGGGCACGTCGCGGGAGGCCGCCGAGGCGCTCGCGGCGGAGCTGGCCGGGTTCCCGCAGACCTGCCTGCGCAACGACCGGATGTCCGCGCTGGACGCGGAGGGACGTCCCGAGGACGAGGCGCTCGCCATCGAGTACCGGCACGGCATCGGCTCGCTCGCCGACGCCATCGAGGGCGCCGCCCGGTTCGCCGACGGCCGCGGCCGGCACGGCGACTTCACCGACATCTAGTCCACCGGAATCCAGCGGTCGCGACCGGCCGGCGCCCGGGAAGCGCCGTCCGGCCCGGCGGCGTTGACCGAACCGGATTCGGGCCCGTAGGTTCCTGTGTGGCGGCAGTCACGATCAAGGAGCGGAGCGATGACGCTGACCGTGGAGCGGGCGGGCCTCGACCTGGCCGACCCGAAGGCCTACGCGGACGACCGGCGGTTCCATGAGTCGCTCGCGCTGCTGCGCCGCGAGTCGCCGGTGCACTGGGTGGACGCCCCCGGCTACACCCCGTTCTGGGCGATCACCAAGAACGAGGACGTCCTGGAGATCGAGCGCAACCACCAGATCTTCCTCAACGCGCCCCGGCCGCTGCTCGGCACCGCCGAGTTCGACGAGCTGAACCGGCAGCGGGCCGAGCAGGGCATCGCGCTGCGGACGCTGATCCACATGGACGACCCCGACCACCGGGTCATCCGGGCGATCGGGGCGGACTGGTTCCGGCCGCGCGCGATGCGGGCGCTGGAACCGCGCATCAAGGAACTGGCGAAACGGTACGTCGACCGGATGGTGGACCTCGGCGGCGAATGCGACTTCGCCCAGGAGGTCGCCGTCCATTTCCCGCTGTACGTCATCCTGTCGCTGCTCGGCCTTCCGGAGAGCGACTTCGGCCGCATGCTGAAGCTGACGCAGGAGCTTTTCGGCGGCGATGACGACGAGTTCCAGCGCGGCGCGACGAACGAGGAGAAACTGCAGGTCCTGCTCGACTTCTTCGCCTATTTCCAGGAGCTGACGGAGGCGCGCCGCAAGAACCCGACGGACGACCTCGCGTCCGCCATCGCGAACGCGCGGGTCGACGGCGAGCCCCTCAACGACTTCGACACCGCGTCCTACTACGTCATCGTCGCGACGGCCGGTCACGACACGACGAGCGCGACGATCTCCGGTGGCCTGCGGGCGCTCATCGAGCACCCCGACCAGCTCGGACGGCTCCGCGACAAGCCCGAGCTGATGCCGTTCGCAGTGGACGAGATGATCCGCTGGGTGACACCCGTCAAGGAGTTCATGCGGACCGCGAACCGGGATTACGAACTCCGCGGCGTGACGATTCGCGAGGGCGACGCCGTCCTGCTCTCCTACCCGTCCGCGAACCGGGACGAGGACGTTTTCGACGACCCCTTCCGGTTCGACGTCGGCCGCGACCCGAACAAGCATCTCGCGTTCGGATTCGGCGTCCACTACTGCCTCGGTGCGGCGCTCGCCCGCATGGAGATCCGCGCTTTCTTCGAGGAACTCCTGCCGCGCCTCCGGTCCATCGAGATCGCCGGGACGCCGGAAGGGATCGCGACCACGTTCGTCGGCGGCCTGAAGCGCCTTCCGATCCGCTACTCCATCGCCTAAGGAATCCCTGGTGCAGATCAACGCCGCGGTGCTGCGCGCCGCAGACGCCCCCTACACGATCGAGTCCCTCGACCTGGCCGACCCCGGCCCCGGCGAGGTCCTCGTCAAGATCGCGGGCACCGGGATGTGCCACACCGACCTGCTCGGCCGCGTGCCGGGCGACCTGGTCGGCAAGCCCGTCGTGCTCGGCCACGAGGGGTCGGGCGTGGTCGAGGCGGTCGGCCCGGACGTCGCCGGCATCGCCGTCGGCGACCACGTGGTCATGTCGTTCGACTCGTGCGGGACGTGCGACAACTGCCGCGCCGCGAACCCCGGCGCGTGCCCGCAGATGATGGCGCTCAACATGCTCGCCATGCCGCTGGACGGGCGGCCGCGCGCGACCACCGGCGACGGCGAGGCCGTCCACACCCGCTGGTTCGGGCAGTCGTCGTTCGCGAGCCACGCGCTCGGGACCGTCCGCAACGTCGTGCCGGTGTCGCGCGACGTCCCGATCGAGCAGCTCGGACCGCTCGGCTGCGGCATCCAGACCGGCGCGGGCTCGGTGCTGATCTCGCTCGGCGTCCGTGCCGGGGACAGCATCGCGGTGTTCGGCGCGGGCGCGGTCGGGCTGGCCGCCGTGATGGCCGCGCGGGTCGCCGGCGCCACCACGATCGTCGCCGTCGACCTGCACGAGTCGCGGCTCGACCTGGCCCGCGAGCTGGGCGCCACCCACGTCCTGAACGGGGCGGACGACGACATCGCCGGGCAGATCCGGGCACTCGCCGGCGGCGAGGGCGTGCAGTACTCGTTCGACACCACCGCCGTCCCCGCGGTCGTCGCGACCGCGGTCGCGTCGCTGCGCACCACCGGCGTCTGCGGCCTCGTCGGCGTCGGCGCCGCCGAGTACACCCTGGACGCGAACCTGCTGCTCATGGGCCGGACGGTGAAGGGGATCATCGAGGGCGACGCCGTCCCGCAGACGTTCATCCCGAAGATGATCGAGCTGTGGCGGCAGGGCTGGTTCCCGTTCGACCGCCTCATCACGACCTACCCGCTCGACCAGATCAACCAGGCCGAGCAGGACACGACGTCCGGCAAGGTAGTGAAGCCGGTCCTGATCCCCTAACGCCTACTGCGGCCGCCCCCAGGTCCACCGGATGCGTTGACCTGCGGCGTGTTGTTGTTATGAGCGCGTCCAAAACAACAACACGCCGCAGGTCAACGACGCGGTGAACCGGTCGATGTTCGTGGACACCGCACTAGACGACGCGGTGGAGGAGGCCGTCGCCTCGGGCGAGGCGGCGGCAGTTCTCTGCGGCGACCGCGAAGTACCGGTCCCAGGTCTCGCGGGTCAGCCAGGCGACGTGCGGCAGGACGACGACGTTGTCCAAGGTCAGGAGCGGATTGGACGCGTCCACCGGCTCCTTCTCGAAGACGTCGAGCCCGGCGCCGCCGAGGCGGCCCGACGTCAGCGCGTCCACCAGCGCCGCCTCGTCGATGACCGCCCCTCGCGCCGTGTTCACGACGACCGCGCCCTTCGGCAGCAGCGCGAGCCGCTCGGCGTCCAGCAAGTGGTGGGTCTCGTCGGTCAGCGGGATGTGCACCGACACGATGTCGCTCGCGCGCAGCAGATCGTCCAGCTCCCGCCAGGACGGATCGTCGCGCCGCGGCCGCCGCGACGTGTACAGGACGTTCGCGCCGATCGCCTCCAGCATGCCGCGCAGCAGGGTGGCGATCTCGCCGCCGCCGAGGAGCCCGACCGTCCGTCCGGCGATCTCCCCGCCGACCAGCCCCCGATCGGCGGGCCAGCCCTCGCCGCGCCGCGTCCGCGCGTCGAACGGGACGACCCGGCGCAGCGCCGCCAGCATCAGCAGCAGCGACGTCTCCGCGACGGCCTGCGCGTTCCGCCCCGGCATGTTCGCGACCGCGATCCCGCGTTCCTTCGCCGCGTCCAGGTCGATCGTGTTGACGCCGGTACCGAGCTTCTGGATCAGCTTGAGCTTCGGTGCCCGGTCCATGTCGGCGGCCGTGAGCGGACGCAGCACATGCCAGATGACCTCGGCGTCCGGCAGCAGCTCGGCGAACCGCGCGTCGTCCTGCTCGGAGCAGCTCACGATGTCGAGATCGGGCTCCGCGTGGTCCATGTCGTAATGCAGCAGCACCCGCATGCCGCCCCCTTTCATCCGTTCATGGAACCCCGGGTCGGCGCCCGGTCTTCCCCCCGGTTTATCGTGCGGATCATGAGGACGAGCCCCGGGGGAGCCGCACCGGACGGCCGGACGGCCTCCGTCCTGCGCTTCCTCGCCGAGCTGACCGCCTGGATCGCGACGCCCTGGGCGCTGGCGCCGCACTCGGTCCCGCTGGCGGTCGCGTCGGTCGCCGTGCTCATCGGCCTGCCGACCGTGTTCTCGACACCCGGAGACAAGGCCCGCACCGTCGTCGCCGTGCCGGGTATCGTCACGATCGCGCTGGTCCTGCTGCAACTCGCCGCCGCCGTGGCCGCGTCCTGGACGGCCTGGCCGATACCGGTCGCGATCGGCGTGACGGCCCTCTGCCTCGCGGTCGTCGTCCTCGAACGGCCGCGCCGGCGATGGCTGCTGGGAGCGTCCGCCCAACCGGAAACGAGGTAACGCCATGTGGACGGACATCCCGATCGTGCAGGCGCCGATGGCGGGCGGTCCGTCGACGCCCGAACTGGCCGCCGCCGTGTCGGACGCGGGCGGCCTCGGCTTCCTCGCCGCCGGCTACAAGACGCCCGAAGCCATGCGCGCCGACATTGCCGCGACCCGGAAACTGACGTCCCGCCCGTTCGGGATGAACGTCTTCATGCCGTCGACGGACGAGATCGACCCCGCCGAGGTCGCCGCCTACCGCGACCGCCTCGCACCCGAAGCCGAACGCCTCGGCGTCTCGCCCGGCACGCCCGCCGCCCGCGACGACGCCTACGAGGCGAAGGTCGCCGACCTCCTCTCCGACCCGCCCGCCTTCGTGAGCTTCACGTTCGGCTGCCCGTCTTCGGACGTCATCCAGGCATTCCAGGCCCAGAACGTGGTGGTGGTCGTCACAGTGACGTCCGTGGACGAGGCACGCCAAGCGTCCGCCGCCGACGCCCTCTGCCTGCAAGGATCCGAGGCGGGCGGGCATCGGGGGTCGTTCACGAACACGTCCGACGAACCCTTGCCGCTGCGGGTGCTGCTTCACTCCGTGCGGGCGATGACGTCCCAGCCACTCATCGCCGCCGGTGGTCTGGCCTCATCAACCGACGTCGCCGAAGTGCTCGGCCTGGGCGCAGTGGCAGCCCAGTTGGGGACGGCCTTCGTCCGCTGTCCGGAGAGCGGTGCCAGCGCCGTCCACAGGGCCGCCCTAGCGGACCCGCGCTTCACGTCCACCGCACTGACCCGAGCCTTCAGCGGACGGCTCGCCCGTGGCCTGGTCAACCGGTTCCTCACCGAACACTCGCCGCACGCACCGGCCGCTTACCCGGACGTCCACTACGTGACCTCGCCGCTACGCAAGGCGTCCGCCGCCCAAGGCGATCCGGAGGGCGTCAACCTGTGGGCGGGCGAATCCTTCCACCGGACGACCGAAAGCCCCGCCGCCGACCTGGTACGTGCCCTGACACCACGCTGATGCCCGAGCTGGCGATACTGATCGGCCTTCAGGCGTCCGGGAAGACGACGTTCTACCGACGGCACCTGGCCGGACACGTCCACGTCAGCAAGGACCTCTTCCCGAGGGGCGCCCGGCGCAAGCAGGCGCGCCAGCTGAGGCTCATATCCGAGGCCCTCGAACAAGACCGTGACGTGGCGGTCGATAATACGAATCCGTCCCCGGACGAATGGCAGCCGCTCATCACCGTGGGCCGCCGTCACCACGCGCGCATCATCGGCTATTGGTTCCCGCCGGACATCGCACTCTCGATGCGCCGCAACGCCGTCCGCCCACCCGAAACCCAGGTGCCGGACGTAGGCGTCTACACAACCCTCAACCGCCTCCGCCGCCCACGTCCGGCAGACGGCTTCGACGCGCTATTCACGGTCGTCCCCACCGCCAACGGTGATTTCGTCGTCAGAGAGATGACCGATGAAGAACCATGAGCACGTTGGCGGCGGGTGTCGTCGCCTCTCTGCGCAGCGGCGGGCTACGTCGGTGGCGGCGCCACCGGCGCTACACAATCGACACCCCCTTTGGCACCGCGACGCCCCCGGCATAACTGCCGCGAACGCTCGACCCTCCGCACACGCTCCGTTTGCCGGACGACTTCACGGGTAGCCCGCCACAGGAATGGGGGTCCTGCCCCTTCCACCGCAGACGCCCAGGGGGTTGCACAACGTGCAGGACAACGGAGACGGCCACACGAAGCCACAGGTTCTCTCGGAACCGGCGCCTCCCTACCCCAAACAGCGGCAACAACCGCCCGGCAACGAGCAGGACGTCGAGCTGAAGCCCCGCTACCAGGCGGAACGCTACCGCCCGGCGGGAAAGCTCCGCGAAAAGATCGCCCTGATCACGGGCGGCGACTCGGGCATCGGACGCGCGGTCGCGGTGCTCTATGCCCGCGAGGGCGCCGACGTCGCCATCGTGTACCTGCCAGAGGAGCAGCCGGACGCGGAGGAGACCCGCCGCGCAGTGGAGGCCGAGGGACGCAAGTGCCTGCTGCTGCCCGGCGACCTGGCAGAGGCGTCATTCTGCTACGACGCCGTCGAGCGGACGGTCCGGGAACTGGGCGACCTGAACATCCTGGTGCAGAACGCGGCCCACCTGAACAGCCAACTGGACCTGTCGCAACTCTCCTACGAGGACTGGGACCGGTCCTTCAAGGTGAACGTGTACTCGTACTTCCATCTCGTCCAGGCCGCGCGCCCGCACCTGAAGGCGGGCGACTCCATCATCGCGACCGCCTCGGAGGAGGCCCTCAAGGGCAGCGACACGATGATCGACTACGCGGCCAGCAAGGCGGCCCTCGTCAACTTCACCAAGTCGATCGCCTTCCACCTGGCCAAGGACGGCATCCGCGCGAACGTGGTCGCCCCCGGCCCCACCTGGACCGTCCTCAACATCGCCGACCCGAACATGCCGGAGGAGGGGCTCGCCAACCTCGGCAGCGAGGGCCCGATGGGACGCGTCGCGCAGCCGGAGGAAATGGCACCGGCGTACGTGTACCTGGCGTCCGACGCCGACTCCAGCTACACCGTCGGCGAGATCCTCGCCATTACCGGCGGCCTGACCACCACCCGCTGACCCCCGGTTAGCCCGCGTCCCCCTCCCCATCGCCGGACGAGCCGGCCGCCCCCTCGGCCCGCTCCCGCTCCGCAGCCCTTCGCCGTTCACGCCGCAAGTGGGGAATGAGAATAAGAAACATCATGAGACCGGGTGCCAGGCTGCTGAGGTATGTCTTGCCGCCCCCGACAAGCGCCGCCATGACGACGAGGGCGATCGACCATTCGAATGGACGCTGCAGAACGGGACGGTCCGCCATGTCCCATCCCCGTACCCGCTCCCGTTGCCGCAACCAAGCCTCGGTAAGGATGCCGATCGCCACATACACGCAGGCCCACGCGACAAAGGCGGGAGACCAGAAGAGCGTCGCCCCAAGACCTACACCCGCCATCACGACCATAAAGACACCGACACCCACCAGCAGCCGCAGCCAGAAGGCCCCCACCTAACCACCACCTCCAGGACGCCGCCCCGAACTCACCTACATCAAAGCCCGCTCACGAACGTAAGACCAAGAGAAGACAGCACCGCCGGTTCCGCGCGGACGGCACCGTCGCACGAGGCCGCCGCTAGGAGCGCCGCCAACTGCTCATGGGGTCAGGGGCGAACGATGCTGGGGCATTGCCGACCGTTGTCGAGATTGTGGCACCGTCCACCGAGCCGGTGTGGCCGACAAGTCAGAAGCCGCGGGTCGGGAGGACGCCTTCGAGCGGCTCGGGAATGGCCAGGTCGTCGCCGAGGGCCGCCGAGGCGCTGTGGGCATAGTCGCCGCCGCGCGGCTCGGAGAAGATCGTGGCCTTGCCGTCCAGCCGATCGATCAGCAGGTACTGCGGGATGTCGGCGGCGGCGTAACCCCGGCGCTTGGGCCCACGGTCGCGTTCGGCGCCCTTGCGATCACGTGGGCGGCCGGAGGTCACCTCCACGACCATCACCACGCCGTCGGGCTCGCTGTGCCATTCCCGCCCGGCGAAAGCACCCTTGGGGGCGGCGATCCCATCCGGGACGTACTCGCCCTCCGGACTGATCAATGTCAGGTTGCGGTGCAGCCGCAGACCGTGGACATCCCGGACCCAGTCATCGACGGCCACGACGATGGTCTCGTGCTGCCCGTCGGGGGGCGGCGACACGATGATCTCTTCATCCACCAGTTCGGCGCGGAAGCCCGGCACCACTTCGAGGGCGGCGAACGCCTTGCGCAGATCGTCACGGACGATCGACGACTCTTCGGACATCGCCGCCATCGGAGTTCCCCTCGTGGTGTCAGCGGCGGTGGCGCCGTGACACCCAACGTAGCCTCGCACCGTCCATGAAGGCCGGTGCCACCACATAAGGCCAGGGCTGGACCGACGTACGGTCGCCTTGGGAGGTGGTGGCGCGCGGGATCGCTGTCAATGTGTAACGGCGGCGGACTTGACGGCCGTGCGCAGGGCCGTGCGGGTGAGCAGGAGGACGGGACCGTGCGGGTCCTTGCTGTCCCGCACCGCCACCACCGACGCGCCGGCCACGTCTGCCAGCTCGATGCAGTTGCCGCCGTTAGAGCCGCTGTGGCCGCTTCGGCGCTAGTCGAGGCACTCCACATGCATGTGGTCAGTGTCGGTCGCGCGGTCGGGTCTGTCTGTGGGTGGGTCCGCTTGGTCGGGGTTGCCGCTGGGGTAGGTGGACGGGCCGGGACCCGTCGAGGAGGGGTGGTGCGGCGGGTCGTCCGGGGTGGGTGGGACGGGACGACTCGCCGCCGCTGGGTGGGTTGGCGAGGGTGTTCCCCGGTGATCAGCGCGTGCCGGTGGCGGACTGGACGGCCGTGCGCAGGGCTGCGCGAGTGAGTAGAAGGACGGGTCCGTGCGGGTCCTTGCTGTCCCGCACCGCCACCACCGACGCGCCGACCGTCCCGGCCACGTCCGCCAGCTCGACGCACTCTCCGCCGTTGCTCAGGCTTCGCTTGGCCTTGCGCCACTTGGCGTTCTTCAGGTCCATCGTTCTTCGGCCACCTTCCTGATGAAGTCTCGCGACATGTCTGCCGGAAGCGCTCTGCTCCGGAGTTCAACCAGGACGCGTGCGAGTTCCCCGAGGTCTGTGGGGTCGTCTGTCGTGAGCCCTCGTATAGCCGTTTCTATGTAGGCTATCTGGCTCATATCGGCCATCGTAGCCAGGACGAAGCTGCTGCCGTTTCCTGGGTGTTCGCCGCTTCCGATGACGACTTGGACGGTCACGTTGGGGCGCTCACTGAGGGCGATCAGATGCTCAAGCTGCTCCCTCATCGTCTCGGCGGTACCGACTGGCCTGTACAGCGCTTGCTCGTCGACCAGGAACGTCACCATGGGGCCGTCCTCCCGGTCGAGGATCTTCTGCCGCTCCAGCCGCGCAGCTACGGCCTCTTCGTTTCCCTTGAGGATCGCCTTGGCGTAGGCCGGTGTTTGGGCGAGACCCGCTATCACGCAGAGTTGGTAACACGTCAACTCGACGGCGTCACCTTCGATCTTGGGCCAGTCGAACCAGATCGGTACGGGGTGACCGTCCTTGTTCAAGTCCTCCCACAGGCTGATGAGTGCGCCGTTCGCCTCCAGGTAGTCGTCCACGATCTCGACGAATGATCGACTTGCGCGTCTCTTGCCCGCCTCGATACGGCTGACCTGGGCGCCGCTCAGGTTGGTCAGGTGCGCGATGGTCTCCTGCTTGGCGCCCTTCGCCTCCCGCATTCGGCGCAGTTGACGGCCGAAGGCGACGAGAGCGGGGGACTCTCGGGGTCGCTGACGACGTGGAGGCATGGCTCTTACCTCTCTGTGTCATTTGCCAGTCTGGCTACTGACTTGCCTACACCGACCAAGCTAGCCGGGTAAGGCCAATTCTAGTCGGGTTAGTGGCTCAATGTGTGTTGTACGCCACACACAGTGAGGAGAGGTCATGGGGCAGGGCGCGGCGGAGAACGAGATGGTGGTGAAGCAGGACCCCAGGGTGGTCGCGGAGGTGCGGCGGTTCGTGCGGCTGGTCACGGGGCAATGGGGCATGGACGACTTCGTGCCGTGCCTGGTGGCCAGCGAACTGGTGACCAATGCCCTCCGGCACGCGGCGTCCGGGAGGGACGAGGACGTGATCCTGCGGCTGAGCCGTACCGAGGACGACGCCCTGTGGATGGAGGTCCAGGACGCCGCCTGCGGCCTCCCGCACATGCTGGCGGCCGACACGTCCAGCGAGACGGGCCGCGGCCTGTTCATCGTCGACCAGTACGCCCGCTGCTGGGGCATCCGCGCCCTGGCGGACAACGTCGGCAAGGTCGTCTTCGCGGTCATCGACTGCACATGAAGGTGGTGCGGAGGTAGTTCCTGCGTACCGCAGACACGCTTGGGCAGGGGAGCCGTCCGCGAGAGCCGCTCCCCATTGCCTTTCCTGGGTTGCCACTTACTGCCAATAGAACGACACCGGGTGGCGGTGGTCGGCGGGGCAGCCGAAGAAGCCGCCGTGGCTGCGGCCTATCTGCATGCCGGTCGGTTCGATCGCCTCTCGGTAGGCGTCGTCGTCCAGATCGGCGTCCTCGATCGGGCGCCAGCGGAGCGGGCCTCAGAGCCGCATTCGTCGCACTTTGGCGGGTCGCCCATGTCGGTGAGCTCCCATGACATTCCGCCGCCGAGCTTGCAGCCGGACGCGATGGACAGGCCGTATTGGTAGGCGGGGTAGACGACATCCCAGTCTTCGAGTTCGGGGAACGGCACCATGCCGTCCTCGGCGGTGTGCGGCGTCGGCGGGTCGGTGAGGACGTCGGTGACATCGGCCGCGCGGCGCCAGTGCACGCTGATCGAGGCGTCCGGGAAAAGCGCGTCGTGGTTTGGGCACCACAGGATCTGCAGAAGGTCCTTGGCTGTCGCCGACTCCCGGATTCCCGCGCCGCGGGTGCGGCCGGACGGTCGTGCGGGCGTATGCGGCCAACCCTGGGATGTCTTCGGTGATGTCCACGATCGGCGGACGTGTCGTGTGCGGCATGGGCGCATCCTGCCGCCCACCGCCGACAAGGGATGCAGGACGGCGGTGGGGGCTTCCCGGTCGGGGGTGGCGCGGTTACTCTTCTGGTGGCGTCCATGCCGGTCGTTTGCGCCTTGCGCCTGGGAGAGTTCCGTTCGCGGGACTTGTTCGGCTCTTGCACCGGCTCCTCTGTCCCCGTTCTGGAGGAGTCGTCCCCGTGAGAATCACGTACAAGCGATGGTCCCCGGCCGTCGCCGCGCTGGCGTCGGCCTTGGCGGCGGTGGTGCTGTCGCTGGGCGCGCTGGTGGTGCTGTCGGCGCCGTCGTCCGCGCAGCCCGCCGCCCTGGTCGCCTGCACGTATCCGGCCTGGGCCGAGGGCACCAGCTACAAGGCCGGTGACAAGGTCACCTACAGCGGACACGGCTACGAGGCGCTCGTCGCCCACACCGCATGGCCCGGCGCCAACTGGAACCCGGCGTCCACGCCGACGCTGTGGCGCGACCTCGGTACCTGTGACGGCTCCACGCCGCCGACCACCCCGCCCACCACGCCCCCGACAACGCCCCCCACGACCCCACCGACCACGCAGCCGCCCGGGGACGACACCTGTGCGGTGAAGTCGAAGCCCGCCGGCAAGGTGCTGCAGGGGTACTGGGAGAACTGGGACGGGTCGTCCAACGGCGTCCACCCGCCGTTCGGCTGGACGCCGATCGACAACCCGGTCATCAAGCAGCACGGCTACAACGTCATCAACGCGGCGTTCCCCGTCATCCGCTCGGACGGCACCGTCCTGTGGGAGGACGGCATGGACTCGACCGTCAAGGTCGCCACCCCCGCCGAGATGTGCGCGGCCAAGGCGGCGGGCGCCACCATCCTGATGTCGATCGGCGGTGCCACCGCGGGCATCGACCTCAGTTCCAGCACCGTCGCGGACCGCTTCGTCCAGACCGTCGTGCCGATCCTGAAGAAGCACAACTTCGACGGCATCGACATCGACATCGAGACGGGGCTGTCGGGCAGCGGCAGCATCAGCCAGCTGTCGGCGTCCCAGGCGAACCTGATCCGCATCATCGACGGCGTGCTCGCGCAGATGCCGTCCAACTTCGGGCTCACGATGGCGCCGGAGACCGCGTACGTGACCGGAGGCAGCGTCACCTACGGCTCCATCTGGGGCGCCTACCTGCCGATCATCAAGAAGTACGCCGACAACGGCCGGCTGTGGTGGCTGAACATGCAGTACTACAACGGCAGCATGTACGGGTGCTCCGGTGACTCCTACTCCGCCGGGACGGTCGAGGGCTTCGTGAAGCAGACCGAGTGCCTGAACAACGGCCTCGTCATCCAGGGCACCACCATCCGGGTGCCCTACGACAAGCAGGTCCCGGGGCTGCCCGCGCAGCCCGGAGCCGGCGGCGGTTACATGTCGACCGGCCTCGTCGGGCAGGCATGGAACCACTTCAACGGCCAGTTGAAGGGTCTGATGACCTGGTCCATCAACTGGGACGGCTCGAAGGGCTGGACGTTCGGCGACAACGTCCGCGGCCTGCAGGGCCGGTGACGGATCGGGGACGGGCCCGGCACCGCGCCGCCGGGCCCGTCCCCGGCCCCCGACCCGTCCCAAAACGGGCTTGACCTTGACGCCGGTGTCAGGGGATAGCGTCGCGAACGGCCACAAGGGAGGACGGACGGATGCGCATCGGGGAACTCGCCGCACGCGCGGGCGTCAGCACCCGCACGCTGCGCTACTACGAGCAGCAGGGGCTGCTGCCGGCGCGGCGCGCGTCCAACGGGTACCGGCAGTACGAGGAGTCCGATCTCCGGCTCGTGTCGGAGATCCGGTCGCTGCTCGCCGCCGGGTTCACGCTGGACGACGCCCGCCCGTTCGTCGACTGCCTGCGCGCGGGCCACGCAGACGGCGCGTCCTGCCCCGAATCGGTCGCGGTCTACCGGCGCAAGCTCGCGGAGATCGACGCCGAGATCCGCACCCTGATCCGCCTGCGCGCGGACGTGGCCGACCAGCTGGCGCGGGCCTGCCCGGGCTGCGCCCTCTCCACGGAGGCGACGAATGATCGATCTGACCAGCGAGAACTTCGACGAGCAGGTGCTGCGCGGCGGCAAGCCGGTACTGGTCGAATTCTGGGCGGACTGGTGCCCGCCCTGCAAGATGATCGCGCCGATCCTTGAGCAGATCGAGGCCGAGCACGGCGACCGGCTCACCATCGCGAAGATCAACGGCGACGAGAACCCGGACATCGTGACCCGCTACGGCGTCATGGGCTTCCCCACCCTCAACCTCTACCGGGACGGCGAGGTCGTCCGGCAGATCGTCGGCGCCAAGCCCAAGCGCGCCCTGCTCGCCGCCCTGGACGGCCACTTCTGACCACGTCACGCCCCGCCGACCGAACCTGACAATGCCGGACGAAGCCGCTCGCACAAGGCTTCCACCTCACTGGCGTCCGGCACCGTCCCCTCACGGAACATCGCCATCTGCAACGCGGGCCCGAACGCGTCATAACGGGCCATGTCCGCCTGCACCACCGGCTGGACGACGAAATGGAGGTGACCCGGCACGGCATCCGCATGCGACCAGAGGCACACGTAGACCTGTTCCGGCCGGACGACCTCCGTCACCGCCGCGGCCGCCCGCCGGAGCAGCGGCCCCAACGCCTCGCTCTCGGCATCGGTCAACGCGGCGACATGGAGAACATGCCGTACCGGCTTGACCACCAGCGTTCCCAGGCCGAGCGGGCCCACCGAGTGCTCGACGACCCACCCCGCCGACTCCGCGAGACGTCCCCCGGGAAGAGGGCGAACGCCAACGAGAAGCTCACACGCAAGGCATCCGGCGGCCGGTTCCACAGCACCCATCCTCCAGCAAGCACGCCGCCGCGACCACGCCGTCCGATCACCACTCCACCGATCGGCCGACACCACGCGGCCCGCGGCGCATATGCTGATCAAGGTCCTGCTGTAGTCGGGAGGTTGCCGTGCGCACGCTGTTGAACGTCATCTGGCTGGTCCTGGCGGGGTTCTGGATGGCGCTGAGCTATGTCGTCGCCGGGATCATCTGCTGCATTCTCATCATCACGATCCCGTTCGGCATCGCCTCGTTCCGGATCGCGGGCTTCGCGCTGTGGCCGTTCGGCCGGACGACCGTCCCCAAGCGCGGCGCGGGCGTCGGCTCCCTCATCGGCAACATCATCTGGATCATCGTCGCCGGCTGGTGGCTGGCCCTCGGCCACCTGTTCACCGGCCTCCTGCTCTGCCTCACGATCATCGGCATCCCGTTCGGCATCGCGAACTTCAAGCTGATCCCGATCTCTCTGACCCCCCTCGGCCACGAGATCGTCTCCTCCAACGACCCTTCCCGCTTCTAACCCGCCACCGAGCTGACAGAGGTCAGGAGGGCCAGGGGGTGCCGGTCAGGCGTTCGTAGACTTCGGTGTAGCGGGCTCGGGTGGCGTCCACGACGTCCTGGGGGATGGCGGGGCCGGGTGGGGTGCGGTCCCAGTCGAGGGTGCTGCTCCAGTCGCGGACGAACTGCTTGTCCAGGGAGTGCTGGGGGCGGCCCGGCTCCCAGTCGTCGGCGGGCCAGAAGCGGGACGAGTCGGGCGTCAGGACCTCGTCGCCGAGGACGAGGGTGCCGTCGGCGGCGCGGCCGAACTCCAGCTTGGTGTCGGCGATGATGATGCCGCGCTCGGCGGCCAGGGCGGCGCCACGCTTGTAGATCTCCAGCGTGACGTCCTTGAGGCGGGCGGCGGTGTCCTCGCCGATCTCGGACACGACGTCGGTGTAGGTGATGAACTCGTCGTGGCCCTCGGTGGCCTTGGTGGTCGGGGTGAAGATCGGCTCGGGCAGGCGGGACGCGTCGACGAGGCCGTCCGGGAGGGAGATGCCGGAGACGGTGCCGTTCTTCTCGTACTCCTTGAGGCCGAGGCCGGTGAGGTAGCCGCGGGCGATCCACTCGACGGGGAGCATGCTGAGGCGGCGGCAGCGGATGGCGCGGCCCGCCCATTCGGCGGGGACGTCGGTCGCCGAGACGACATGGTTCGGGATGATGTCGGCGAGCTGCTCGAACCACCACAGGGAGAGCTGCGTGAGGATCTTCCCCTTGTCGGGGATCTGCGTCGGCAGGACGACGTCGTAGACGCTCACCCGGTCGGACGCCACCAGGATCAGCTCGTCGCCGTCCGCGTAGACGTCCCGCACCTTCCCCGAGTGGATCAGCTCCATGTCGCTCCTCAGCTTGCCGTTCCTGCCGGATAGGAGTCTGGCACAGCGGCGTCCGCGCGCCTCACGAGGGCCGATAGGTTTTGATCAGTCGGGTGGGGGAGGCCGTCGGGGTGCGGGCTTTTCGTGTGGTGGTCGGGGCCGTTGTGCTGGTCGCGGTGTTGGGGGCGTGTAAGGCGTCCGAGGAACGCAAGGCCGTCCCGTCGCCGGGAGCGCCGGCGCCCAGTGCGACGCCTGTCGTGCGGGACGAGGCGGCCATGTGGGGCAAGTGGGGGCTCAAGCCGTTGCCCCCGGCGCCTGAACCGCCGGTGGAGAAGCCTCTCGAACTCCCTGGGAAGGGGCCCGTGAAGGTCTTCGACCGGGTTCCCACGGAGGAACGCGTCGTCTTCATCACGATCGATGACGGGCAGGAGAAGGACCCCAGGTTCGTCCAGATGCTGACCGACCTGCAGGTGCCGGTGACCATGTTCCTCACCGACAACGTCATCCAGGACGACTACGCCTACTTCAAGCCGTTGCAGGCGTTGGGGAATCACGTCCAGAACCACACGTTGACCCATCCCGTCCTGCCGGTGCTTGGGCTGGACGGTCAGAAGCGTGAAATCTGCGGGGATCAGGACGTCCTGTCCAAGCAGTACGGCACGAAGCCCACTCTGCTGCGTCCGCCCTACGGGAGATGGAACTGGGCCACACAGCAGGCGGCCCGCGAGTGCGGTATCGACGGGATCGTCATGTGGCGTGCGTCCATGCAGATCCACGACATGCAGTACGACGACGTCAACAAGAAGCTGCATCCCGGCGACATCCTGCTGGCGCACTTCAGGGGACCGGAGCAGCTCAAGGGCGAGACGATGACCGCGATGTTCGGCCACATGCTCAAGCGCATCCAGAAGCAAGGGTTCGCCGTGGCGCGCCTTGAGGACTACATCACTCCTCAATGAACACACGGATCGTGTCGAGGGACGAGTCCGCGGCGTCCGGTACGACCATCCCGGCGGAGACCCCCGAGCGCAGGTAGTCGAGGACGGGACGGGTGAGCCGCTCGCCCGGCAGCGCGGCCGGGATCCCCGGCGGGTACGGCGTCAGCATCTCCGCGCAGACGCGCCCGTCGGCGTCGGACGCCGGGACCTGCTCGGCCGGGCCGAAGAACGCGTCACGCGGCAGGACGACCAGTTCGAGCCGCAGCTCCGCGGGCGACGGCACCTCCACGACGGGTGAGCCTCGGAGGTCGTCGATGTGCGCGCGGAGGTCGCGCAGGGCGGTGAGGAGGCGGTCGGCGGTGTCCTTGTCGTCGGCGAACGTGAGCTGCGCGCTGACCCGCCGGTGGTCGGCGAGGTGCGCGTTGACCTCATGGTGCTCGCGCAGCCAGTCGGCGGCCCGGTAACCGGTGACGCCGAGGCCGGCGATGTCGATGACGATGGGCAGCGGGTCGAGGTCGGTGGCGCGTCCGGGGCCGGTGAACTCATCCCGGCCCTGGACGTCGAAGCCGGGGATGGCGGCGATCTCCGCGCGGACGCGGGCGGCCAGGTCGAGCGCGTTCTGGAGCAGCACGTGGCCGTGCTCCACCATCTGCCGCCGCCATCCGTCCAGGCCCGCGTAGAGCAGGACGGACGGGCTGGTGGTGCCGAGCAGGTCCTCGCGGGCCTTCAGCACGGCCGGGTCAACGAGGTCGCCCTGCTGGTGGAAGACCGAGCCCTGTTCGAGCCCGGCGCCCATCTTGTGGACACTCGTCACGCACACGTCCGCGCCGGAGTCCATCGCCCACGTGGGGAGGTCGGGGTGGAACGGCAGGTGCGCGCCCCACGCCTCGTCCACGATCAGCGGCTTGCCGCGCTCGTGGCAGGCGGCGGCGATCGCGGCGAGGTCCGCGCACGTCCCGTACGGGGTGGGGCTGGTGACGAGGGCGCCGCGCGCGTCGGGATGCTCGTCGAGGCGGGCGGCGAACGCGTCCGCGGACGGCGGGTGCGCCAGATTGCGGGACGCGTCCCACTGCGGCTCCACCCAGATCGGACGGACGCCCGACAGGATCAGTCCCGACACGACCGACTTGTGGGCATCGCGTCCGACGAGGAGTTTCTCGCCGGGGCCCGCCACCGCGAGCATCGCGCTCTTGACCGACAGCGAGCTGCCGCACGTCGAGAAGAACGTCTGCTCGGCGTGGACGGCGTCCGCCATCAGCTCCTGGGCCCGTTCGAGGACCTTGTTGCTCGACATGCGGTCGTCCAGTCCGGAGATCGCCAGCACGTCGGAGCGGAACACCGCGTCGCCGAGCACCTCCCGGACGCGCGGGTCGGCGCCGCGGCCCTGCTTGTGGCCGGGCGGGGTGAAGGGGAGCTGCTGCTCGCGGTGGTAGGCCGCGAGCGCGTCGAGGACGGGGGCCTGGGAGTGGTCCATGGCCGTCGCCTTCCCCGAGGCACCGCGACCTAACGCCCCGCGACGCCGACGCCCCATGACCCCAACGCCCCGCGACCCGCGCCCCAGCGCCCGCAGGGGCATAGCCGCTCAAAGAGGACGAATGCGACGCCGGTCATCGGGTAGGGCGGGCATGAACGGCCGAGAGGGAGTGACCGATGAACGATCGCATACCGGCTGAGGCGGAGCTGGCCTGGGACGAGTTCCACCGGGTCGTCAACATGACCTCGGACGAGCTGCGGACGTGGCTGCTCACGGACGCCTCGGGCGAGGAGGCATTCCCCGCGGACGGGCCCGGCCCGGGGGTCGGCGAACTCGGCGCCCGTGTCGTCGACGTGCTGCGCAAGCGCAAGGTCGATCTGACCGAGAGCGACACGGAGTTGATGGTGGAGGTCGTCGACTTCGTCGAGGACCGGCTGGAGAACCGTCCGCCGAACGCGGAGCGGGACGAGGGATGGCGGCACGCGCTGATGAGCGTGGGGCACGACCCGCTGCGTCCCGAGCCGTCGAGCGCATAGGAGGCGAGAGCATGCCGAACCCGCAGCAGCCCGAGATGAGGCGGTCGGAGCGGACCGCGGTGACCGAGGAGCCGGCGCCGGAGGCCACCGACCCGAAGATGACGCGGGCCAAGGGCCACGCGCACGGCACCGACAAGGGGAAGAAGGGCGGCGGCAAGGGCGGCGGGACCCCGCCCGACCAGCGGCCGCCGCACCCCACCTGAGCCGGCGCGCAGCGGGCCGTCCCGGACCGAACCGGGACGGCCCGCCCATGCGCGGTCGGCGTGATGCGCGGGAGGCGCGGGAGGCGCGGGAGGCGCGGGAGGCGCGGGAGGCGCGGGAGGTGCGGAAGGCGCGGGAGGCACGGGAGGCGCGGCCGGCGGGAGGCGCGGGAGGTGCGGGTCGTGCGGTGCGGCGGGGCTTGTGGGATACGGCGGGAGGGTAGGGACAAAAGGTGATGGAGCTGTCGCCGGGCCAGGGGCTCGTCGAGATAGGTGAGCTGCTGCTGGCGATGGTGCTGTCGGCGGCGATCGGCCTGGAGCGGGGGCTGCGCAACAAGAGCGCGGGGCTGCGCACGCACACCCTCGTCGGCGTCGGCGCGGCGCTGTTCATGCTGGTCAGCAAGTACGGGTTCGAGAACGTCCCGGGGAACGTGTCGCTCGACCCGTCCCGGGTGGCGGCGCAGATCGTGTCCGGCATCGGGTTCATCGGCGGCGGGCTGATCTTCGTCCGGCGGGACGCGGTGCGCGGGCTGACGACCGCGGCGGTCGTGTGGGTGACGGCGGCGGTCGGCATGGCGGCGGGCGGCGGGCTGTGGGTGCTCGCGATCGCGGTGACCGCCATGCACTTCCTGGTCGTCTACGGGCTGAGCGCGCTGACGCGGCGGCTGCCGATGCACCGGTTCCGCCCGGCGGGCCTCGCGCGGATGCGGCTCGTCTACCGCGACGGGCGGGGCGCGCTGCGGCGGGTCCTGATGGAGTGCACGCAGCGCGGCTTCGTGATCCTGGACGTCAACGTCGACCGCGACTACCTGCCGGACGACTCCGACCGGGGCCGGGACGAACGCCGCGACCGGCGCGAACCGCCCGAACGGCGCCGCCCCGGCAACGCCGTCGTGATGGTGGTGCTGGAGGGGACGGGCTCGATCCCGGACCTCATCGCGCACCTCAGCGAACTGGACGACGTCGTCGGCGTCACGGTCGGCTCCGACCGCGACGACGACGCGGAGTGAGCCCCGGCCGGCGGGTGCCTTACGGGACCTCGGTCTGCGGGCTGTAGCCCTCGTCCTCGCCGCCCGGGGTGTCGGCCTCGGCGTTCGGCGGGTCCGTCGGGCTCGGGGTGTGCTCGTCGGCGAAGTCCGCGTCGGTGTCCTGCGGCGCCTCCGCCTCGGCGCGCCGGTCGGCGAGCGGCTTGTCCTCATCGCGCTTGCCTGCGCTCATCGCGCCCCTCCTCTGGAACGACTGCGTCTCTATGGCTGTGCCCTGGTGCGGGTGGGGCGGGGCGACCGCCTCCGCGGCGCGCACGGCCTTGGCCATGCCGCGCTGGAACTCGGCGAACTCCTGCCCGGCCATGGCCGTCCTCCTCATCGGATCCGATGGGAGGCGATACCCGGCGGGTGGGATTCAACCCTCCAGGACGCGTTCGCGGACGAAACCGATGAGGCGGGAGGCCTCCTCCTCGTCCAGGACGATCGCGAAATGCTCGGCCAGCACTCCGGGCAGTTCCTCCGGCCGGAGCACGCGCTTTTCGGACGAGCCGTCCGGCCGGGTGACGGTCAGCGTCGTCCCGTCCACCACGTAGAGGGCCTCGGGCGTGAACTTCTGCGTGAACGGACGTGCCGTGAACGGTGACCGGGGATTCGTCGACACGTAGTAGTTGAGCACGTCGAAGTCCAGGCGGAATGTCTCGTTCAACGCGAACGTGTGCCGCAGGCCCCAGCCGCCGCCCTCCATGGTCTGGTGCATCTCCCAGTTGACGGACGGCGGGTCCCACGTCGTGACGGTGCGGCCCCGTTGAAGGCGGAAACCCCACCCGTCCTGGAAGACCTCCGCACCGTCCACGAAGCGGAGCGGCTCCATCGGCCCGGCGCCGAACCCGACGTCGCTCAGCCAGCCGGGCTCGTCCCGCGACTGCTCCGGCGGACGGACGTGCAGCAGCGCGTGCGTCGTCGGCCGGAGCCGCGTCGAGCCCAGCATCACCCGCCCGACCATGGCCGTGACCTCGAAGCCGAGCCGCTCCAGCACCGCCGCGAACAGCCGGTTGTGCTCGAAGCAGTAGCCGCCGCGCGGCCGCCCGACCAGCTTCGCCTGGACGACCTCCAGCGACAGGTCGATCGGCCGCCCGAGCATGATCTCCAGGTTCTCGAACGGGATCGACGCGACATGCGCCCGGTGCAACCCCCGCAGCGTCTCCGCCGTCGGCGCCAGACCACCGTCGTACCCGACGCGCTTGAGGTAGGCGGGCAAGTCCAGCAACTCGCTCTCCCACCCGTAACCCTGCAACCCGTAATCGAGATCCTCGCTCATGACTCCCCTTCACCGGTTTCAGGGATAACACCGGACGCAGTATGGATCTTTCCCGCATTCCGGATACGGCGGGCAATCCGGTCGACGTCGCGGCGCTCCCCGGCGGGCAGCGGCGCGCCGGACTCCGCGCGCAGGGCGGCCGCCTCCGCGAGCAGCCCGGCCGCCGCCTCGTGCTCGCCGGCCAGGGAGCGGGCCCCGGCGAGCCCTTCGAGGGCAAGGGCGATCGCGCGCGGGTCGCCGGTGGCGCGGGCGGCGGCGAGTCCCTCGGTGTGGAGGGCGCGGGCCGCGCGGGCGTCGCCGCGCTCCTCGGCGACGAAGCCGAGCTGGGCGTGCACGAACGCGACGCCGGCCGTCCCGCCGATGCCGCGCAGCCAGCCGAGCCGCGCCCGCAGGTAGGCCTCGGCGGCGTCGAGGTCGCCGCTCGCGCGGGCGACGAGACCGAGCCCCACCTCGGCGAACTCCTCGGCGGACCGCGCGGCGTGCCGCCGCGCGAGGTCGAGCGCCCGTTCGTGCAGGTCGCGGGCCTCGCCCACGGTGCCGGTGAGCAGCGCGACGCGGCCGAGGCCGGCGAGCCGGAACGAGACCTCGGGCCACATCCGCAGCTCCTCGGCCAGCCGCAGGCCGTCCCGCAGGTGGCGGGCCGCCGCGTCGTAGTCGCCGATGGTCTCGGCCAGGCGGGCGAGGGCGTCGGCGGCCTCCAGCCGTCCCCACGGGTCGCCGAGCTCGTCGAAGATCGCCATGCTCTCGGCGGCGTCCCGTGCCACGGCGGGCAGGTCACCGCGGCCCAGGGCGAACTTGGCCCGGGACGCGAGCGCGGCGGCCGTGAACCACCGATCGGCGCGCGCGCGGAACACGGCCAAGGCGCGCTCAACGCGTTCCTCGTTCGAGGCCAGGTCGCCGTAGGCCCAGTGGACGTGACTCAGAAGCCACTCCGCCTTGGCCCTCGCCAGAGGATCCCGATCGTCCTTCAGCGCCGCCCTGCGCAGCTCCTCGGAATCAGCGCTTTCGCCGACCAGCATGGTGAAGGCGGTCAGCCAGGTCTCGGCCTCCGTCCTGGCCGGTGACGGTCTCCGTTCAGTGGAGAGCGCCTCGGCCAGTGCACGCCGCGCGTCTCCGGACCGTCCGCGCAGGTACCAGTACCAGCCGAGCGCGTTCACCAACCGGAAACCGGTGGCGCCGGGCAGGGCCGCGTTCAGGTTCGCGGCCTCCTGGTCGAGTCGCTCCAGCCAGTGGGCCTGCTCCGGGCCGCGCAGCCGTTCGGCCGCCTGCTCGGCCAGGGCGGTGTAGTGGGCGACGTGGCGGCGGCGGTGCTCGTCCTCCTCGCCCCCCTCGCGCAGCCGCTCCAGGCTGTAGGCGGCGACCGTCTCCAGCAGCCGGTAGCGGCCGTCCTCCGTCCGGACGACGAGGGAGCGGTCGACCAGCCGGGCGAGTTCACCGGCGCCGGTGCCGCCGACGGCCTCGGCGGCGTCCAGCGTGCAGCCGCCCGCGTGCACGGCCAGGCGCCGCAGCGCGCGCCGCTCGGGCTCGGGCAGCGGCTCCCAGCTCCAGTCGATCATCGCGCGGAGCGTCCGCTGCCGGGCGGGGCCGCCGTGCCGCCCGCCCGCCAGCAGCCGGAACCGGTCGTCCAGCCGTGCTGCCAGGTCACGCACGCCGAGCCCGCGGACGCGGGTCGCCGCCAGCTCCAGTGCGAGCGGCAGGCCGTCCAGCCGCCGGCAGATCGACGCGACCCAGGGCGCGGTGCCGGAGTCGAGCGCGAACCCCGGCGACGCGGCCGCCGCCCGCGCGACGAACAGTTGCACGGCGGCGGACTCCAGCAGCGCCTCCGGGGCGGTCTCCGGGCCGGGCAACCCGAGCGGCGGGACGATCTGCAGCCGCTCCCCGGGCACCCCCAGCGGCTCCCTGGACGTCGCGAGGATCCGCAGGCCCGGCGCGTCCGCGAGCAGCCGCCCTGCCAGCTCCGCGACCGAGTCGAGCACATGCTCGCAGTTGTCCAGGACGGGCAGCGCCCGCCGCCCGCGCAGTGCGTCGGCGAGCGGCCGCTCCGCGGACTCGTCGCGCAGGCCCAGCACGCCGGCGACCTGCCCGGCCACGTCGCCGGCCGTGGCCAGCTCGACCGTCCAGACGCCGTCGGGATGATCGGCGAGCGACCGCGCGGCCGTCTCCAGCGCCAGGCGGGTCTTGCCGACGCCGCCGGGCCCGGTCAGCGTCACCAGGCGGTGCTCGGCCAGCAGCCCGCGGGCGTGGCGGACGTCGTCCTCGCGCCCGATGAGTTCACCGAGCGGGGCGGGCGGTGCGGGGGTCGTGCGCCGAGGCGGGGCAACCCCGGTTTCGAGCATCGACTGGTAGAGCGCAGCCAGCTCGGGGCTCGGGTCGATGCCCAGCTCGTCGGCCAGGCGCGCGCGCAGGTCGTGGTAGCCCGCGAGTGCCTCGGCCTGCCGTCCGGCCCGGTGCAGCGCGCGCAGGTGCACGGCACGCAGCCGTTCGCGCAGCGGATGCAGGGCCACGACGTCGGCGAGCTCGGCCGCGACCGCGGCGTGCTCGCCCAAGTCGAGCCGCGCCTCGGCGTGGGCCTCCAGCGCGGCGAGGCGGCCCTCCTCCAGCGCGGTGATGGACGTCCGGGCGAACTCGGCATCGGCGAAGTCGGCGTAGGCGGGGCCGCGCCACAGCTCCAGCGCGTCGCCGAGATGCCGCTTGCGGGCGAGCGGGTCGGCGGCCGGACGGGCGCGGAGCGCGGCGAACCGGCCGGCGTCCACCGCGTCCGGGGCGACGTCGAGCGCGTACCCGGGGGGACGCAGCGCGATCAGCCCCCGCGCGCCCGGCTCGGCGCCGTCCAGCACCGTCCTCAGCTGGGAGATCCGGGCCTGGAGCGTTCCGGACGGGTTACGCGGCGGTGCGTCGCCCCACAGCGCGTCGATGAGCCGGTCGGCGGACACAGGGCGCCCCGGATCGGTGAGCAGGACGGCGAGGAGCGTGCGGACCTTCGCTTCCGGGACGTGGACGGGCGTCCCGTCGTCCGTCCACACCAAAAGCGGACCAAGCACCCCGAAACGCACGCCGCCAGCGTAGCCACCGCTACGGACGGACCCGCAGCCGTTCCGTAGCCGCCGCAACGAGGGTGAGGGCAACGCACTGCAGAACGCACTGCAGAACGCACTGACAGCAGGAGGAAACCGTGAATGCTCCAGTGACGGTCATCGGCCTCGGCCCCATGGGCGCGACTATGGCCAGGACGTTCCTCGATAACGGCCGCCCGACCACGCTCTGGAACCGGACCGCGTCCAAAGCGGCGCCCTTGGTCGAGGCGGGCGCGACCCTGGCCCCGACGGCCGCCGAAGCGGTCGCCGCGTCCGAGCTGGTCGTCGTCAGCCAGACCGACTACCAGGCGATGTACGACTCGCTGGACGGCGTCGACCTCAAGGGGCGCGTCCTCGTCAACCTCAGCTCCGGCAGTCCGGACGAGCTTCGCCGCGCGAGCGCATGGGCGTCCGCGAACGGCGGTGTCCTGGTGACCGGCGGCATCATGGTGCCTCCGCCGGGCATCGGCCAGCCGGGTTCGTACGTCTTCTACAGCGGCCCGGAGGAAGAACTGGACCGCCACAGGGAGACGCTCGCCGAGCTAGGGGACGTCACCTTCGTCGGCACCGACCCCGGTCTGGCGATGCTGTACTACCAGTCGCAGCTGTTCCTGTTCTGGTCGACGCTGACCGCCTACATGCACGCCATCGCCCTGCTGGAGACCGCGGGCGTATCGGCCCGGCAGTTCGAGCCGTTCGCCGCCACGACACTGCGCGAGCTGGCCGCGGACGGCCCCATGGGCTTCCTGAAGGAGCTCGCCGAGGAGATCGACGTCGGCGTCTACCCGGGCGAGGCGAACAGCCTCCGGATGCAGGCGGTCGGCGCCGACCACGTCGTCGAGGCGGCGCGGGAGGCCGGCATCGACACCGCCTGGCCGCGCGCGCTCCGGGACCTGTTCTGGCGCGCCGTGGACGCCGGCCACGGCGCCGACGGCCTCGCGTCGGTCGTCACCGCGATCCGGGATCGTCCGTGACGAGCGGGAGGCGGAGGACGAGGCGGGCGCCGCGCGGGCTGTCGGCGACGCGGAGCGTGCCGCCGTAGATCTCGGCGATCTCGCGGGCGATGGGCAGGCCGAGCCCGGTGCCCTGCGGGTCGCGGGCGCGCGACTCCGGGAGCCGCGCGAACCGCTCGAAGACCCGTTCGCGCGACTCGGGCGGGATGCCGGCGCCGTCGTCCAGCACCTCGAGGACGGCGTCGCCGCCGTCGCGGTCCACGGTCACGGTGATCCGCGACTCGGCGTGCCGTTCGGCGTTGTTCAGCAGGTTGCCGAGCACCCGGCCGAGCCGCACCCGGTTCGCCGTGACGACCACGCCCGGTACCGACCGGGTCTCGACGGGGATGCGGTCGTCGCGCCGGGCCACCTCGCGGCGGACCAGTTCGGCGAGGTCGACGCGCTCGACGGGACGCGGGGTGCGGGCGTCCAGGCGGGACAGCTCCAGCAGGTCGACGACGATGTCGTTCAGCCGCCGGACGTCGCCGAGGGCCGCGCGCACCAGCGGCTTCCACGGGTGGTCGTCCGGTTCGTCCAGCGCGACCTCCAGCCGCGTCTGCAGCCCGGCGATCGGGTTCCGCAGGTCGTGGGAGGCGTCGGAGACGAACCTGCGCTCCCGCTCGGACGCCTCCTCCAGGCGCGTGAGCGTGGCGTTGACCGTCTCGGCGAGCCGCCGGGTCTCGCCGGCCGTCGCCGGGACCGCGACCCGCCGGTCCAGGCCGTGCGCGCCGACGTCCGCGAGTTCGGCGCGGAGCCGGTCGACCGGGACCAGCGCCCGGCCGACCGTGTGCCACGTCCACCAGGTGATCAGGGCGAGGAGCACGGTAAGGACGAGGGCGATGGCCAGCGGCAGCAGCCACACGGTGAGCAGGGTCGGCAGCGGCGCCGCCGCCATGACCATCACGCCGGGCCCCCAGGGCGAGCTGCGGAGGCGCAGGCCGAAGACCCACACGCAGCCGTCCAGGGAGCGGGGGCACGTCCGCTCGTCGATGAGCAGTGCCCGCCGCTTCAGTTCCGCCGGGGCGAAGGGCGGATGGCCTTCGGCCGCCTCGGTGGCGGCCACCACCTTCCCCTGCGGGCTGACGACCTGCACCATGGCCGCGTCGCCCGGCCCGACGGCGAGGTGCCCGCGGTTCGCGTTCATGGCGATGTCGAAGGCGACCCGCTCGGCGGTCCGCTGCGTGTTCTGCGAGACCCGGTTCCTCGCCCAGTCCTGGGCGAGGAGCATCAGCAGGACGAACACGACGGCGAGGATCAGCGCGGACACCGCCGCGGTGAGGAGCGTCGCGCGCCCGCGGACCGAGAAGAACAGGACTTCCCGCCGCCTGCGAGCGCGGTCCCGCCTTTCCGTCGTCACAGCCGATCCCCCGGGCGGCGCTCACCGTAATGCACTCACCGTAACCTCTTGCCGCTCAGCGTAGCCGCAGGGTGTGGCGGCCGGAGCGGCGTGAACGCGTGGCGGGGGCGGCGTGAACGGGTGGCGGGGGCGGCGTGAACGGGTGGCGGGTGCGCAACCGTACAGCGGAGGTGACGGGCGACTTTCCGGACGTGGAGGGGGCCGTCGCGTGGGTGTCGAGGACGCGCTGGGAACCGCCATCCCCGGCGAGCCGGGCCGGAGAGCCGCGCGGCGCGGGGAAGGCGGTGCCGTGGGACGGGCGCGGGGGCGCGTGGTGCTCGGCGAGGTCACGCTGCCCGGGGTGCGGCGGTCGGTCGGGGTCGCGCGGGGGTTCGTCCGGGACCTGGCGGCCGATCTGCCCGCCGTGGACGACCTCGTGATGGTGGTGAGCGAGACGGTCGCCAACGCGGTCACGCACACGGCGTCGGGGCTGGCCGGAGGACGGGTGACGGTCGTCCTCCTGGAGGGCGACGGCGTCTACCGGCTGGAGGTCGCCGACGACGGCGCCGCCGGCGGCCGACCGTACGTCAAGCCCGAGTTCGGGGCGGAGACGGGGCGCGGCATGCGGATCGTGGAGGCGCTCGCGGCGCGCTGGGGGTTCCGGGCGGACGGGCCGCGGACGGTGGTGTGGGCGGAGTTCCCGGCCCCGCCAGCGGGGGAGCGCGGGCGGGGCCGGGACGCGCCGGTCAGCGGCCCCGGTTGAGCTGCCGGGTGGGCAGCTGCCGGGCGTTGCGGCGCTGGTTCGCGAAATTGGCCGACCTGGCGTCGGAGTTCCTCCGCTTCCCCTTCTTCTTGGAATTGGCGAAGGGGGTGGAATTGGGGTTGTGAATGGCACGCATGAAAGCAACACCTCCGGGCGGGCTTGAATTCGGCCGTGCGGGGGCCGATGAGGAGAAAAGGTGGGCGCGCGACTGCGCCGCAGGTCAAGCGACCTGCGAGTGAAGAGAAGTGCGCCCGTGAGGAGGATGGGAGCGGGCCCGCGAAAGCGTCCAAGACGACGTGGAAGCCGGCTTCGGGGGCGGCTCGACCAGAGAGAATCACAGCTCCATGCGTAAGAGTTAGCCATAGATCACCCGGCGGTGTCAACCCATTAATTTCAGTCGGCCGTGAACCCGGACGGCGGGAAGCGGAGATACATCGCCGGGAGGCTTCATGAAAGTGCTGGCTTGGGTCGCCGTCGCCGCGGCGGCGGTGATGGTGACGGGCAGCCTGTCCGCGTACGGGTACTACTGGAAGCTGCAGAACGCGGTCCAGCACGAGGACGTGGACAAGCTGATCGGCGGGAACCGGCCGAAGAAGCTGAACGGCGCTCGGAACATCCTGGTGATCGGGTCGGACACGCGGGAGGGCGCCAACGCGCAGTACGGGAAGGGCCTGCGGAACAAACCGCCCGCGTCCGACACGATGGTGCTGCTGCACCTGTCGCCGGGCGGCGGGCAGGCGCTGGCCGTGAGCTTCCCGCGCGACCTCATGGTCCCGATACCGGAGTGCACGCGCAGGGACGGGACGAAGGTGTCCGGTACCAGCGTCGCCATGCTGAACCAGGCGATCGCCCATGCCGGCCCAGCATGCACGGTCAAGACCATCGAGCACGTCACGAAAATCCACATCGACCACTTCGTGCAGGTGGATTTCGTGGGCTTCAAGCGGATCGCCACCGCGGTCGGCGGCGTCCCCGTGTGCGTGAGGGGCGATGTCCACGACAAGGACTCCGGGCTCAACCTCACCAGGGGCAGCCACAGGTTGAAGGGCGAGCAGGCTCTGGCGTACGTCCGCAGCCGTAAGGGGTTCGGGGACAAGAGCGACACCGCGCGCATCAAGCGGCAGCAGCACTTCTTCGGCGCGCTGGCCAAGGAGGCGATGGGCAAGGGCGTCCTCACCGATCCCGGACGCCTGAACGAGCTGCTCAACGCGGTGGCCGAGTCGCTGACGACGGACAAGGCGCTGACCGTCTCGGAGATGCTGAAGATCGCCCAGGGCATGCGCGACCTGAACGCCGGCAAGCTCCGCTTCGTCACGGTGCCGTCGGGCGCCTACGCCCCGGACCCGAACCGGGTGGCCCTGACGCGTCCGGCGGCCGACGAGTTCTTCGACGCGATCCGCAAGGACGTCGTCGTGCCCGTGCGGCAGAAGGCGCCGGCCGTGCCGCCGGGGAAGGTGCACGTCTACAACGCGTCCGGCGTGGAGGGGCGTGCGGCGCAGGTCGCGGCGCAGCTCGAGGACGGCGGCTGGCAGGTCGTCGGCGTCGGCAACCTCCGCTCGCGGACGCGGGCCACGCACGTCCGGTACGGGACGGGCGCCGACGCGCAGGCGCAGGCGCTGGCCGAGCTCCTGCCGGGCGCGCAGGTCGCGCCGCGCGCGAAGGCGCCGGCCGGTGTCGTCGAGCTGGTCATCGGCCCGGACTTCACGCGGATCCGGACGTCCGGCGGCATCCCCGTCCAGCAGGGGGAGAGCCGGGCGAGCGACACCGTGTGCGAGAAGGTGGCGTGATCCGTGGGGTACGTGTCGTTGACGCCATGACGGGCGCGGCTCCAGCCTGGAGTCATGCGCGTCGCGTTCGTGATATTCGACGGATTCCAGGTCCTCGACCTGACCGGCCCACACGAGGTCTTCCAGCACACAGGCCAGTACGAATGCCTCGTCATCGCGCCCGAGGCGGGCCTGGTGCGGTCGTCGGGCGGGCTGCCGGTGCACGCGGGCTTCGGCACGCGCGACGTCGTCCGGCAGAGCATCGACACGCAGAGCATCGCCCCGCAGAGCATCGACACGCTCGTCGTCGCAGGCGGCAAGGGGGTCGACCGGGCGCGGCGGGACCCGGCGCTGGTCGGCTGGGTCGCCGAGGTCGCGACGACCGCGCGGCGGGTCGCGTCCGTGTGCAGCGGGGCGCTGCTGCTCGCCGAGGCGGGGGTGCTCGACGACCGCCGCGTCACCACGCACTGGGCGCGTGAGGCGCAGCTCAGGTCGGAGTATCCGCGGCTGGACGTCGACTGCGATCCGATCTTCATCCGGGACGGGCACGTGTGGACGTCCGCCGGCGTCACGGCCGGCATGGACCTGGCGCTCGCCATGGTGGAGGACGACCACGGCCGCGACGCGGCGCACGCGGTGGCGCGGGAGCTGGTGATGTTCCTGCGGCGGCCGGGCAGCCAGTCGCAGTTCAGCGTCCCGCTGTGGTCGGCGCAGCCCGCGAGCGACCCGATCCGGGCGGCGGTGTCGTCCGTCCAGGCCGATCCGGGCGCCCGGCACACCATCGCCGACCTGGCCGAACGGTCCGGGCTCAGCGCGCGGCACCTGCAGCGGCGGTTCACCGCCGAGCTGGGCGTGCCACCCGCCGCCTACGTCGAGCGGGTCCGGATCGAGGCGGCGCGGCGGGCGCTCGCGGAGGGCGACGAGCCGGTGGAGACGCTGGCCCGGCGGCTGGGATTCGGGACGGGCGAGACGCTGCGCAGGGCTTTCCACCGGCATGTCGGCGTCGCGCCGTCCGACTACAGGGATCGATTCCGAGGAACGAGGGAGTACGCATGACCACGTACGGGCTGCTGGTGTTCGAGGCCGCGGAGGAACTCGACTTCGTGGGCCCCTGGGAGGTGTTCACGGCGTCGGCCATGCTGCGCGACGAAGACGACAAGGCTTTCCTGGTCGCCGAGCAGCCGGGGCCGGTGCGCTGTGCCAAGGGCCTGAGGGTCGTGCCAGACCACACCTTGGACGACCATCCGAAGCTGGACGTTCTCCTAGTCCCGGGTGGACGTGGCGCAAGAGAGACCCAGCCGCACAACCCGTCCGTCACCGGCTGGATAGCGAAGACCGCCGAACAGGCCGACTGGGTGACCAGCGTGTGCACCGGCTCGATCCTGCTCCACGCCGCAGGCCCGGCCAAGGGACGAAGGGTCGCGACCCACTGGGCATCGGAGGACGACCTAGAGGCTCGCGGGGACGTGACCGTCGTACGCGACGCGCGCTACGTCGTGGACGGCAACCTCATCACGAGCCAAGGGGTGTCCGCCGGCATCGACATGGCGCTCTGGCTGGTCGGACGCATCCACGGACGCGACGACGCGCGGGCGGTGCGCCGCTACATCCAGTACGAGCCGGCGCCCCCGTACATGGCCGACGCGCCGGAGTGATCGGAACGAACATTCCGCCATACCGGTGATGATCTTCGCTTATCGGCATAATCACGCGAATGGCGATATCGCTTCCGGTGCGGTTCCGCAGCGAGGGCGGGCGGGTGGCGGTGGAGACCGATCCACTGCACGCCCCGCTCCGCGACTTTCTCATCAACGACCTGGGCGAGGACGTCTCCGCGATCGCCCGCACCCAGGGGCGGCTGGGCGGCGGCGGGCCGTCCGGGCCGTGGGAGGAGGTCTACCGCTACCACCGCCTCGACTTCGACGGCACGACCGTCCACGTGCGGGACGTCGGCGGATGGGCGTCCTGCGACCTCGACCCGGCCGTCCTGCGGCAGTGCCTGGACGAGTACCTCCAGCAGGTCGGCGCCCTGCGAAGCCGCCGCAGCCTGGAGCGCGTGCTCGGCGAGCCGCGCAACGGCGAACCGGTCGCGAGCTCGCTCGCCCTCGGCTCCGTCTCGAACCGGACGCAGGGCTGGGGACTGATCCAGGCGCCGCGCGCCATGCTGGAGGACATCGCCGGGCTGACCCCGCACCCGGACGGCTGCCTCCCGCACGGCGTCCTGGAGACCGGCTCGGGTGCCTGCTGGGCTGACCTCGCCGTGCTGGACGAGAGCGGGACGCGCCTACGCGGCGGCACCAAAACGTTCATGCCGCGTGGGATCGACCCAGAGCGCCTCATGGCGGAACTGGGCAACACCTTGACCCAGGCCCGTTTCCTCAACGGCGTCCCAGGGGCATGGTCTGGTGTCGTCGCCGGTGTACCGGTACACGGCTACATCGACCCGGATTCCGTCCTGCGGCTGCCCTGCCATCCGATCGAGATCGAGGGCGTCGTCCGGCACGTGCGGGTGTTCTTCCCAGAGCTGGCCGACTCGGGGGTCGACCTGGAGGCCGCGGCGTCAAGCGCGAGCATGTTCTCCCAGGCGGTGTACGGGCCGCGTCATGTCCTCACGGCGTTCCTGCTTCATGACGTGCAGAGCCACCGGCACCATCTGGAAGTCGTCCGCGCCGCACGTCCCGGCTGGGAGCACACGGGGAACGCCTGCCATCTGCGGGTCGATGTGCAGACCGTCCGGTTGGAGCACCTGTGGCTGCCCGGCCACGCCTGCGAGTTGCCGACGGGGGAGTTCGCCGGCGTCCTGTACGAATACGAGCGTCTCGTAACTACGGGCGTCTCGTAACCTCGTAACCGGACTGGGGGGCACATGGCCGACCTGATGAGGCGGATCACCGACCTCGCCGACCTCGCCGACCGTCTTGTGGACCGCCTTGGCGATCGACTCGTGGACCGCCTCTTCGGCCTCCCCGAGGTGCGCTCACCGGACGTCGGATAAGGCGCGACATCCGCGTACCCATGCCGGACGGGGTCGCGCTCATCGCCGACCTGTACCGTCCGCGCGGCGCGGGGCCGATGCCCGCCGTGCTGATCCGCACCCCCTACGGCAAGCGGCAGCCCATCATGCGGCTGTTCGCCGGGGTCCTCGCCAGGCGCGGCTTCCAGGTCGTCATCCAGAACGTACGCGGGGTCCTCGGCTCCGGCGGCGAGTTCCACGCCTTCCACAATGAGAAGGACGACGGTCTCGCGACGCTCAAATGGCTCCGTGACCAGCCGTGGTGTGACGGCAGGGTCGCCATGGTGGGCGCGAGCTACCTCGGCTTCACCGAATGGGCGCTCGCGCCTTACGCGGACCCTCCCCTGGAGGCCATGGGGCTCGGCATCACCGCGTCCGAATTCGTGAGCTCCTTCTATCCCGGTGGGGCGCTCGCCCTCCACAACACGCTCGTCTGGTCATCGCTGATGGGCACGCAGAGCGAGCGGAGGCGCCCGCTGCACAACAGGCGTGTCCGGCAGGCGATGCGTCACCTTCCGCTAGGCGAGGCGGACCTGGCGGCCATCGGACGTCCCGAATCGTTCCTCCGCGAGGTCACCGCCCACGCCGAGCCAGGCGACGGCTTCTGGGACGACACCGACCACAGTGCCTCCGTCCCCGGCACCACCACCCCGACCACGATGGTGACGGGCTGGTGGGACCTGTTCCTGCGCGGCCAGTTGCGCGACTTCGCCGCCCTCCACGCCGCCGGACGCCAGGTGCGCATCACCATCGGCCCATGGGGACACGACACGAAAGCCCTCCGCGCGATGGTCGCCGACCAGGTGTCCTGGCTGAACGCCCACCTGAACGGCGACAAGGCCCAACTGCGTCAGGCGCCGGTAAGGCTCCACCTGCAGAAGGCAGACCGCTGGATGGACTTCGACCAGTGGCCCCCGCCCGAGACCAAGCCAACGCCGCTCTACCTTGGCCGAAGCCTGCTCTGGGACGGACCGCCCGACGCAGACCCGGCCACGTTCACCTACGACCCACTCGACCCGACACCGACCGTAGGCGGACCGCTCCTCTCGCCAGGCAAGGGCAAGCAGCGGGACAACACGCCGATCGAGCGTCGCGGCGACGTCGTCGTGATGACCGGTGCGCCCCTGGACAGCGACCTCGACCTGATCGGGCCGGTCTCGGCGACGATCCACGTCCGGACGAGCACGGGCCACGGCGACCTGTTCATCCGCCTCTGCGACGTCGACCGCGACGGCGTCTCCCGCAACGTCACCGACGGCATGCTGCGTCTCAGACCGGCAAGCCTCACGCCAGGAAGCATCGGGCCGGCAAGCATCACACCGGCAAGCACCGGGCCGGCAAGCACCGGGCCGGCGGGCATCGGAACTGAAGGCGTGGTGCGAGCCGAGATCGAGATGCATCCGACCGCGTACCGGTTCCTGCGCGGCCACCGGCTGCGCGTCATGCTGGCGGGCGGCGCGTTCCCCAGGTTCGCCCGCAACCACGGCACCGGCGAACCCGCCGGGCAGGCCGTCGCGTCCCGTCGCACCCGCTTCGACATCCTCCGCGACAAGGACCACCCGTCGGCGATCCACCTCCCGGTATGGGACGGCTAGCCAGCCCCCACCTACCGTGTGCTGCTCCAGCCGTGCTGTTCAAGCCGTGCTGTTCAAGCCGTGCTGTTCAAGCCTGTGCCGCTCTAACCTGCGCCGCTCTAACCCGTGCCGCTCTAACCCGTGCCGCTCTAACCCGTGCCGCTCTAACCCGTGCCGCTCTAGCCTGCGGTGCTCTAGCCTGTGCTGCTCTGGCCTGTGGCGCTCTCCGCGCGCAGGGCCTCGAACTCCTTGAGCACCTTCCTGCGCGCCCTGGTCGAGAGCCGGTCGATGTAGAGCTTGCCCTCAAGGTGGTCGGTCTCGTGCTGGAGGCAGCGGGCGAGCAACCCCGTCCCCTCGACCGTGATCTCCGTGCCGGTGACGTCGAAGCCGTGCACGGTCGCATGGTCGGGACGGGCCAGCCGCGCGTGGGGGCCCGGAACGGACAGGCAGCCCTCTTCGTCGTCGTCCAGCCGCCGGTTCTCCAGCGCCGGCAGCTCCAGGACCGGGTTGACGACGACGCCCCTGCGCCGCTCGCCGTCCTCGTCCGGGCAGTCGTAGACGAAGAGGCGCAGGTCGACGCCGATCTGGTTCGCGGCCAGGCCGACACCGTCCGCCTCGTACATGCTGGCGAACATGTCGTCGGCCAGTTCCGCCAGCGCAGCGTCGAAGTCCTCGACGGGCCGGCACGGCCGATGCAGGACGGGCGTCCCCACCAGCGTGATCGGCCGCGCGTGTCCCACCATCACCGACTCCTCCCGGAACCGATTACATCACGCCCCGCCGGCGGGGAGGTTGATCGCGGAGCGTGTTCCGTTCGTCGCACACCGTCGTCCGCTCATCGACGCGGCGTGCCGAACCCTCGATCCGGCCGGGGCTCCCTCGCTACGTTCTTCACATCCGCCGCACGGCCGGTCGAGCCGCTTCGGGGGGAGCGGCCGGTCCCGTGAGCGCACCCGGGGACCGGCGCGGCGGAACGGGGGGAGAGGGGTCACTTCGGGGGGAGTGGCCCCTCCGTCCGTATTCGGGATGCAGCCGTTCCCGGAGTGGTTTGAAGTCGGCGGTTTGCAAGTCGGCGGTTTGTAAGTTCTCTATAAGAGTCCGGCTGTGAACGCATCGCCGCGTAAGAAGTAAAAGCGCGCCGGGCGTCCCACAATTCTGGCACCGCGAATCACCCCCCCGTTCGCGGTTCGGCTAGTGAAGGGTACGCCCGATGAACAGGCATCTGACGCATGCGTTCAGAGTGCTCCCCGCGGCCGCGGTCCTGGCCGCGGGCGCCGCCCTGGTGCCCGCCGCCCACGCCGCCGCCCCGGCCCGTCCCACCGGCCCCGTCCACCCCGCCGTCCAGCCCGCCGTCCAGCTCGCGGCCAACCCCTACGAGCGCGGGCCCGCGCCGACCGAGGCGAGCATCACCGCGGAGAAGGGCCCGTTCGCCATCGAGAAGATCGACGTTCCGGCGGGCAGCGGCACCGGCTTCAACAAGGGCACGATCTACGCGCCGACCGATCTCGGCCAGGGGACGTTCGGCGCCATCGCCGTCTCGCCCGGCTTCGTCTCGCCGCAGGCCCTGATCGACTGGTACGGGCCGCGCCTCGCGACCCAGGGCTTCGTCGTCATGACGCTGGAGACCAACAGCCTCTTCGACCAGCCGGCCGCTCGCGGCGACCAGCTCCTCGCCGCGCTCGACTACCTCACCGGCAAGAGCAGAGTGAAGAACCGCATCGACTCCACGCGCCTCGCCGTCATGGGCCACTCCATGGGCGGCGGCGGAACGCTGGAGGCCGAGAAGAAGCGGACCTCGCTGCAGGCCGCCGTGCCGCTCGCGCCCTGGGACCTCAACTACGAGTGGAAGAGCGTCCAGACCCCGACCCTCATCATGGGTGCGGACAACGACTTCATCGCCCCCGCCGACTCGATGGCGCACTCGTACTACACGGGCCTCACCGGCGTCCCCGAAAAGGCATACCTGGAACTGCGGAACGCCGGGCACATGACCTTCAACTCGCCCAACACGACCATCGCCAAATACGCGATCGCGTGGATGAAGCGGTTCGTCGACAATGACGCCCGCTACGACAAGTTCCTCTGCCCGGAGCCGCGGCCGGACACGAACATCGCCGCCTACGAGGGCACCTGCCCGACCGGCTGACTCCCACCGTCCCCTCGCGCCGCCACCGTCCCCTCGCGCCGCTCCAGAGCCCCGGATCAGTCAGCCGGGGACAGCCGCCGGTCGCCGGTGTCGAGCCGGACGAGATGGTGCAGGAGCAGCAGCAGCTCTATCCGCCGGTCCGGGTCGAGCATCACGCCGCCGAGCGTCTCCTCCAGCCGCCGGATCCGGTACCGGACGGTCTGCTCGTGCACCAGCAGCCGCTCCGCCGCCGCCACCGCGTTGTCGCGGCACTCCATGTAGGTCAGCATCGTCCGCGACAGCGCGTCCCGCCGGTGCGGCGGCAGCTTCATCAGCGGCGCGAGCCGGCTGCCGAGCGCCATGTCCAGCAGCTCCTCGCTCTGCGCCGCGACCAGGCTCGGCAGATGGTCCAGGCAGCGCAGCGGCTCCTTGCCCGGCAGCGCGCCGCGCTCGACCAGCGCGAGGCCGCGCCGCGCCCAGCGCAGCGACAGCGCCGCCCGCGCCGGCGGAACGGTCGGGCCGATCGCCGCCGACCTCGTGCCCTTGATCGCGGTGAGCATCCGGTCGCGGCCGGGGCCGTCCGGGTCCGGGCAGATCAGGTACGGCTCGGGTGCGTCCCAGTCGGCGAGGAACATCGGCGGCAGCACCGGGACGGCATCGCCGGGGCCGGGGCGGACGGCGACGGCGGCCAGCGTCCGCGGCACCGGCCAGCCCGCCGACGCGGCCAGCTCCCCGATCGCCTCCGCGCTCGCCGGCGGCTCCATGACCAGCAGGTCGCGCAGCCGGCGCCGGAACCGCTCCCGCTCGCCCGCGATCTCGCCCTGCGCCCGCGCGTAGCCCTGGCCGGCCGCGCCGGCGATGCGCTCCAGGAACACGAACAGCGACTCGGTGAACCGGCCGAGGGTGTCCAGCGACCAGCCGAGCCTGCGCGCGTCCTTGATGAACCGGCGGCACGCGACCTGCCCGCTCACCCGGATCGCGGTCTGCAGCCCGTCCAGGCGCCGGCCCTGGCGCGCCTCGTACGCGCCGATGCCCTCGAAGATCGCGGTGACCTTCTCCCAGTCCATGTCCGGGCGGCCGATCGCGTCGACGAACTGCCGGACGGACTCCTCGACGGCCCACCGCATCCGCCGGCCGTAGCGGCTCTCCGGCGGGCGCGCGTACTCCGGGACGAGGCCCTGGATCTCCCGCACCATCTCGACCGCCGCCGCCTCCAGGTGCGGAAGCATCGGCTCCGCGACGTCCGCCGGCAGCCCGGAGAGCGGGAAGTCGGCGGCACTGGACGCCCTGCTCGACGACCCACTGGACGCCGTGCCCGACGACCCGCTCGACGCCGTGCCCGACGACCCGCTGGACGCCGTGCCCGACGACCCGCTGGACGCCGTGCCCGACGACCTGCTCGACGACCCGCTGGACGACCGGTTCCGGCTCATGGTCCACAGGGTCGGATGCGGCGACCGTCCGGGGATAGGCAGGCACGGAAAGTTTCGCCGGGCGCGGATTGTCACCCGGCTGACAGTCGCGAACCGCCCGCGCGGCGTGTCGTCCGGGCGTCGGGCGCGGGGCACGGGCGGCCCTTCGGGGCGCCCGCGACCGGAAAAGAGATCTCCCCGGGGCGGACGTCCCGCCGCCGAACCGGAATTCTTCGCAAAGAAATTCCCTGCCCGCTCCAAACCGCACTGGATTGCCTCCCAATGGGGTGGAGATCAGCGGCGCCGACCGGACTTTCCCGACGTAACGGCAATGGCGTCCCAACCCTCCTCCGCCGCGAAAACTTGACCCGGCGGACGTCGACTTCCCCGGCCGCCTACGAAAAGGTCGTCCGCATGTATTCACGAATTCGAACCGCCGGGACGGCCGGGCCCACCGGCTGGCTGCTGGCCTTTCTCGGCGCCCGCGAGCAGGTGCTGCGCACCCACAACGGACTCGCCGCCGGCCCCGCGGAATGGCTGCTGGTGTTCCTGGAGGTCGAGCGCACCGAACTGGCCGCCCGGCAGCGTCCCGCCACCCTGCTCGCCCGGCGCGACCGGCGCGAGGAGTCCCCGTTCGGCCGGCTGACCGCCCGCAGCGCGTAGAGGAAGGCCATGACCATCGAGATGCTTCTCGCCGCCCTGATCGGCGGTGCGATCGGCCTCGCCGAACTCGTCGCGCGCTACCGCGACAAGCCCCTCTCCGCCCTGCTGTCGCCGGGTGGGCTGCTGTTCGTCCTCGTCAACGCCAGCGCGTCGATCGTCGCGCTGATCGCGGTCATCGCCGCCGGCTGGACGTTCGGGCTGCCCGACGACACGCCCCCGTCGAGCCTCATGGCGGTCCGGGTGATCGCCGCCGGGATCGGGTCCGCGGCCGTCCTGCGGATGTCGTTCGCCCCCGCCCAGAGCCGGGCCGCGGGCACCGGCCCCATCTCCCTCCTCAACGGCATCCTCCGGATCGCCGACGGCGAGTTGGAGCGCAAGCGCGCGCTCAGCAGGCTGTCGCACAACGACCTGTCCGGGCTGTCGTTCGAGCGCGACCACGCGGCCCTCGCCGAACTGTGCTGCCACCTGATGCGGGAGTTCGACCTGGCCGAGGCGCAGCGGCTCGGCGGCCTCGCCGCCGAACTCAGCCACCGCGACGACCTCACCGACGCCGACAAGCTGGACTGCTGGGGCCTGGAGCTGACCCGGCTCGTCGGCGAGCGCGCCCTCCGGCAGGCCGCGCGGCGGCTCCGGGACCGTCCCCGGGACGAGCCCCGCCCGCCCGCGCCCGAGGAACGCACCCCGGCGCCCGAGCCCGACCCCATGGAGACGGTTCCGCCGCCCCGCTCGCCCGTCGCCAAGACCTCCCGGCTCGCCGCGAGCACCTCCGGCCGGACGGAGCGCAAGTCATTCAGCGACGTCTGACACCCCGGGAAATACCGGTGCGTCCCTGTGCGGGCGCACCGGTATTTTCACGGAAACACCCACTATTGCGACCATACGCCTGGTTTTCGCGGGGTGCTCTGGGCAGGGCCGACCGTCACCCTTATGCACCATTCCAGAGCGGCGCGATGTTTCAGCGGGGTAGGCTACTTCGTCCGGGCGCCGGACGGGACGCCGTCATTCTCGTCCCGTTCTTCCAGCGTCGCCGCGATGCGGTGCAGTGCCTCCGCAAGCGACACGAGCGCCTGCACCTGGGCGGCCGCCATGAGATTTCCCGGCGAGGGGTCGGCGGCCTGCGCCTCCGCGGCCGCGTCGCACGCCTGCTGGCTCCACCAATGCACGCGGCGATCCTATTCGAGCCGGCGAATGCGGTGCCCGCCGCCGCGCCGCCACATGACCGGCACCGGAAATGAAAGGGCCAGGAACGTGAACTCAGGACCGCGCGCGGCGTCCGCCGCCGGCCCCGCGGACCGGCGGCTCCCGCGCTGGGCCGGCAAGCCGGTCCGGCACCTCACCGCCGGCGAACTCGCCGAGGCCCTCGCCTATCTCGAACGGCACCGCCCCGACGACGACGTCCTGGGCCGAGCCCTGGCCGGCGAATTCGCCCGCCGCACCGCCGCCGCCGAATTCGCCCGCAAAACCGCCACCGCCCACGAGACGCCCGCTGCCCGAGAGACCGCCTCGGCCCCTGAGACCGCAGCGGCCCGTGGACTCGGCAGCGACCGACAGCCCGACGCGGCGGGCCAGCTGGGTGGGGCGGATCAGCTCGGTGCGGGCCAGGTTGGCGCGGCGGGCCAGCTGGGTGGGGCGGATCAGCTCGGTGCGGGCCAGGTTGGCGCGGCGGGCCAGCTTGGTGGGGCGGATCAGCTCGGTGCGGGTCAGGTTGGCGCGGCGGGCCAGCTGGGTGGGGCGGATCAGCTCGGTGCGGGTCAGGTTGGTGCGGCGGGCCAGCTCGGTGCGCAGGGCCAGCTGGGCGCGGCGGATCAGCTCGGCGCGGACCAGGTTGGTGCGGCGGGCCAGCTGGGTGGGGCGGGTCAGGTTGGTGCGGAGGGCTGGGGCGGTGCGGGGGGCTGGGTTGGCCCACCCGGGACTCCCGGCGGACTGGATGGAGACAGGCGCCGCCGCCCCGGTGGATGACGGTGGTGCGGCGCCGGCACGGGCGAGCGCGCGGGGCAGCGCGTCCACGAGCCGGACGCGGGTCGCAGCGGGCGCCGCAGGTGAAGGCGTCGACGAACACCGCGCCCTACTCGGGATAGGCGCGCACGGAGACGAGCGACTTCGACAGCACGAACACCGCCGTCATCAGCGGTCGGCTCAATCTCCTAGTACTGCTCGAACTCCTCGTAGGGGACGCTGGCACAGCGTCGCGCCCGACTCCTTCGCCCCGTGGTGCACCGCGTCGAGGAGGAGCTCGTTGTCGGTGATGCGGGCCGCAGCGACATTGGTGACGTCGCTGAGGACGTGCGTCCCGCTGAACCCGAACTCGAAGCCCTCAGCCCTTGGCCGCCACCTCCGCCGCGGGTTCCCCGGTCCCCTCCGGTGCGCCGGTGGTCCGGCGCATCAGCAGCGGGACGGACAGGAAGATGAACGTCCCCATGACGAGGAAGTACGGCGTCGTCCCGGCGTCCAGCAGGAAGCCGCCGGCGAACGGACCCAGGAAGAAGCCGAGCTGCCGCACCTCCGACAGGCCGAAGTAGGCGCCCTTGTGCTCGTCGGATGCCATCTCGTGGACGGCCATGTCCGGCATCGGCAGCAGGATGCCCTCGCCGATCGTCCAGAACGTGATCCCGACGTACATCCAGGCCAGGCCGGACGGGCTCGCCCAGAAGCACGCGAACGCGAGCGTGAAGTTCGCCGCGCCGAGCACGATCATGGTGGTGCGGCCGACCCTGCCCGACACGCGGTCGATCGGCAGCTGGAAGGCCAGCGCGAGGACGGCGTTGGTGATGAACAGGACCGCGAAGTACCCCTCGGTGCCGTCGCCGTACTGGCTCTTCATGTACAGCGGAATCATCGACTCCAGCTGGGAGAAGACGAAGAACACGACGATGCCGCCGGCGACGACCGCGAGGAGCCGCCGGTCCCGCAGCGTCGCCGCGATCGACTCCCGCGCGGACGGCGCGGCGCCCGCCCCGGACTCGCGCGGCGGCTGCAGCGCGACGAGGTCGCGGTACCGCACCAGCACCAGCACCAGGTAGGCGCCGTAGAAGAACGCGGGGACCGCGAAGAACGTCACCGGGCTGACGTGGTAGAGCGCGCCGCCGATCGCGGGCCCGACGATCGCGCCCGTGCACAGCGTCATGTACCGCACCCGGAACATGCGGCCCTCGTCGTCCGCCGCATGCGACAGCAGCTTCTTCGCGCCCGGCTCCACCATCAGCCGCGCTCCGCCGAGCAGCAGGAACAGCACCACGATCGCCGCGGCGTCGCGGACCGAGGCCAGCAGCCCGTACACGGCGACGTAGCAGAGCAGCCCGGCCCGCATCAGCGGGATCGGGCCGATCCGGTCGACGATCATCCCGCCGAGCAGCCCCCCGAATGCGGCGGTCAGCGCGACCGCCCCGACAACCGCGCCGACTGCGGGCTTCCCGAGGCTCGTGTGGTCGGACAGGTACAGCGGCGCGAACGGCATCGCCGCGAAGAACGCCAGCGAGTTCAGCAGTGCCCCGCCTTCGAGCAGCCGCTGCGCGGGAGTGAGCCGCCACAACGGCACCCGCGCCCCGTTTCCCTCCAGTGCGTCCTCCTCAGCGGCCCCCGTCATGCCGACACCCCCACCCCGGCAACCCGCCGCGGGATGAATCGCTGTGGGACGGTCTGCTCCTGAACGGTCTGCTGGTCGACGGTGTGCTTCTGGACGGTGGTGTGCTCGCGGACGGTGTGCTGCCGGGCGGTGGGCTCGTAAACCCCGTGCTTGTAAACCCCGTGCTTGTAAACCCCGTGCTCGTAAACGGTGTGCTGCTGGGCGGTGTGTTCCCGAGGGGCGTGCTCGTGGACGGTGTGCTGGCGGACGGCATGCTGGTGGGGGGCGTGTTGCTGAACTGACTCCTCCGTCGGATGGACGGTGAGGCGCAGTTCGTCTTGGACGGCCCGAAAGCGGCGCCCCAGCGTGTCCCCATCGTCGGCGCGGGCGATCACCACGGCGACGCTGTCGAGGGACGAGCGCAGGGGCGGGACGGTGTCACCGACCTCGACGTCCGCCTCCATGTCGACCACGCCGGGCAGTTCGGCGACGCGGACGGCGCCGTCGATCGCGGTGACCACGCCAAGCGGCGCGGCCAGGAACCACACGCAGGCGACGCCGTCGCAGTCCAGCGGAGGCCGGAGCCTGGGCTCACCAAACGCGAGCGCGAGCGCGACATCACAGAGGTCGAACCCGTTCGCGGCCTGGATCATGTCCATGATGTTGCCGCCCGGGGTGGGGACGGCGACCTCCATGATGTGCGGGCCGTCCAGTTCCATGCGCAGTTCCAAATGGGGGAAGCCGCTGCTGATGGCAAGCGTCCGCACGACCCCCGCGAGCAGGTCGTGCACGGCGGCCCGCTCGGCGGCGGTGGGGCGGTCTGCGGGGAACCAGTGGGCGGTCGGCACGCAGTACGGCGGACGCGTGGTCCCCTTCTCGGTAAGGCCATGAAGGGCGACCTCGACCCGGCCGATGATGGCCTCCATCTTGAACTCTGGCCCGGTCAGGTACTGCTCCACCAGGAACGGCATGCCTGTCGGATGTCGTTCGTACCAGGATTCCAAACTGACCTCATCCCTGACCCTCTCGCCGCCTTCGCCGCCCATTCCGGAGAGTGGTTTGACGACTACGGGGCAATGTTCACCGGCCCACTCCAAGGCGTGTTCCACCTGGCAGCACAATTGATGCTCCAGCTGCGAAACATTGTGCCGTCCGAAAAGGCCGCGCTGGAGATACTTGTTGCGCGAGGTGGGCGCGGCGCGCAGCCCGAGGCCCGGCAGGCCCAACTCGGCCGCGAGTTTCGCTGCGGTCACCACGTGCTGCTCTGAGGAGGCGAGGACCGCGCCCACGGGCCCGTCCGCCAGGGCTCTCAGCGCGGCGGCCTGCCAGGCCCCCTCGCCCTCCCCGGTGAGCGGATAGCCCCTGGCCACGCGGGCCGAGGACGTCCCTCGCCCACTCCAGACCCCTGTGCCGCGTCCAGTACCGCGACGCGCATTCCTCGGTCGTGTGCCCGCCGCTGGGAGGCTGTCCCATCCAGCCACAGCCGACGATCAAGAGTCGCGACATGCGACATCCCCGCTCCCCGAATGATCATGACCGCACTCATCGACGCCGAATGTACAACCCCTCAACGACATTGCGACTCCGATGCAAAGCCTCGGATCACGACATCGGGGATAACTGAAGGCGGACGCCCAGGGACTTACCGGGTCCGTTGCTGCGGGAGCGAAATTGTGTATAGCGCACTCGTGCGCTCCGCCCTCGCCGGAGTGCACACCACCAATGTCTTTCTGGAAGAGAGAAGCCTGGTCACCGCGCGTTCGCGGACAGCGCGACCGTCGACATGCCGGTCGAACACCGTCCGGCTCCTTGCCCACATGGCGACGTCCGCCGGTCCAGGTGCCGGGCGCTGGACAGCGTCGCTCGCCGCGAAGACCGTCGCCACCACGTGCCGGACGCTTGACTGACCGGGTAGCCACCCGCGCGGCCGATATCGGCGCGCCCGCCGGAACCCGCCGCAACCTGGAGAATCACGGTGCCGGTAGTCACAGTCCCAGAGATCACGCTGCCGGTGATCACGGTGTTGACCTCGTCCCGGCGGTAGAGGCGCTCGACGCCCTGCTGGCCGGTATCGACAAGGCGGCCCGCGACCACGACCCGCACATCCGGCAGGTGCTGGTCGATGCGGAGCGGTACGAGCAGTGCATCACCTCGGTGCACCTGGGAGGGCGTGGGCACGCAGGCACCGAGCACCGGCATTTGCGGTACCTTGCTATCCGGCTCATCGCGGCCGACTCCGGTCATCGCCACCCGGCGAGCATGGACGGCCGGTCGTGGTGAAGCCTCGGCCCGGCTACACGTCCACAGGCGTCCGCGTTGTACGCACGCCGCGTGGACCTCGCCGCAGAGATCCAGGGCCGCACCCCGGACGATGTCCTCGTGGAGAGTTCGTTATGAGCCGGTCTGCCACGTTGACGGATTCTGCGTCGGGGCTGAGGTGCTGTTCGCCTGCCCGTCCCGATACGTGGACGACTGCCTCGCCTTCCACGACAGTGTTCCGCTCGGCAGTGCGCAACTGGCCCCAGACGCCTCCGCCGCCCGGCCGACGGAGTTCACGTGCGCCGCCGCTGCGGCGCTTTCCGCCCACCGAGCGTAGCCGTTGCAACTCGAAGTGATCGTCGAAGAGCGGACGGGGGAACTCGTCTTCTACTGGATCGCCTGCCGGCTCGGCGACGGCCACATGATGGGGACGCTCAGGCTCTGCACGGGCGTGAACCCGGCCCGCGCCTCGGTCCGTGACCAGGCCAGGTTGACGAGCCCGGGAGTGATCACGTTGGGGCGGACGTTGTACGGCTGGATCCTGATACCGCCCCGTCCCGCCGCCCTGCCCTCGCTGGCGTTCGCGGAGCTGTCGCCGCCACCGTTCGTTCGTCACTTCCATGTCGAGACGCAGTGCCCGCGGACGTCCACCAAAGCGTCCACGAGCGTCGACTCTCCCTCCTCGGGCTTGTCGTGGAGGAAGCGACGAGCGACGAGGTCACCCGACGGCTCGGGGTGCGTCGAGATCGCGGAGGCCATCCTGAAATGGAAATGGCGGCCGGTTTCGGGGCGGTTCACGACCGATTCCCAGGCGCCTGTTCCGGGCCGGGGGCGGCGTGATGGCGGCGAGAGGGGTATAGGTGGGGACGGGAGGAAGCATGGAGGTCAAGCTGCGCAGGGTGTACGAGCCCGCATCGTCCGATGACGGCAAGCGGGTGCTGGTCGACCGCGTGTGGCCGCGCGGGCTGTCCAAGGACAAGGCCCGGCTGGACGAGTGGGAGAAGGACGTCGCCCCCTCGACCGAGCTGCGTAAGTGGTACGGCCACGACGTGGACAAGTTCGACGAGTTCACCGACCGCTACGACGCCGAGCTGCGCGAGCCCGACCGCGCTGCCGCCTTCGACCGGCTCCGGCAGCTCGCCGGCGACGGCACCCTCACCCTCCTCACCGCGACGAAGGACATCGACCACAGCCAGGCCGCCGTCCTGGCCACTCGCCTCCGCGACTCGACCTGACCTGACTGCGGGCGGTGCGCCGACCCCGGTCGGCGGTGAGTTGATCTGTGTTGAGCCCGGCCCGCGTGATGATGCGGGCCGGGCTCCAACCTGTTCTGTCCGTTCTGTAGGACGCATTTGAAACAGCCGCGCAACTTGATGGAACGCTCCCTTTTACAGGAAAATTTCATGGACGTTCCAATGTGGCTGTTCGTGGTGCCGGCATGCCCCCGACGGAAGCGCATTCCACTGTTGAAAAGCGGCGATTGACCCGCTGAGCTGCGAAGTTTACGCTCCCTTTGCGCAGGCTCCAGCGAGGAGGAATCGCATGCGTAAAGGGATTGCCGTTTCCGCTGCCGCCGCAATTACCGGGATCGCCGTGACCGCCGGGCTCGCCGCGCCGGCGTCCGCCGCCCCGCTCCGCCGCGGACCGGACGGGGTCACGATCGAGATCGCCACCGTCAACGGGTCCGGGTGCCCGGCCGGGACGGCCGCCGTCGCCGTGTCGGAGGACAAGGAGGCGTTCACCGTCACCTACAGCGAGTACATGGCGCAGGCGGGCGGTTCCTCGAGTCCGACCGATTTCCGGAAGAACTGCCAGCTCAACATGAAGGTGCACGTCCCGCAGGGGTTCACCTACGCGATCGCGTCCGCCGACTACCGCGGGTTCGCGTGGCTGGAGCCCGGAGCCACCGCCGTCGAGAAGGCGAGTTACTACTTCCAGGGCATGCCGCAGACGTCCGCGATCTCGCACACCCTCAAGGGCGAGTACGCCGACAACTGGCAGTTCACCGACACCAACGACGTGGCGCAACTCGTCTACAAGCCGTGCGGTGAGGAGCGCAATTTCAACATCAACACCGAACTGCGGGTGCTCAGGGGCACCTCCGACCCGGCGAATGTCAGCTTCATCTCCATGGACTCGACCGACGGCAGCATCAAGACGACCTACCACTTCGCCTGGCAGCAATGCCCTCCGTGGTGAGATCTCCGAAGCGAAAGTCCCCGGAGGAAAAAGTCCCCAGGGCTGAAATCTCCCACGGTCAAGGAGCCCCGAACAAACGAGCAAAGGAGCAACGACCAATGCGCAAAGGACTGACCGTTTCGGTGGCATGCCTGGCTGCCGCCGCACTGCCGCTGTCCGCGGCCCCGGCCGCGTTCGCCGCCGCCCCCGCCGACCCGCCCCCGTCCGACAGGATCGTCATCGACGTCCTCACCGTGAACGGGTCCGGGTGCCAGTCCGGGACCGCCGCGGTGGCGACGGCGAGCGACAACACCGCGTTCACCGTCACCTACAGCGACTACCTCGCCCAGACGGGCGGCAACTCCGACCCGACGGACTTCCGCAAGAACTGCCAGATCAACCTCCGCGTCCACGTCCCGCAGGGGTTCACGTACGCGATCGCCGGCGCCGACTACCGCGGCTTCGCCTACCTCGCGGACGGCGCCACCGGCATGGAGAAGGCCAACTACTACCACCAGGGCATGGCGCAGACGACGCCGGCCAGCCACACGATCAAGGGCGCGTACTCGGACAACTGGCAGTTCTCCGACCGGACGCCCGTCACCGAACTCGTCTTCAAGCCCTGCGGCGAGGACCGCAACTTCAACATCAACACCGAGCTGCGGGTGTACCAGGGCACCTCGGACGCGTCGCAGACCAGCTTCATGGCCTTCGACTCGGCCGACGGCGGCGTCCAGACCACCTATCACTTCGCCTGGAAGAAGTGCCCGGGCTGACCACCCGGCCCCGACCGACGCCGGGCCGCGTCCCCACCCAGGGAAGGACGCAGCCCGGCGTCACACCACGTCCGCCCCGAAGCCACGCCATCTCTGTTGCGGGGTGCGGGGCTCGTCGGCCGACGCCGCCTCTCTGGGGAGGCGAAGGGGGTCGCACGGTGCGGTACCTGCTGCGGCGGGGTGCGGGGTGCGGGGTGTGTTGGGGCGCGGGGGCTTCGACGGCGCCGGGTCCGTGTCCGTCCGACCGCGTGGACCTGTCTGATGGTGCGGCTCGTCCGGTGGTGCGGGGTTTGGTTTGTGGGGGTGCGTGTGCGGAGTTAGGTATGCGGGGCTGGGTACGTCAAGCGTTGCAGAGGGCGGGCCGAGGGTTCGCCGGGTCCGTTCAGGGTTTGTTGTAAGTCATGTACGGGTTCCGACCTGCGGTCACCCTGTCTCAGGCGGTGAAACGCAGGTTTTAGAGTGGAGGGGACCGAAGGAAGGAATCTCACCATGCCACTGGCCCCCCGTCTGCCGGCGCCACCCGAGACCCTCGCCGTCCTGGAAGAGTCCTATGACAGGGTCCTCAGGAGGGACCCTGGCGAAGCGGAGTTCCACCAGGCCGTCCACGAGGTACTCGAATCCCTCGGCCCGGTGCTGGCCGCGCGGCCCGGGCTGGCCGCCGCCAAGCTGGTCGAGCGGTTGATCGAGCCGGAGCGGCAGATCATGTTCCGGGTCCCCTGGCAGGACGACAACGGCGAGATCCACGTCAACCGGGGCTTCCGCGTCGAGTTCAACGGCGCGCTCGGGCCGTACAAGGGCGGGCTGCGCTTCCACCCGACCGTGAACCTCGGCATCGTGAAGTTCCTCGGCTTCGAGCAGATCTTCAAGAACGCGCTGACGGGGCTCGGCATCGGCGGCGGCAAGGGCGGCAGCGACTTCGACCCGCACGGCCGGTCCGACGAGGAGGTCATGCGGTTCTGCCAGTCGTTCATGACCGAGTTGTACCGCCACGTCGGCGAGCACACCGACGTCCCGGCCGGGGACATCGGCGTCGGCGGCCGCGAGATCGGCTACCTGTTCGGCCAGTACCGCCGCGTCACGAACCGCTGGGAGGCGGGGATGCTGACGGGCAAGGGCGCGCTGTGGGGCGGCTCCGCCTGCCGGACGGAGGCGACCGGCTACGGCAACGTCATGTTCACCGCCGAGATGCTCCGCCGCCGCAACGAGGACCTCGACGGACAGCAGATCGTCGTGTCCGGCTCGGGCAACGTCGCGATCTACACGATCGAGAAGGCCCAGCAGCTCGGCGCCAACGTGATCACCGTGTCGGACTCCAGCGGCTACGTGGTGGACGAGAAGGGCATCGACCTCGACCTGATCAAGACGGTCAAGGAGGTCGAGCGGGGCCGCGTCTCCGACTACGCCGAGAAGCGCGGCGGGTCCGCCCGGTTCGTTCCCGGTGGACGAGTATGGGACGTCCCGGCCGACATCGCGCTGCCGTCCGCGACGCAGAACGAGCTGGACGCGGAGGCCGCGCGGATCCTCATCCGCAACGGCGTGAAGGCGGTGTCCGAGGGCGCCAACATGCCGACCACGCCGGAGGCCGTGCACATCTTCCAGGACGCGGGCGTCGCGTTCGGCCCGGGCAAGGCCGCCAACGCCGGCGGCGTCGCGGTCAGCGCGCTGGAGATGCAGCAGAACGCGAGCCGCGCCGCCTGGTCGTTCTCCCGCGTGGAGGAGGAGCTGGCCGCGATCATGACGAACATCCACGAGACCTGCTACGAGACCGCCGAGCGCTATGGCGCGCCCGGTGACTACGTCGTCGGCGCCAACATCGCGGGCTTCGAGCGCGTCGCCGACGCCATGCTCGCCCAGGGTCTCATCTGACCCGCGCCTGACCGACTAGAATCCCGGTCCCCTTTCGGACGGGCGCCTTCAACGGCGAGGGCCCCGCCCGCTCCGATATCTTCTCTCTCCATCTTTCTCCGTCCCCTCTCTTATGGGGATGACGCTCCCACCTTCGCGCCTCAGATCCCTCCCGGCGCGCTGATTCAGAACCCACCGCCTCCTTCGCCTCGGCGTGGCGATTTCCCGTATCGCCTGGGCATGGATGAGGAGTGGAGACCCCGTCGCGACGAGCGCGCCGCAGGCTGCTGTTCTGGACGGCACTGCGCACGGTACTGATCACCGCCTGCCTGCTGGCCGCCTACTTCGCGGCGCCGCTGAACAAGCCGTTCACCCTGCTGACCGCGGTGGCGCTGGCCTGTGCGCTGGCCGCGTTCGGGGCGCTCGTCGCCTGGCAGGCACGGGCGATCGTACGGTCGCCGTCACCGCGACTGCGCACCGTCGAGGCGCTCGCGACGTCCGTCCCCCTGTTCCTCGTGGTGTTCGCGGCGAGTTACTGCCTGATGGAGAACGGGACGCCGGGCACTTTTTCAGAACCCCTCACCCACGTCGACGCCCTGTACTTCACGATGACGGTGTTCTCCTCGGTCGGCTTCGGCGACATCGTGCCGCGCTCACAGGCGGCGCGTGCACTGACGACCGTGCAGATGCTGGGGGACCTCATCATTGTGGGCTTCGCCGCAAAGGTCCTGCTCGAAGCAATGCGCAGAGGAGTCGAACGCCACGAACGCAAGACCGATGACCCATAACCATCCTGCGCTCCTCGGGGCCGTCGATGGTGGTGGGCCGTCATGTGCCGTTGGGGTATGGGCTCGTCGGCTGCACGTCGGTGGCGGCTCGCGTGCCTTCCCGTGAAGGTCTTGGCTCCCTGGACGCATGGGGATGGCGGTGCGTAGCCCCCGGTCTGGGTTTTGGCTTGTAAGCGGCGCGGTGATGGTGGCGCTAAGCGCGTGTCTCATGTGGCTTCAGTAGGTGGTGCGGCATGATCGGGGATCGTGTCGTCGGATCTTGCGGTTCGGTTGGTGCCGGATGAGTTGTCGGCGATTGTCGAGCCGTTGGTCCCGGTGTTCACGCCGCGTCGGCAGGGTGGCGGGACGGCGCCGGTGGATGATCGGGCGGTGTTCACCGCGATCGTGTACGTGCTGACGAGCGGGTGTGCGTGGCGGTATCTGCCGGGGGAGTTCGGGGTGAAGGTGCCGACGGCGCATCGGCGGTTCACCGCTTGGACAGCCGCGGGGTTGTGGCCTCGGCTGCACCGTGCCGTGCTGGACGAACTCGGCGCGCGCGGGCAGGTGGACTGGGCGTCGGCGATCGTGGACGCCGCTGCCGTCCAGGCCAAAAGGGGGCACGCTGACCGGCCCCAATCCGGTCGATCGGGGCAAGAAGGGCAGCAAACTCCACGTGCTTTCCGATGCCGCCGGGCTGCCGCTGGTGGTCGCGGTATTGGGCGCCAACGTCCACGACAGCCAGGCGGCTCAAACCCTTGCTGATGGCGTTACCGCCCATCCGATCGCGGCGCGGACCACGCCGTCGGCGACCGGTGAAAGTCCGCGCCGACAAGGCCTACAACTCCGCCGAGCACCTGGCCTGGCTGCGCGGGCGCGGGATCGTGCCGCGCATCGCCCGCGCCGGCATCGAGTCCAGTGAGCGACTGGGCCGCCACTGCTTCCTCGTCCTCGCAGCCACCATCCCCTGCTGCAAGAAGCTCGCCAAACTCCCCACATGAGACACGCTCTTAGCCTTCTTTGGCGAGGACGATGACCTCGATCCACAGCACGCCCCGGGGAGACCTCGGCTGTCATGGGAATGGAAGAAAATAGGGGTTCAGAGGTGGACATGTTTCGCTCACGGCTATTTCCAGTTCGTGGAATTGTGGTGGGGGCGGCGCTGCGTACGGGGCCGCCCCTCCAAAGTCAAGGGCGCCTTCGGCGTCGCTTCGCGATGGCCTTCGGCCACCCTTGACTTCGGAGCCTCTGCGGCCCCTGAG
>NZ_BAAAMW010000016.1:0-192890 GCF_039529475.1 Actinomadura chokoriensis | reverse complement strand
CGACGCCGGCGTGTCCCTCCCCACCTGGCACGACACCGCCGAGCAGCGCATGAAGCTGCTCGCCGAACTCGGCCTCGACGGCGCCCCGGACACCGAGTTCGACCGGTTCGCCGCCCAGATCTCCGGCACCTTCGCCGCCGAACTCGGCGACCACGGCAAGAACCTGTACGCGATGGTGAACTTCTTCACCAAGAAGGAGCAGACGTTCCTCGGGCTGTACATCCCGCCGGGCATGCGCGCGGTGGACCGGACCATGCGGCCCGACCACGGGTTCTGCCCCGAGATGCTCGACCGCACCAAGGCGCTGATCCTTTCCGACGTGTGCGCCAACCCGCACTTCGCCTCCAACCCGGTCGTCGACAAGCTCGGGGTCCGCACCTACGCCGGCGCACCGCTCATCCACGAGCCCACCGGGACCGTGCTGGGCACCGTGTGCGTCATCGGCACCGACCCGCTCCCCAGAGACACCGGGCAAACCTCGCTCGCACTGATCAAGCGGCACCGCGACGCACTCATGGACGCGCTCGCACAGCGGGCCGGCACTCGCGGCCGCCACAGCTCCGGCGACACGAGCGGCTGACTGGCCGCGGTGACGACGTCTGCCGGACCCGACCGTCCGGCAGTGGGCCCGATTGGAAAGGGATGGTGCCCGTGTTCGAGACCGACGATCACAAGAGCCTGCGTAAGGCAGCGCGCGCCTTCGCGCTCGCCGAGGTCGCACCCCGGGTTGCCGAGATGGAATCCTCCGCCGCCGTCGACACCGTCCTGCCCGACCTCATCGCGCAGCAGGGATGGATCGGGGTGACCATCCCCCGCCAATACGGCGGCATGGGCGCCGGCCATGTCGCCAAAACGATCATCATTGAGGAGCTATCCCGGGTGAGCGGTGCTGCGGGCGCGATCGCGCAGGCGTCCCAGCTCGGCGTCGCCAAAATCCTGCACTTCGGCACCGAGCAGCAAAAGCAGCAGTGGCTTACGCCGATCGCCGCCGGCGCCTGCCTGCCCACCATCGCCACCACCGAAGAAGGCTCGGGCGCGCACGTCCTGGCGATGCAGGCCACCGCCGAACGCGACGGCGACCACTACATCCTCAACGGCCGCAAGAAGTACATCGGCAACAGCCACGTCGGCCACGTGCACGGCGCCGTGTTCCGCACCGTGCCCGAAACCGAGGCGCCCCGCTCCTTAACGGCGTTCCTGGTCGAGGCGAACCGGCCCGGAGTCCGGGTTGAGCCCTACCAGCCCGCTCTGGGCCTGCGCGGATTCTCCTTCGGCGACGTCGTGTTCGAGAACGTGCGGGTCCCAGCCGCCAACCGACTCGGCGACGAGGGCGACGGCCTGGACGTCGCCTACTCCTCCAGCGTCCTGTACGGGCGCCTCAACCTGGCCGCGGTCGCCCTGGGCATCCTGGCCGCCGCCGTCGCCGACACCGTCGCCTTCGCCAAGGAACGACACCGCTACGGCCGGGAGCTGGGCCGCCATCCGGTCATCGGCCAGCGGATCGGGCAGCTAGAACACCGGCTGCGGTCCGCTCACACGGCGGTCTACCAGGCCGCACATCTACTCGACCACGGCAAGCCGTGTGACGCCGACCTCTTCGACGCCAAGTACGGCGCGGTCGAAGCCGCCATCACCTCCGCCGCCGACGCGGTACGAATCCACGGCGGCGCAGGGCTGCGCGCCGACCGCCGGGTCGGGCGCTACTACCGCGACGCCATCTGCGTCGACCCGCCCGCCGGGCCCGCCGACATCCAGCTGCATCGCCTGGCCGAGAGCGCCCTCGGCATCGACCACGGCCCCCAATGGTCCGTGCGGTTCGCGCACCTGACCGCTCTGGCCCCCCAGCCCAAGCTCCGCGAGCCCGCGGCCTAACCCCCCGGTTCCGGCATGTCCTCCCCGCCCGGCGCGGGGCGAGGAGGACACCCACTCGCCCTCTCCGACACCGAACACAATCGACCGTTCCTCCCTCACAACCGAGAGCCCGAATGAGCCCAACAACCGGGAAGCGATCCGACGTGCAGCCCTCGCACTACATGCCGTCAGAAGTCGCCGCTTTGTTCCGGGTCGACACCAGGACCGTCACGCGATGGGCGGATAGGGGGTGGCTGCTCAGCATCCGCACCCTCGGCGGTCACCGGCGGTTCCCCTGTGAAGAGGTAGACCGGCTTCTGCGGGAGGGGCTGCCCGACGAAGCGTTTGACGACCAAGACGTGGAAGACGAGCGCTCCCCAGTGGCAGCGGCCACGCACGCCTCCCAGGGCGGTACCGCCCCCAGACCGATACCGGGCCCGAGCTCTGGTCCGATCAACGCGTTGATCGAGGACCACTTCGGTGGTGATGCGGTGGCGGCGTTGCTGGAGCTCGCGGGCCGGTATGGCATCGCCATCGCCTACCTCGACCGCCCGTGGTTCACCCGCCATCTGGGGCGTGCTCTGACCGCGGACGAGTGGAAGCGCGTCGGCGCCGAACTCAACGACTTCTGTGCGGTGCTCGACGAGCTGTGCGCGGAGGACCTGGAGGTCTACGCCGACCTGGTGCTGCACGCCGCCGGCGTTGTCAGGGTGACTGCGCCCGCCGATCTCGCCGCCGGAATCGCCTGGACCGACACCACCGACACCGCCGACGCCGTCGTGGACGCACTCGCCATCAGCACCGAGCCGACGCCCGGATCCGAGTCCGCGCCCGGGGCCGAGCATGCGACACCCGACGCTGGCGGCCCGCTACCAATCCCGCCGCCCAGCCACGGCAGGGAAGAACCGGTCGGACCCCAACACCCGGCCGCCCGCCCAGCCAACGGCACCATCGATCCGCACCAACTCGCCCTCTCACCAGGGGCAGACTCCGGGCGACAGGCACCCAGCACAGCGACGACCGCCGAACGAACGCCCACAGGACCGCAACCCGAGCCGCAAGCCGGGTCGTATCTTCCGAAGCCGTCGCCGCATCGAGCGGAACCGGCGGAGCTGGAGATGTCAGTCGAGGTCCTGCGCGAACGGTACAGCGCAGGCGAGTCAGTGCCCTCGATCGCGCGGCGGATGGGACTGACCCCGCGGCAGGTCTACCGCTGGATGCGGCACGAGAGGGTCAACCGGCGGCCGCCCGGCGGACCAGCCTGGGACACCTTCCCCATCGAACTGCAGGAGCTGCGGGAATGGTATGAGGCGGGCGAGACGATCAGGGGCCTGGCCAGGGAGCTGGATGTCTCCCCCACCACCGTGAAGATGCGGCTCGCAGAGTCGGGCGCCACCCTGCGATCCCGCGAGGCCCCGGGCAGTCAACGGCTGGAACTGCCAGTGCCCTCACCCGTCCTGCGCCAACGCTACGAGGCCGGCGAATCCCTCTACGACCTCGCCGAAGAACTGGCAGTGGCCATCGGGACGATCAGGCACCGGCTACTGGAAGCGGGAACCAAGATGCGGCCGGTCGGCGGACCGGCCAGATCACAGCCGCCGGAGCTGCCGGTTCCGGTAGAGCAAGTGCTGCAACGCGTCGAAGCGGGCGAACCGTTGCACAGCCTGGCCCGAGAACTGGGCGTCCCCCTCAACACCCTGCGCGGGCAACTGGAAGCAGCCGCCAAGTACGACCCGCCCCCACAACCGAGCCACCCGAACGAAGAAGACCGCACTCTGGAACGGCACGCGCGATGACCGAACTGCGGCTCTGCTTCGTCAGCGTCGAGTACGGCGACCGGACCACCGCCGCCCCCCGCGCATGCCGCCGGCCGCTGCCGGGCCGACTGACCGGGAGGGGCCGACGTGGGACGGCGTAACCGCTCGGACAGCTGGGGCGGCCGGAACTCCAGTGGACGGCGCCGCGACCGTGCGCCGCGCTGCGACAAGCCGGGCTTCGACACCTACGACGACGCCCAGCAGCACCTGGAGGAGTACCGGTCACGGAAGGCCAAGACCGGGTACGAGCGGCTGCCGATCTCCGTCCAGTACTGCGACACGTGCGGGCTTTACCACATCACAGGGACGGTCAGTAAGCCCGCCCGCGTCGGGCAGATGAGGCGCCGCCGCCACGGCGGAGGCGGCTGGAAGTAGCCCAGTGGGCCCCGGCCAACATCGACAACGAGAGGACCGCATGACGCACCTTCGGATCAGCTACGTCAACGTCGAACACGGCGGCCGGACCGACGCCGGCTACTCCTCCTACTCCGGCGACGGCGGCCCCTACGACTACAGCAAGGTCACCGGGATGTTCCACGACGGCGACTGGCCCGACATCGCCGTGATCGGCGAGGGCGACCGGTACGAACTGAACGGCATGGAAGGCGCGTTCGAGGCCGCCGCCGCGCTGCGGGACGCGGGCGGGCCGGCCTACGTGCCGCACCCGTGCTCGCTGCCCCGCGAGTGGGGGATGTTCGCCCCCGTCATCTACGTCGACCCGACCAAGGTCGTGGTGCGGCGGTTCTACTCCCACCGGCTCCCCGACTTCGCCGCCCGCAACCGCAACCTGATGCTGTTCACCCTCCCCGGCCGCACCGACCCCATCCGGATCGCCGCCACACACGGCGACATCTACTCCGGCGACACCCGCCTCGCCGACAACCGGCGGTTCGACCGGCTCGCCGACCCCGCCATCCCCTGCGCGCTCCTCGGCGACTGGAACACCGTCCCCTCCGGCCCCCACTTCGAGCCCACCGACATGAACACGCCCGGCGTCCACAACCCGCGCGGGATCAACTACCGCGTCCAGTTCCAAGGCGGCCCCAGGCAGGCCGGCCCGCACATCTACGACACCCGCGCCCTGGACGCCCTGGTCGGATGGTGGCACGCACCGCGTGACTGGCGGTGGGCCTGGTTGCGCCGCCGTCCGGGACGGCGTGTCGGCGGCGTTGGGTTCCACCACGCCGCCGAACTCGCCCAGGACTACACCCCCACGCAGATCGAGCGGCCCAACGGACGCCAATGCCTGGTCATCGACGGCATCCTCCTCAACGACCCGCTCCGTGACGCCTACGTGCCCGGCTCGTACCGCGTCCACGACTTCCGCGACCCCGAGCACCCCGACTCCGACCACAAACGCATCAGCCTGACGGTCGACATCTAGCCGGCACCGTGCGACGTCCATCCGCGGACGAAAAGGGGGTTGAGGATGACCGAAGAAACCACCACCAGATACTTCGCGATAACAGGTCGCGGAAAGACAGTGGATGATCCGCACGGAATCGCCCGGCAGCGCAAATCGGCAGAAATAGGCGTTGTGGATGAGGTCTTCTATCGAGACCGCCCGGCATGGCGCAGGACAGGGATCATCGCCGAGTGGAATCGCTGCTCCAGCGTGGATGACCTCGAAGAGGTAGACGAGGAAAAAGCGCTGAAGCTCATCGAATCCTGGGAGATCAAATAAGACGCTCGGATTTGGCGGTCGCCACTGCCAGGTCATCGACGGCGTCCACGACTTCCGCAACCCCGACAACCCCGGCCCCGACCACAAGCGCATCCCGGTCACGGTCGACGTCTAGCCCGGCCTCACGGCCAAGCACCGTGACCTATCCCGGCAGGTGACACCGCCCCCATAGCCATCGCCGTGCGGCTGCGTTTGAGTGAGGAGCGCCGCAACCCAAGACCACCGGGTCCGTCCGTGGCCCGGGGAGAGAGGAACGTCGCCATGAACGGTACGAGTCCGGCAGTGTCGGCGAGGACCCTGCAGGCGGCCGACGAACTGTTCGTCGGCCCGCTGACCGTGGAGGTCCCGTCGGCCGAAGCCCTCAACAGCAAGGAGACGGGAGACTCCGACACCTACACCGAAGAGGACTGACCCCCGTTCACAACCCACGCGGCCCCCGGCCTACACACACCGCTCGCGCCCCCCGGCCGGGGGCCGCACCCATGCCGGAAGGAAGTGAGTGAGGATGCTGAAGTTGCAGATCACCGTCCCCGCCGGGGAGGCCGGTGCCGGTTCGGTGGCGGCCGGATGGGAGTTCGATGGGAAGCGGTGGACGGCGCCGAGCGGGTGGTTCGAGCCTTTCCCCCACGAGGCCCTGGAGCACCAGATGGTGGCCCGTCAGGACGGCCGTGGGGCGTTTCTGGTGGTGCGTGAACGCGCCGCCGGGTTCACGCACCAGCCGGACGACTTTCCCGCGCCGCGGGCCGGTACGGGCCCGCTGGTCCTCCCCCCGGACCGGTATCGGGACCGCCGCGCCGAGGCCGAAAGCTGGCCGCTGGGCTTCACCGTCATCGACCTGACCGAGACCGGAAACCACAACGGCGCCGGCGCCCGGGGCGGTGTGGAGGTCACCTGCGGTGCGGTCAGCGCCGCGCCGCTGCAACTCGCCGCCGCCGGCGGTGTCCTGCACGGCTCGTGGGACCTGCTGGACCTGTCGGCGTTCTGGTCGGCCGACCGGCTGAACCTCGACGACGTCACCCGGTTCGTGGTGATGCGCGCCCTGTACTCGTCGCAGACGCTGCTGCGGGACGTGCTGACCCTCACCGAACGCGCGACGGCCCGGTTCGACGGGACCGGCCTGGCCATCACCTACCCGCCGCCCGCCGAGCACGCGCTGCCGCGTGAGCTGCGGCCCGGAGCCGACCCGGTCGAGGTATGGGAGCGGATGCTGGTCGAGGTGACCGGCCGGTGGGCGGCGGCCACGTCTGGGGGCGTGGCGGTGGAGTTGTCGGGCGGGATGGACTCTGCGGCCGTCGCGGTCGCTCTGGCCGAGCTGCGCGGGCCCGGAGGCAGCTGGAGTATCCGCACGGGGGTGCTGCGGCTGCCCGGCGAACCGGGCGAGCAGCAGATGTCCCGCCGCGCGGACATGATCGACGTTCTGGAGTTGGGGGCTGACGTGGTCGTGCCGATCGCCGAGCACGCTCCGTTCCGGCCGGGCGGGGCGCGCCGGTCCGGGGTGCCGTTCACGCCCCGCGACGGCAACACTGCCGAGGGTTCTCTGGTGATGCAGCAGCAGTTGGTCGAGGCCGGGGCCACCACGGTGTTCACCGGCGCGGCGGGCGACGACCTGATGGGGTTTCGGCCCGAGGAGCGGCAGCGGCTCGGGCAGCCGCGGACGCTGCGGCCCATGCCGGGCTGGCTGGGGCCGGCCGGGCGGGACGCGGTCGAGCGTCTGGACCAGGATCCGGCACCGGCGCCGGTGCTGATGTACTCGATCCTGGCGGGGCTGGAGCCGCGGTGGCCGCAGACGATGCGGCAGGGGCTGTGGCCGGTGTCGCCGCTGGCCACCCCGGACCTGCTGCGGTTCACCGAGCAGCTCCCGCTGAAATGGCGGCGCCGCAAGCTGCTGCTGCGCACCTACCTGGCCCGCCGCGGCATGGCCGAGGCGACGGTGTGGCCGGTGCTGCGGGAGAACTTCGCGCCCGTCATGGAGACTGCCATGCGCCGCTGGGGCGTCCCCCTGCTCACCGAACTGGTCCGCGGCGGGACGATCCTGGGCGACCTGGGCGTCATCGACCCGGCCGCGGTTCTAGACGCCTGCCAGGACGCCCGCGCCGGCGGGCCCGTGGAGGGCCTGTCCCGGCCGCTGATGATGGAGACGGCGCTCCGATCGGTCATCGGCTCCTGACCGTTCCCGGCCGTGGACGGTGCGGCGGCGCCGGTCTGCTCGGGCCCGGCACCGGCCGCCGGTGCCGGCCGGTGCGGGGAGTCTGTCACACGAGCCACGGTGATCGCCGTAGGCTCAGGGGACCGGTCTCCACCACAGCGCCGCCGCACCCCCTTGGCGGCCACCTCGAAAGGGCCCTCAGCGTTGTCGGATCAGTTCGCTCACCTGCACGTTCACACCGAGTACAGCATGCTGGACGGTGCGGCGAAGATCGGGCCGCTGGTGTCCAGAGCTGCGGAACTCGGGATGCCCGCGGTCGCGATGAGCGACCACGGCAACATGTTCGGGGCCTACGAGTTCTTCAAGCTTGCCGGCAAGGCCGGGATCAAGCCGATCTTGGGCATTGAAGCCTACGTGGCGCCCGAGTCCCGCCACGTCAAGAAGCCGATCCTGTGGGGCGAACCGCACCAGAAGAAGACCAACGAGAAGACCGGCGAGGGCGGTGACGTCTCGGCGTCGGGCGCCTACCTCCACAAGACGATGTGGGCCCGCGACGCCGACGGGCTGCGGAATCTGTTCCGGCTGTCCTCGCTGGCGTCGCTGGAGGGCCGCTTCCGCAAGTGGCCGCGGATGGACGACGAGCTGTTCGCCGAGCACGGCAAGGGGATCATCGCCACCACCGGCTGCCCATCGGGCGCGGTGCAGACCCGGCTGCGGCTCGGCCAGTTCGATGAGGCGCTGGCCGCGGCGGCGAAGTACCAGGAGATCTTCGGGCGGGAGAACTACTTCCTGGAGCTGATGGACCACGGGCTCCCGCTGGAGCGCCGGGTCCGTGACGGCCTGCTGGACATCAGCAAGAAGCTGGCGCTGCCGCCGCTGGTCACCAACGACTCCCACTACGTCACCGAGGACCAGTCCGAGGCGCACGACGCGCTGCTGTGCGTGGGCACCCAGGCGCTGATCAGCGAGCCGAACCGGTTCCGGTTCGGCGGGTCGGGCTACTACCTCAAGACCGCCGAGGAGATGCGCGCGGTCGACTCCTCCGACGCCTGGCTGGAGGGGTGCCGCAACACCCTGCTCGTGGCTGAGATGGTCGAGCCCTACGACGCGGTGTTCGAGCGCCGGGACCTGGCCGCCAAGTTCCCCATTCCCGAAGGGGAGACCGAGTCGTCCTGGCTGCGCAAGGAGGCCGCGCGCGGCGCGGTGAAACGCTACGGCGACCCGGTCCCCGCCGAGGTCCTGGAGCGCATCGACTACGAGCTGTCGGTCATCGACGAGATGGGGTTCCCCGGCTACTTCCTGGTCGTGGCCGATATCTGCAACTACGCCCGCGAGAACGGGATCTGGCTCGGCCCGGGCCGCGGGTCGGCGACCGGGTCGATGGTCTCCTACGTCACCGGCATCACCGACCTGGACCCCATCGAGCACGGCCTGATCTTCGAGCGGTTCCTCAACCCCGAACGCGTCTCCATGCCCGACGTCGACCTCGACTTCGACGACCGGCAGCGCGACCAGATGATCCGCTACGTCACCGACCGGTACGGCGAGGACAACGTCTCGCTGATCATCACCTACATGAGCATCAAGTCCAAGGCCGCGGTCAAGGACTCCTGCCGCATCCACGGACTCCCATTCGTGGTGGGCGACAAGATCACCAAGGCGTTCCCGCCCGCCGCCGCCGGTAAGGAGATCCCGCTGTCGGCGATCTTCGATGACAAGCACCCCCGCTACGGCGAGGCCACCGAACTTCGGCAGCTCTACAGCGACGACGTGGACGTCAAACGCGTCATCGACACCGCCGTCGGTATCGAGGGACTCACCCGCGGCACCGGCGTGCACGCTGCCGGCGTCATCCTGTCCTCCGAACCGCTGATCGACGTCATGCCGATCCACCAGCGGCCCGACGACGGAGCCCGCATCACCGGGTTCGACGGCCCCTCCTGTGAGGAGTTGGGCGCGCTGAAGATGGACTTCCTGGGACTGCGGAACCTGACGATCCTCGGCGACGCCATCGACAACGTCAAAGCCAACCGCGGCATCGAAGTGAAACTCACCGAGATCCCGATGGACGACGACAAGACCTACAAGCTGCTCCAAGCCGGGTGGACGCTAGGGGTGTTCCAGCTCGACTCGTCCATGATGCGGGACCTGACCAAGCTCATGGCCCCGACCCGGTTCGAAGACGTCTCCGCCGTCCTGGCCCTGGGACGGCCCGGGCCGATGGGCGCCAACGCTCACACCAACTACGCGCTCCGCAAGGCCGGGCAGCAGGAGATCACCCCGATCCACCCCGAACTCAAGGACGCACTGGAACCCATCCTCGGCAACACCTACCACCTGGTGGTGTACCAGGAGCAGGTCATGGCGATCGCGCAGCAGCTGGCCGGCTACACCCTCGGCGGCGCCGACATCCTGCGCCGCGCGATGGGCAAGAAGAAGAAGGAGGAGATGGACAAGCAGTGGGCCATCTTCTCCAAGGGCATGGCCGACAAGGGCTACTCGGCCGAGGCCGCCGACGCCGTCTGGAACGTGCTGGTCCCCTTCTCCCAGTACGGGTTCAACAAGTCCCACACCGCCGGGTACGGGATGGTGTCGTACTGGACCGCCTACCTCAAGGCCAACTACCCGGCCGAGTACATGGCGGCCTTGCTGACCTCGGTTGGCGACAACAAGGACAAGATGGCGGTCTATCTGGGCGAGTGCCGCCGGATGAAAGTGAAGGTTCTGCCGCCGGACGTCAACGAGTCGGTCGGCCGGTTCGCCGCCGTCGGCGAGGACATCCGGTTCGGGCTGGAAGCCATCCGCAACGTCGGCGACAACGTCGTGGACGGCATCGTCGCCGCCCGCAAGGAGAAGGGCGCCTACACCGACTTCACCGACTTCCTGGACAAGGCCCCCATGCAGGTGTGCCACAAGCGCCCCATCGAATCGCTGATCAAGGCGGGCGCGTTCGACTCCCTCGGCCACGAGCGCAAGGCGCTGATACTCATCCACGAGCAGGCCGTCGAGTCAGTGATCAGCGAGAAGAAGAACGCCGCGCACGGCCAGGACAGCCTGTTCGGCGGGATGGACGACGGCGCCGGAGCCACGGCCCTGACGATCACCATTCCCCACGGCGACGAATGGGACAAGTCCACCCTGCTGACCTTCGAGCGGGAGATGCTCGGCCTCTACGTCTCCAGCCACCCCCTGGACGGCGCCGAACGGATCCTGGAACGCAACCGGGACGCCACCACAGCCGAAGTCAGCGAGGGCGGCCGGCAGGGCATGGTCCGCCTGTCCGGTCTGATCTCTGGGTTGACCCGCAAGGTCACCAAACAAGGGAACCCCTGGGCGATCATCAAGCTCGAAGACCTCGACGGCTCGATCGAGGTGCTGTTCTTCCCCTCCTCCTACCAGCTGTACTCGGCGGCTCTGGCCGAAGACGTCGTAGTCAGCGTGATGGGGAAGGTCAACGAACGCGACGGGAGCGTCTCGGTCAACGCTCAGGAGATGCAGGTCCTCGACGTGTCATCGGCCACCGGAACCGAACCGCCCGTGGTCATCAGCGTCCCCACCACCAAGATCAACCCCGAGAACATCCGGGAGCTCAAGCGGATCCTGCAGGCCCACCCGGGCGATGTCCCGGTTCACCTGGCGTGCATGACCCACGGCGGCCGGGGCACCCTCTACAACCTGGAACTCTTCCAAGTACGGCCCGACCCGGCCTTCTTCGGGGACGTCAAGAGCCTGTTCGGCGCGAACGCGATCTACCAGCACCAATGACACCGAGCGGTCAGGAGCCACCCCACGGAGGACCGATCGACGTCGTGTCCTCCGCCAAGGCCCCTACGTGCCCGCGCTGCGGCGCGGAGGGCCTACTGGCTGCCCGTATCCCCCACACCATCGACCGGCCGGACGGGCACCGCATCCACGGCACGACCGTGGTGGTGCTGTGCCCGTCCTGCGACGCCGACCACCCGACCGGCGGGCCGCTGATCACGTTCTTCCACGTCCACGGCCGCGTCGATGACGACACCGTCACCCAGGCCGCCGAACTCATCGCGGCCTGGGTCGACTCCATCAGCGTCCCCCCGCCGGACACCGGTCAGATCGACGCCGAGATCGAGGCCTGGTACCGCGGCGACCTCTGACATTATCCAGACCTGCTAGAGCCTGGTTCCAGGTCAGCGTTCCCTGGCTTGCCCCGCTGGCGGCGTTGATATCGCTGCGGGGCTTGCGGCCATGATCGGCTGAGGGAATCCCGGCTGAGAGGCAAGTTGGGCGCTGGTGATACCAGGCCGATGGTCTACATGATCGGCTTATATAAGGGCTGCTACGACGTAGGTGCGGGGGCACCCTGGCACCGAGCGGCCCCGCAAACACGGCGGCGCCGGCAATCTGGGTTGAGTCAGCTCTCAACTCTCGATATCCACGAGCGACAGGCCCAAAGCCTTCGCCATGGCCACGATCGTGAAGTAACCCGGCTCCACGACTTCTGAGCGCTCGATCTTCCGGACGGTCGATACACAGACGCCAGCGCGTACGGCCAACTGTTCCTGCGTCAGGTCACGCTGCTCACGAGCCTGCCGAAGCCTGGCGGCTAGCCTTGACGCCTCTGCCGTGTAGCGACTCTCAGATCTCTTCCGACGCCCCCGGATACCTGCCATTTTTCCGATCCAGATGATAAATTATTACTGCTATAAATTTATCACTATGCCAGGGTAGGAAGCCAGGAAGTTCGGGCCCCGCACGCGAGGAGGGCGAGATCATGGCGACACGTTCAGCCATCGAGTGGACAGAGGTGACGTGGAACCCCACAACCGGGTGCGACAAGATCTCCGACGGTTGCGACAACTGTTACGCGTTGGCGCTGGCCAAGCGCCTGAAGGCGATGGGCGTCGAGAAGTACCAGGCTGATGGCGACCCCCGGACGTCCGGGCCGGGGTTCGGAGTCACTACGCACCCGGACTCACTCCGGCAGCCCTACACCTGGCGGTCACCTCGCCTGGTGTTCGTGAACTCGATGTCCGATCTGTTCCACGCTCGGGTACCGCTGGCGTTCGTCCGCCAAGTGTTCGGCGTGATCGCCGATACCCCGCAGCACACCTATCAGGTGCTCACTAAACGATCAGCCAGGCTGCGCAAGATCGCCTGTCAACTCGACTGGCCAGAGAACCTATGGATGGGTGTCTCCGTCGAGAACGCCGAAGCCATGTCCCGCGTGGATGATCTGCGGACCGTGCCGGCCGCCGTGCGCTTCCTGTCTTGCGAGCCGCTCATCGGACCACTAACCGGGCTGAACCTGGACGGAATCGGCTGGGTCATCGCGGGCGGCGAATCGGGGCCTGGGCACCGGCCGCTCGATTCCGCCTGGGTGGAGGAGATACGAGATGATTGCCTCACCGCGAAGGTGCCGTTCTTCTTCAAACAGTGGGGCGGCCGAACCCCCAAGGCGGCCGGCCGTGAACTTGATGGCCGCCACTGGGACCAGATGCCCGCACTGGCCGCGGCGCGCTAGGGCGTAGCAGGCCCAAAGACCTGGTTGCGGCGCTTCTTATCGTTGGTCTTGAGCACGAGTTCGCCAGTGGCTCGCAAGCTCCTGACCGCCTGAGTCACGGCTGGCTCGATAGCGAAGCCGTACGCCTCACCGAACAGATCGCGCGCGTGCTCAACGAGTTTGATGTCACCGCAGCGACGGGTGAGAGCGCGCAGGTTGGCCGTGATGATCCTCACGGCCTCGTCGTGCTCCTGCTTGATCAGCCACTCCATGTCGTTGTCCTCGGCCTCCCCGAACAATCCCTGTTGCCCTGGCACGCTGTCACTGTCCAGAGCGCCCAGGTGCTCCAGGTACGCTCGCCGTGCTCTCCCCACGGCGTCAGCGAACTCCCACAAGCCCACCGGGCTCCGCGTCAGGAACACCAGGTGATAGATCGGCTGCTGCCCCAGCCGTCGGCTCACCGGGATGACCACCGGTGTCATGGACGTGTGGCGGGCAATCCGCTCGGCGTACTCCTGCGCCACAGCGTGCGCGGCCGCTTCGAAGGTCTTGCCCTGGGGAGAACGCAAGGTGCCCAACGCCGTCTCTCGCCACCATGTCCCGCCGCACGTGGTGTCCATCCGGGGAATAATCGACTCATCAAGCATCCCCTTGTTCAAAGCACCGGTCGCACGTCTCGTAAGGTGCGCGCTGAAGTTGAGCAGCACCTCCGTCTGCGGACGCCGGCCCTGCCGCGGCCCGCAAAGAAGATCCCGCAACCGGACGTATGGTAGGCCTGCTCCGCAGGGGTCCAGGAAGAGAAAGAGCGGCAAGCCGGTGGCCTGCTGGACGACGACGTCCAGATGGTCCTCGACATTCCCCGGGCAGGACCGAGCCCGAAGGCCTTGCTTGACGTACTCGTCGACGACGACCTTGAGTTCGACGTAATTTTCTTGTTCTCTCTCAACGAAAACGGACGAGACGTCCCTGGAGTTACTGAAAGACCGAATCGCCCGGAGGATGAGTTCGGCCGATGCAGGGGTACCGTCGGGGTAGCGGCCACGCCCGGCGAAGCCGTCAAGAACCACTAGTTTCCCTCCGGTGGCCGTGCTGCCAGGCATGGCGATGAAGCGCGGCAGGTACTGCCGGAGAATCGCATGCTTGAAGATCGACTGCGCATGCCGGTCTCGGTTCTCCAGCAGGCCACCAGATGTACCTGTTGCCATCGATCCCCCTCGCTCAACCCACACCTACAGGAGATCTACGTCACTCAACGCTGCTTCGTCAATGCTTTCTGACAAACGTCGCGAGACAGTATCTTGCCGCGCTCTGCGACATCGATCTTGTAATCGCGTGTCCTGGCGTTAGCTCTCCAGACTGCGCTTCGAAGCGCTACTCAACGAGCAGACTCGCGGCCGGATCCTCTAGGCGTTGCCGGGGTGGCGTGCATCGTTCCGGGACGCTGCGGGACGGGTCGGTCGCCGAAGGCTGAGCTCCAGAGCGGAGCCAGGTACTTCTGTGGGCGCTTTCGCACGGAGAGTCCGCAACGTTGACGGCGCCGCTCGCTCCGGTGAGGTGTGATGAGCAAACCTCGAGTTCCCTCCTTGCTCTCCCCACCTGGGCACGCGTCATCCGGGCCAGTCAGCCCCGGCAGAGGCATCCGAGGGCACGCACTACCCGTATTTCGTCGTACAGGGCGACTATCGTTGACGAGTCGACCACCAGGAACTTGACCCACCACGTGGGTTCCCCCTTTGAGGACACGCACAGCCCATGCTGAGGCTGCCCGAAATGGGGTCACCAGCGGAAACAGTACGGCCGTCTGGCCGTCACCTCTCTGACTAGAAGGACACCACCGACTGATGGCAGTGACGCAGCAGGAGATCGAGAACCGGTTGTGGGATGCAGCTGATGAGCTGCGCGTGGCGATGCCCGAAGCGCAGTACTCCTCTGTGGTCTTCCCGCTGATGTTCTGGAAGTACCTGTCGGACACCTGGGAGCACAACCACCAGGAGTTCCTAGCTGACAACGAGGGCCTGAACAACCTGTCCCCCGTGGAAGCCCGCGAGATCGAGTACCGCGACTACCAGTCGTTCGAGATCCCGCTCATCCACTCCGGTACTGTCCAAGAGCGTCGCGCCTCCTGGTCATCCATCCTCGCTACCATCACCCAGCCCGGCCTCGGCCAGCGCGTCCGCGCCTCCCTGCAGGCCATCGAGACGGCCAACCCTGACAAGTTCTCCCGCCTGTTCGGGGCCATGACCTGGACCTCTGAAGAGGTGCTGCCGCGGGAGGTGCTGGCGGCGGTCATGCAGGCGATGGACCGCACGCCGAAGATGCACGAGGGCAACATGTCCCACGACGTGCTCGGTGGGGCGTATGAGTACCTGCTGAAGCGGTTCTCCGACGGGTCCGGTACCCGAGCAGGCCAATTCTTCACCCCGCGCGAGGTCGTCGAGCTGATCGTCGAGGTCCTGGACCCCAAGAGCTTCGAGTCGGTGTACGACCCGACCTGCGGGTCTGGCGGCATGCTCATCGCCTCCGCGAACCTGCTGAAGGCTCGCGGTGGGCGTGGCTACACGCTCAGACTGTACGGGCAGGAGGCCGTAGCGGACACTGCGGGTGTGGCGCGCATGAACCTCTTCATGCATAACCTCACGCAGTTCCAGGTCGAGGTCGGCGACACCCTGAAGGATCCGCGCTTCAAAAAGCCGGACGGGTCGGTCGCGCAGTTCGATGTGATCCTCGCCAACCCGCCCTACAGCCTGAAGTGGAAGCCCTGGACCAACGACCCGCGCGCCCTCGGCGGGGTCGCCCCGCAGTCGTCGGCGGACTGGGCGTTCGTGCAGCACATGATCGCCTCGATGGGCCTGAAGAAAGGGCGCGCCGGCGTCGTCCTACCCCACGGCGTCCTCTTCCGCAGCGGCCAGGAAGCGGCCATCCGCCAGCGCGTCCTGGACGATGATCTACTCGAAGCGGTCATCGGCCTGCCTGCCAACCTCTTCTACAACACCACCATCCCCACTGCGATCCTGGTGTTCCGTGCACCCGGCACCAAGGTCCCGGAGCGGCAGGACGGCGTGCTGTTCATCGACGCTTCCAAACGGTTCACCAAGGCCAAGAATCGCAACCTCCTCACCGGCGCCGACATCACCGACATCGTGACCGCCTACCACTCGAAACTCGACATCGACGGCAACCCGGTGGACCCCGACGGAGAAGGCGGTCTCGCGGCGCGATTCGTCCTCACCACGGAGATCGCGGCGAACGGGTACAACCTCAACATCGGCAGCTACATCAAGCAGGCCGCCGCCGAGACCGAAGACCTGGGCACCCTCATTGACGCCTACAACCTCGCCCGAGCAGAGCGCCAGAAGACCGAGCAGCGGATGCTTGCTCTCCTCACAGCCGCAGGGATCGAGGGCTTCGATGAGTGACTGGCAGCAGATCACACTCGGCGACCTGCTGACCCGCGTGCGCCGCAAGGTTGCCGTGGAGGATGGCGTCACCTACCCCGCAGCCAGTGTTCAGATGTACGGGCGCGGCCTTGGTGAAAAGGAGCCATTCGTCGGCGGTCTCTCGAAATACACGACGCTGAACACGGTGCGAGAGAACGACGTCGTGCTTCGGACGATCACGGCGTTCGAGGCCCCTGTAGGCGTCGCACAGGCGGAGCACGACGGTACCCACGTCTCCGGCGTGTTCATCACCTATCAAGTGGACCAGAGAGCACTCCCGGATTTCCTGAGGCTGTACTTTCAGACGCCAGTGTTCTGGGACGAGATGCAGAACCGCGCCTCGGGAACGGTCTTGCGCCGCAAGACCATCTCCGACGCTTCGTTCCGCGCCATCCCGTTCGCCTTGCCTCCGTTGCCGACGCAGGAGCGGATCGTCGAGGTCATCGGCGCGGTCGATGACCAGATCGCCGCGCTCGAGGCTGAGGTCTATGCCCTCGTCAAAGTCCGTACGGGCCTGGTCGGAAGGTCTGCCGATATCGAGCAGGTGCCCCTCGGAAGCCTGGGGGTTGTGTCGCAGGGGAAGGGGCTTCCGAAGGATTTCCAGGGCAAGCGAACGGGCGAGGTTTCTTGGTACAAGATTGCGGACATGACCGGCCCCGGAAATGAGTTCGGCTACACCCTTGCCGATACGCGGCTCACGCCTTCAGAGGTGGCTGAACTGGGCGGTGTTGTGGTGGAGGCTGGCGCGGTGACATTCCCGAGGGTGGGAGCGGCAGTTCTCACCGAGAAGAAGCGGATCGTGGACACCCCCGGAGCGCTGGATGAGAACCACCTCGTCATCACACCTGTGGAGGGGACACATTCTGAGTACCTACTGGCGGTCATGGATAGCTTCGCACTCTCGAGCCTGGTCCGATCGGGCGCCGTCCCTTCGTTGAACATGGGCCTGATCCGTTCGACGAAGGTGCCTTGGAGCTGGACGGAAAACCAGTCGCTTGGGGCCGGGCTAGGCGCGCTCCGAGCCCAATCTCGTGTGCTGGCGGCTGAGGCTGCCAAGCTTCGCACCACCCGGGCAGCCTTGCTTTCGGGTCTGCTGGATCGCACCATCGGCATCGAGTCTGCTGCGCTGGGGGTCTGAGCCATGGCGAAGGGCATCCGGGAGCGCGAGTTCCAGAACCTGATGATCCAGTGGTCTCTCCCGATGGGCTGGGGCTTCACCGCGGGCAGGTCGCTGCCGCGTGAGGTGACGCAGACGGTGCTTGCCGGTCAATTGCGGGACGCCATCATCCGGCTTAACTCTGAGTTGATCGGCGGGTTCGACGTGGACGCGGTGGTCGAGGAGATCGTCGCCACGGTTAACGCCGTCGAAGGCGGCTTGGTGCGGGCCAACGAGCAGGTGCTGCGCCTGCTGCGCGGGCTCAAGGAGTTCCGGGACGCCGACGGGGTGTGGCATGCCTTGAAGGTCATCGACTTCGAGCATCCGGCCGCCAACACGCTGGTGGTGTCGGACGAGGTGACCATCACCGTCCCCGGCAAGACCTCCCGCAGGTTTGACCTGGTGTACTGGGTCAACGGCCTGCCGCTGGTGGTGGTCGAGGTGAAGTCCCCGACCTCGAAGTCCGCGTGGGTGGATGCGGCCCGCGAGATCAATGACGTGTACGCCACCGAGTACCCGTGGTTCTTCACCCCCAACGTCTTCGCCGTCGCCTCCGACGGGCTGAAGTTGCGGTTCGGTGCCGCCGGCGCGCCCACGAACCTGTGGCAGCCGTTCCGGTCCACTGCCGACGACGAGAACCTGTCCGGCCAGGCCGACGTGCAGCGTTCGCTCGAACTTCTGCTGAACCCGGCGACGATCCTGGATATGCTCGCCAACTTCGCTCTGTTCGACACTTCCGGGGGCGGGGCGGACAAGAAGTACCTGCCGCGCTATCCGCAGATGGAGGCCGCGCACCTGATCCACCAGCGGGTTCTGGCGGGAGGGTCGAAGGGCCTGATCTGGCACCACCAAGGCAGCGGGAAGACGCTGCTGATGGTGTTCGCCGCCTCGCTGCTGCTGACCGACCCCCGCACCGATTCACCCACGATCATCCTGCTGTCAGACCGGACCCACCTGGTCCGGCAGACCTCCGGGGTGTTCACCTCCGCGATGGGCGACGCCTACTTCCACCAGCCCGCCACCAGCCAGGAGCTGCGGACCCTGCTGGCCGACGACGTGCGCGGCGTCATCTCCACGACCGTCCACAAGTTCGCCGACGCCGGCAAGATCCTGTCGCGTCGGAACAACATCATCGTGATGGTCGACGAGGCGCACCGCACCCAGTCCGCCCGGGCCAACTCCCTGGCCGGGCAGATGCGCGCGGCGCTGCCACGCGCGAAGTTCTTCGGCATGACCGGCACCCCCGTCCGCAATCTCGCCACCGACACCTTCGCGCTCTTCGGCGAGGAGAGCGATCCGGGCCGTGTGCTGCACCGGTACTCGGTGTCGCGGTCGCTGCAGGACGAGACGACCGTCCCGGTGATGCTGGACCCGCATCCGGTCGCGTTCGAGATGGACGATCAGGCATTGCAGGCCGAGTTCGACCAGTTCGCCGACGAGTTCGACCTCGACGACCCCGACCGTGAGACCCTTTCCCGCAAGTTCGGGCGCCTGACCAGCGTGTTCGCCAATCCCGAGCGCATTCACGCGGTCTGCCAGGATATCGTGGACCACTACCTGGCCGGCGCCTACCGCAACGGCCTCAAGGCCCAGGTCGTCACCTACAACCGCGAGCTGGCCGTCGCCTACACCGACAAGCTCAACGAGCTCCTGGCCGGGTTCGAGGCGTCCCAGGTGCTCGCCGAGGTCGGCACGCATGACCGGATCACCGCCGAGGTGAACATCTCGGTCTCCAACGCCAAGGACGAAGACCCCGCCCTGCGGCCGTTCCGGCTCACGGAGACTGAGGAGGAGGAGCAGAAGCGGCGGTTCCTCACCCCCGACGACCCGCTGTGCTTCCTGGTCGTCACCGCGAAACTGATGACCGGGTTCGACGCACCCAACGAGGGCGTCCTCTACCTGGACAAGCCACTGAAGGCACACACCCTCTTCCAGACGATCACCCGACCCAACCGCACCTGGGTGTCCCCGGCCGGGTTCGTCAAGACCTCCGGGGTGGTCGTGGACTACATCGGCCTGGCCGAAGAGGTCCAGCGGTCCGTGGTCGACCCTGCGTCCCCGGGGACGGCCGGCCGCGGCGGCGGGTTCGTCACCGACCTGTCGGAGCTGGTCGCCGAGTTCCGCACCGTCTTCGCCCGCATCGAGGACCTCGTCGCCGACGTCGACGACCTGGACCTCACCGTCCACGGATACGAGTCCGTGCGCGCCATCAACGTCTTCCTAGACGCCAACCCCGGCGCCGCCGAGGTCTTCAGCAGGGACTACCGGCTCCTGGCCCGCCTGTATCCGCTCATCAGCACCGACAAGCGGGTCGCCAAGTACCGGGACGGCTTCGCACTGTTCGGGTCGGTGTACACGACCCTGTTCAAGAAGTCCTCCGACCAGGAGCGCAAGGAGCGACTGACCGAGCTGGGGCCGATGGTCCTGGAAATCATCAACACCCACGTCCACTCCTTCACCGCAGTCGCCGCACAGGAGGAACCCCTCATCCTGGACGCCCAGGGCATCGCCATCCTCAAAGAACTGCTGGGACTGGTCCGCCGCAAGCCCGGCGGGCACGACGATGAGGATGAGACGCCGCCGTCCGCGGCGGAGATCCTGGACCGCATCAAGGCCGCTCTCGACGAAGGCGTCGAACCGGGCTCGGCACGGTACACCGCTTTGGCCGAGCGGATCAGGCTACTGCGCGACCGGATCATCCAGAACGCCCAGGACGCACTGGAGTTCCTGTCCGAAGCACTCCGCATCGCCCGCGCCATCGTGGACGCAGAAAAGCACCCCGACGAAGCGGTCGTACTCGACGACGACCACGTGGGTGTCCTGTCACGGATCATCCACGACCACGCACCACCCGGGCTCACCGTCACCGAGAGGAACCTGGCCGAGGAGATCGACCAGGTGGTCACCCGAACCCTCGCCGGCTCCTGGGACAACGCCGACGCACGCAACCGAGGCGTACGCCGCGCCACCGCCGCGGTCTTCCGCCGCTACATGCTGAAACCGGTAGGGGAACCGTACGACTCCACCGTCGCCTACATCGAAGCCCACTACCTAATTGACTGATCTGGACTCGACCGAGATCACGCCGGTAGTGGCGTGTAGATGTCCTCGTCCTGCGGGATTGTGGTTTGAGGCCCCAGCCATCGGAGCCTGGGATGGGCCGCGGACAGGCCTAGCCGCACGAGGGAAGGATGTCTGTTAGATGAGTGGCATGAACCTCACAGTGATCGGCCAGGGACTCACCGCGGACCGGGTCGACGCCATGCATGCGGGCCTGGCAGTCATGGGAGTCGCCGACGCTTCGGTGATCGTCGCGGACGACTTCGTCTCCACAGTGAATGATCTGACCTCGCAGCAGAGCTATTCCACCGGCCGCGGCGCTGGTGTGGTAGCGGCGCGGACCATCCCCGGCGACGACGGGTCAACGATCGTGGTGAACGGACCGGAGACACGGAATCGGTCTCCCCAGCTCATCGAACGGCTTCTCGCCCATGAGGCCGGCCACATCTGGCTGAACGAGCGGAAGGAAAGGTTGGAAGGGCGCCGCCGACTGGTCGGCGCGGACTGGGAGTGGTGGCTGCTGTGCATCGGCGGTCTGGCCCTCGACGAGCTACGGATAGAGCGCAGCCTGGCCGACCTCGGCTACCCCACGGCCAACGCCGGGACGATGGCCTACGCCGAGAACGCTCTATATTGCCTCAACGTCGAGGTCGTTGACGCGCTTCTCGACCCGGCAAGCGCCGACATCATGACGTTCAGCCAGTCGATCATGAAGACCCACGACTGGCTGGCCAAGCAGCTCGCTTATCTCGCCGCCTTCCGGTCGGACGCCACCGAGCCCGGGCTTGCCGGACTATCGACCCACGCCAAGGAGAACTGGGAAGACTACATCGGCTCCACCTGGGACTCACGCGTCGTTTTGTACGAGTCGGTACCAACGGCGCTGGACCCCATCAGCGATGCCGATCTGAACGAGCTCCTCGTGGGATCCAAGCGGCAGGAGGAAGCCCAGCTCGCCAAGCTCGGATTCCGCTACGCCTCGTTCGGAGACGGCTTCTCCTTCCACCGGACGGCTAGCGATACTCTCTGCAATGTAAGGGCACAGCGCGCACTCGAAGAGACCGGCATCCGCGAAAAGGCGCAACAGCGATCCGGGTGACATCCGGCCACGGAGACGCTCTATCGTGACGCTGAAAGCGAATGCGCTGGCTGAAAGGGCGTTACGGCGCGTGGTGTGGCAACTGGCGGCCGTGACCACCTGTTGGAGTCGGCGAAGGACTTCGCAGCGGGCCACCGAGGGCATACACGTAGGATAATCATCGAGTGATCGCCCTCGGTCTCGACGTGACCTTAACTTTGATTAGTCTCCGTACGGCCCCGTAGGTCACCTTCAGCCGGCTGACCTCGTTTCTGACAGGCTGCGAAGTAGGTTTGATGCGAATGCGTCCGGGGCATCCACCGCGTATCCCGGGCGCTACCTGTTGTGCAGCAGCCGCTCTACTATCGGCTGAATGATCAGTGGGGCACCGACGCTGGCGAGGCCGAACAACAGAGCAGCCTCGTCGTCGACGATCTGCTTCCCTGTGACGCCGGTCATGATCAGCACAACCCCCAACGGCGACTCCAGTGCCAAGCCTGTTAGCAGGTAGGTGACGTTCCAGCGGATGGCCGCGCCGCGGAGAAACAGTAGTGATCCGGCGGACCCCGCTGACAGCAGCATGATCGCCAAACCTGTGGTGAGGCGGCCCGATCCATCGGCAAGCACACTGATCGTGCATGCCATAGCTGTGACAATTATCGTGGCGGCAGTGGCCACTGCCGCGTACCAGCGGCATCGGCGATGTTTCCTTACTTCATCGAGACGGTCCGCCTCAGCGAGTGTGATCAACGCCTGATGCGGCTCTCGTCCGCTCAGAGTAAGGTCCAGGATCGTCGCTTCAAAGAGGCCAAGCGTGGCCACTGCTGGCTCGTCGGCAGGCTCGGTGAACGGATCGAAGTCCTGGTAGACGACTGGGTGCGCATCCTGCGTGCTCAGCTCTCTCGTCAAGCTCACCAGTAGTTCGGTGCGCCTGCGCCGCAACGCTTCCAGTGTCTCAGTGTCCGTGGGTTCCCCCTCTGCTGCAGCGGCAAGCGATGCGGTCAGCGCCCACAACAGCAGGCATTCCTCGCTCCGATCCAGGGGCGTTGCGTTGGCCAGTTGCGGATCCGGGCCTGGGCGGGTCTGGTACGCGAGTTGACGGGCAAGCGCCACTAGCGCACCGTTGACACCGGTCGTCGACAGACCGGCCAACGAGAGGCGTACCTGATCCCACGGGGTATCTCCACGATCCGGGATGACCGGATCAAGTGCCCAGGCGATCAGCGCAACATGCAATGGTGCCAGCGGCGCCCCTCCCGAGCTGCAGGTGGCCGCGACCACCTGAACTGCCCGGGCGGCCACCTCCCGGTCGCCACCGCGTAGCTGGAAGGCCGCACGAGCAGTGAGCGCGATTGCTGCGGCATCATCGCCGAGTGTCCGGGCCTGGTTGCCCTGAAGCCATACCAGCATTTGCTCATACGCCGACTCGGCCATGCGCCGCGAGCCGACCGGATGCTGCGAATCCGCGACGGCCACCAGCGCAGTCTCCAACGGATGCGCCCCTTCGGCCTCGTCCCGTCGACGCAAAATGGCTGCATGGGCGCTATCGTGCAGCCGCGAGGCGTCCAAGGCGACGTTCGTCCCCTCGATCGACATCGTCACAAGAACCAAGGTCGGGACCGCAGGTCGGCGCGCATGGTCATCGGGTTCCACTCGCCCCGTTCATCCATGTAACCGATCAGTTCTGCGAGTCGTTCGCCGTAAAATAGCGACACGGGCTTTGACCGGGCGTTGAAGCCGCGCCAGTTGGCGTGGCCGAGCCGGTAGACCTGCAACACCAGGCCGCCGAAGTCCTCGGGGCCGATCGTGGAGCGCTCGTCGAGCTCGATTAGCAACGGGCGGCGGGCGGGGCCGAGAGTTCCAGCGGTTTCCACCTGGACCAACGCGCGCCGCTCCGCCAAACGCAGCGTCAGCCCCTTCGGCGGCGCGAACGTCGCCTTCTCACCATCAAGGAACTCAAACAGCGAGGAGTCGTCGATACGCAAGAATGCTACGGGGAGGGACTGCATCCCGCTGCTGGCCAACGCCCGCACTGCGGCGCGGATCTCTCGTTCGCCGGTGCGGCGCGCCAGGTGGATGATCACCCGAGTCGGTGGCAGATCGGCGGTGCGGCTTTCGCGCAGCGCAGCAGTGATCGCTTGGGTCAGCTGCCGCTCGTAATCGCCGTCGGTAGCAGGGGGTGAGGCGTGGGTGGCCAGGTATGCGCCGTTGGACACGAACGCCACCGCATAGCCGAAGCAGCGGCGCCGCTCCCCGTCCACGGCTGCGATATCGGCGCGGCCGACACCAACCACCAGATCGCTGTCATAGCCTCGTGCGTCGACGACCCAGGGATACCCGCCTAGCTTGGCGAAGGCCGCCAGCGCAATGTTCGCCAACGACCAACCCAGCCGGCCAGTGTCCGCTAGCAACTCCTCCGTGACCATCTGGCTCGGGATCCCGCGTGCGGCAAAAAACTCTTTGGCGATGTAATACGGGGTATCCGTCACCCACCGGTCGGTGTGCGGGACGATCACGATCGCTAGATCCGGCTCGCATCCTCGCGGTTCAGCGGCCCAACGGTCCAGTGCCGCACGCAGCCGCTGCATGTCGCGGGACTGCTCGCCGGACGGCAGCCGCAGGTGCGACAGCGCCGGCGCCGCTTCGTCCGGCATCCCAAACAGGCGCTTGAACCCTGGGTAGTTCCCGGAGCCAGACAGCAGCTTGCTGCCGAACCGCTCGGCCTGAGCGTGCATAGCGCTGGGATAGGCGAGCAGAAGCTGCGGTTCGTGTCTCAACCCAGGCAGCCGGTAGGCCCCGAATTTGCGCAGTCCCTTGTAGGCGTGGGTGTCAGAACGAGACGGGATAGCAGCGTCGAACCGCAAGCGAGGCTCGCTCATGACCGTAGCTGACCAGGGCTCGCGGGCAGGCCCGCTGATGACGAAGATCTCCCGCGGCATGGTGGCGACCTTCGCGGGCGCGTCGTTGGCAAACCTGAGCTCGCGCCCGAAATCGTTCAGGAGTTGCTCGGTCTCGACGAACCGCTCCTTGGCCGCGTACTGGTTAGGAGTTCGGCGATCCTCGCGTCGCAGCGTGCCGGACGCGGCGAGCAACTCAGCGTACACGCGCGAGGCGTCTTGATAGCTCTGCCGCTGCAAGAGCAGCTTGAACACCAGGCTGGGCCGAGCGACCAGCTGGTAATCCGATGCGGGGAAAGCCCTGTCCAGACCGCCATCACGGTCGGCCAACAAAACCTTGTCACCATCAAACCCGGCGACCCGGCCGCGGGGCGGCCCACCACTGGTACCGGCGCGACGCAATACGGACTCACCGACAGCGACTCCGCGCCCAGGATCATCAGTCAACGGTTGGTCGACCAGCCACCGCACTGACGAGGACGCGACCAACAACAGCTCCCGGACCTGCGTCCCCTCCCAGACGGCGCGCGCTTTGAGCACAGACTGAATCACGAACGGGCCCACAGTCTCGCGCACACCCGGACGTACCGTGTTCATCTCGCCCTTGCTGATCCAAAACTCCCAGCCCAGCTCCCTAGCGCGCAGCCGCAACGCTTCCCGCAGGTTGAACAGGTGCACTGGCAGGTGTTCCTCTGCGGCCAGCTCCACCGTCCCCTGACCGTCAATCGGCTGAGCGGTCCAAGCCGCCCCCTCATGCAGGAAAAGCCGTGCCCGATGGCGACGCTCCAACTCGCGGCGCGAAGTAGCAGGATCAGGCACTGGAATCCGCACCACCGTCTGGGTGGGTGGAATCGTCACAGGGTAGGCGTTGATGTACATGCCCGCTGGTACTGTCACAACGACCCAGTCCGCAGGTCAACAGGCTGACCGGGCAGCATCCCGGCTGGCCGCGGTCTGTGTTCCAGGACTGACATAATGATCGATCACCACGCGAACCAAGATCAAACTGCGGACGTTCCTCAAACTTCACTCCGGAAGTACCCCGACGACCCACGCCAGATCAAGCCCGTCACCGTCACCTTCCGCACTCTAGTAGAGGTCTGTTGTGTTACTTATTCCACACAACACGCCGGTGTCGGCAGCATCCCTACATTTGGCGGTTATCCCAAGAGCGATGCCTGGCGAGAGGGGGATTGGTCATCGAAGGCGGGATCCGCGTTCGAAACCGTGACGATCACCAAGTGCCTAGTTCGAACGAGCTGCTGATCACCAGTTGTCCACCCAGGGTCGCGTGAGCGGCGCTCGACGCACACGCACCTATCTGTGACGTACCCCCTACCGGATTCGAACCGGCGCTACCGCCTTGAAAGGGCGGCGTCCTAGGCCGCTAGACGAAGGGGGCCCGGGTGTGGCGGAGATGGTCGCCACTCGACTTCGCCAGTGTAGAGGACGGGGTGGGGCGGCGTGCAAACGGTTAGCCGGTGCGGGTGGGGGACGGGAGGCGGGCGCCCGGGGCGCTCTCGGTGGGGGACGGGTTGCGGGACGGCCAGTCGGAGGGGAAGCCCGAGGGGAAGGGGGACGTCGGCGAGGCCGGGGGCGAGGAGGCCGGGGGCGTGGGGTTGATGGTGCGGTCGGGGGCGGGTTCCAGGTGGCGCTCGATCTGGGCGGAGGTGAGGCCGAGGCCGCCGAGGCGCAGGTCGTCCCAGCCCTGGAGGCGGTGGGTGGCGCGGCTGAAGTAGAGGACGGACAGTTCGATCGGGGTGGGCTGCTCGTGTTCGAGGCCGCGGAGGCCGGCGCCGCCGGTGGAGCCCTGGACGAAGAGGCGGGTGCCGGTGGGGAGGAGCTTGGTGGAGCGGGCGTGGGTGTGGCCGGCGAGGACGAGGGGCGTCACGCCGGAGAACGCCTCGCCCTCGCTGGGGTCGTGGGTGACGACGATGTCGGGGGTGGTGCCGGAGGCGCGGAGTTCGGCGGCGTGGCGGAGGCCCTCGGCGCGGAGCTGGTCGGCGCCGACGAAGTCGTCGCGGGTGCTCTTGTCGGGGGTGTAGCGGGGGTCGCCGAGGCCGTAGACGCGCAGGCCCGCGACCTCGCGGGTGGTGCCGTCCAGGACGATGGCGTTCTTCTGGCGGGCGACGGCCTTCTGGGTCCCCATGGAGTCGTGGTTGCCGCGGACGTAGACGTAGGGGACCTTCAGGTCGGAGATGGAGTCGGCGAACTTGTCCTCTGCCTTGCTGCCGTGGTCCATGAGGTCGCCGCTGTCGATGATGAGGTCGACCTTGAACTGGGTGGAGACGGACTTGATGACGTTCCAGGCGGCGGGGTTGAGGTGGATGTCGGAGACGTCCAGGACGCGGATGGTGGACGGGTCCGGCTCGTAGGTCGGGAGGGTGGAGGTGGTGGTGTAGAGCTCGGAGACGTTGCCGACGAGGCGGGCGAGCTGGGCGCGGTAGGCGGAGAAGCGCTCGACGATGCTCTGGGCGTTGCCGACGATCTGGGGGGCGTTGGCGAGCAGGCCGGTGTAGCGGGGTTCGGCGATGGACTGGGGGTTGAACGTCGACCAGGTCAGGAGGGCCAGTGCGGTCAGCCCGGCGGTGGTGGAGCCGAGGCCGATGAGGGCGCGGCGCCAGGAGCGGAACAGGACGAGGGACGCGACGAAGCTCGCCGCCAGGGCGATCAGGACGGCGCGGACGAGCAGCTCGATGAGGCCGTGCCGGATCTGGCCGGCGATCCGGTCGGTGAGGCGGTCGAGCTCGGTGTCGTCCTCGATCAGCTTCTTGGCCTGCTCGGGGCGCAGGTCGGTGAGGCGGGCCTCCAGCGAGACGGGGCCCTCGTGGGTGTCGAGCCGGAGGGAGCCGAGGGGCGGCAGTTTGAGGGTCGTCCCGCCGTGCAGGGACGGCTGGAGGGTGAGCTGGACGTCGGTGGGGCCGACCGGGGTGACGTAGCGGCCGCCGGCGATGAGTCCGAGGTAGCCGGCGCCGAGGCCGATGACGGCGACGAGGGCGAGGCGCGTCCACCGGCTGGTGAGGAAGGGCGCGAGGGGGGAGCCGAGGCGGCGGGCCCGGTCGGCGGTGGTGGCGACGAGGGCGCGGAGCGATGCGAGGGCCTTGGTCGACGCGGCGCGGACCTTGGGCACGTTTTCCCCTTCTATCGAGCAGAATCGACCGTGTGATGGAGTTGTCGCGCGATGAGTTCGAGGACCTTGTGGGCGAGGCCCTCGACACCATCCCACCCGAGCTGACCGCCCATATGCGCAACGTCGTCATCGTCGTCGAGGACGACGCGCCCGAGCGCGGCCTGCTCGGCCTGTACCAAGGGGTACCCCTGACCGAGCGGGGCGACTGGTACGCAGGCGTCCTGCCCGATCACATTTCGATCTACCGCCACGAGATTCTCCAGATATGCGACACCAGGGAGGATGTGGTGGAAGAAGTCCGGATAACGGTGGTCCATGAGATCGCGCACCACTTCGGGATCGACGACGGGAAGTTGCACGAACTCGGATACTGACGCAAGGAATTGCGCACTGTCGGTCACGCGACTGCCACGCAGCGTGAGTTAATAGGGGAGGGCGCCCGGTCCCGGGCGGGCTGAACTGGAGCGTGCGTGGCGGGAAGGCAGACCGGCCGGCATCGTCGTCCGCCGGAGGAGCAGGCGACCTACCGCGAGGTGTTCGCGGTCGGGGAGTTCCGTTCTCTCTGGCTGGCGCAGGCATTGTCGTACATCGGGGACCAGTTGGCGCAGGTCGCGCTGGCTGTACTGGTGTACGACCATACGCGGTCGACGCTGCTCACGGCGCTGGTCTACGCGCTGACCTACCTGCCGCCGATCCTCGGCGGGCCGGTGCTGTCCGGGCTGGCCGACCTGTTCCCGCGCCGCACCGTCATGATCGTCTGCGATGTGCTCCGGGGCGGTCTGGTGGCGGCCATGGCGGTCGTGGCGATGCCGGTCGGGGTGCTGTCGGGGCTGGTGTTCCTGGTGGTGCTGCTGGGCACGCCGTTCTCCGCCGCGCGCGCCGCCGTCATGCCGGACGTCCTGGAGGGTGACAGATATGTGGCGGGCTCGGCGATCGCCAACATCACCCACCAGATCACGCAGGTGCTCGGCTTCCTGGCGGGCGGCGCGATCGTCGCGGTCATCGGGACGTACGAGACCCTCGCCCTGGACGCGCTGACGTTCGGCGCGTCCGCGGTCATCCTGATCGGCGGGCTGCGGCGGCGGCCGGCGCCGCGCCGCCGCGAGCGCGAGTCGCTGGGCCTGCTGCGCGGCACGCGGGACGGCGCCCGGCTGGTGTTCGGCGACCCGGTGCTGCGGTCGCTGGTGCTGTTCGCCTGGCTGTGCGCGTTCTACGTGATCCCCGAGGGGCTGGCCGTCCCGTACGCGGCGACGTTCGGCGGCGGCGCGGTGACCGCCGGGCTGCTGCTGGCGGCGATGCCGACCGGGATGGTGGTGGGCTCGCTGCTGTTCAGCCGGTTCGTCCGCCCGGCGAACCGGCTGCACGCGATGGGGTGGATGTCGATGCTCGCCTGCCTGCCGCTGGTCGGCGCGGGCGTCCACCCGCCGCTGTGGTGGGTGGTCGCGCTGTGGGCGCTGTCGGGCGTCGGCAGCGCCTACCAGCTGGTGGCGAACACCGCGTTCGTGGCGGCGGTGCCGGCGTCCGGGCGCGGGCAGGCGTTCGGGCTCGCCCAGTCCGGCATCCTCGCCGGGCAGGGCGTCGGCATCCTGGTCGGCGGCGCGGCGGCGCAGGTGCTCGGGCCGGAGACGGTGGTGGCGCTCGCGGGCGCCGCCGGCCTGTCGGCCGCCGCGATGCTGACGCTGGGCTGGAACCAGGTCCGCGGCGGGCTGATCGCCGGGACGCGCGGGGGCCCGCTCGCCGCCACCCCGCCGCCCGGCCGGGGTGAGGACGAGATGTCCGGTGCCAGCCGTCCGGCCTAGGCGCTGGTGCGGTTCTTGTTCATCCCGTCCTTCGTCTTCTGGATGACCTCCTGGACCTTCGGCGAGTCGCTCGCCTTCTGGAACATGTCCTCGGCGATCGAGGTCGGCCGGCCCTCCTCCGGGATGAGGATCCAGGCGAGGATGTAGATCGGGACGCCGGGGCCGAACACCGCGAGGACGGCGAAGCCCAGCCGCACGATGTTGACGTCGATGTCGAGGAACCGGGCGACGCCCGCGCTGACGCCGGAGACCATCCGGCCGTCGCGGATGCGGCGCAGCTGCTTGGTGGTGCTCTTCTCCATGTCCATGCCTCGATCATGCCCAGTCCGGCGGAGATCGGACATCGGGATTCGCCCTGATTCGCCCCTGAGTACATCCCCCGGGGTTCAGGGTGCCGTCCCCGACGTACCCTCGTGGGCGGACGGCCCCGGAACGAAGGAGACCCGCATGGACGTGCTGCGTGTGGACGACCGGCTCGCGGACGAGGAGCGGATGGTCCGCGACACCGTGCGCGCGTTCACGGCGGAGAAGGTCATGCCGCACCTGGCCGGCTGGTTCGAGGACGGGGCGTTCCCGGCCCGCGACCTGGCCCCCGAGCTGGGCAAGCTCGGCCTGCTCGGCATGCATCTGCGGGGCTACGGCTGCGCCGGGACGAGCGCCGTCGCCTACGGGGTGGCGTGCCGCGAGCTGGAGGCCGCGGATTCGGGGCTGCGCAGCTTCGTCTCGGTCCAGGGGTCCCTGGCGATGGCGGCGATCCACACGTTCGGCTCGGAGGAGCAGAAGAGCGAGTGGCTGCCGCGGATGGCCGCCGGGGAGGCGATCGGCTGCTTCGGGCTGACCGAGCCCGACCGCGGCTCCGACCCCGGCGACATGCGCACCCGGGCGCGCCGCGACGGCACCGACTGGGTGCTGAACGGCGCCAAGATGTGGATCACGAACGGGTCGATCGCCGACATCGCGGTCGTCTGGGCGCAGACGGACGACGGCATCCGCGGGTTCCTCGTCCCGGCGGGCACCCCCGGGTTCACGGCGAGCGACATCCACCGGAAGCTGTCGCTGCGCGCGTCCGTCACCTCCGAGCTGGTCCTGCAGGACGTGCGCCTGCCCGCCGACGCGGTGCTGCCCGGCGTGAAGGGCCTGAAGGGGCCGCTCAGCTGCCTGTCGGAGGCCCGCTACGGCATCCTGTGGGGCGCCGTCGGCGCCGGGCGGTCCTGCTACGAGGCGGCCGTCGGCTACGCCACGACCCGCGAGCAGTTCGGCAAGCCGATCGGGTCGTTCCAGCTCACGCAGGAGAAGCTCGCCTGGATGGAGGTCGCGCTCGGCCAGGCTGGCCTCGTCGCCCTGCACATCGGCCGCCTCAAGGACGAGGGCGCCGTGACGCCGCAGCAGGTGTCGTTCGGCAAGCTCGCGAACGTCCGCGCGGCGCTGGACGTGGCCCGCGAGGCCCGGACGATCCTCGGCGCGAACGGGATCACGCTCGAGTACCCGGTGATCAGGCACATGAACAACCTGGAGAGCGTCCTCACCTACGAGGGCACGCAGGAAGTGCACCTGCTCACACTCGGGAAGGCCGTCACCGGGCTGGACGCGTTCCGTTAAGGAGGGCTTGAACCCTCCGCGTAGGGTTATTGACTGGACGTCCTGCAGTGACCTGGGCAGACTCGCCCGGGTCAAGCGAACTACCAGAGGGAGCGGCATGAGAGTCGGCATCGTCGGGGCCACCGGACAGGTCGGGGCCAAGATGCTCGAAATCCTGGCCGAGCGCGGATTCCCGGTCGACGAGCTGCGGCTGTTCGCCTCGGCGCGGTCGGCGGGGCGCAGGCTCCCGTGGGACGGCACCGAGATCACCGTCGAGGACGCGGAGACCGCCGACTACACCGGCCTCGACATCGTGCTGTTCTCCGCGGGCAAGACCACGTCGAAGGCGCTGGCGCCGAAGGTCGCCGCCGCGGGCGCGGTCGTGATCGACAACTCCTCCGGCTGGCGGGTGGACCCGGACGTCCCGCTGGTCGTCGCCGAGGTCAACCCGCACGCCGCGCGGAACCGCCCCAAGGGCATCATCGCGAACCCGAACTGCACCACGATGGCCGCGATGCCGGTGCTGCGGCCGCTGCACGCCGAGGCGGGCCTGGCCGCGCTGGTCGTCTCCACCTACCAGGCGGTGTCGGGCAGCGGGCTCGCGGGCGTCGCCGAGCTGCACGACCAGGTGGCCAAGACGGTGCAGGGCGCCGACAAGCTCACCCACTCGGGCTCCGGCGTCGACTTCCCGGAGCCGTCGGTCTACGTGCGCCCGATCGCGTTCAACGTCCTGCCGATGGCGGGTTCGATCGTGGACGACGGCCTCGCCGAGACCGACGAGGAGCAGAAGCTCCGCAACGAGAGCCGCAAGATCCTGGAGATCCCGGACCTGAAGGTGTCGGGCACCTGTGTGCGCGTCCCGGTGTTCACCGGCCACTCGCTGCAGGTCAACGCCCGGTTCGAGCGGCCGATCAGCCCGGAGCGCGCGAGCGAGCTGCTCGCGGGCGCGCCCGGCGTCGTGCTGTCGGACGTCCCGACGCCGCTGCAGGCCGCCGGCCAGGACCCGACCTACGTGGGCCGCATCCGCCGCGACGAGACCGTGGACAACGGCCTCGCCCTGTTCTGCGCGGGCGACAACCTGCGCAAGGGCGCGGCCCTGAACACCGTGCAGATCGCGGAGCTCGTCGCCGCCGAGTAGGGCCTGGCGGGACCTAGGACGACCTAGCGGGCGCGCCCTCCTCGGACCTCCAGCGTTTCGAGGAGGGCCGCCGTGCTCTGCGCGATCTCCTCCACGGCGCGCTCGAACGCCTCGGCGTTGTGGGCTGCGGGCGCCCGGAACCCGGAGATCTTCCGGACGTACTGGAGCGCCGCCGCCCGCACGTCCTCGTCGGTGACGTCCTCGGCGTACGGCGGGCGGAGCGTCTTGATGCTGCGGCACATGCCCCCAGTCTTACTCACGCCTCGGACATTGATGGGCCCCCGGACGTTCCTGCCTGGGAACTTTCAGCAGGAACGCCCGGGGGTCCGGCGGGGGGCGGGGACCCCGGTGGCGGTCGCACGGTCCGGGCCGAGATTCGTCCCGTACGTCCGCCGGTGTTCAGCCCTGGGGGTGGGGGACGGGCTGTTCAGCAGTGCACCGCGACGGCCGGTGGGGTGTCAACGAATCCATCCGCCACTGGATTTTCAATTGTGTGAACGGGGTCGTGGGAAACACTGAAACCGGCCGCTGACCAGCGGTTATGTTGTGATCTTGAGGTCGTCCAGGCCCGCTTCGACGAGGCTCCCGGAGCCCGCGTCGGCGGCCTCCACCACGATGCGGACGCTCTGCCCGGCGTAGCCGGAGACGTCCGCGGTCTGCGTCTGCCAGGCCCCGGCGCGGTTCGCCGCCGCGCCCGCCTGGTTCAGCACGGTCGTGGACCCGTTCGGCCCCACGACCCGCACCCGCAGGTAGTCGTCGGACGAGCTGTTGTTCAGGTGCGCGAGGAACCAGGAGAACGACAGGGTCTTCGACCCGGCCGGGAGCGCGATCGCCGGCGACTGGATGCTGGTGGTGCCGCCGTCGAGGTCGTAGGTTCCGGCGTCGGTTCCGGCCGCGGCGCCGGTCACCAGGGCGGCGCTGCCGCCGGCGGCGGCGAGTTGCAGGTTGGTGCCCGACCAGCTCGTCGGCTGCGGGGTGCCGCGCTCCCAGGCGCCCGCGGTGGCGGTGTCGGTGCCGTTCGGGTTCGCCGTCCAGCCGGTGGCGGACTCGAAGCCCTCGGAGTAGACGGTGTCGCCGGGCGGCTCCTGCGTCCCGCCGTCGCCGCCGAGCGTCCAGACGGCGTGCGCGATGGCGTCGGCGTTGCGGTCCAGCGCGGTGTCGTCGATGTTGGACGTGGTGTCGCACGACGAGTGGTAGCAGCGGTCGAACGCGACGCCCGCCTGGCCGCCCCACAGCTGCGCCTGCTGGGACGTCTTGCGTCCCTCGGCGCCGGTGAACAGCCCGCCGGCGGGGATGCCGACGCGGATGAACGGGCCGTAGTCGGAGCGTCCGTCGAACGCCGTGTCCTGGACGGGCACGTTGATCGAGGTGAAGTAGGAGCGGAGCACCTGCTCGATCTGGGCGGACCCGGCCGGGCCGCCGCTGCCGGACGAGCCGTCCCCGTCGTAGGCGAAGTAGCCCGGGTTCGGGGAGCCGACCATGTCGAAGTTCAGGTATCCGGTGATCTTCGACCGCTCGGACGACGGCAGGTTGTTGACGTAGTAGGTCGATCCGACGAGGCCGAGCTCCTCGGCGCCCCACCAGGCGAACCGGAGGTGCCGGTCGGGCTGGTAGTTCGTGCGGGCGACGGCGAGCGCGGTCTCCAGGATCGCGGCCGTCCCGGAGCCGTTGTCGTTGATGCCGGGCCCCGCGGTGACGCTGTCGAGGTGCGCCCCGGTCATCAGGGTGTCGTTGGCGTTACCGCCGGGCCAGTCGGCGATCAGGTTGTAGCCGGTCGCGCCGTTGCGCGAGAACGACTGGACGCTCGTCTGGTAGCCGGCGGCGTCCAGCTTGCCCTTCACGTAGTCGAGCGAGGCGCGGAAGCCGGGACGTCCGTGGGCGCGGTTGCCGCCGTTGGCGGTCGCGATGCTCTGCAACTGCGACAAGTGCGCCTTGACGTTGGTGAGCGGGATGTCGGGTGCGGCCAGCGTGGCGGGCACGGTGGGGGCCGCCGACGCGGGCAGGGGCAGAAGGGCGGACACCGTCAGGGCCGCCGCCCCGAGCACCGCCATGGTGCGCGATCTCATCGATCCTCCAGGGTGGGGGAAGGAACGGCCCGTGACGGGGGAGCGGGCCCCGTCACGGGCCGCGTGCGGGGGGCGGTCAGGACTGGGTGATCTTCACGTTGTCGAGGCCGGCCTCGACGAGGCTGCCGGAGCCGCCGTCGGCCGCCTCGACCACGATCCGGACCGACTGGCCGGCGTAGGCGGACAGGTCGTAGGTGGCCGACTGCCACGTCCCGGCCTGGTTCGCCATGGCGCCGCTCTGGTTCAGCGCGGTGGCCGAGCCGTTCGCGCCGACGACGCGGACGCGCAGGTAGTCGTCCGTCGAGCTGTTGTTGAGGTGGGCGAGGTAGTAGTTGAAGCTCAGCGACAGCGTGCCGCTGGGCAGGGTGATCGCCGGTGACTGGACGGTCGTGGTGCCGCCGTCCAGGTCGTAGGTTCCGGCGTCGGTTCCGGCCGCGGCGCCGGTCACCAGGGCGGAGGTGCCGCCGGCGGCGGCGAGTTGCAGGTTGGTGCCCGACCAGCTCGTCGGCTGCGGGGTGCCGCGCTCCCAGGCGCCCGCGGTCGCGGTGTCGGTGCCGTTCGGGTTCGCCGTCCAGCCCTTGTCGCTCTCGAAGTCGTCGGAGAAGACCGTCGTCCCCGGCGTGCCGGTCCCGCAGGACGCCTCACCGCTCTGCGCCGGGACGTCGATCGCGCTCCAGGCCGCCTTGACCGCGTTGCACTCGGTCGCCGAGCCGGGGAACAGCTGCACCGCCGCGTTGATCGTCTCGACGCGGGCGCGGGCGTGGCTCCAGTTGGTGACCTTGCGGTTCAGCCCGCCCATGAAGATCTGGCCGGCCTTCTTGACGCCGATGCCGGTCACGGTCGAGCCGTTGCAGGTGGGGCTGGCCGGGTTCCCGTTGGACGGGTTCGAGCCCTCGGCGAGCAGGTAGAACCAGTGGTTCTGCGGGCCCGCCGCCGAGTGCACCTCGGTGCGCGGGATCGCCGACGAGTAGCAGTTCGGGTCGCCGAGCGCCTGCGGGTTGTACATGTTGCGGATCGGGCCGGAGCCGACCAGGTCGACCTCCTCGCCGACCAGGTAGTCGGGCGGGTCGAGGCTCGCCGGCTCGTTCATGTAGTGCTCGGTCAGCGCGCCGAAGATGTCGCCGGCCGACTCGTTCAAGCCGCCCTTCTCGTTGCCGTTGCCGCCGCTGTCGCCGCCGGGCGTCGTGGTGAAGACGGCGTGGCCGTTCTCGTGGCCGACCACGTCCACCGACGTGGCCTGCTTCGTGCCGGCCTGGTTGTGGCCGAAGTTGGTGTAGCTGCCGTTCCAGTAGGCGTTGGCCTGGTTCAGGCCGACGCGGAGCGGGAACCCGCCGCCGCTGCCGTTGATGCCGTTGCGACCGAGCCAGTCGCGCAGCATGTCCCATTCCTTCTGGACGGCGTACATGGCGTCGACGCAGGCGGTCTCCAGGTTGGTGCCGCTCGCGTTGCCCCAGGCGCTGTCGGTGCCGGTGTAGGTGGCGCCGTTCTGGCCGCCGCACCGGACGCCGGAGCGCTGCGGGTCCGTCATGGACGTCGCGGCGGTGCTGAGGTCGACGGTGCCGTGGTAGTAGCTGCGGTCGTCGGCGGCGTCGCGGACCTCGTCCCACGTCTTGACGACCTTGCCGGTCCTCGCGTCGACGAGCACGTGCAGCTTCGTCGGCGCGTTCTTCCGCGTGCCGCTGACGACGGTCTCGTAGACGAGCCGTCCCGCGCCCTCGGCCAGCACCATCAGGCGGGGCGAGGACGCGCTCTCGACCTTGGAGACCTTGGCGCGGGACGTCGTCGCGGCGGCCGACGCGGCGACCGTCGCCGTGGTCGACACGTCGAGCTTCTCGGTCTGCCCGACGGACGTGCTGAGCACGCCGCCGCTCGCGTTCGTGGTGACGACGAAGTCGCCGCCGTAGACGGGCAGGCCGTCGTAGGTGCGCTCGTACTGGACGTGCTGGAGGCCGCGCAGGCCGGAGGTGACGCCGCGCCGGACGATCCGGTCCTTCGGCGCCTTCTGGAACTCGGCGGGCTTCGCCGCGACCAGGCGGTCGGCCGAGGCCGCGGCGAGGGTGCGGGGGTCGGGTTTGGCGGGGGCGGTGCTCGGGGTCGCACCTGTGGCGGGGGAGGACATCGCCACGGCGAGGCCGACGGACAGCACCGTCGCCCCGATCGCGGTCTGGTGTCGCACGGGGGTGCTCCTTCCACGTGCCGGACGGTGCGGGGGAGGACACGTGGAGGTCTTTGTGGGAGCACTCCGCGGGCCGCCGCTCGCCCGGCGGGGACAGGGATGGGGGACTCATCCGGATGAGCTGCCCCGAAGTGCACCTTGAATTGTGAAAAGTGTCAATAACTCCATTTGCTACTGGATTTTCAATTCAGCCGCGACCGGGACTGAAACCGATGGAAACCCCCGCTAGGGCGCGATGCGGCGGCAGAGCCAGGCGAGCGCCTGCGGGTAGCGGTAGTCGATGCCGCCGTGGCCCGCGTCGAACAGCTCGAACCGGATCACGTCCTCCCGGACGCCGGCGTCCAGGAGCGCCTGGTGGAACGCCTGCGCGCCGACGTCGAGGAACCACTCGTCGCGCGTCCCGCCGTCGATCCAGATCGCCCGCTGCGACCGCATCGCCTCCGCGTGCCCCGGCACCATCCGGACCGGGTCGAAGGAGAGCCAGCGCTCCCACACGTCCTGCCTGAGGACGCCGGTGACCGGGTCGAACGGCAGCTCCGGCGTGCCGTCCTCGCGCGCCGAGTAGCAGACCGCCATGCCGAGGACGTTGAGCAGTTCCATGTCCTCGGGCTCGGTGAACGACGTCCGCGCGTTGAAGTCGTTCCACCAGCGGAAGATGTCGCCGCCGTACTTGCGCAGGTGCCGGACGCATTTCGGGAACTCGGGCAGGTAGCAGTACTCGAACAGCGCGTCGCCCGCGTGCGTGGCGAGGGCGCCGAACAGGTCGGGGCGCAGCATCGGCGTGATCATCGCGCCGTAGCCGCCGCTGGACTTGCCGCTGATCGCCCGGTGCTCGGGCGCGTCCAGCGTCCGGTAGCGGGCGTCGATCCAGGGGACGATCTCGTCGCAGATGTAGGAGTGGTAGCGGCCGGTGCCGGGCGAGTCGACGTACTGGCTGCCGCCGTGCGCGGTCCAGGCGTCGACGAACACGACGATCGCGGGCGGCGCCTCGCCGGAGGCGAACACCGCGTCCGCCGTCTCGGGGAACGGCTGCCGGTAGGGCATCCGGTTGCGCCAGATCCCGACGTGCCCGGTGAACCCGGTGATCACGTACACGCTGGGGTAGCGGCGTTCCGGCTCGTCGTCGTAGCCCGGCGGGACGTACACGAGGACGGGCCGCTCGTGCGGGTCCTTCAGCGGGTTGCCGCGCAGCAGCTCACTGCTGACGACGTGCTCTTCGAGGCGTCCGGCGAACTCTGCGGACCATGGCAGCATGGGCACTCCCTGGGCGGTGAATGATCACTCCGACGCTAACCCAGGTCGCGGGGTGCGCGTCGGACGCCGGTGTCACACTGCGCCGGGCCGGCTCGTCAACCGTCCGAAGGGGAAGGAGACCCGCATGTCTGAAAACGCCCAACGGCTCCGAGAACTGCACCGGCCGGGTGATCCGCTGCTGCTGCCGAACGTCTGGGACGCGGGCAGCGCCACGATCGTCCAGGAGGCCGGGTTCCCGGCGCTCGCCACCGCCAGCGCCGCCGTGTCCGCCATGCTCGGCTACCCCGACCACGAGGGCGCGCCGGCGGAGGAGATGTTCGCCGCCGCCGCGCGCGTCATCCGCGCCGCGACCGTCCCCGTCACGGTGGACGCCGAGGCCGGGTACGGGCTGCGGCCCGCCGAGCTGGTCGAGCGGCTGCTCGCCATCGGCGCCGCCGGCTGCAACCTGGAGGACACCTACGCGGGGGAGCTGGCCAAGCCGGAGGCGCAGGCCGAGTTCCTCGCCGCCGTCCGCGACGCCGCGGGCGACGCCCTGGTGATCAATGCGCGGGTCGACACGTTCATCGCCGGTGTCCCGGACCCGGTGGACGCCGCGATCGAGCGCGGCCGCCTGTACTTCCAGGCCGGGGCCGACTGCGTCTACCCGATCACCGCGCCGATGGACGCCGTCCCGGCCCTGGTCAAGGGGCTGCCGGGGCCGATCAACGCGAACAACGTCCCGGGGACGTCCCTCGGCGACCTGGCCGCCGCCGGGGTGGCCCGCGTGTCCTACGGGCCGATGGCCTACCTGCGCACGCTCGACACGCTGAAGGAGTTCGCGACCCGCGTCCGCGCCAGGGAGGACCCGTACGCCTGAGGGGTAGGCGAGGGGTGTGAGGGCGCCCACGCCGGGGCGCCCTTGCAAGCACTCACTTACACTGGCACAGTGAGACGAAAATCGCCTCTATGTCTCAGAGAGTGAGGCCGGGATGACAGCGATCGCGGAGGAGACCGGGACCCCGAAGGTCGTCCTCGACTCCATCAGCGGGCTGGCGCTCGCCGGAGCCGCGGCGAACGTCGTCATGCAGCTCGCCCGCCTGCCCATCGGGTACGGCGTGGCCGAGAGCAAGGTCGAGAGCGGACGCGTCGACAAGCACCCGGTGAAGCGCGGCCGCACCACGCTCACCTACATCGCCGTCGCGATGCTCGGCACCGACGACGAGCGCAGGGCGATGCGGCAGGAGGTCAACCGGGCCCACCGGCAGGTCCGCGGCAAGGAGCCCGTCGCCTACAACGCGTTCGACCCCGAACTGCAGCTCTGGGTCGCCGCCTGCCTGTACGTCGGCCTCGAAATGATCTACGAGATGCTGTACGGCGAGCCGACCCCCGAGGAGGCCGAGCAGCTGTACCGGTACGGCGCCCGCTTCGGCACGACCCTGCAGATGAAGCCCGAGCTGTGGCCCGCCGACCGCGCCGCCTTCGAGGAGTACTGGCAGGACGGCGTGCGCAAGATCCAGATGGACGACGTCACCCGCACCTACCTGCGGAACCTCGTCGAGCTGCGCTTCCTGCACGCCCCGGTGCGCCTCGCCCTCGGCCGCTACCACACGTTCCTGACCCTCGGCTTCCTGCCGCAACCGTTCCGGGACGAGCTCGGCTACACCTGGACGCCCGGCCACCAGCGCCGCTTCGACCGCTTCACCCGCGCCATGCGCCTCGCCAACCGCGCCATACCGCGCCCGGCCCGCGAGTTCCCCTTCAACGCCTACCTCTACGACTTCCGCCGCCGCATCAAGACCGGCCGCCCCGTCGTCTGACCCCACCGCGCCCGCCGGCGCTCAGCGGCGCCGGTACCGGCCGAAGACGCGCCCGCGGCCGCCGCCGACGCCGGCTGCCCGCCCGGCATCGCGGTCGAAGATGTGCTCCCTGCCCTGGGGCGAGGCGAACATCTGCCCGGCGTCGTGGCCGACGCCGGGCACGCGCACCAGCGCGTGGACGTCCTTCTGCGCCTTGTGGCGCAGGTAGTCGTGGTAGATCTCGCCGCGCTCGACGCGGGTGGCGCCCTGCGCCTCGGCGGCCGGGTGGATCTCCAGGAGCGCCGCGCCCCGGTCGGTGTCGTCGGCGCCGAGCAGGTAGACGACGTCCCGGCCGATGTAGCGCGCGAAGTGGTCGGCGCCCGAGGTCGCGCCGCCGACGTACTCCGGGACGCCGGCGCCGAAGCCGTACCTCCACCGGTCGACCTCGGGGTCCTCGTGCGGGAGGAAGGTGTCCCCCTTGCGCCGGTCCCGGTCGAAGTACAGGTAGGTCGACGGGTTGGCGACGACGAACCGGACGGGCACCGCGAAGTCGTCGGGGCCGCGGCCGACCGCCGCGTAGCGGTTGACGAACTGGCCGCCGGCCGAGTTGCCGACGATGGTCACCCGCAGCAGCCCGGTGAACGCCTCCAGCCTGCGCAGCAGTTCGTCCATGACGGTGAACGAGCTGACCCGGCCCAGGCCGCCCTTCCAGTCCTCGGTGCCCCAGTGCAGATATTCGGCTCGCCCCGGGTCGTCCCGCACGTCGTCCTCGGTGAGGAACTGCGGTGCGATGGTCATCCGGTGCGGGGCGCCCTTGATGGACCGGTAGTAGTCGCCGGCGTTCCGCAAAGCGCCGTGGACGACGATGACCGCCTCCCGCAAGCGCGGATCCGGGTCGTCCAGCGAGCCGGAGGCGAAGTAGGCGAACTTACGGCCTTCCGTAATCAGGACTTTGTCCCCGATTTCGCCGATGGCCTCATGTTGAATGTCCGCCTGATTGGCAAAGGTCATCGTTTCCCCCCGGAGACCGCGCGGTATGTACGCGGCGGTCCATACCCGCTGCGGCGGCCACGACCGGAGGGCCTACGGAATTCGGGCCGCAGTGCCGATCTTCTTGCCTGGTCTTGGGAGGTGAATGACCGGTTCGTGGGTCTCATGTTCCAGCGTCCGCAGGGGTGAAGTGGAGGGGTCAGAGCCTTTCATCTCCCGGTGCCCGCCGTCAGCAGGACGCCACTTCTCGCATTTACGGGCGCCCTGTATGGCGATAAAAACCACACCCGTAACCGGCCTTCCGTTGGCCGGCTCCGGCGTGCCGCTGTGGCGATGGACGCGTGCGCCGAGTTCACGGGCGATCGGGCGTGCCGCGGGTGCGGCTCGGTCGACCCGTAGGTGAGGTACCTATGTCCCGCCCGGGAGCGTCGGCGCGGGCATTCGCGGTGACAATGGACACCGACCGGCCGGAAAGGATTTCCGATGGCGAATGCGCTGCACAAGGAGATCGCCGACGAGCTTCGGGAGAAGATCAGGTCGGGGGAGTTCGCGGCGGGGCGGCGACTGCCCACCGAGCCCGAACTGGAGCGCCTTTTCGGCGCGTCCCGGAACACGATCAGAATCGCCGTGACCACCCTCGTGCACGAGGGCCTGATCCAGATCCAGCCGGGGCGCGGAATGTTCGTCCCGGAGGGGCCCATCCCGTTCTTCGTGATCCTTTCCCGGGAGGAGGGCGGGGACGGGACCGGCTCGTCGCTGGACTCCTACAGCTCCGGCGTCCGCGCGGCGGGGCGCAAGCCGAGCATCCGCGACTTCGAGACGCGGATCGAGTACCCGGACCGGGAGGTCGCCGGGTGGCTGGAGATCGACGAGGACGCCCAGGTCGTGGTGCGCGGCTCGAAGCGGTTCATCGACGACACGCCGTACTCGCTGCAGAAGTCCTACTACGCGATGGACCTCGTGCGCGGCACCGAGCTCGAGGGCAAGGAGAAGATTCCGCGGGGGACGATCCGGGCGCTCGCCGAGATGGGCTACGAGCAGTCCGGATACCGGGACGAACTCGTCGCGCGGATGCCCACCCCGGAGGAGAAGAGATTCTTCAAGATCGGGCCCGGTATCCCCGTCGTCGTGGTGCACCGCGTCGCCTACACCAGTGCGTCCGTGCCGATCCGCCTGACCGTCACCACGTACGCGGCGGATCGCAACAGGCCGTCCTACGACATCGGAGAGGTCCCCGAACGGCCCATGGCCACGGGGCAGATCTCCATCGTGGGCTGACCGTTCACGCGTCCACCTGGGGCGGAGCCGACCGCCCCGGAACGAGGCAGGTGGCTGAAGATTCCTACTCCGGAGGCCTCATCCGTCCGCGCCGTGGAGCCGCGGACGCGGCCCGAGCGGTCGTCTTGCGCGCGGACGCTGCATCGGGGGATGTTCGCCGTCGACATCGCGTCGTTCAGCGCGCGCCGCGACCCGGCCGTCCAGCGGTTCCTGCGGTCGTCGGTCCACGGGATCGTGCGGGAGGCGTGCCGGGCGGCCGGGCTGAGCTGGGACGGCTGCCACGCCGAGGACCGGGGGGACGGGCTCTTCGTCATCGCCGGACCCGAGGCCGGTATCGACGTCCTGCTGGAGCCGCTGGTGGTGCAGCTCCTCGGCGGCGTCCGGCGGCACAACAAGCTGGCCAACCGGGAGGCGCAGATCCAGCTGCGGATGGCCGTCCACGCCGGGTACCTGCAGCTGGACGAGCACGGGGCGACCGGGGTGGCGCTCAACCACCTCTTCCGGCTGCTCGACGCCGCGCCGCTGAAGTACCGGCTGGCCGAGGCGTCGGGCGATTTCGCGCTCATCGTGTCGCACCACCTGTTCGAGGAGGTGGTCGCCTACAGCGTCGGGGTCATCGAGGCGTCCGCGTTCACGTGCGTGCCCGTGCGGGTCAAGGAGACCCATGACCGGGGCTGGGTGTGGCTGCCGCCCGTCCATCCGGTGCGGGTGTCGCACGCCCTCGAACCGGGGGTGTCGCACGAGCAGCTGATCGGCCTGCTGAGCGTGCTGATACGCCAGCTGGACCAGCTCGCCCGGCACCGCCCCGCGGCTCAGTGACCGGGGGGTGGTTCGTCGGGGGTGTCAGTGGGTCTGATCGCCAGTTCGAAGTCGCCCCGGTGCTGCCGGACGCCGGCGACGACGGCGTCCTCCAGGACCTCGGCGCCCTTGGTCTGGCGGCGCATCATCGGGTCGTCGCGGACGTCCTTGTAGAGGGAGAAGCACAGCAGGATCAGGACGATCGCGAACGGCAGCGCGCCGATGAACGTGATGTTCTGGATGCCGTTGAGGGCCTCGTCGCCGCCGATCACCAGCATGATCGCGGCGACGGCGCCGGTCAGCGCGCCCCAGAAGATCACCACCCAGCGGGCGGGGGAGGTCGCGCCGCGCTGGGAGAGCGTGCCCATGACGACCGACGCCGCGTCCGCGCCGGACACGAAGAAGATCGCGACCAGGATCATGACGACCACCGCGGTGATGGACGCCCACGGGAGGTGGCTGAGCATGTTGAAGGTGATCTGCTCCTCCGAGCCGTTCCCGTACGGGTTCAGGCCCCCGCGCTGCTGGCTGATCGCCGTCCCGCCGAAGACCGCGAACCAGACCAGGCTGACCGTGCTCGGCACGATGATCACGCCGGCCACGAACTGCCGGATGGTGCGGCCGCGGCTGATCCGGGCCAGGAACATGCCGACGAACGGCGCCCATGAGATCCACCACGCCCAGTAGAAGATCGTCCAGTTGGCGAGGAACTTCTGCATCGCCGCGCCGCCCGTCGCGCCGGAGCGGGACGCCATCTCGCCGAAGTCCTGCAGGTAGACGCCGATGGAGGTGGGCAGCAGTTCGAGGATGAAGACCGTCGGGCCCACCACGAACACGAAGACGGCGAGGACGGCGGCGATCACCATGTTGATGTTGGACAGCCACTGGATGCCGCGCGCGACGCCGGAGACGGCCGACAGGATGAAGCAGATCGTCAGCACCACGATGGTCAGCACGAGCACGGTGGTGCCGAGGCTCTCGATCCAGCCCGCCTCCCGCATGCCGGTCTGGATCTGCAGGGCGCCGATGCCGAGCGAGGCCGCCGACCCGAACAGCGTCGCGAACAGCGCGAGGATGTCGATGAGCTTGCTCAGCGGGCCGGTGGCGCGGCGGCGGCCGAGCAGCGGCACGAACGCCGAGCTGATCAGCTGGCTGCGGCCCCGCCGGTAGTGCCCGTACCCGATGGCGAGGCCGAGGACGGCGTAGATCGACCACGGGTGCAGCGTCCAGTGGAACATCGTGGTGGCCATCGCGGTCTCGATCGCCTGCTCGCTCTGCGGCGCGTCGGTGTCCGGGGGCGGCATCACGTAGTGCGTGAGCGGTTCGGCGGCGCCGAAGAACATGAGCCCGATGCCCATGCCGGCGCTGAACATCATCGCGATCCACGAGACGGTGCGGAACTCGGGCTCGTCGCCCTCCTGGCCGAGCGGGATCCGCCCGTACCGGCTGACCGCCAGCCACAGGGAGAAGACGACGAACCCGGTCGCGGCGAGGACGAAGAGCCAGCCGACGTTGCGCAGCAGCCAGTTCAGGACCGTCTCCGACGCGGAGCTCAGCGTGCCGGTGGACGCCCCGCCCCAGATGACGAACCCCAGGGACAGCACGGCGGTGACGCCGTAGACGATCCAGTCGGTGCGCGCGCGTCCGTGCTTCTCGAGCGACAGCGGCTCGGAGCCGGGATAGGCGTCGTCCCCGCCCGCCTCTCGCTTGGGGCTCTCCATGATCTGGACTCTTGCCCGAATAAGCACTTCTCAGTGACACGGGAGAGTAATTCGTTCACGAGCGGTGCCCGGGGGGCGGTGGTGTAGCGGGCTACACCATGGATTCGGGAGAGCGCGCCCATGTGCCGGGCACCCTCCCGAACCTAGATTCATCCAGGTGAGAGGCACTTTTCACCCGGAGGGACCATGACGACGATGACGGCCGGAGCCACCGCGGGGGCCGCTGCGAGGCCGACCGGGGAGGCCGTCGGCCTGGACGCGGTCACCCGGACCTACGGCTCGGTGCGGGCCTTGGACGGCGTCAGCCGGACGTTCCCGCGCGGCGGGTTCACGGCGGTCATGGGGCCGTCCGGATCGGGGAAGAGCACGTTCCTGCACTGCGCGTCCGGGCTCGACCGGCCGACCTCGGGCACCGTCCGGATCGGCGGCGAGGACATCGGCCGGCTCAGCGAGGCGAAGCGCACGAGGCTGCGGCGGCGGCGCATCGGGTTCGTGTTCCAGGCGTTCAACCTGATCCCGTCGATGGACGTCGAGGAGAACATCGCGCTGCCGCTCCGGCTCGGCGGCCTGGCCCCGGACCAAGCCTGGCTGGACGAGGTCGTGCGGCGGGTCGGGCTCGGCGACCGGCTGCGGCACCGTCCGTCCGAGCTGTCGGGCGGGCAGCAGCAGCGCGCCGCCCTCGCCCGCGCCCTGATCACCCGGCCGGAGGTCGTGTTCGCGGACGAGCCGACCGGCGCCCTCGACCCGCGCACCGCCCGCGACGTGATGCGGCTGCTGCGCGAGGCCGCCGACGAGACCGGCCAGACGATCGTGCTGGTCACGCACGACCCGATGGCGGCGGCGTGGGCCGACTCGGTCGTGTTCCTCAGCCGCGGCCGGATCGTCGACGAGCTGGCCGCGCCGTCCGCCGCCGCCGTCATGGACCGGTGGGAGACGCTGTGAAGAGCAGGGGCGCGTTCGCCGGGATCTTCGCGTCGCTGCTGTTCGCGGCCGCGCTGATCGGGGCCTGCGGGGTACTGCTGGAGTCGGCGTGGCGGGCGCACGGCCCGGTGGAGCGGTACGGGGCGGCGGCGGCCGTCGTCACGGGGCCGCGCAGCGTCGTCGCCGAGGTGAAGCAGCTCGGCGACGCTCCGGATGAGCAGAGCCGGCCGCTGACGGAGCAGTCCCGTGTCCCGGTCGGTGCGGCGGATCGCCTCCGGGCCGTCCCGGGTGTGCGGGGCGTGGTCGCGGACGTCTCGTTCCCTGTTGTGCTGTCCTCGGGGCGGGCGCTGACCGGGCATGGCTGGGATTCGGCCGTCCTTCGTCCTTACGCGTTGAGCGCCGGGCGCGCTCCGGGTGCGGCGGACGAGGTCGTCGTGAGCCGGTCGGCCGGTGTCGAGGTCGGGGCGACCGTCGATGTGCAGACGAACGGGACACCTCGTCCCTATCGGGTCTCCGGGCTCGTCGCGGATGGCCCCGGCGCCGCGTTCTTCACCCCCGCCACGGCGGCGGCCCTGTACGGGCACCCCGGCCAGGCGGACGCGCTGGCCGTGCTCGGTGACGCCGACGAGAACGCGCTGCGGAAGGCGGTGCCGGGGCTCGACGTCGCCACGGGCGCGGCGCGCGGCGATGTCGAGAATCCCGCCGTGGCGGCGGCCGCCCCCGACATCCTGGAGATCGGCGCCTCGCTCGGCGGCGTCGCCGTCATGACCGCGTTCGTGGTGGTCGGCGGGCTGGTCGTCCTGTCGGTGCGGGAGCGGGGGCGCGAGTTCGCGATGCTCCGCGCGATCGGCGCGACTCCCTGGCAGGTGCGGGGGCAGTTGGTGCGCGAGACCCTCAAGGCGGGCGTGCCCGCCGCGCTGCTCGGCGGCGCCCTGTCGCTCGCGCTCGGCGCCGCGATGCACACCGCGATGGTCCGCGAGGACGTCCTGCCGGACGGGTTCGGGCTCTCGCTCAGCCCGCTGCCCGCCCTCGCCGCGATCGCGATCACGCTGCTCGCCGCCGTCGGAACGGGATTGGTCGCGTCCCTGCGGCTCTCCCGGATCCGGCCGGTCGAGGCGCTGGGCGAGGCGGCCGTCGAGTCCGCCGACCTGCCGCGGTGGCGCGTCATCACCGGCGTCGTGTTCCTGGTCGTCGGGGTCAACGCGCTCGGGTTCTCCACCGCGTCGTCCGGACCGGCCGCGGTCGCCGCGATCGGCGGGCTGGTCATGTCGCTGATCGTCGCGACCGCGTTCCTCGGGCCGCTGCTGGCCCGCTACGGCGGCCGCGTCCTCGGCGGCGCCGCCCAGGCCGTCGCCCCGGTGACCGGACGCCTCGCCCGGCACGGCAGCGCCGCCGCGGCCCTGCGCGCCGGCTCGATCATCACCCCGGTCGCGCTGGCGGTCGCGTTCGCCGGCACCCAGTTGTTCGCGCAGACGACGCTCGTCCACGCCACGACCGCGCAGGCGGCCGCCGCCGATCGCGCCGACCAAGTCGTCGTGTCGTCCGGGCCGGGGCTGCCGCCGGACGTCGCCGAGGCGGTCCGCCGCGCGCCCGGTGTCACCGCCGCCACGCCCGTCAACCGGACGACCGTCGTGATGAAGGTCAGGGAGCTGGGCGAGGAGACGCTCACCTCGCTGCCCGCGCGCGGCGTCGGCGCGTCCGCCGATGCCACCCTCGATCCCGGCGTGACGTCTGGCAGCCTCCGCAACCTGCGCGGCAACGCGGTCGCGCTCGGCGGCGACGTGGCGGGCGGTCTGCACGTCGGCTCGTCCGTGCCGCTCTGGCTCGGCGACGGCACCCGGATCGACGCCCGCGTCGTCGCCGTCTACGATCGCGGCCTCGGGCTGGGCGACGTGCTCCTGCCGCACGACCTCGTCGCCGCCCACACGTCCACCGGCTTGGACGACCACATCCTCGTGCGCGGCAAGGCCGACCTGAGCGCCGTCACGTCCGCCTACACGGGCGTCCAGGCGATCGACCGCGACGCCTACGGGGCGAGCCTCTCCCAGGAGATCCGGCTCCAGGGGTTCTTCAACCAGATCGTCGTCGCGGCCATCGGCGGGTTCATCCTCATCGGCGTGGTCACGACGCTCGCCCTGGCCACGGTCGCGCGGCGCCGCGAACTCCGGCTGCTGCGGCTGGTCGGCACGACCCGCCGCCAGGTCCTGCGGATGCTGCGGCTGGAGGCCGCCATCGTGCTCGGCACCGGCATTGTGATCGGAACCGCCATCGCCGCCGTGACCCTCATGGCGTTCGCCATGGCCGTCAGCGGCCTCCCACTGCCCGCGATCTCCCCGGCCGCCTGCGCGGCCATCTTCCTCACCGTCGCCGTCTCCGGCGGCGCCGCCATCCTCGTCCCGGCGCGGGCCGTGCTGCCCCGCCGCACCTCCTGAAAGGCATCCGCCGTGAACAACCGCACCCGCTGGACTCTCGTCATCGTCCTCGTCGCGATCAACGCGTTCGCGAGCAGCGCGCTGGGGGACACGTGGCTCGCGATCGCCATCAGCGTCGTCACCGGCCTTCCGGCCGTCGCCCTGGTGATCGACTACTTCGTCCGGGCCCGCCGCACGTGACCGTCCCCGCGCCGTCAGGACGCCTTGCGCGCCTCACCCACCGCCCGGACGAGGTCCTCGACGTCGGCCGGGCCGGTGCGGTGGCTGATCACGCAGGCGCGCAGGGCGGCGCGTCCGCTCAGGTCGACGGGGCTGATCCACGCGCGGCCGCTCCGGACGACCGTCCGGGCGAGCGCGTCGTGGTGCTCCCAGGCCGCGGTGCCGGGATCGGCGAAGCAGACGACCGGGAGCGGGGTGTCGTTGACGATGTCCCAGCCGTCCGCGGCGAGCCCGGCGCGGAGCGCGTCCGCGAGCCCGGCGTCGCGTTCGAGCTGCTCGGCGTATCCCTCGCGGCCGGCGACGGCGAGGCCGAGGAACAGCTTCAAGCCCATGAACCGGCGCGACCACTGCTGGCTGGACGTGTAGGGGTCGACGGTGTCGGGGATCTCGGCCGGCATGTAGGACGTGGTGACCCGGAACGTCTCCGCGAGCCCCTCCTCGTCCGTGCACAGGAAGGCGCCCGCCCCCATCGGCACGCTCATCCACTTGTGCGCGTCCACGGTGACCGAGTCGGCGCGCTCGATGCCGGACAGCGCGGGCCGCAACCGGTCGGACAGCACCGCCGCGCCCCCGTACGCGGCATCGACGTGGAGCCGCATGCCCTGCTCACGGCACAGGTCGGCGAGCGCGTGCAGCGGGTCGATCACTCCGGCGGCCGTGGTCCCGGCGGTCGCGACGACGAGGAACGGCCGGTCGCCGTTCGCGCGGTCGGCGGCCACCTGGCCGGCCAGGGCCCCGGTGTCCATGCGCAGGTCGGGGCCGGCCGGTACGAGCCGGACGGCGTCCCGTCCGATGCCGGTCGCGTGCGCGATCTTCAGCCAGGCCAGGTGGCTCTCCGCCGACGCGTACATGACCGGGCGTCCGTCCAGCGCCCTGAGCCCCTTCTCGCCGTACTCCGGCCACGTCCTCGTGAGCGCCAGCAGCACGGCGGTCATGTTCGCCTCGGCGCCGCCGCTGGTGAACGACCCGGCGACGGCCTCGACCGGATAGCCGAGCCGGCCGCCCAGGAAGCGCAGCAGGTGGGCCTCGATCTCCACCGCCGCCGGCGCGTGCGACCACGCGGCCAGCTGCGGGTTGAACGCGGCGGCGAGCGTTTCACCGACGACGCCCATCAGGGTCGGCGTCGGGTTGAAGAGCCCGAAGTAGCGCGGATGGGTCGTGTGGACGGTCGTCGCCCGCAGCAGCCCGGCCACGTCCTCGATCACGGCTTCGGGTTCCGCCGGACGGTCGAAGCCGTACGCGCCGATCGCGTCCCGCAGTTTCCGGACGTCCACCGGCGCGCTCACGTCCCGCCGGGCGACCTGCCGGCGCTCGTCCTCCAGCAGTTCGATGACGTGCCGCCACAACCGCTCGGCCGCCGCCGGATGAGGGTCGAGGGAAGCCCGTCCAAGGGGGAACTGATCCATGCCGCCGACCCTCTCGCCGAAACTCCCACCGGGCCAACTGGCAGTAACGACCATCATCGCTAAATTAGTGACATGCACACGCTCGCGGTCGCCGTCACGGAAGGCGTGCCCATCTTCGAACTGGCGATCCCGTGCGAGGTGTTCGGCTACGAGCGTCCGGGCCTCGCCGACTGGTGGTACGACTTCCGCCTCTGCGCCGCGCCCGGAACCCGCACCGCCGCCGGCTTCGCGCCGTCCACCGTCCACGGCCTCGATGCCCTGGCCGAGGCCGACACGGTCGTGGTCCCGGCCTGCGCGAGCGTCATCGACGAGCAGCCGTCTGCCCTGGTCAAGGCGGTCCGCACAGCCCACGCCAACGGTGCCCGCATCGTCTCCCTCTGCACCGGCGCCTTCGTCCTCGCCGCCGCGGGCATCCTGGACGGACGCCCCGCGACGACCCACTGGATGCACGCCGACCAGCTCGCCGCCCACTATCCCGGCGTCATGGTGGACGCGTCCGTCCTCTACATAGACGACGGCGACATCCTGACCAGCGCCGGCACCGCCGCCGGGCTCGACCTGTGCCTGCACGTCGTCCGCAACGACCACGGCGCCGCCGTCGCGAGCGCTCTCGCCAAGCGTCTCGTCATGCCCGCACACCGTCCGGGAGGCCAGGCGCAGTACATCGACGCACACGCCGTCCAGAACCCGGACGAACTGGGCCCGCTCCTCGACTGGGCCCGCCGCCACCTGGACGAACCACTGACCGTGGCCACCCTCGCCCGCCGCGCCAACGTGACCACCCGCACCCTGATCCGCCGCTTCCACGCCGCCACTGGCACGACCCCGATGGCCTGGCTGCGCGGCATCCGCATCGACCACGCCCGCGAACTGCTGGAGACCACGACCCTCCCGGTCGACCAGATAGCCGCGCGCTCCGGCCTGGGCAGCCCCGCCAACCTCCGCCACCACTTCACCCGCACCGTAGGCGTCCCCCCGACCACCTACCGCCGCACCTTCACGCCCCCGCCCCCGAACCCCCGCTGACGCGCGGCGTTGGTGGGTCAGCGGCTGAGGGGGGTTGCTTGTTCTATGCGGGTGAGTTTTTCGGGGTTGCGGACGAAGTAGAGGCCGGTGATCAGGCCGTTCTCGACGCGGGCCGCCATGACGGTGTCGGTCTCGCCGTTGATCCGGACGATCAGGCCGGGCCGGCCGTTCACCTGGACCGGCTCGAACGACAGGTCGGCCTCCGCCCTCACCCACGCGAGGCCCCGGGACAGCAGGCGGGCCACCTTGCGGGCGCCCACGACGGGGCGCGGCAGGGCCTGCTTGAGCCCGCCGGCGTCGGACAGGAGGACGACGTCCGGGGCGAGGACGTCCACGAGGTTCTGCACGTCGCCGGTCTCGACCGCCCGCTGGAACGCCTCCAGCGCGGCGCGGGTCTCGGCGGAGGAGACGACGTCGCGGGGGCGGCGCGCGGCGACGTGCGAGCGGGCCCGGTGGGCGATCTGGCGGACGGCGGCCGGGGTCTTGCCGACGGCCTCGGCGATCTCGCCGTAGGGGAAGTCGAACACGTCGCGCAGCACGAACACGGCCCGCTCGGTCGGGGTGAGCGTCTCCAGGACCAGCAGCATCGCCATCGAGACGTGGTCGGCGAGTTCGACGTCCTCGGCCACGTCGGGCGCGGTCAGCAGCGGTTCGGGCAGCCACTGGCCGACGTAGGTCTCCTTGCGGCGGCCGAGCGTGCGCAGCCGGGTCAGCGCCTGCCGGGTCGTGATCCTGACGAGGTAGGCGCGCTGGTCCCGGACGGTCGCGAGGTCGACGCCCACCCACCGCAGCCACGTCTCCTGCAGCACGTCCTCGGCGTCGGCGGCCGAGCCGAGCATCTCGTAGGCGACGGTGAACAGCAGGTTGCGGTGCGCGACGAACACCTCGGTGGCCGAGTCCACAGAGCCCTCGCCGGCGGCGTGACCGGGCTGACCGTCCGTGCTCGTGACCCGTTCGCTGCGCTCGCTCATCCCGGCTCCCGCTCGGCTCTGCACACCAGTACGACTGGCCATTAAGACGCCGGTCTGCATCGTTCTGTGACATCCGTACCCGAGTGGCCCAGGTCACGTGCCGACGGCTGTCCTTGCACGACGCCACGGGCACCGCCGTCACGGTGATCCTCCAGGTCGTCGTCGCGGCGCTGGTGGGGCGGATCGGGGCGGTACCCGGCCGTCACCGGGCTGCTGTTCGTGTTCATCGCCGTCCAGTTCGTGGTGGGCGGCAGCAGCAGGTCTGGACGGCCCGCAGTGGGCCACCTCACACTGCCGCGCCGTCACAACCGGCCGCCGTCCCGGCATCTCGTGGTCGTCAGGACGCCGCGCGGACGACCCGCACGGCATGCGACGCAGACAAGTGAGGACGAAGGCCATGGCAATCTCGAAGGCGCCACCGCCCGCGGCCGTTCCGCGCCGCTGGACCGCGCTGTTCTTCATCGGGCTGGCCCAGCTCATGATCGTCCTGGACGGCACGGTCGTGAACATCGCGCTGCCGTCCGTCCAGCGGGACCTCGGGATCTCCGACGGCGACCGGCAGTGGATCATCACCGCGTACACGCTGGCGTTCGGCGGCCTGCTGCTGCTCGGCGGCCGGATCGCCGACTACACCGGCCGCAGGCGGACCTTCCTGGTCGCGCTGCTCGGCTTCGCCGGGGCGTCCGCGCTGGGCGGCGCGGCGTCCGGTTTCGAGATGCTGCTGGTCGCCCGCGCGCTGCAGGGCGCGTTCGGCGCGCTGCTCGGGCCGTCCGCGCTGTCGCTGCTGACGGTCATGTTCACCACGCCGAAGGAGCGCGCCAAGGCGTTCGGGGTCTGGGGCGGGGTGTCCGCCGCGGGCGGTGCGATCGGGCTGCTGGCCGGCGGGGCGCTGACCGAGTACCTGGACTGGCGCTGGTGCCTGTACATCAACATCCCGATCGCCCTGGTCGCGGCGGTCGGCGGCTACGCGATGCTGACCGAGTCGCGGCGCGAGGGCCGGGCCCGGTTCGACGTCCCCGGCGTGCTGCTCGTCACCGGCGGGCTGCTCGCGATCGTGTACGGCACCGGCCGCGCCGAGTCGGACGGCTGGCGCTCGGGGACCGTCATCGGCCTGCTGGCCGCCGGGACGGTGCTGCTCGCCGCGTTCGTCCTCGTCGAGCGCCGGGTGCCGGAGCCGCTGCTGCCCCTGCGCGTCGTCGCCGACCGCACCCGCGGCGCCGCCTACCTGGCGGTGGGGCTCGCGGGCGCCGGCATGTTCGGGGCGTTCCTGTTCATGACCTACTACCTGCAGATCGTCAAGGGCTACTCGCCGATCAGGACGGGCGTGGCCTTCCTCCCGATGGTCATGACGGTCATGGTGTCGGCCGGCGGGATCAGCGCCCGGCTGCTGCCCAAGGTCCCGCCGCGGATGCTGATCGTCCCCGGCATGCTGATCAGCGCGGGCGGCATGCTGTGGATGCTCACCCTCGAACCCGGCAGCGGGTACGCCGGAGGCGTGCTGGTCACGGGTCTGATGTTCGGGCTCGGCGCGGGCATGATCCTGCCGGCGGCCATGAACTACGCCACCCGGGGCGTCGACCAGGGCGACTCGGGCGTGGCGTCGGCGACCGTCAACGCGGCGCAGCAGGTCGGCAGCTCGATCGGCATCGCGCTCCTCAACACCATCGCCACCACCGCGACCGCGGACTACCTCGCCTCGCACGGCGGGAGCCCCGGCGCCGCGAAGCAGGCGCTGGTGGAGGGCTTCGGGACGGGCAGCGCCTGGGCCGCCGGGATCCTCGCGGCCGGCGCGCTGATCGTCGCCGTCCTGATGAACACCCCCCGCCCGGAGATCGAGCCCGCCGCCGGCGCCGAGCCGGACGTGCCAGTGCCCGCGCACTCCTGACCCTGGCGGGACGGATCACCCGGCCGGCACCGCCCGGGTGATCCGCTCCGCCACGGCCTGCTCGAACCGGCGGCGCCCGGCGCCGCGCTCCCCGTGTTCCATGCCTCAGCGACCGCAGCGCGCTGAGGCGACCCGTTTCTCACACGTGGAGGACGGCGACGCGCTGGTTCTTGGGGCGCTCGGGCTCCTCGACGAGGCGGCTGAGGTCGTCTGGGTCGCTCGTGAGCAGGACGACCGGACGCGCCGCCTCCAGTGCGGTCACGGCCACCACCGCGTCGATGGCGCACCGGTGGCCGCGTGCGTCCCGCTGCCCGCCGCGCAGCACCTCGGTCAGGGTGATCGCACTGACCGCGACCTCGGCCCCGCGGGTCCGTGCCGTATCGAGATGCGCACGAGGCCGGGGATGACCCTCGGCGAGTCTGACCAGCCCCTCGCGGGGAGTCGGTTAGAAGACGGGGGTGGTGTCGCGGGTCAGGCGCCAGTTCTCGGCGTGGAACGACGTCGGGTCGATGGTGCCGGCGGCGGAGGCGTGTTCGACGATCGCCTCGCGGATCGCCACCTGGGCGTTGTAGACGACCTCGGCGGTGGCGATGTGCGGGAAGCCGCCGCCGCCCGACTGGCGGTAGTTGTTGACCGCGACCACGAACTGCCGGTCGTCGGCGACCGGGGCTCCCTCGTAGGTCATGTTGGTGATGCGGGAGCCTTCCGCCTTGGCTATGTCGACGTCGTAGGCGATGCCGGAGAACTGGTCGTAGTTGTAGTCGGGACGGTTGTTGGCGTTCGTCCAGGAGGACGGGTCGACGGGGGCGTCCGCCGCCACCTGCGTGAAGTACTGGGCGGAGTACTCCAGGTAGTCCTTGATCTGCGAGCCCGTGAGGACGCTCGCCAGGAGGGTGTTGTCGTAGATGTAGAGGCCCGCGATGTCCTTGATGGTGACCTTGCCGGCGGGGAAGGTCGCGGCCCGGCTGAACGGCGCCGCGATCGACACCACGGGGAGGGACGCGTGCTCCGACTCGGCCAGCGCGGCCTTCACCTTCTCGGTCTGGACGAGGTGGATGTAGTCCAGGATCGCGGTGTCCTTCCAGCAGGACTCCGCGGCGGACATCTCCTCCGTCGAGGTCGCCACTTCCTTGTTCACGTAGGCGACGACCGCGTCGTGCTGCTTCTTGACCAGGGTGACCAAGGCCGGATCTTCCTGGACGGTGTTCGAGTTCACCGTGGTCGCCGACTTGCCGGTGACCTTCCAGCGGCCGCGCGAGTGGGTGAGCGTGAGGTCGAAGATGGAGAGCCGCTCGCCCCAGCACTTGGGCTCGCTCATCACGACCGTCCGGCCGGTGGCCTTGTTGGTGACGAAGCGCTCCGGGATCTCCAGGTGCGCGTGCCCGAAGAGGATGGCGTCGATGCCGGGGACCTGCTCGGCGACCAGGGCCGCCGCGTTCTCGACGGGCAGCGCGTCGCCGTAGGACGACGTCCCGCTGTCGCCGGAGTGGGCGCTGATGATCACGACGTCGGCGCCCCGGGCGCGGATGGCCGGGACCCAGCGGCGCGCGGTCTCCACCAGGTCGAGGAAGTCGAGCTTGCCGGAGACGTTGGCCTTGTCCCAGATCGCGATGCCCGGGTTGGTGAGGCCGAGGAGGCCGACGCGGATCGGCGGGTAGCCGCGGACGTGCATCGTCTTGATGATGTACGGACGGTAGGCGGGCCGGTTCGTGCCCGCGTGGACGGCGTTCGCGGCCAGCACCGGGGCGTGCATCTGGCCGATCCAGGCGTCCAGGAACGGGATGCCGTAGTTGAACTCGTGGTTGCCGAGCGCGACGGCGTCATAGCCGATGGCGTTCATCTGGCTCGCCATCGGATGCGTCGCGCCCGTCTCGGTGATGGGCTCGATCGTGGCGTAGTAGAAGCCGAGCGGGGTGCCCTGGATGGTGTCGCCGGCGTCGAACAGGAGGGTGCGGTCGCGTCCGCGAGCGGCGCGGACCTCGTTGACGAGGCTGGAGACGCGCGCCAGGCCGACCGTGTTGCCGGCGCTGTCGGCGTACTCGGCGTCCTTGTAGTAGTCCCAGTTCACCGCGTGGCTGTGGATGTCGGACGTGCCCATCACGGTGATCGTCACCGACCGGCCGTGCGGGTGCGGGTGCGGGGACGCCGAGGCGGTGCCGGGCCAGCCGGCGACGGCGAGGGCGCCCGCCGCGGTCAGGCCGCCGAGGACCTGCCTGCGGCTGACACCGTCCGGGACCCGGCACGAACACCAGCGCGGCTGTGGACTCTGCATGGCGCACCCGTTCCTTCCGCAGGGGGACGGGAGAACGATAGGCCCGCCGATCGCGATCGCCGCGGGTGACATCCGCCGATCCTGGGCGCCGATCGTTGGCACTCCACGCCAATGCCGGGTGCCTCGAAAGCGGCGCGGCGCGTGTCCGAAACTCCGAGGCGGGTAGGTGTGGTCCCAGTCACACTTAATGCCTGATGTCCCAATAGATCACTCTTAGAACCACTTTGTTCCTGTTTCGCCACTGTTGCCGTGTATGGCGTTTCGTGTTCCTCTATTTATGACATTGTCCGGTTGCGGATCGCTCCCAGCCGATTCCGTGCCGCCGCCATCTAGCCGACCAGCCCAGCCCAGCCACCGACGACGCACGCATGCAGCGACAGCGGAGGGTCCGGATGCGCAAGGAGACGCTGGAGAGCTTCGTCCTCGGGGACGTCCTCCGGTCACAGGCCCAGGTCCATCGAAGGCAGACGTTCCTCAAGTTCCGCGACGGCGAGGTCACCTACGGCGAGGTGGACGCCGCCGCCGACCGGCTGGCCCGCTCCCTGGCCGGGGCCGGCATCGGGCGCGGCGACCACGTCGGCGTGATGCTCCCCAACTGCGCCGACTTCGTCCACCTCGTGTTCGCGCTGGCGCGGCTCGGCGCGGTCGCCGTGCCGGTGAACATCGCCTACAGGGGCGAGCTGCTGCGGCACGTCCTGGACAGCTCCGACTCCGGCTGGCTGATCATCGACGGGCCGTACGCGGAGCGGGTCGCGGACGTCGCGGAACGGCTGCCGAAGCTCCAGGGCGTCCTGGTGCGGGACGCCGCCGGGGCCGGGGTCCTGCTCGACCGGCTGGGCAAGCCCGCGCGGGATCTGGCCTCCCTGCAGGACGAGGGCGGCACGGTGCGGGTGAAGGTCGGGTTCGGGGACCTCCAGGCGATCATGTACACGTCCGGGACGACCGGGCCGTCCAAGGGCGCCATGGTCCCGCACGCACTGGCGCTGACCTGCGCCTACGACTCCCTCGACTTCCTCGACCGGTGGGGCAAGACGATCTACTGCCCGCTGCCGCTATTCCACGCGGCGGCCCTGTGGGACGGCATGCTGTCGGCGCTGCTCGGCGGCGGCTCGATCGCGATCGTCGAGCGGTTCAGCGCGTCCCGGTTCTGGGACGACGTGCGCCGCTTCGACGCGCAGGTCTGCATGAGCGTGTTCTCGATGATCCCGATCCTGCTGAACCGGCCGCCGACGTCGCGGGACCGCGACCACCGGCTGGAGACGTTCTACATGGGCAAATCGAACCTCGACGAGCCGATGCGGGAGCGGTTCGGCGTCCGGTCGGTGGAGACGTACACGAGCACCGAGGCGGGCATCGCGACCGGCAGCCCGTACGGGGAGTGGCGGACCGGGTCGTGCGGGCGCGCGCACGAGGAGCGCTTCCACGTCGCGGTCGTGGACGAGCACGACCGCGAGCTCGGGCCCGGCGAGCCCGGCGAGCTGGTGCTGCGGCCGAAGCAGCCCTTCGTCCTGACGACCGGCTACTACGGCAACTGGGAGGCGACCACGCATTGCTTCCGGAACATGTGGTTCCACACCGGAGACCGGGTATGGCGTGACGACGACGGGTATTTCTACTTCCTCGACCGGATGAAGGACGCCATCCGCCGGCGTGGTGAGAACATCTCGGCCTTCGACCTGGAGACCGAGATCAATCGGCATCCGGCGGTGCTGGAGTGCGCCGCGATCGGCGTGCCCTCGGAGCTGGAGGACGAGGACATCAAGGTGTCGATCGTCGTGCAACCGGACACCGGGCTCGACCCGGCGGAGCTCGTCGCCTACTGCGAGGAGCGGCTTCCGCGCTCGATGGTGCCGCGCTACGTCGAGTTCGTCGACGCGCTGCCGCGCACCCCGACCGACAAGGTCGCCAAGTACAAGCTGCGCGCGCAGGGCGAGTCCGGGATCACGGAGACGACCTGGGACCGGGAGGCGGGTGGCCGGTGAACTGGGACGACACGCCGGAGCAGGCGGCCTTCCGGGAGGAGGTCCGGGCGTTCATCGCGGAGCGGTTCCCCGCGTCCTACCGCCCGGCCGGGGACGAGGAGCAGAGCCTCGAACCCGAGGACGTCGCGGGCTACAACTGGCCCGTCGACCGGGTCGCGGACGATCCGGGACGGCGCGAGGGCGCGCGGGAATGGGCGGCGGCGCTGGCCGAGCGCGGCTGGATCGCGCCGCACTGGCCGGAGGAGTACGGCGGCGCCGGGCTGTCGCCGCTGGAGGAGTTCGTCCTGCACGAGGAGATGATGCGGGCGCGGGTGCCGACCGTGAACGGCATCGGCGCGTTCCTCCTCGGCCCGACGCTGCTGGTGCACGGCACCGAGGAGCAGAAGACCCGGCACCTCCCGCCGATCGCCTCGGGGCACGCGACCTGGGCGCAGGGGTTCTCCGAGCCGGGCTCGGGCTCCGACCTGGCCTCGCTGCGGACGCGGGCCGTCCGGGACGGGGACGTCTACGTCGTGGACGGCCAGAAGGTGTGGACGTCCCTCGGCCAGTACGCCGACTGGCTGTTCGTCCTGGTCCGGACCGACCCCGGCGCCGAGAAGCCGCACCGGGGCATCACGTTCCTGCTCATCGAGGCGACCGCGCCGGGCGTGACCGTCCGTCCCATCGCCGACATCCGGGGCGCGGAGCCGTTCTGCGAGATCTTCTTCGAGGGCGTCCGGGTGCCGGTGGCGAACCGGGTGGGGGAGGAGAACCGCGGCTGGTACGTGGCGATGTCCGCGCTCGGGTTCGAGCGGGCGGGGATCGGCGCCACGATCAAGTACGAGCAGGCCCTCGCCGAACTGGTCGCCTACCTGCGCTCCCCGGAGGGGCGCCGGTTCGCGCGGAACACGCCGTCGATCCGGCAGGAGATCGCCCGGCGGCAGACCGAGATCCGCGTGCTGTACAACCTGGCCCGCTACACGGTGTCGCGGCAGGCGGCGGGGGACGAACCCGACTTCGAGGCGTCCATCAACCAGCTGTTCGGGGCCGAGCTGCACCAGCGGCTGGCCCGCACGGGCGCCCGCGCCTTCGGGCGGTCCGCGGCGCTCTGGGCGCGCGCGGACGCGCCGCTCAGCGCCGCGTTCACCCACATGCGCCGCGACTCGGTGGCGTCCACCTTCCTGGGCGGCACGACCGAGATCCAGCGCAACGTCATCGCCACCCGGGGCCTGAACCTGCCCCGCTGAAGCACCTGGACACGAGGAGGAGCGAACCCGTATGCCCGACGAGAACGCCTACGAGACCGTCGACCTGCGGATCGAGGAGCGAGTCGCCTGGCTGACGCTGAACCGGCCGGAGAAGCTCAACGCGCTGACGCCGACGACGATGACGGAGCTGCGCGACATCTTCACGCGCGTCGACGACGACGAGGACGTCTGCGCGGTGGTGCTGCGCGGCGCCGGCGAGCGCGCGTTCTGCGCCGGGATGGACCTCGCCTGGTCGGAGAAGCTGACCCCGCGCGAGCGGATCGAGCAGGGCAGGCTCGGCGAGAAGACGTTCGCGATGATGGAGCGGCTGTCGGTGCCGGTGATCGCGGCCGTGCACGGGTACGCGGTCGGCGGCGGCCTGGAGCTGGCGCTCGCCGCCGACTTCATCATCGCCTCCGACGACGCGAAGATGGGGCTGGTCGAGATCACGCTGTCGGCACGCCCGCCGTACCGGCCGAAGATGACCGAGGACGGCGACCCGGACCAGCCCGAGTTCGGCGGGTCCGCGCCCGGCTGGGGCGGGGTGAAGCGGCTGCCGGAGCGGATCGGCAAGGCCCGCGCCAAGGAGCTGCTGTTCACCGGCGCCCGCATCGGCGCCGACCGCGCGCTGCGGCTCGGCCTGGTCAACGACGTGTACCCGGCGGACGAGTTCGACAAGCGGATCGGCGAGCTGGCCGAGCGGATCGCCGCGATGAACCGCTACAACCTGCGCCTCGTCAAGGAACTCGTCACCTACGGCTACGACTGGATCGAGCCGCACCCGAGCTAGGGCTAGGAGGACTTGTGCAGATCTATCGGATCGACCATGTCGCGCAGGTGGCCCCCGACCTCGACGCGCAGGTCGCGCTGCTGGAGGGGCTGTTCGGGTTCCGGCGCGTCCGGGGCTGGGACAACGCGGACGAGGGCGTGCGCGGCGCCCGGCTGGAGATCCCCGGCAGCCGGGGGCAGGCGTGGGAGGTCGTCTCCCCCTCGGGCGACGCCTCGTCGCTGCGGACCTGGCTGGACGAGCACGGCGGGCGTCCCGGGCTGCACCATGTGGGCGCCGAGGTGCCCGATCTGGAGGCCGTCCAGGCGGAGCTGGAGGTGCGCGGCATCAAGGCGACCGACGGGGTGCGGGGACGGTGGCTGGAGGCGTCGCTGAGCCCGCCCTCGCACGGGCCGGGCGTCCTGTGGCGGCTCCGCGGGCCGGGCAGCCTGGACATGTGCGGCGATTCGCCCGCCGCGTCCGTCCCGGTGAGCGGTTCCCCGGACGGGCCGTCCCTCGGGATCGTGGCGCTCGACCACATCTGCCAGGCGTTCCCCGACCGGGACGAGCTGGCCCGCTGGTACCACGACCTCGCGGGGTTCGTGCAGGTGTGGCGGACCGCCGACGACGAGCATCCCGACATGGCCGACCTCGTGCTGAACATCCCCGGGTCGGCGATCTGCTGGGAGGTGATCATGCCGCGCGGCGAGGACTCGTTCATCGAGCGGTTCCTCGCCAAGGGCGGGCCGGGCGCCCACCACGTCACGTTCGAGGTCGCCGACTGGGACGCGGCGATGGCGGCCTGCGAGCACCACGGCACGCCGACCTTCGACGACGAGGAGGGCGTCACCGACGGCGCCGCCTGGAAGCACACGTTCATCCATCCGAAGAAGACCGGCGGCGTCCTGGTCCAGCTGTTCTGGGAGGAACGGCCGGGCGTGTGGGTCCGCTCCGACAAGGTGCCGCCGCGATGGACCTGAGCCTGACCGAGGACCAGGAGCTGATCGCCTCCACGGCCCGGGAGGTCCTGGCCTCCCGGGCGGCCGCCGCCGGGGCGCGGGCGCTGGACGGCGACCCGGCCGGCCACTCCGCCGCGCTGTGGAAGGAGATGGTCGAACTCGGCTGGACGGGCCTCGCCTTCCCCGAGGAGTACGGCGGCGTGGGCGGCGACTTCCTGGACGTGTGCCTGCTGTTCGAGCAGCTCGGATACGCCCGGGTGCCGAGCCCGCTGCTGGCGTCGGTGGCCTGCTGCGGCATGCCGGTCGCCCGGTTCGGGACGTCCGGGCAGAAGGGGCGCTGGCTCGACGCGATCGCGAACGGCCGGGTCGTGACGGCCGCGCCGCTCGCCTGGGACCGTCCCGGCGAGGGGCCGGCGGCTTCGCGGGACGGCGAGGCGTTCGTCCTCGACGGGACGGCGACGTTCGTGCCGTACGCGGCCTCCGCGGAGAACATCCTGGTGGTGGCCCGGCTCGACGGCGAACCGCACGCCTTCTGGGTGGACGCCTCGGACGCCACCCTGCACCCGCTCGACACGATCGGCGCCGATCGTCCGTGCCATGTGGAACTGGACGGCGTCCGGGCGCTCGACACCCTCGGCAGGGAGGCCGCCGACGCGGTCTCCCTGTTCGGGGCCGCCGCGACCTGCGCCGAGATGGTGGGCGCGGCGCAGCACGTCCTGGACATGACCGTCCAGTACGCGACCGAGCGCGAGCAGTTCGGCCGCGCGATCGGGTCGTTCCAGGCCGTCCAGCACCACTGCGCGAACATGGCCATCGACGTCCTCGGCTCGCGCTTCATCGCCTACGAGGCCATCTGGCTCCTGTCGGCGGGCCGGGAGGCGGCGCAGGAAGTGGCGATGGCCAAGGCGTGGGTGAGCGAGGCGTACGAACGGGTGTGCGCGCTGGGCCACCAGGTCCACGGCGCCATCGGCTTCACCCACGAACACGACCTGCACCTGTTCTCCGAACACGCGATGGCGGCGTCCCTCTCCTTCGGCGACGCCGACCTGCACTACGACAACCTGGCCGACGGCCTGGGCCTGCGCTGAACCGGCGAGCGGCGCCCGGCCGGGACCGAATCCGGCCGGGCGCCCGCCCGCGCCAGGAAGATCGTTAAGCCGCCCGAGTCGATATGATCGCCTGCCCGGGGGACGCAGGAGGAGGGGTCGTGGCCGAGCGGACGGACCTGCTGCCCACGGATCCGGACTCGGTCGGCCCGTACCGCCTCCGGCACCGGCTGGGCACCGGCGGGCAGGGCACGGTCTACATCGGCGCCGACGGAACCGGCGCGTCCGTGGCGGTCAAGCTGCTGCACCCGCACCTCATCGGCAACGAGGTCGCGCGGACGCGGTTCGTCCGCGAGATGCAGATCGCCGAGCGGGTCGCGCCGTTCTGCACCGCGCAGGTCCTCGACAGCGGTGTCGCGGACGGCCACGTCTACATCGTCAGCGAGTTCGTGGACGGCCCGTCGCTGCAGGACTCGGTGCGCGCGGCCGGCCCGCGCGGCGGGGCGGCGCTGGAACGGCTCGCGATCAACACGGTGACGGCGCTGGCCGCGATCCACCGGGCCGAGGTGGTCCACCGCGACTTCAAGCCGGGCAACGTCCTGCTCGGCCCGGACGGCCCGGTCGTCATCGACTTCGGCATCGCCCGCGCGTTGGACCTCAACCAGTCGATCATCACGAGCCAGGCCGTCGGCACCCCCGGTTACATGGCGCCCGAGCAGATCGCGGAGGAGGCGGTCGGGCCCGCCGCCGACATGTTCGCCTGGGGCGCGACCATGGTCTTCGCCGCCACCGGCGAGCGCCCCTTCCGCGGCACCTCGATCCCGGCGGTGATGCAGGCGATCCTGCGGGGGGAACCGGAGCTGGACGGGCTGCAGGGCCCGCTCCGCGCGATCGTCCGCGACTGCCTGGCCAAGGACCCGTCCCGCCGCCCGACCGCCGCCGAGGTCGGCGACCGCCTGCGCGCCCTCCCGGCGCCCGCCTGGGAGACCAAAGGGTCCGCCCCCACGAGGCACGACGAAACGGCGGCCTCGGATCCGCAACCGGACACGGCCCCGGGACGGCGCAGGCGCCGGCGCGCGCTCCTGATCGGCACCGGCATGGCGGCGCTGATCACGGCCATGGCGGGCGGCGCCTACACCGTGCTCCCGTCCGGCAAGGGCGACGGGACGTCCGAGGTGTCCGAGACCCCGGAGGCGGCGATATCCCCGGTCGCCCCCACCGACGGACCCACGGCGAGCCCGAGCGACACCCCGAGCGGAGAGCGCACTCCGGCGCCCTCGAAATCAACGGCAGGCGACGCCGGACGGCGAAGCGCCCCCGCGACCGGCAAGGCACCGGGCGACCAGGGCTCCCGGACGGCCCGACCATCCCAGCCGCCCGGCGGCGGTGGTGGGCAGGAGGAAGCGCCCTCCACCCCGAAGACACTGGGAACCATCTCGGCGAGCGACGGAAGCACCTACTGCAGGTCCCGCGGATACGCCGGCGCGGTCAACCAGTACGACGGCAACTACTCGTGCTACGGCGCACCCGGCAGGGTGACCGTCACCATCACCCAGCTCTGCCGCTGGAAGTACCCGGGCAGCTCCAACGTCAAGGCCGACGGAACCACCTGCAAGTCCTACTGACTGCGAGTCCCCTACTGACCGAGCGCGACGACCTCCCGGAACGGGGAGGGGCGGGCATAGGTTTGGCGGATGGACGTGGTCGTCGCCGTTGTCGCGACGCTTGTGGTGACCTGGGTGCCGGCCTTGCTGTGGTGGCGCAGGCAGGGGCGGGGCGGTGACCTCGGGGGGCCCGCGCGGCGGGCGACGTTCGAGATGCTGCACACCGCGTCGCGGGCCGCGCCGGCGTTCCGGGCCGGGCTGACCGAGCAGGGGGCGCAGAAGGCGGCGCGGCATCTGCGGGCGCTGCTCGACTGCCGGGCGCTCGCGATCACCGATGGGGAGCGGTTGCTGGCCTGGGACGGGGAGCACGACCACCACGCGGCCGAGGGGCTCTCGCACGCCGAGGTCACGCTGGGGAACGGGCGCACGCAGGTGCACGACGTGGCGTGCGACCGGATCGACTGCCCCATCCGGCGGGTCGTGGTCGTCCCGCTCGCCACCGATGACCGGGTGGTCGGGGCGCTGGCGGCGTACGGGGAGGACGTTCCCGCCGGGCTCATCCGGGCGGCCGAGGAGGTCGCGCAGTGGGTCGACGCCCAGCTGGAGCTCGCCGAGCTGGACCATTCGCGGGCGCTGCTGATGGAGGCGGAGATGCGGGCGCTGCGGGCGCAGATCTCGCCGCATTTCATCTACAACTCGCTCACCACGATCGCCTCCTTCGTCCGGTCGGACCCGGAGCGGGCGCGGGAACTGCTGCTGGAGTTCGCCGGGTTCACGCGGTACTCGTTCCGGCGCCACGGAGACTTCACGACGCTCGCCGAGGAGCTGCGGTCGATCGACCGGTACCTGCTGCTTCAGCGGGCCCGGTTCGGTGAGGAGCTGCGGGTGACGCTGCGGATCGCGCCCGAGGTGCTGCCCGTGGCGGTTCCGTTCCTGTGTCTGCAGCCGCTCGTGGAGAACGCCGTCCGGCACGGGCTCCAGGACCGGTCGGAGCCGGGGCTCATCACGATCGTCGCGGAGGACGCCGGGTCCGACTGCGTCATCAGCGTCGAGGACGACGGCATCGGCATGGACCCGGACGAGGTCCGGCGGCTGCTGGCGGGGGAGCGGCGGACGCCGTCCGACGAGGCCGGGATCGGGCTCGCCAACGTCGACGAGCGGCTCCGGCAGGTGTACGGCGGCGAGTACGGGCTGGCCGTCGAGACGGGGCCGGGCGCCGGGACGAAGGTCATCGTGCGCGTTCCGAAGTACCGGCCCGGAGTGACGGCCTCTTGACTTGTCCCTGCTCCGTTGACTGAAATGTGGCGGACGGGACGGGGAAAGGACGATGCGGTGGGCCTGCGTGTCCTCGCGGTGGACGACGAGGCGCCCGCACTGGACGACCTCGTCCACCTGCTGCGCGCCGATCCGCGGATCGGCGAGATCCACACGGCCCGGGACGGCGCGGCGGCGCTGCGCAAGCTCGACCGGGCCCTCGCCGACGGGCGTCCCGTCGCCGCGGTCTTCCTCGACATCCGCATGCCCGGCCTGGACGGCACCGTGCTCGGGCGCGTCCTCGCCCAGTTCGCCCGCGCCCCGCAGATCGTCTTCGTCACCGCGTACGAGGGGCACGCCGTCGACGCGTTCGAGATCAAGGCGACCGACTACATCCTGAAGCCGGTGCGCCCGGAGCGGCTCAGCCTCGCGATCACGCGGGTGACCGAGGCGGCCGAAGAGGCCGGATGGGCGGACACCGGTGCGAGCGCCGCGCCCGCGGAGCCCGAGCCCATGCCCGTCGAGCTGGGGGGAGTGACCCGGTTCGTCACGCCGGCCGAGGTGCTGTACGTGGAGGCGCAGGGCGACTACGCGCGGCTGCACACCTCCGGCGGCAGCCATCTCGTGCGCATCCCGCTGAACTCGCTGAGCGAGCGGTGGAGCGGTGCCGGGTTCGTCCGGGTGCACCGCAGCCATCTGGTCGCGCTGTCGGCGATCAAGGAGCTGCGGCTCGACTCGGGGCGCTGCACGATCGTCGTCGGCGGCGCGGAGCTGCCGGTGGCGCGGCGGCACGTGCGGGAGCTGCGCGACCTGCTGGTGCGGCGGGCGAGGCGGGCCCCCTGAGCACCGGGGAGCGGCCGCGGGAGATCGCGCCCGGCCGGACGCTGGTGACCGGGCCGCGGACCCGGACGGTCCGGCGGCCCCGCTATCCCGTGACCCGCGAGATCGACGAGCAGACCGGGCTCGGCGAGGCGTACATGCGGTCGCTGCTGCGCACCCAGCTGCGGCTCGCCCTCCGGCTGTGCCTGGTGCTGGCGGTCGTGGTGCTCGGGCTGCCGCTGCTGTTCGCGCTGGTCCCCGAGGTCCGCGAGCAGGAGGTGCTCGGGCTGCCGCTGCCGTGGGTGGTGCTCGGCGCGCTGATCTACCCGTGGTTCGTGGTGTGCGGGTGGTGGTACGTCCGGATGGCCGAGCGCAACGAGGACGACTTCGCCGACCTCGTCGACCGGGCCGAGGACCGGCCGTGAACGCCGCCTACGGGCTGGCCGGGGTCCTGCTCGTCGTCGTCGCGACCGTGCTCATCGGCGTGCTCGGCGTGCGGATCTCGCGGACCACGTCCGACTTCTATGTCGCGTCCCGGACGGTCACGCCGCTGCGGAACGCGTCCGCGATCGGCGGCGAGTACCTGTCGGCGGCCTCCTTCCTCGGCATCGCCGGGCTGATCCTGGCCTACGGCGCCGACATGCTGTGGCTTCCGGTCGGCTGGACGGGCGGGTACCTCGTCCTGCTCGTGCTGGTCTCGGCACCGCTGCGGCGGTCCGGGGCCTACACGCTGCCCGACTTCGCCGAGGCGCGGCTGGAGTCGATGGCGGTGCGGCGCCTCGCCAGCGTCCTCGTCGTCCTGATCAGCTGGCTCTACCTGCTGCCCCAGTTCCAGAGCGCCGGGCTCGTGCTGCGGACGGTGACGGGCGCCCCCGTGTGGACGGGCGGCGTGCTGATCGCGGTCGTCGTCGCCGTGAACGTGCTCGGCGGCGGCATGCGCAGCGTCACGCTGGTGCAGGCGTTCCAGTACTGGATGAAGCTGACCGCGCTCGCCGTCCCGCTGGTCTTCCTGCTGCTGGCCTGGCGGGGCGACGGCGCGCCCGGCCTGTCGTCGGACGCTCCGCCGCGGTTCGCCGACCGGACGACCGTCGCGGTCGGCGTCGCCGTCACGGTGAACGTCACCGAACCCGTGCGGGTCACGGTCGACGGACGGGTCGACGGCCGCGACCACCCCGGCGCCGCGCTGACCCTGGACCCCGGCCCGCACCGCATCTCCCAGGACACGTCCATCACCTTCCCGGCCGGGGCCGATGTGCCGCACGTCAGCGGGCGCCCCGTCACCACCGACCGGGAATGGGCGATGCCGCTCGGCGGGCGCGAGCATTCGCTGTACGCGACGTACTCGCTGATCCTCGCGACGTTCCTCGGGACGATGGGGCTGCCGCACGTCCTCGTCCGCTTCTACACCAACCCCGACGGTCGTGCGGCGCGCCGCACGACCGTGATGGTGCTGTCGCTGCTCGGCGCGTTCTACCTGCTGCCGGCGCTGTACGGGGTGCTCGGCCGCCTCTACACCCCCGAACTGCTGATGACCGGGCGGGCGGACGCCGTCGTCCTCACCCTGCCGGGGCGGCTGATCGGCGGGCTCGGCGGCGACCTCCTCGGCGCGCTGGTGACGGGCGGCGCGGTCGCGGCCTTCCTGTCGACGTCGTCCGGCATCACCGTGTCGGTCGCCGGGGTGCTGGCGCAGGACATCCTGCGCGGCGGGGTCAGGTCGTTCCGGGTCGCGACGCTGCTCGCGCTCGTCGTGCCGCTGGCCCTGGCGATCGCGGCCCGCTCCCTCGCCGTCGCGGACGTGGTGGGGCTCGCGTTCGCCGTCGCCGCGTCCACGTTCTGCCCGCTGCTCGTCCTCGGCGTCTGGTGGCGGCGGCTCACCGTCCCGGGCGCGCTCGCGGGGCTCGGCACCGGCGGCGCGCTGGCCGGCTCCGCCGTGATCGTGACGATCGCCGCGGGGCCGCCGTCCGGGCTCGCCGGCGCCCTGCTCGCCCAGCCCGCCGCCTGGACGGTCCCGATCGCGTTCGCCGTCATGATCATCGTGTCGCTGTGCACGCAGCGCCGGGTGCCGAAGGGCGTCGCCCGCATGATGGTGCGCCTGCACACTCCGGAGTCGCTCAACGTCGATCGCGGTACCTGGCGGCCCCGCCGGGTCTGACCGTTCACCGCGCCAGATGGACCGTTCGGCGACGGTCTCCGCACCCCGGCGACGATGGACGGCACCTTGCCGCAGCCTTGCCGCCGACCCCTCGTCCCCTCCGAGCTGGGTCTTTACGGTGGCGCGTGATTGGCGTCACACAAGAGGAGGGGCGGTCGTGTCCATCGACAAGAAAACCGCCGGCACCGTCTATGAACGGTTCCAGGGCACCGAGGAGTTCCAGGAACTCCGACGCAGATTCCGCCGATTCGCATTCCCCATGACCGCCGCGTTCCTCAGCTGGTACCTGCTCTATGTCGTCATGTCCGGGTGGGCGCGCGGCTTCATGGGCACCGAGCTGTTCGGCTCCATCAACGTGGCCCTGGTCTTCGGGCTGCTGCAGTTCGTCTCGACCTTCGGCATCGCCTACCTGTACTCCCGGCACGCCGAGCGCCGCCTCGACCCGGCGGCCGACAAGCTGCGCGCCGAGATCCTCGCCGCGGACGCCGGAGTCGCGAAGACCGCGGAGACCGCGGAGGAGGCCCGATGAGCAACGAGACCCTGTCGATCACCCTGTTCGTCGTGTTCGTGGCCGCGACCCTCGCGATCACCGTGTGGGCCAGCCGGAACACCAAGAACGCCACCGACTTCTACGCCGGCGGACGCTCCTTCTCCGGCGCCCAGAACGGCCTCGCGATCGGCGGCGACTACATGTCCGCCGCGTCGTTCCTCGGCATCGCCGGGCTCATCGCGCTGTACGGCTATGACGGCTTCCTGTACTCGATCGGGTTCCTCGTCGCCTGGCTGGTGGCGCTGCTGCTGGTCGCCGAGCTGCTGCGCAACTCGGGCCGGTTCACGATGGCGGACGTGCTGGCGTTCCGGATGAGCCCGCGGCCCGTCCGCACCGCCGCCGGCGTCTCCACCATCGTCGTGTCGATCTTCTACCTGCTGGCGCAGATGGTCGGCGCCGGCGCCCTGGTCTCGCTGCTGTTCGGCTTCACCAGCGACTTCGCCAAGGGCGCGACGATCGCGCTGGTCGGCGTCCTGATGATCATCTACGTGGTGTTCGGCGGGATGAAGGGCACCACCTGGGTGCAGATCGTCAAGGCCGTCCTGCTGATGACCGGCGCGGCCCTGATCACCCTGCTGGTGCTCGGCAAGTTCGGCTTCAACCTCTCCTCGCTGCTGAACGACGCCGCCGAGCAGAGCGGCAAGGGCGACAAGTTCCTGCAGCCCGGCCAGCGCTACGCCACCGAGGACTCCGGCCTCACCGGCAAGCTCGACCTGATCAGCCTCGGCCTCGCGCTCGTCCTCGGCACCGCCGGGCTGCCGCACATCCTGATCCGCTTCTACACCGTCCCGACCGCCCGCGACGCCCGCAAGTCCGTCATGTGGGGCATCGGCCTCATCGGGGTGTTCTACCTGTTCACCCTGGTGCTCGGCTTCGGCGCCGCCGCCCTGGTCGGCTCGGAGGAGATCTCCAAGGTCAACGCGGCCGGCAACACCGCGGCACCGCAGCTCGCCGAACGCATCGGCGAGATCGTGTTCGGCGAGGCGGGCGGCACGATCCTGCTCGCGGTCATCGCCGCCGTCGCGTTCGCGACGATCCTCGCGGTCGTGGCGGGCCTCACCCTCGCCTCGTCCTCGTCCTTCGCCCACGACCTGTACGCCCACGTGTTCCGCCGGGGCAAGGCCACCGAGCGGGACGAGGTCCGCGTCGCCCGCATCTCCGCACTGGTGATCGGGGCCGTCTCCATCGTCCTCGGCATCTACGCGCAGCGCCTCAACGTCGCCTTCCTCGTCGCGCTCGCGTTCGCGGTGGCCGCGTCCGGCAACCTGCCCGCGATCCTCTACAGCCTGTTCTGGAAGCGGTTCAACACCGCGGGCGCCACCTCCGCCATCTACGGCGGCCTCGGCGCGGCGATGTTCTTCGTGGCGTTCTCGCCGGTCGTGTCCGGCGACGAGAAGGCCCTGTTCACCGACCACGACTGGAGCTGGTTCCCGCTCAGCAACCCGGGCCTGCTGTCGATCCCGATCGGCTTCCTGTGCGGGTTCCTCGGGACCATCTTCAGCAAGGAGTACAACGCGGCGAAGTACGCCGAGATCGAAGTCCGCTCCCTCACCGGAGCGGGCGCCGAAACGGCCGCCAAGGACTGATCCGGCCGGCCCCCTACCCGCCGCGCGGGCGACCGTCGCCCGGTCCCGCGCGGCCCGCGGCCCCGTCCCGATACACGCCCCCGGGACGGGGCCGCTCCATGCCCGCCCCCGGCCTCGCGCCGCGGCGGAGATTTTCCGAAGGGCCGTCCCGGGGTTTGGGCGGTGTGCTGTGCGCAAGATCTAGCGTGGCGGTGCACGGTGGTGTGGGGGACGGAGGGGCGGGATGTCGTACGGGCGGTCCACGAGACGCGTCCTGGTGCTCATCGGGGGCGGCGCGGTGCTGGCGCTCGGGGTGGCGCTGCTGGTCCTGCCGGGGCCGGGGCTGCTGCTGGTGCTGGCGGGGCTGCTCATCCTCGCGCGGGAGTTCCCGGCCGTGGACAAGTACGTCGAACCGGTGCGGGAGCGGGCGATCCAGGCGGCCGAGGAGAGCGTCACCTCCTGGTGGCGGCTGACCGGCTCGATCCTGACGGGACTCGCGCTGATCGCGGCCGGGGTGGCCTGGGGGATCGTGGACGAACTGCCGTTCTCCGGGTGGAGCGCGGGGTCGGGTCTGATCCTTTCCGGGCTCATCCTCTTCGCGCTCCTCTACTGGAGTCATCTCCGCGTCAAAGGGCGCCGCTGACGGGCGGTCGCGGGCCGAATGGGCGGCGGATAGATCAACGAACGTCCTGACGATCGACTGACTTGGCTAGAATCCGTCCGTTAGGCGAGGCTTCCGCCATGATGTGCGCATGTGGTCGCGCTCCGTACGCGAGGAAGCCCCACTCTCACACCGTGCTGGCATAAGGAGTCCGTGCATGCCCGTGGAATCGGAGGGGCCCATCCCGGCGGCGAGTCCCGTGATCGGTGACGCCGAGATCGAGGCGGCCGTGCGCGTCCTGCGCAGCGGGCGGGTCGTCCAGGGGCCGGAGGTCGCCGCGTTCGAGGAGGAGTTCGCCGAGGTGGTGGCCGGGCGGCACTGCGTCGCGGTCAACTCGGGGACGTCCGCGCTGCACCTCGCCCTGATGGCGCTCGGGATCGGCCCCGGGGACGAGGTGATCGTGCCCTCGTTCACGTTCGCGGCGAGTGCCAACGCCGTCCGCCTGGTGGGCGCCGACCCCGTGTTCGCCGACATCGAACCGGGGTCGTTCTGCCTCGACCCCGACGCCGTCGCGGCGGCGATCGGGCCGCGCACCGCGGCGATCATGCCGGTGCACCTGTACGGGCACCCGGCGGCGATGGACCGGATCGGGCCGCTCGCCGAGCAGCACGGCCTCGCGGTCGTCGAGGACGCCTGCCAGGCCCACGGCGCCGCCCTCGGCGGGACCCCGGCCGGCGCGATGGGCACCGTCGGCTGCTTCAGCTTCTACCCGACCAAGAACATGCACGCCCTGGAGGGCGGCATGATCACCACCGCGGACGCGGAGACGGCGCGCACGCTGCGGCTGCTGCGCAACCAGGGCATGGAGCAGCGCTACGCCAACGAGATCGTCGGCGCGAACATGCGGCTCACCGACGTCGCCGCCGCCATCGGCCGCGTGCAGCTCACGCAGCTCGACGGCTGGACCGAGCGGCGCCGCGCCAACGCCGACGTCCTCAACGCGAAGATCACCGGGGCGGTGACGCCGCCGGTCGCGGACGGCGCCCGGCACGTCTACCACCAGTACACCGTCCGGGTGCGGGAGCGGGAGGCCGTCCAGAAGCACCTGGACGAGCGGAAGGTCGGCAACGCCGTCTACTACCCGACGCCCGTCCACCGGCTGAGGCCGTTCCTGAAGGACGGCCTGCCGGATCCGCGCTGGGACCTGCCCGAGACGGAGCGGGCGGCGGCCGAGGTGCTGTCGCTGCCGGTGCACCCGTCGCTCACCGGCGAGCAGCTGGCCCGGGTCGCCGACGCCGTGAACGGGGCCGCGTCGTGAGCGCCCCGCTGCGCGCGGGCCTGGTCGGGCTCGGCGTGATGGGACGCAACCACGCGCGCGTCCTGTCCGGGCTGGACGGCGTGGACCTCGTCGGCGTGGTCGACCCGGCGGGAAGACCGGGCGGCGCCCCGCACGGGGTGCCGCTGCTGGAGTCGCTCGACGACCTGCTGGCGCTCGGCGTCGACTACGCGGTGGTCGCCTGCCCGACCGCGCTGCACGAGCAGGTCGGGCTCGCCCTCGCCGAGGCCGGGGTCGGCGCACTGATCGAGAAGCCGCTCGCCGAGTCGGTCGAGGCCGCGCAGCGGCTGGTGAAGGCGTTCGAGTCGCGGGACCTGGTCGCCGGCGTCGGCCACATCGAGCGCTACAACCCGGCGCTGCAGAGCATGCGGACCCGGCTGGAGGCGGGCGAGCTGGGCGAGGTGTTCCAGGTCGTCACGCGCCGCCAGGGGCCGTTCCCGCACCGGATCGCCGACGTCGGGGTCGTCAAGGACCTCGCCACCCACGACATCGACCTCACCGCGTGGGTGACCGGCCAGGACTACGTGTCGGTCTCCGCGCACACGGTGGCGCGCAGCGGCCGCCCGCACGAGGACATGGTCGCGGCCGTCGGGCGCCTCAGCGACGGCTCCATGGTGAACCACCTGGTGAACTGGCTGAGCCCGCTGAAGGAGCGCACCACGGTCGTCACCGGCGACCGCGGCTGCTTCGTCGCCGACACGCTCACCGCCGACCTGACGTTCTACGCCAACGGCGAGATGAGCACCGAGTGGGAGGCGCTGCGGGCGTTCCGCGGCGTGTCCGAGGGCGACATGATCCGGTACGCGATCCCGAAGCGGGAGCCGCTGCTGACCGAGCACGAGCGGTTCCGCGACGCGGTCCTCGCCGGGCCCGGCGGCGACGCCGACATCGTGACGCTGCGGCAGGGCCTGCGGACGGTCGAGGTCTCGGCCGCCGTGCTGGAGTCGGCCAAGCTCGGGACGACGGTCTCGCTGCGGGCGTCGGAGGTGGCAGGTGCCGTCTGAGGCCGCGGCTCCCGATGTCACGGTGGTCGTCGCGGTCTACAACACGATGCCCTACCTGACCACCTGCCTGGAGTCGCTGGTCGGGCAGACCATCGGCGCCGGCCGCATGGAGGTCGTCGCCGTCGACGACGGCTCCACCGACGGCAGCGGAGCCGAGCTGGACCGGTTCGCCGCCGAGTACCCGGACGTCGTCACCGTGCTGCGGCAGCCGAACTCCGGCGGCCCGGCCGCACCGAGCAACCGCGCCCTGGACGTCGCGTCCGGCCGCTACGTGTACTTCGTCGGCGCCGACGACCACCTCGGCCCCGAGGCGCTGGAGCGCATGGTCGCCGCCGCCGACGAATGGGGCTCGGACGTCCTCGTCGGCAAGATGGAGGGCGTCAACGGGCGGGCCGTGCGCCGCCCCGAGCTGTTCGCCGAGAACCGCCCCGAGATCGACCTGTACGACTCGGTGCTCCCCTGGGTGCTGTCGAACTGCAAGCTGTTCCGCCGCGACCTGGTCGAGCGGTACAAGCTGCGCTTCCCCGAGCACATGCGGATCGGCAGCGACCAGCCGTTCACCCTCGAAGCGTGCGTCCGCGCCGAGCGGATCTCCGTCCTCGCCGACTACACCTGCTACTACGCGGTGCTGCGCGAGGACGGCGGCAACATCACGCAGGGCGCCGTCGACGTCTACACCCGCCTCGAATGCGCGGAGAGCCTCTTCGGCGTCGTCGCGGGCCTCCTCGAACCCGGGCCGCAGCGGGACGCGATCCTGACGCGCCACACCCGCTGGGAGCTGACGATGCCGACGCGGGAGGGGTTCCTCGAACTCGACCGCGACGCCCAGCGGGACGTGTGCGCCCGCGTCGGGAGGCTCGTCGAGGAGTACGTGACCGACGGCGTCCTGTACACGCTGCCGATCGTCCGGCGGGCCCGGCTGCGGCTCGCCCAGCACGGCCGGATCGACCTGCTGTGCGAGGCGATCCGGGCGGCGGTCGACGAGCGGCCCTACCCGATCGCCGTGAAGAACGGCCGCACCTACCTGGCCTACCAGGGGTTCGAGGACCCCGAGCTGGACCTGCCGGACGAGCTGTTCGAGATCACCAAGGGGATGCGCAAGCGGCTCTCCCAGGAGGTCCGGACGGTCGCCGCGCGCCGCGACCGCGACACCGTCGAGGTGACCGTCCGGACGCCGTTCACCGGCCCGGACGCCGACGACCCGGCGGTCGTCCGGCTCGCGCTCGCCCCGCGCACCGGCAAGGGCGCCGGCAAGGAGCGCGTCCACCTGGACGAGGCGGTCGTCACCCGCGAGGCCCGTGAGGACGGCCTGCACCTCACCGCGAGGATCCCCGTGGCGCTGCTCACCGGCCCGGCCCGGACGCGGCACGACCTCCGGCTCGTCTTCACCGCGTCCGGCGAGACGCACGACGTCGCCGTCCCGGCCGACCTGCCGAAGTCGGGCGGCGAGCTGGTCTGGCACCGCGCCAGGCCCCACCGGCTGTCGGTCACCGGCGACGACCGGTACGGCACGGTCATCGAAACGCGCCCGGTCCGCCCGGCCCGCGCGGCCGCCCGGCGGATCAAGCGCGCGGCGTCCCTTGGAGGTAAGTAGCACATGCGGATCTGCGTGGTCGCGCTCGGCAAGATCGGTCTCCCGCTGGCGGTGCAGTTCGCCCGCAAGGGCCACCGGGTGGTCGGCGCCGACGTGAACGAGCGGGTCGTCGCCGACGTGAACGCCGGCCGCGAGCCGTTCCCCGGCGAGACCGACCTGCAGCTCCACCTCGGCGAGGCGGTCGAGGCGGGCCTGCTGACGGCGACGACCGACACGGCGGCAGCGGTCGCCGAGTCGGAGGCGGTCGTCGTGGTCGTCCCACTGTTCGTGGACGAGGCCGGCACCCCCGACTTCGGCTGGATGGACGCCGCCACCCGCGCCATCGCCGAGGGCCTGCGCCCCGGGACGCTCGTCAGCTACGAGACGACCCTCCCCGTCGGCACCACCCGCAACCGCTGGGCGCCGATGCTGGCGGAGGGCTCCGGCCTCACCGCCGGCGAGGACTTCCACCTGGTGTTCAGCCCCGAGCGCGTGCTGACCGGACGGGTCTTCGCCGACCTGCGCCGCTACCCCAAGCTCGTCGGCGGCATCGACGACGCGTCCGCGAAGCACGGCGTCGAGTTCTACGAGCAGGTCCTCGACTTCGACGACCGCCCCGACCTCGACCGCCCCAACGGCGTCTGGGACCTCGGCTCCGCGGAGGCGTCCGAACTCGCCAAGCTCGCCGAGACGACCTACCGCGACGTCAACATCGGCCTCGCGAACCAGTTCGCCCGCTACGCCGACACGGCCGGGGTGGACATCACCAAGGTCATCGAGGCGTGCAACACCCAGCCGTACAGCCACATCCACCGGCCGGGCATCGCCGTCGGCGGCCACTGCATCCCCATCTACCCGCGGATGTACCTGTGGAACGACCCGTCCGCGACGGTCGTCCGCGCCGCCCGCGAGGCCAACGCGGCCATGCCCGACTACGCCGTCGGCCTCCTCGCCGACGCCTACGGCGACCTCAACGGCGCCCCGGTCCTGGTGCTGGGCGCGGCCTACCGGGGCGGGGTGAAGGAGACGGCGTTCTCCGGCGTCTTCCCGACCGTCGAGTCCCTGCGCAAGCGCGGCGCCGTCCCCTACGTGTCCGACCCGATGTACACGGCGGAGGAGCTCGAAGCCCTCGACCTGCCCCCGCACCGGGGCGAGCCGGTGACCGCCGCGATCATCCAGGCCGACCACGCCGAGTACCGCGACCTCGGCGCGGCCGACCTGCCGGGCGTCAAGGCCCTCGTCGACGGCCGCCGCATCACCGACCCGTCCCGCTGGCCCGGCGTCCACCACACCGTCATCGGCGCCCCCGACCATGGGGACGCTCCGGCGCATCCCGCCGACTGAACAACCGGGATGTCCGCTTCACCCCGCATCTCGATACCGAATGACCTCGGCTGAATCGAACGGAGAAGACCGGATGCAGACCGAAGCTGGGAGTGACCCCCCGGAGTCGCGCGGCCGGATCGTCATGCTGGTCGACAACGGCGTCCGCGGCGATTCTCGGGTGCAGAAGGCGGCGGCGTCCATCGCCGCCGCGGGGTGGGAGGTGCACCTCGTCGGGTGCGTTCCGGGCCGCAAGAAGAAGCGCTGGATGCTCGGCGGGGCGCACGTGCTGCTCGTGCCGCAGCCGGTCCGGCGTACCGGTTCGAGGTACAGCGTGGTGCGCGCCGCGGTCCGGCGCCCGCTCGCCTACCCGCATCCCGAGGTCGCGGCGTACCGGCGGCGGCTCATCCAGACCCGGCGGGCCGACATCGCCGCGAGCCGCCTCGCGCCCGGCTTCGGCGGTCCGGCGCGGACGGCGTGGCTGACGGCGCGGCGTGTTGCGGCGAAGATCCAGCAGCGCTGGATCGCCGTGCGGGGGCGGCAGACGGACTCCCTGGCCAAGGCCCGGATGGACCGGAACTCCCCGGTGGAGCGGTTCACCATCGCGTTCTGGCAGAAGCTGCTCGGCGACCGGGCCTGGCGCGTCCTCGACCGCGGTCTGTGGGACTGGGACAGCGCCTACCGGGGAGCCGTCGACAAGCTCCAGCCGGACATCATCCATGCCAACGACTTCCGGATGCTCGGCGTCGGCGCGCGCGCCGTGTGGCGGGCACGCGCCAAGGGGCGGGAGGTGAAGCTCGTGTGGGACGCGCACGAGTTCCTGCCGGGCATCCGTCCGTGGCACGACGAGCCGCGCTGGCACCCCGCGGTGTGCGCGCACGAGCGCGAGTACGCCGGCGCGGCCGATGCCGTGGTGACCGTCTCGCAGCCTCTCGCCGACATGCTCGTCGAGCATCACGGCCTCCGGCACAAACCCGCCGTCGTCCTCAACGCCCCGATCATGGAGGGCGAGCCGTCCACGGACGACCCCGTCCCGGACCTGCGGGAACTGTGCGGCGTCGATGCGGACACGCCGGTCGCCGTGTACAGCGGCGGCGCCCCCCAGCACCGCGGCCTGATCATCATGATCGAGACGCTGCCGCGGCTGCCCGCGCTGCACGTCGCCCTGATCGTCCCGAGGCCCGGCGGCGACGAGGTGAAGCGCCTGCTCGCCCGCGCCGACGAACTCGGGGTCCGCGACCGGGTGCACATCCTGCCTTATGTTCCCTTCGACCAGGTCGTTCCGTTCCTCTCGGCCGCCGACCTCGGCGTCATCCCGATCCACCACTGGCCGAACCACGAGATCGCACTGATCACCAAGTTCTTCGAGTACTCGCACGCGCGGCTGCCGATCGTGGTCAGCGACGTCAAGGCGATGAGCGAGGTGGTGCGGGACACCGGGCAGGGCGAGGTGTTCCGGGCCGAGGACGAGGACGAGTACGTGCGGGCCGTCGAGGCCGTGCTGGACGACCCGAAGCGGTACCGCGCCGTGTACGACGACCGGCCGGACCTGCTCCGCGCGTGGAGCTGGGAGGCGCAGGCCGAGATCCTGGACGGTGTCTACACGGAACTGCTGCCCGCCGCCGCGAAGCCGGTCTCCGAAAGTGCGCAGAGGTGATGATGAAGAAAGCCGACGACAGGGATGTGGCCGTCCTCACGCCCTGGTATCCCTCCCCGAATCACAAGTACTCCGGGGCGTTCGTCCAGGCGATGGTCGAGGCGACCGCACCGGGATGCCGTGAGGTCACCCTCTACCACACCGACGGCTGGAGGCTGCGAGCGGCGGAGGACGACAGCGCGGCCGAGGATGCGCACCGCCGTCTCATGCCGGAGGCCCTCCACCGCGCCCCGACGGTCGCGGGCGCGACGCAGCTGCGCGTCCCGATCCTCATGCGCGGGCGCACGTTCGCGTCCCAGGCCGTCGAGCACGCGAGGGGGCTGGGCTGGGCGTTGAACGGCGAGCCGATCCCGGCACCGGTGGTCCACGCGCACGTCGGGCTGCGGGGCGGCTGGCCCGCGCTGGAGAACGCCCGCCCGGACGCGCGCGTCTTCGTCACCGAACATGCCTCCTACCTTCACGAGGTCCTCGCCCAGGAGGACTCGCGCGAACTGTACGAGCGGGTTCTGGACCGCTGCACGGGGTTCTTCGCGGTGACGGACGCGCTCCGGGAGCAGCTGGTGGAGGCGTTCCCGGCGTTCGCGCACAAGATCGAGGTGATCTCCAACCCGATCTCCTTCGAGCGGACCCGGGCCCGGCCGGTCACCGAGCTGCGCCGCTGGCTGTACGTGGGGAGCTTCATCGAGCGCAAGGGCGTCGGCTGGCTGCTGGAGGCGTTCGCCAAGTGCCATGCCGAGGACCCGGAGCTGACGCTGACGATGGTCGGCGAAGGCAAGCTGGGCGCCGAGCTCGCGCAGCGGGCCGCCGAACTCCAGGTCGAGGACGCGGTGACGTTCATGGCCCCGGTTCCTCCCGACGAGTCCACCCGGCTCATGCGCGAGCACGACCTCCTCGTCCACGCCGCGCGCTGGGAGACGTTCGGCGTGTCGATCATCGAGGCGGTGGCGGCGGGCATGCCGCTGCTCGTCACCCGCTGCGGCGGACCCGAGCGCACCCTGGCCGGCATCGAGAGCGCCGTCGGGGAGATGATCGAGGTCAGGGAGGACGCGGAGTCGATCATCGAGGGGTATCGCCGGCTGCGCGAGCGGTTCCCCTACGACCTCGACCTGACCGAGGCCAGACGGGTGCTGGAGGCCCGGTTCGGGTACCGCGCCGTGGCCGAGGCCCACTACCGGTACTGGTTCCCGGAGACGGACGCGAACGGAGAACGGGATAAGTGAACGTCCTTTTCCTCGCCCTGGGCGGCTCGCGCCAGAAGGTGATCGTCGCTGAGGCCGAACACGTGATCGCCGCGGGCGGATCCGCGACCGTGCTCGTCGGCAAGCCGGGCAAGTGGCGGAAGCATCCGCTGCCCGAAGGGGCCGACCTGGTCGAATGGGGCCGCCTGCTGCGCGGCCACCGGCCCGCCCTGATCCGGCTGCTGCTGGACCGGATTCCCCTGTTCCTGATGCGCGTCTGCCTGCGCGGCCCCCTGCGCGGGTTCGGGGCGCGCCTGCAGTCCTTCTACCGGCGCCGCGTCACCCGTCCGATCCACCGCCGGCTGGCGGGCTTCTACCAGCGGAATCCCGCGAAGGTCCGCCGGAGCGTCGCCCACCGCGAACTCGTGGGCCGACGATCGATCGACTTCGTCGTCGTCGGTGACGCGGAGTCGATGGTCACCGCGTCCGAACTGCGCGACGTGTTCGTCGGCTCGGGCGCGACGCTCGCCTACACCGCGGCCCACGTGCAGCCTCCGGCCGACCGCGTCAAAGGATGATGACCATGGCCGAACGCCGTCCACGCCTGCTTTACCTCGCCTTCTACTTCCCTCCGTCGCGGGCCAGCGGCGTCTACCGGCCGCGGGCGACCGCGAACCTCTTGGTCGAGCGGGGCTGGGACGTCACGGTCTTCGCCGCGCCGCTGCCGTTCCTGCGCGACGCCATCGGCTCGTTCGACGAGAAGCTGCTGGACTCCGTCGATCCGCGGGTGGCCGTGGAGCGGCCGTACCTGAACCTGTTCGCCTGGGAGAAGAACCTCCGCGGCTACAGCAGATTTCGCGGGACGTTCCCCGAACTGGCCCGCTCGGCGTACGACTGGGGGCAGCGGCACGTCTTTCCCGAGAACTACGCGTCCTGGGCACGGGCGAGCGTCCGCAAGGCGCTGCGCATGCACATGCGCCGCAGGTTCGACGTCGTGCTGGCGACGGGGAACCCGTTCGCCTCGTTCGCGGCGGCGTGGCTGTTCCACAAGCTGACCCGCACCCCCTACATCCTCGACAACCGCGACGCCTGGACCCTCGACCTCTTCAACGAGGAGCCCGCGTTCGAGGACGGGCACCCGGCCTACGCCTGGGAGAAGCGGGTGCTGAAGTCGGCGGCCAACGTCGTTTTCGTGAACGAGGCGCTGCGGGGCTGGCACGCCGAGCGCTATCCCAGGGTGGCGGACCGGATGCTGGTCGTCCCGAACGGCTGGGACTCCGACACGCTCCCCAGCACGGTCGAGCCGCCCGCGAAGATCCTGGACGGGCGGGAGGAACGCCGCCCCCGCTTCTCCTATGTCGGCACGCTCACCGGCAAGCAGCCCATCGAAGCGATGATCGACGGGTTCGACCGTGCCCGCGAGCACCCGGATCTGTCCGGCGCGGTCCTGGACCTGCACGGGTACATGGGGTTCTTCAGGGGAGCCGACAGCAAGCTCCGCAAGAGGATCGCGGCCGTGCAGGAGAAGGAGGACGGCGACGGGCCGGAGGCCGGCGCGCGAGAGGACGCGGGGCCGGAGGCGGACGAGCAGGAGCTCGCACCGGGCGTGCGGTATCGCGGCCCGGCGTCGAAGACGGAGCTGCACGAGGTCTACCGGGACTCCGACGTCCTCGTGTTCCTCGCCGGAGGCGCCCGCTACGTCACCTCGGGCAAGATCTTCGAGTACATGGCGGCCGGACGCCCGATCGTGTCGGTCCACGCGCCCGGGTCGGCGGCCGAGGAGGTCCTGCGGGACTACCCGCTGTGGTTCAACCCGGACGGACTGGAGCCGCGGGCCATCGCCGGCTCGATGGTGGCCGCCGCGAAGGCCGCGGCCGGGCTCGACCAGCGGCAGATCGACGCTGCGCGCGCCTACGCGCAGCGCTTCGAGCGCAGCGTGTCGCTGGAGCCGCTGGTGCGGCGGCTGACCGAACTGGCCGCCCGATGACCCCACTGGGAGCGAGTGACGTGAACGACCAGGCGTCCCCCCGGGTGCTGATCCTCGCCATGGACCCGAGGAGCCACAAGCGCGGCTACAAGAGGGTCGCCGGGCTCGCCGCCCACTTCCTGGACGAGGAGGGCGCGCTGGTCGACGTGGTGACCGCCGAGGCGCGGGGCTGGGGCAGGCTGGACGAGCGGGCGCGGCTGCACCGGCTCGAGCGGGCCGAGGCCAGGCACCCGCTGCCCTGGCTGGAGCACACGGTCGTGAGCCGGGCGCCGCGCGCCCTGCTGTGGCCGCTGCGGAGGCTCGGCCGTGCCGGCGCGATCGTGGACGGCCTGCAGCGCCGCGTGTCGGGCGCCGTCCACCGGCGGCTGTTCCTGCCCTTCTACCGGCATGTCCGGCCGCTGCTGCTGGCCCGCATCGCGCGCCGGCGCGTCCTGCGCGACATCGACATGGCCCAGGTCAAGCGGGTCATCGTGATGGACGACGTGTCGGTGCCGCTCGGGTACCGGCTGGCGCGCCGCCACGCGGACCTCACCGTGACGACGCGGCAGCTCAAAACCCTCGAACCCGAGGTGTGACCGGTCCCGGCGCGGTCAGCGGCGGGCGCGTTCGGCGAGGATCGCCGCGACGGCCTCGGCGGCGCGGCCGTCACCGTACGGGGTGCCGCGCGCGGCGTCCGGCGCCGGACGCGTCGCGATCGCCGTCCACCGGGCCTCGCCGAGCGCGCCGGGATCGGCGATGAGTTCGTTCCAGCCGTTCTCCAGCGTCTCCGGCCACTCGGTCTCCGTCCGCAGGGTCGTGCAGGGACGGGCGAGGAGGAACGCCTCCTTCTGCAGGCCGCCGGAGTCGGTGACCACGCCCTGCGAGCCGAGGACGGCCGCGACCATGCCCGCGTAGGGCAGCGGGCGGCCGGCGCGGACGGCGCCGCGCTCCAGCTTGATTCCGTGCGTCTCGGCGCGGGACAGCAGCCGGGGATGCGCGAGCAGCGCGACCTGCACGGGCAGGCAGGCGAGCGCGTCGACGAGCATCGCGAGCCGGTCCGCGTCGTCGGTGTTCTCCGCGCGGTGCAGCGTCGCCACGAGGTACGGCTCGGCGGGGTCGATGCCCTCGGGCAGGGCCGGCGGGGTGCTCCCGTCGGCCAGGACACCGTCGCGGACCCGCAGGCACACGTCGACCATCACGTCCCCGGTGCGGACCGCCCGATCCGCCAGACCCTCGGCGGCCAGGTGCCGCATCGCCTCGTCGGTCGGGGCGAGCAGCAGGTCGGCGGCGTGGTCGGTGAGGACCCGGTTGTGCTCCTCGGGCATGCGCCGGTTGAACGAGCGGAGACCCGCCTCCAGGTGCGCCACGGGAAGGTGCTGCTTGACGGCCGACACGGCGCCCGCCAGCGTCGAGTTGGTGTCGCCGTAGACGAGCACCCAGTCGGGACGCTCGGCCTCCAGGACGGGGTCCAGCGCCGCCATGACGGCACCGGTCTGCACTCCGTGGCTGCCGGACCCGACGCCCAGATGGACGTCCGGGTCGGGGATGCCGAGCCCGGTGAAGAACACGTCGGACAGGTCGGCGTCGTAGTGCTGACCGGTGTGGACGATGACGTGCCGGTGGCCCTCCGCGGTGAGCGCGGCGGCGATCGGCGCGAGCTTCACCAACTGCGGGCGCGCGCCGACGATGCTGAGGATCTTGAGATTCATGCTTCCTTCTCAACGAGGGGCGTCAGTTCCGGGCCGTCCCCGGCGGGCGCCTCGACATAGACTTCGCCGGTCTGCGGGCACTCCCAGGTGCCGGGCCGGTCCGGCCGCTCGGCCAGCCGGACGCCGGCCCGTCCCACCCAGCCGATCCGGCGGGCGGGGACGCCGGCGACCAGTGCGAAGTCGGGGACGTCGCGGGTCACAACCGCGCCCGCCGCGACCATCGCCCAGCGGCCGACGCGCACCGGTGCGACGCACACGCTGCGGGCGCCGAGGGACGCGCCCTCGGCGACGTGGACGCCGACGGCCTCCCAGTCGGAGGCGCGCTTCAGCGTCCCGTCGGGGGATACCGAGCGGGGCGCGCGGTCGTTGGTGAGGACGACGGCGGGCCCGACGAACACGCCGTCCTCCAGCACGGCGGGCTCGTAGACGAGGGCGTGGTTCTGCAGCTTGACGTTGTCGCCGATCTGCACCCCGGAGCCGACGTAGGCCCCCCGCCCGACGATGCAGCCGGAGCCGAGCCGGGCGTCCTCGCGGATCTGGGCGAGGTCCCACACGGTCGTCCCGTCGCCGAGTTCGGCGGAGGGGTCCACCTGGGCGCTGGGGAGGATGCGGTGCGTCATTCGTTGCCTTCCTGGCGGGGGCGGTGAGCCTGGCGGTTCCGGTGCGGCGCGAGCATTATCCCGGCTTCCGCGGCCGTCGCCGCCGGAGGCCGTCGCGGAAGGCGCGCCCGACGGGCTCGTTCACCCCGTCGATCTCCGCGGGAGTGCCGGAGCATGACGCCCGCGGCCGGCACCGGGCCCGGCACAAGGACGGCCGGAGCGGCGGGAGCGGGCCCGCGGTGTCGTCCGAATCCGGTGGCCGTCGTCCGGGATGCCGATCGTCGCGTCCCGGAAGTACGGAGCCCTCAGAAAGCACCGTCCATCCTGCGACCGGAGGCGCGGGGGCCCGGCATCGCGGTGAAAGCGGAGAACGGCTTCGAGTTCGTCGGCGAGGTCGTTGAGCACGCAGTGGGCGACCCTACGGCGGAGCGGATCGAGTTGCCGTGCCAGTCCCGGGCTGAGCCATTCGTCCAGGAGCTCACGGCAGGCGGTGTACGTGATCTCGCGTTCGTCGTCGGGGGCGTCCAGGTACAGGCGTTCCAGCCGTCCGAACACCTCCTGGTCGAGGTAGCGCCGGTGCAGTTGGTCGCGGATCTCGCCCGGTTCGGCGTACTCCGCGGCCTGGTCCATCGCGCGGGCGGTGATCGCGTAGACGTCGGACGCGTGGGCGCCGCCGAGCTGGGTGCTGCTCGTCCCGTCCGAGCGGGCCATCCAGTGGTAGCAGTCGTAGTCGGCCAGGATGGACACGGCGCGGGCGCGCAGGTGGGCGCCGGCGGTGAACAGCTGGTCTTCGTGCGACAGGACGCCCTCGGTGAAGCGCAGCCCCGCGTCCTCGATCAGGGAGCGGCGGAACAGCTGCAGCGCCGCCATCGACATGCGCCGGAACAGCTCGGAGCCGGGTTCGAGCACGTGGGTGCGCTCGACGTTCTCGCCGAACACCTTGGGGGTCTTGCGGCCGCCGAGGCCGAGCTGCTTGCCGAGGACGATGTCGGTGCCGTTGCGCTCGGCCATCGCGACCATGCGTTCGAGGGCCTCGGGGCCGAGCCGGTCGTCGGCGTCCAGGAAGAAGACGTACTTCCCGGACGCCCGCTCCAGGCCCCGGTTGCGCGGGGCGCCCGCGCCGCCCGAGTTCGGCTGGTGGAGCACTGTCAGCCGGTCGTGGGCGCGGGCCAGTTCGTCCAGCAGTTCGGCGCTGCCGTCGGTCGAGCCGTCGTCCACGACGATGGTCTCGATCCGCTCGGCGGGCATGGTCTGGGTGAAGACCGATTCGAGCGCCTCGCTCACCGTGTCCCGGCAGTCGAAGACCGGGATGATCACGCTGACCAGGAGTTGCGGCATGGCCCCTCTACCGTCGAGCTGCAGATGAGGACCAACTCTATGCGGGTTCGTGGGCCGTCCGGATCGTCCTTCCCGAGTTCGCGTACATCGTCGCGCGGGGGCCGGCCTCGGCGAGCGCGTCGACGGCGGCGGCGAAGCGGGTCATCGCGTCCGGGTGCTCGGGGCCGAGCAGGTAGTCGCGGAGCGTGCGGCGCTCGCCGGCCAGCGGGTCCTGGCCGGGCGTCGCGGCGACGGCGAGGATGTCGGGCAGCTCGGCGCAGTCCGGGCCGAGCAGGTACGCGGCGGACGCGGACGGGAACTCCGCCCGGAACACCGCCTCGTCCATGCCCTCGGGGTTGGTCACCACGTACGGCTTCAGGCTCGGGATGTAGTCGGAGATCACGCTGGAGATGTCGGTGATCAGCATGTCGGACCGGTTGAAGCACTCGTAGAGGGAGGCGTCCGCGCCGGTGACCACCTGGTGGGCGCCGCCGCCGGTCCGGTTCGCGTCCTCGATCATCTTGATCAGCCGGTTGTGCGCCGCGGCCGCCACCGGGAGCCGGCGGCCCGTGTAGGGGTGCGGGCGGTAGATCACGCGGAGCCGGTCGCCCTGCTCCAGCAGGGTCCGGACGATCTTCTCGCCCATGCCGAGCAGCGAGCTGTAGCCGTGCTCGTTGTCCCAGCCCTCCCAGGTGGGGGCGTACAGGACGGTCGGCACCGGCCCGCCGGACGGCTCGGTGGTGATCTCGCCGAGCTGCGGGCGGCCGACCTCGACGATGGCCTCGTCGCGGACTCCGGCGTCGGAGTTGTGGTACCGGTCGCGGCCGGCCGGGCCGGCGACCCAGACCTCGTCGAAGATCTTGCTGACCGGGTTGGAGCTCGGGCCCTTGTCGCTGTCGCCGTGCCCGACGAACACGTGCTTGATGTGCTCCTCGCGGAGCAGGTGCAGGTTCTTGCCGGTGTTGCCGGGGTAGAGCGCGACCTTCACCGTGGGGAGGTCGAAGTTCATGACGTCCTCGGCCTTGCTGATGCACACGATCGGGAGCGTGGTGGGCGCGATCGCCGCGACGACCTCGGGGGAGCGGACGAGGACCATGGCCTTGCGGTCGAGCTGCTCCAGGGCGCTCAGCCACATGTTGGCCTGGTACACGGTGGTGGCGGGCCCGGTGAAGTACAGGACGACCTCGGGCTTGTAGCCGTTCACGCGGCGCTGCACGTCGCGCCCCACGCGGTTGCCGTTGAGGAGCGCGCGCATCCGGCGCAGCCGGGCCGACTGCCCGGCCTGGGCGACCGCCGCGACGAGGGCGGTGGCGAGGAGCCCGGCGGCCAGCAGCGCCGGGAGGCCGGCGAGGAGGCCGACGGTGCCGGCCAGCAGCGGGAGCAGGTCGGCGTAGTTCTCCAGGACGGCGACCAGGCGCGACTGCCAGGCGGGGCACTCGGCGGGGGACGCCGGTTCGCCCTTGCCGAGGTTGCGGGTGAGGTAGGGCACCCGGTTGATGCGCCGCGCGGCGACCGAGCCCGCGAGCACCGCGGCGCGGATCCAGTCGAGCGCGAGGAAGCCGAGGGCCGCCGTCCAGACCACCGCGGAGTCGACGTCGCCGGCCCGGACGAGCAGCAGCACGAACGCCCCCTGCCGGACCAGCACCCGGGCGCCGGCGCCGAGCTGGCCCCAGCGCAGCGGCCTGGCCGCGTCCGGCATCAGCCGCTCGACGGCCGGCTCGGCCGCGTAGCAGAGCGCGGCGGCGGCGAGGAACCAGCCGGGCGCGCCGGCCGCGGCCGCCGCGAGCAGCAGCGCGAGCGAGCCGGGGAGCAGCAGCACCGACGAGTACCGCATGAGTTTCCGGGACCGGCGGACGAGACGTCGCACGGCACACCTCCGTCTGGTCGGCAGGGCCCTTGGGGGGCGACGAGGGGATGGGGGAGGGTCACCGGCGCCCGCGGGGCCTGGGGCGGGCGCCGGGGAGTTGCGCGTCAGCCGGAGCGGCGGCTCAGCGGGTCCTCGCGGCGCACGTCGATGACCTGCCCGGTCAGGTCGGACAGCAGGACGTTCAGCGACGTCCGCGCGACCTGGTCGGCGCTGAGCAGGGTGTGCGGGGGCTCCTGGCCGAACGCGGCGGTGCGCATCGGGGTGCTGGTCCGCTCGGGGTTGATGCAGTTGATCCGCACCCCGTCGCCGGACCACTCGTCCGCGAGGGCCTGCGTGAGGTTGACCGTGGCCGCCTTCGCCGACGAGTACAGGCTGTAGTCCGCGCGGCCCCGGGTGTAGGAGCTGGAGGTGTAGAGCAGCAGCTGCCCGCCGGTCTTGGCGAGGTACGGGAACGACGCGCGCGCTATGTGGATCGGCGCGAGGTAGTTGACCCGCAGCGCCTCCTCGATCGCGTCCGGGTCGATCGCGTCGAGCCGGCCGATGCGCAGCACGCCCGCGGTGTTGACGACGAAGTCGACGCGCCCGGTCGCCGAGTACGCCTGCGCGAGCGCGGCGGCGACGTCGTCGGGCCGCTCCACGTGGGTGCGGGTGGTGCCGCGGCTGTGGCCGAAGACGCGGGCGCCGAACCCCTGGGCGATCTCGGCGATGGCGGCGCCGATGCCCTGGCTGGCGCCGAACACGACCACCGTCTTGCCGGCGAGGGCCTCGGCGTACTGCTCCTCGGTGAGGTCGGGGGCGTCGGAGGACGCGAGCTGGAACAGCTTGTCCGCGACGAACATGTCGACGGGCTCGGTGACCTTCATGTTGTGCTCGTCACCGGGGACGACGTAGATCGGCGTGTCCGGCTGGTAGCGGAGCACGACCGTGCAGTCGTCGGTGGCCTCGAAGTTCTCGTCCCGCCAGGCGTTCTCGTAGGCGGCGCGGATGGTGGCGAGCCGGAAGCCCTGCGGGGTCTGCCCGCGGCGCAGGTTCGCGCGGCGCGGCACGTCGACGATGACGTCCTCGTCGACCTGGATGATCGTGTCGGCGGACGGGATGGCGACGTCCACGGCCCGGTGCTCGCGGAGGGCGGTCACGCAGTCGCGGATGATGCGCTGCGAGAGCAGCGGCCGCACCGCGTCGTGGAACAGCACGCTGGTCGTCTCGGCGGGGTGGTCGGCGAGGGCGTCGAGCGCGAGCTGCGTCGTCGCGTTCCTGGACGTCCCGCCGGGGAGCACGGCCGTGACCTTCGTGCAGCCCGCCTTCTTCACGCACTCGGCCGCGTCCTGGAGGAAGCCGGGGTTCATCAGGACGATGATCTCGTCGACTTCGGGCGCGGCCTCGAAGACGCCGAGCGTGTGCTCGAGGATCGTCTTCCCGGCGATCTTCAGAAGCTGCTTGGGCGTGCTGAGCCCCATGCGCTGCCCGCTGCCACCCGCCAGGATGACGGCGACGACGCGATGTTCGCCATGCGGGGCCATGACCAATGCGACCGTCCTTTGATCTTGAGGGCGGCCGGACCGGCCGCCGTGACCGTACATGCTGCGGTGACCCGTGGGGTGTCGAGGGCGAGCGGGCGGCGCCGCGATCGCAGGGTCAGATGATCCGCCGGGGAGAACTGCCGCCTTACTGTACCTGGTCTGTCGGATTTTGTGGCGAATTCAGCGATCTGCCGACCCGCCGTAACCCGGCCGCCGCCGGGCGGGCGTACCCGCCGGTCCGTCACCGGCCGAACAGCGGTTTGAGGTTGGGCTCGACCGCCCAGCGGGTCATCGCGCGCACCGGCGCGGTGCTCAGCAGGGTGACGACGATGAAGCCCGCGAGCAGCGCCGACAGGATGCCCGGCACCGTGTCGAACCAGGCGAGCTTGTGCCAGCCCTCGAAGGTGAAGAGCCGGGTGACGAACCCGTGCAGCAGGTAGCCGTAGATCGTCGCGGCGCCGAGGTCGCTGTACCAGGTGTGCCGGGACGGGACGACGGCGAGGAACGCGAGGAGCAGCACCGTCGCGGTGAGCAGCAGCGCCATCCGCATCAGCGTGCCGGTCAGCTCGTCCACGCCGAGGTCGGCGTTCGAGACGTCCCAGTTCAGCCAGCGCGCGTTCATGTGGTCGTGGGTGACGAACGCGACACCGAAGCCGGCGGCGAGGACGGCGGCGCCCGCGATCCGCGCGGCCGGCCGCCGGACGATCTGCAGCACCTCCGGCGACAGCGTGAGCCCGATGACGTAGAACGGCAGCAGCCCGAGGATCCGGTAGACGTCGAGCGTGCTGCCGATGTCCGTCATATAGACGAGCAGGCTGACGAGCACGACCGTCGCCACCGGGTACCTGAGCCGCCGGCACACCGGGGTGAGCAGCCGCCACACGAACAGCGCGATCAGGAACCAGGTCAGGTAGTAGGGGTCCAGCACGTCGAACTGGAACTTGCGTCCGTCGACCCCCCAGGCGAACAGGCTGTAGGCGCACTGGAAGATCAGGTACGGCACGAGCGTCGAGCCGACCAGCCGGGAGACCTTGTCGTCGGTCAGCGTGAACCGCTTGGACAGGTAGCCGCTGACCATGACGAACACCGGCATGTGGAACATGTAGATGAAGTTCCAGATCGCCGCGGCCAGCGGGACGTCGCGCAGCCCGGACAGGCTGTGCCCCCCGGCGACGAGCAGGATCGCCAGGAACTTGGCGTTGTCCAGGTGCGGGTCGCGCTTCTTCGGGGCGGTGCTCGGGGGAGCGGCGGCGGTCGGCGTCCGATGCGTCTCCGGCGGGCGGGCGGCGGATCGTTCCACCGTCGCCTCGGCCACGACCGACGCCTCAGGTGTCTGTGTCATGAAGTGAACTCTGATCCTGAGAGGAGGCTCGTGGAGCATACCGGACTAATCACTCCAAGGTCCTCGAAGTGCCGACTCCCGCCCGCCGGCCCCGCACGGCCCCCGCCTGCCCCCCGCACGGCCCTGTTCGGCACCCGCCGGAGCCCTCCCCGTCCGGGATCGGCCCGCGGAAATGTTCCGGAGGGTTGATCCGGCAGCCGGGTATCCACGTGCAATGGGTATGGGCATCGTTCTTCGTCTGATCGTGGCCGCCGGACTCGCGGCCGACGCCATCGTGCACTGGCGGTTCGCGCCGGACATGGCCCCCGGGCCGAACACCCCCGACGACGTCATCCCCGGGGACGACCTCTTCTACGGGCAGGCCATCGCGGCGGCGGTGGCGGCCGTCCTCGTGCTGGTGTGGGCGCGGAGGTGGACCTACGCCATCGCGTTCATCGTCGCGGCGAGCGCCGCCGGCGCCGTCCTGCTCTACTACTTCGTCGACTTCGGGCAGCTCGGCCCGATCCCGCGCATGTACGACCCGCAGTGGTACGCCGACAAGACGATCAGCTTCACCGGTGAGGCGGTCGCCGCGGTCGGTGCCCTCATCGGCTTCTTCACCGTCCACCGGAGGGAGCGGACCGAAGCGCGCGCGACCGGCGCCTCGGTGGGCTGAGGCGCGCCGGATGGGGGTTGACCCCATCAAATGAACGGTCTTTTAATTCCCTCATGGGACGCATCGCGGGCGTCACCGCCGCGGAGACCCGTGAGCGGCTGCTGCGCGCCGCGGCCGAGGCGTTCGCCCGGCACGGGTACGACGGGACGCGCGTCGCCGACATCGCGCGGGCGGCGGGCGTCAGCAACGGCGCGCTCTACGCGCACTTCGGCTCGAAGGCGGACCTGCTGGTCGCGGCGCTGCGCGCGCACGGGCGGCGGGAGCTGGACGAGCTGTTCGCCGCCGACCCGGACCGGCCGGTCACCGAGCTGTTGCTCGCCGCCGGCCGCTCCCTCCCGCAGCGCCGCGACGCGCGCGGCGACCTCGTCGTGGCGGCGCTCGCCGCCGCCCGCCGGGACCGCGACGTCGCCCGGCCGATGAACGGCTACGTCCACGAGCGCGCCGGCCTGCTCGCCGACCTGGTGCGCATCGCCCAGGCCGGGGACGAGATCGACCCCGCCCTGTCCCCGAACGCGCTCGCCCACCTCTGCCTCCTGCTCGGCATGGGCAGCGCGCTCGTCACGCCGGACCTGCACGCGGTCGAGGACGGGGAGTGGTCCGCGCTGCTGGCCCGCATCGTCGCCGCGCTCGCACCGCCCGGCGCCGAGGCCCACCCGGAAGGCCGGACGGAAGGAACGCCATGAAGGTGCGGATCGACTCCGAACGCTGCCAGGGGCACGGCCGCTGCTACGACCTGGCACCCGACCTCTTCGGCGAGGACGACGAGGGCTACGGCACCGTCCTCGGCGGCGGCGCCGTGCCCGCGGACCGGGAGCAGGACGCGCGCCTCGCGGCGGCGAACTGCCCGGAACGCGCCATCGACGTCCTCAAGGAGGCATGACATGGCCGCCGACGACCGCGCCGACGACCGCTTCTCCGGCACCCGCGACACCACCCCGCTCGGCACGCGCAACGAGGTCGTCACCGGCCCGGTGTCGGACTGGGCGACCGACTTCTCCCACCTGGAACCGGAATGGGCCGCCGACCCGTACCCGATCCAGGACGACCTGCGGTCCCGCTGCCCCGTCGCGCGGACCGAGCGGTTCGGCGGCGGCTGGCTGCCGACCCGGTACGAGGACGTCGCCGCGATCGCCTACGACACCGAGCGCTTCACCTCCCGGTCGGTGGTGATGAGCAACTACCGGCCGCCGCGGGACGTCGCGCCGGTCGGCGTCACGCCGCCGATCTCGTCCGACCCGCCGTTCCACCACGACGCGCGCAAACTGCTGCTGCCCGCGTTCAAGAAGTCCTCCGTCCAGAAGCTGGAGGAGGGGACGCGGGCGTTCTGCCACGGTCTCGTCGACTCCTTCGAGGGCCGCGACGTCGTGGACGCCGCGCACGAGTACGCCCAGCACATCCCGATGCGGGTCATCGCCGACATGCTCGGCTTCCCGCCCGAGGACGGCCCCCGGTTCCGCGAGTTCGTCGAGAACACCCTCGAAGGCGTCAACCTGCCGCCGGACGAGCGCATCGCCCGCATGGACACGCTGTTCGAGTACCTGCTGGAGCAGATCCGCGACCACGTCGACAACCCGCGCGACGACCTCACCACGTACCTGATCGAGGCCGAGCTGTACGGGCGGAAGCTCGACGCGTCCCACGTGTCCGGGACGATGGCGCTCCTGCTGATCGCCGGCATCGACACCACCTGGAGTGCGATCGGCGCCTCGCTGTGGCACCTGGCGAGGACGCCGGCCGACCGCGAGCGCCTCGTCGCCGAACCGTCGCTGCTGCCGACCGCGATGGAGGAGTTCCTCCGCGCCTACGCCCCGGTCACGATGGCACGGCTGGTGAAGGAGGACATGCACTGGCGCGGCGTCGACATGAAGGCCGACGACTGGGTGCTGCTGTCCTTCCCGGCCGCCAACCGCGATCCCGCGCAGTTCGACCGGGCGGACGAGGTCGCCATCGACCGGGAGGTCAACCGGCACGCCGCCTTCGGCCTCGGCATCCACCGCTGCGTCGGCTCCCACCTCGCCCGCATGGAACTCCGCGTCGCCCTGGAAGTCTGGCTGGAGCGCATCCCGTCCTTCACCTTGGAGGACCCGTCCGCAGTGACCTGGGCCGCCGGCCAAGTGCGCGGCCCCCGCACCCTCCCCCTCCGGATCACTGCGGGGAGGGAGGTCTAGGTCCGGGCCGGAGCAGGGGCCTCCTTGATCTGCTGGACGAGCGCCGTCGCGGCCTTCGCGAGGAGGGTGGTGTCGTTGGCGGCCACCACGAAGCCGAAGCCCTGGGCGATAGCGCCGGTCGCCGCGGCCGCGCCGCCCACCGCCGTGCCGCAGGGCAGGCCCGCGGCCTCGGCCGTGCTCAGCCCCGACCGGATCAGCTCGGCGAGCCGGGGGTCGCCCGCGGTGACCCCCATCGACAGGGCGAGGTCCGCCGCGCCGATGAGGACGGCGTCCACGCCCGCGACGGCGAGGATGGCCGGAGCGTTGCGCAGGGCCTCCTCGCTCTCCAGTTGCGGGATGCACAGCGCCCGCTCGTTGCCGAAGCGGAGGTAGTCCCGGCGGGGGCGCAGCCCCCAGCCGCCGGCGCGGCTCGTCGCCCCGGAACCGCGGATGCCCGCGCCGGGGAACCGCACCATCCGCGCGACCGCCTCGGCCTGCTCGGCCGTGTCGACGTGCGGGACGAGGATCCCGGCGGCGCCCGCGTCCAGGACGCGCTGCACGATCCCGTGGTCGTGGGAGGGGACGCGCACGAGCGGGACCAGCCCGAGGCCCGACGCCACGACGATGTGCCGGTAGGCGTCGGACATGCCCAGCATGGAGTGCTCGAGGTCGACGACGATGAAGTCGAAGCCCGCGGAGGCGGCGATCTCGACGCTCTCCGAGCCGGTCATCTTGATCCAGCTTCCCAGCGGGACGCCGCGTCCGTCCGCGAACAGGTCGGGGAGGTCAGAGGTCACGTGCGTGCTCCTTCCCGGAGGGCGCCCAGAACACCAGCCACCGGTTGGCCGTCACGACGACCGCGTGCAGGGTCATGCCGATGATCGACAGCAGCACCACGACGGCGAACGTCCGGGCCACGTCCATGTTGAAGTTGGTGGCCTGGATCGTGTAGCCGAGGCCGGCGGTGGCGCCGACGAACTCGGCGACGACGGCGCCGGTGACCGAGAGGATCACCGCGACGTCGAGCCCCGCGAAGATGTGCGGGAGCGCCGAGGGGAGCCGCAGCCTGCGCATGATCTGGAACTCGCCGGCGCCGAACGACCGCAGCATGTCGATCTGCTCGGGCTCGGCCGAGCGCAGCCCGAGGATGGTGTTGACGAGCAGGGGGAAGTAGGCGATCAGCGCGATCGTCAGCACCTTGGACGTCATGCCGATGCCGAACCACATCAGCAGCAGCGGCGCCATGGCGACCTTGGGGATGGTCTGGATCAGCACGAGGATCGGCAGCAGCGCCTTGTCCACGATGCGGAACTGGATGATCAGCCCCGCCGACGCCAGCGCCATGCCGATCGCCAGGCCGAAGCCGATGAGGATCTCCTTCATGGTGACCCACATGTGCTCCAGCAGGAACCCGCTCTCCAGCCCGTCCACCAGCGAGCGGAAGACGTTGGACGGGGCCGGCACGAGCACGATCGACACGTCGAAGGCGCGGACGATCAGCTGCCACAGGCCGAGGAGGATGAGGAACAGCCCCCAGCTGAGCACGAATCCGGGGACCTGCCGCCGGGGCGCCGTCCGCGCCGCCGGCCGGGGCGCGGGCTCGCGGGTCCCGCCGCCGCCGCTGCCGCCGCCTCGGTCGTCGGTCGCGACGCCGGACGCGGTCCGCGTGTTGCCAAGCTTCATGATCACCCCTAGTGCGCGCTGTGCTCGGAGTTGAGGAGGACCCGGATGCGGGAGGCGATGGCGCCGAACTCCGGTGTGTTGATGTCCTCCAGGCGCCGCGGGCGGGCCAGGTCCACGTCGATGACCTCGGCGATGCGGCCGGGCCGCGGGGTCATGACGACGACGCGGTCGGACAGGAGCACGGCCTCGGGGATGCTGTGGGTGACGAAGAGGACGGTCTTGCGGTCCCGTTCCCAGATGTCGAGCAGGTCCAGCCCCATCTGGTCGCGGGTCATCGCGTCCAGCGCGCCGAACGGCTCGTCCATCAGCAGGATGCGGGGGTCGTGCAGCAGCGCCCGGCCGATGCCGACCCGCTGCTGCATGCCCCCCGACAGCTCGCTCGGGTACTGGTCGGCGAAGTCGCGCAGCCCCAGCATGTCGAGCTGCTCGGCGACGCGCTCGTCGAGTTCCGCGCGCGGCAGCCGGGGCTGCAGGTCATGGGAGATCAGCATGTTCTTCGCGACGGTGCGCCACGGCAGCAGGAGGGGCTGCTGGAAGACCATCCCCAGCATGTTCGCGTGGCTGCGGGACGGGCCGAACACCACCTCGCCGGCGGTCTGCCGGGTCAGCCCCATGATGATCTTGAGGAGGGTGCTCTTGCCGCAGCCGCTCGGGCCGACGATCGACACGAACTGGCCCTCGGCGATGCTGAGGTCGACGTCCTCCAGCGCCAGGACGGCCCGGCCGCGCTTGGCCCGGTAGCGCATGGTGATGTTCCGGAGTTCGACGGCGATGTCGGTGACGGTCGGCGGGCGCGATGGGGTTGGCATGCTCACGTCCTAATCGCTAATCGCTAATCGCTAATCGCTGGGGTCGCTCTGGGCATCGGGCGAGGTTCCGCCCATCTCCTTGGTGAGGGCGGCGGCGGTCTCCTTGACGGCGAGTGCCGGCCGGCCGTCGGGGGCCGTCGGCAGCATCCGGTCGGTGCCGATCGCGGCGATGGTGGCGCACACCCCGGAGTCGGCGAACACGGGCGCCGAGATGACGCTGATGCCGCGCCGGTTCGCCGGGTAGATGCTGAGCCCGGTCTCGCGGGCGGTGGCGATCCGCTCGACCAGCCCGCTGCGCTGGGCGGACGGCAGGGACGCCAGCAGCCGGTCGACTTGGAGCTGGTCGGGCAGGAACGCCAGGAAGGCGATGGCCTGCGCGGTGTCGAGGGACAGCTGCGAGCCGACCCGCACCGTGACGATCGTGCCGTGCGCGGAGTCCTCCTCGACCAGCGACACCACCGGGCCGGACGGCCCCCACAGCGACAGCACCGCGGAGACCTCCGTCCGCTGGGCCAGGTCGCGCAGGTGGGCGGGCGCGAGCTGGATGATGCGCCGCTGCCCGATCGCGAACGCGCCGAGCTGGATGATCAGCCGGCCGGGCGTGTAGCTCGCGGGGCGGCTGCCGCGCTCCAGGAGCCCGGCGGCGGTCATGGAGGTGAGGTACCGGTGCACCGTCGTGCGGTTGAGGTTCAGCCGCTCGGTCGCCTCCGACACCGAGAGCTCCGGATCCTCCGGCCCGAACAGTCCGAGTATCTGGGCCATCCGGCTCACGGCCTGGATATCCGACTGGCCCTGCTCCGTCATCTGCGTCCCCCTCGGCCGCACCCTCCGGCCATGCTCGCTATCTGAACTTGATGTTCAAAATATGTGTGAGGACGCATGGTAGCAAAGTGATCTGGATCACGCAAGACACGAGCTTCGCGGCCTGGGTGCGTCGGTGGATCGCTTGCGACTGCCTTGATACTGCCCGTAGAAGGCTTGTTCTGTAGCCGCTTCCCTCTGTTGGCGCGGATGGGAGAGCCCCTCGGGCAAGAATTCGCAGGTCGACCATTGACGTTCACAAAGTGGTCACTTAGTCTGCATCGCGAACATCAAGGAGGTCGTAGATGACAGGACCCAGCGCGACAGGAGCCGGCGCGATCACGACCGTGCTGCGCGGCGCGGTCGACATTCACTGCCACTCCGGGCCGAGCCCCTTCCCCCGCCGCTTCGACCACGCGGACGCCGCCTTCGACGGCGAGCGGCTGGAGATGCGGGCGATCCTCGTCAAGTCGCACCACCACAGCACCGTGATGGACCTGCTGGCGATGGGCGACCGGCTGGCCGAGAGCCCGACCCGGGTGTTCGGCGGCATCGCCCTCAACAGCCAGGTCGGCGGCATCAACCCGTACGCCGTCGCGATGAGCCTGCGGATGGGCGGGAAGGCCGTCTGGTTCCCGACCCTCTCCTCCGGCCGGCACATCGACTGCCACCCCGAGGGCGGCGGCTTCCCCACCGCGACCGTCGACGTCCCGTCCGGGCGGGTGGAGGTGCTCGGCGACGACGGCGCGCTCCTGCCCGAGGCGCTGGAGGTGCTCGACCTCATCGCCGAGAGCGGCGCGATGCTGTCCGGCGGCCACCTCCCGCCGGAGACCATCGCCCAGCTCTTCGAGGAGGGCGGGCGCCGCGGCATCGCCCGCAAGGTGATCAACCATCCGAACTTCGTCATCGGCGCCGAGCCGGAGCAGTGCCTGGAACTGGTGCGCGGCGGCGCCTACGTCGAGCACGAGGTCGGCATGTACGACCCGGAGGGCTACCGCAAGTGGGATCCCCGGGACCTGCTCACCTGGATCGAGACCATCGGCCCCGAGCACACCGTCCTCGCCTCCGACCTCGGGCAGGCCGGCCGCCCGCTGCCCGTGGACGCGTTCATCCGGGTCGGGTCGGCGCTGCTCGACCTCGGCCTGAGCGAGTCGGCGCTGCGCCGGATCGCCTGCGACAACCCGGCGTACCTGCTCGGCCTGGACGACTGAACCGGGCGGACGACCGCAGAACAGGAGCCCCCAGTGCAAGCGCAGCAGCAGAACCAGCCGAGCGTGCCGGCCGCGTACGTCGAATTCCCCGGCCTGGAGCCGAGCACGCGCTCCGCGGCCGGGACCCGGACCTGGCTCGCCCGCGGGCAGAACTTCGTCGTCGCCTACTCCTCCGCCGTCGAGGGTGACGAGTTGGCCCGCGACGACCAGGCCGACGAGTACGTCGTCGTCCTGCCGCACGAGGGGTGCGCGGTGACCGTGCGCACCCCGGACGACAAGCGGACGGTGTCGGGCCAGGCCGTGATCGTCATGCCGCCCGGCTCGTCCTCGGTCGTGGCGGACGCCGACTGCGACGTCGTGCGCCTGTTCACCGTGGCGTCCGACGAGGAGCTCGCGCGGCGGAGCCTGAACCAGGACGGCTACGAGCGGCCCAACACCCGGGTCGCGCCGTGGCGGCCCTGGCCGGACCCGCCGGGCGGCCACCGCATCCGCGCCTACCCGCTGTCGGAGGCGCCCGTGGACCCGGGCCGGTTCGGGCGCATCTTCCGGTGCAGCACGTTCATGGTGAACTTCCTGAACCCGCGGATCGGCGTCCGGGACCCCGAGGCGCTCTCCCCCCACCAGCACGACGACTTCGAGCAGTGCTCGCTGGCGGTCGAGGGCGACTTCGTCCACCACATCCGCACGCCGTGGACGCGCCGGATGAGCGACTGGCTCCCCGACGACCACCGCGAGTGCGGCAGCCCGTCGGTCGCCGTGATCCCGCCGACGGCGGTGCACACGACGCAGGCGGTCGGGCCCGGCCGCAACCAGCTGATCGACATCTTCTGCCCGCCGCGCGCCGACTTCTCCGCGCGGCCGGGACTCGTCCTGAACGCCGACGAGTACCCCGTCCCGGGCCCGTCCGGGGAGGACGGGGCATGAACCCGCGGATCAAGCCGGCGGCGGTCCTGGCCGCGGTCGTCCTCGCGGCCTTCACCGCCGTCTCCTGCGGGTCGTCCGGCCCGGAGACGACGGCCGACGGCCGGGACGTGCTCAAGGTGGCGATCGCGACCCCGACCTGGAACGCCGGCTTCTCCACCCTGGCGGTCGCGGAGGCCCGCACCTACTTCGCGCAGGAGAAGGTGGACGTCAGGGTCTCGCTGTTCGCCTCCGGCACCCAGGCCGCGCAGCAGGTCATCGCCGGGCAGTCCGACCTCGCACTGGTGACGGCCGAGCCCGTGGGCATCGGGCGGGAGAAGGGGACCGCGCTGGTCTACTTCGCCGGCTACTACCCCAAGTGGATCTCCAACATCCAGGTGCCCGCGGGGTCCGCCGTGCGGAGCATCGCGGACCTGCCCGGCAAGCGGGTCGGCGTCACCGCCGTCGCCAGTTCCGGCGCGACGTTCGTGCGCACCGCCATGAGGATGGAGGGCCAGGACCCCGAATCGGTGAAGTTCATCCCGATCGGCGGGGGAGCCGAGCAGCTGAACGCGATCAAGAGCGGAAAGGTGGACGCGCTCGGCCTCTGGGACACCCAGTACCAGATCATCGAGAACGCCGGCATCGGCCTCACCCCGCTGCCGGTCGCCTCGACGGCGAACCTGTTCGGCGGGGGATTCGCGGTCAAGGCCGGCGACCTGAAGGACAGGCGTGACGCGCTGACCCGGTTCGGCAGGGCGATGGCCAAGGCCATGGTGTTCGCCCAAGCGAACCCCGAGGCCGCGGTGCGAGACCTGTGGAAGCTGCACCCGGAGGCCCGGGGCCCGGCGTCCGCACCCGAGCAGACCCTGCTCGCCGATCAGGCCAAGGTGCTCAAGGTCCGGCTGGACGGCCAGGGCGTCGAACCCGGGCACGACCGGTGGGGCGAGATGGACGAGAAGGCCGTCGCGGCCACGGTGTCGTTCATGAAGGAGGCAGGGCTGATCAAGAAGACGTTCCCGGCCACCGAGATCTTCACCAACGACCTCATCCCCGAGATCAACGAGTTCTCCCACGCCGATGTCCGTGCCGCGGCGAAGGCCGCGAAATAGCCGGTGTGCCCCCGTCCCCCGCCTCCCTCCACCCACCCCGGAAATCCGCACCAAGGGGGATTTCATGAAATCCATCGGACTCGCCCGGCTGGCGCCGGTCATGGCGCTGGCCCTGGCGGCCCTCGGACTGGCCGGATGCGGCGACCCCTCCGGCGGCACGTCGCCCGGCGGGCGCGACACGATCAAGCTCGCGATCGGCTCGCCGAGCTGGAACGCCGGCTACGCCACCCTCGCCGTCTCGGAGGCCAGGGGCTACTTCGCCAAGGAGAACCTGGACGTCGAGGTGCTGCTGTTCCCGTCCGGCACCCAGGTCGCCCAGCAGGTGGTCTCCGGCAAGGTGGACGTCGGGCTGATGACGCCGGAACCCGTGGCGATCGGGCGCACCAAGGGCGCCGACCTGACCTACTTCGCGCAGTACTGGACGCGCTGGATCTACAGCCTCAAGGTCCCGCAGGGGTCGGGGATCGCCTCGGTCGCCGATCTGGAGGGCAAGCGCGTCGGCGTCACGGCCGTGGCCAGCTCGGGCGCCACCTTCGCCCGCACCGCGCTCAAGATGCAGGGCCTCGACCCGAACTCGATCAAGCTGGTGCCGATCGGCGCCGGCGCGGAGCAGCTCGACGCGATCAAGAGCGGCAAGGTCGACGCGCTGGCGCTGTGGGACACCCAGTACCAGATCGTCGAGAACAAGGGCGTGAAGCTCCAGCCGCTGCCGGTGCCCGGCACCGAGAACCTGTTCGGCGGCGGGCTCGCGGTGCGGAAGGGCGACCTGAAGGACGAGCGGGACCTCATGGTCAGGCTCGGCCGGGCGTTCGCCGAGGGCGTGGTCTTCGCCCAGGCCGACCCCGAGGCCGCGGTGCGCGACCTGTGGAAGCTGCACCCCGAGACCAAGGGGACCGGGGCCGCGGCGGACTCCGAACAGGCACTGGACGAGCAGGTCAAGGTGCTGAAGGTCCGGCTGGACGGCATGAACGTCGCGCCGGGGGAAGGTGAGCGCTGGGGCGAGATCGACCCGGCCGGGGTCACCGCCACCATCACGTTCGCCGCCACCGCCGGGCTGATCGACAAGGAGTTCCCGGCCGCCGACATCTTCACCAATGACCTCATGCCAGAGATCAACAAGTTCTCCTACGACGACGTCCGCGCCGCTGCGAAGAAGACGTCCTGACATGGCGGCGAATCCCGCGCCGGCGGACGGCGTCCGGCTCGGTGTCGCGGTCGACCTGGGCTCGGCGGCCGCGACCCGCCCCCAGCTCGACCGCGCCGCGGAGCTGCTGGAGACGGCGCGCGCGAACGGGCTGACGTCGGCGTGGGCGGGCGAGAGCTACCACGTCCGGCCCGAGGTGTTCCACCTGCCGGCCGTGCTGACCGTCCTCGGCCACCTCGCCGGGCGGACGGACCTGCCGCTCGGCACGGCGGTGCTGCTCGCCCGCGCGTACGAGCCGCGGCGGCTCGCCTACGAGGCGGCGCTCGTCGACCAGCTGTGCGGCGGCCGGCTGACCCTCGGCCTCGCCCTCGGCAACGCCGACCTGGCCGGGCGGGTGGGCGGCGGCACGGCCGGCCGGAAGCCGGCGGAGTGGTTCGCCGACCTCGTCGCCTTCCTGCGCGAGACCTGGTCGGCCGCGCCCGGGGCGGCGGGGGCGGGCGCCGCGCCGGTCGCCCCGCCGCCCGCGCGGCCGGGCGGGCCGCCGATGCTCCTCGGCGGGCGGACCCGCGCGGCCGCGGTCCGGGCCGCGGTCCTCGGCGACGGCTACTACGCGGCCACCAACTACGGCGACGGGCTGCTGGCCGCGCGGGCCGCCGACTACTGGGACGCGCGGGCGGGCGAACCGGGCGACGTGGCGGTCACCCGCCTGTGCCTGGTGGACGAGGACGCCGGCCGGGCGCGGGAGGCGGCGGCCCGGTACTTCGCGCCCGTCCGGGACTACTACACCGCCCGGCGCGCGTGGATGGGCGCGGACGGGCCGGAGGCGCCCCGCTTCCCGCTGGTCGGCTCGCCCGCCGGCGTCGCGGCGGCGCTCCGGCGCTACGCGTCGTTCGGCGTCACGTCCGTCCAGCTCCGGGTCGCGCCGTACGGGACCCCTCCGGAGGCGGCCCGGCGGACGCTCCGGCTGGTAGGGGACGCCGTGCTGCCTGAACTGGGCAAGGACCGGGTGCGTTGATGGAAAGGGGAAACGGACAGGTGGACGCGCAGGACGGTATTCCGACGTACCGGGAGCTGCTGGCACGCGAGGACGCTCCGCCCGGCTCGTCGTGGGGCGTCTTCGGCGCCGGCGACGAGCTGGGCACGCTCAACTTCATCGGCCCGCGCCAGGTGCGGGAGGCGGTCGGCCTCGTCCGCCGCGGCTCGGTGTTCAACCTCGACTACCCGCTGAACGCCTTCGTCCCGCCGCCGGCCGGGACGCGTCCGGCGACCGTGCACAACATCTTCGCCAACAATCCCCACCACCGCGACGACTGGCTGGACTCGTTCTATCTCCAGTCGACGTCCCAGATCGACGGGCTGCGGCACATCCGGCACCCGAAGTACGGGTTCTACGGGGGCGTGCCGGACGAGGAGATCGCCGAGGAGACCCCGGCGCTCGGCATCCAGGCGGTCGCGCAGCGCGGGATCGTGGCGCGGGGCGTCCTGCTCGACCTCGCCCGGTACTTCGCCGACCGCGGCACGCCGCTCGACCCGGCCGGCAACTACATGATCACGCCGGCCGACCTGGACGCCGCGGCGGCGGCGCAGGGCGTCGAGTTCCGGCCGGGGGACGTGCTCCTGCTCCGGGTCGGCTGGGCCTCGTACTGGCTCAACGACGTCACCGAGGAGGACCGGCGCTCGTTCAAGTCCAGGATCAGGCACCCCGGGCTGATCCAGTCGCACGAGATGATCGGGTGGCTCTGGGACCACCGGTTCGCCATGGTCGCCTCCGACGACCTGGGCGTGGAGTCCCATCCGGTCAACCCGGACTCCGGCCTGGTCGACCCGGACGAGCCGCCGCCCGAACGCGGCGTGGTCCACAACGGGATGATGCACCGCCCGCTGATCGCGCTGCTCGGCCTCTTCCTCGGCGAGCTGTGGAACCTGGAAGCGCTCGCCGCGGACTGCCATGACGACCGCCGCTACGAGTTCATGCTGACCGCGAAGCCGCTGAACCTCATCGGCGGCGTCGGGTCGCCGCCCAACGCCATGGCGATCAAGTAGGCGGACGCGGCGGTGCGCGCCGGCCGGGGTCCATTCCCGGCTTACTCGAACTCCTGACCGTGTCGACGTGATGGGTTTACGCTCGGTCCATGCATGATCAAGTGGTGCGGGTGGGGGCCGTCCTGGTCGCCGGTGCGGTGGTGTTCGGCGCGCCGGCGGTGCCCGCGCGGGCGGCCGCGCCGGGTGACCTGCGCGGCGACCTCGACGCCATCCTCGCCGACGCGCGGCTCGACGGCGCCTCCGTCGGCGTGGTCGTGCGGGACGCGCGGACGGGCGCCGTCCGCTACTCGCGCGGCGCGGCCACGCCGGTGCTGCCCGCCTCGAACCTGAAGATCTACACCTCCAGCGCGGCGCTGTCGCTGCTCGGCACCGGGTACCGGTTCCGCACGAGCGTGTACGCCGCGCCGGCCCCCGGGACGACGGTCGGTCCGTCCGTCAGAGGCGATCTGTACCTGAAGGGCACCGGCGACCCGACGATGCGGGCCGCCGAGTACGACCGGCTGGCCGCGCAGGTCGCCGCGAAGGGCGTCCGCCGCGTGGAGGGCGACCTCGTCGCGGACGACACGTGGTTCGACGACGTCCGGACACCGTCCCACTGGGACCCGGCCGACCTGCAGTACTACTACGCCGCGCCGATCTCCGCGCTCAACGTCGCGCCGAACGACGACTTCGACACCGGCTCCGTCAACGTGTCGATCGGGCCCGGCGAGGAGGGCGGGCCGGTGCGGGTCGGGCTCGTCCCCGCGACCGACGCCGTCGAGATCGACAACCGGGCGGTGACGGGACGGGCCGGGACGCCGTCCACGCTGTCGATCGACCGGGCCGCCGGGAGCGACACCATCGTGGTGAGCGGCTCGTATCCGGTGAGCGGCTCGACCTTCAGCACGCTGCGCACGGTCGGGAAGCCGACGATGTACGCGGCGGACGTCTTCCGGAAGGCGCTGGAGGCCCACGGCGTCCGGGTCGAGGGCACGACCGAGCGCGGCAGGACGCCGGCGCGCGCCGCCCGGATCGCCACCCGCGCGTCGATGCCGCTGTCGGAGCTGATGGTCCCGTTCCTGAAGCTGAGCAACAACATGATCGCCGAGACCCTGGTCAAGGCGATCGGGCGGAAGGCCGGCGGTGAGGGCAGCTGGGACGCCGGGCTCCCGGTGATCGAGCGGTACGCCCGGTCGCTCGGCGTCCCGTCCGACCGGCTGGAGATGGCCGACGGGTCGGGGCTGTCGCGGCTCGACCGCACCACCGCCGGCGACGTGAGCACCGCTCTGCGGCACGTGCGGAAGGCGCGTTGGTTCCCCGGCTGGTACCGGGCGCTGCCCGTCGCGGGCGACCCGGACCGCATGGTCGGCGGCACGCTGACCTCGCGGATGGGCGGCACCCCGGCGGCCGGGAACGTCCACGCCAAGACGGGCACACTGACCGGCGCCACGGCCCTGTCGGGCTACGTCGCGGACGCGTCCGGGCACCGGCTCGTCTTCTCGGTGATCCTCAACGGCTACACGGGCGGCGCGCCCAAGGACATCGAGGACCGGATCGCGGTCCGCCTCGCCGGCGGGACGTCCTCCGCCGTGCCGCGCATGCGGCGCACGACCCAGACGGGCCCGCAACTGGAGTGCTCCTGGACCAAGAGCTGCTGACCGCCCGGTTCCCGCCGCGCGTCGGTGCCTGTTGTGCGGGTCAGTGCTTGTCGCGGGCGTCGCGGATCATGTCGCGGACGCGGTCGACCATCGCGAGCATCGGCCCGGCCAGCATGTTCTTCTTCGCCGTCTCAGCCCCGGCGTGCGGATGCGTCGGCGCGCTCGCCTCGGCGGCGCGGACGGCGGCGGCGAAGCCCTTGAGCTGCGCCGGGCTGAACTCGACCTTCAGCCGGTCGAACTCGTAGCGCTCCTCGGCGCGGGCGTGGGTCAGCACGTCCATGCGCAGCTTGTCGAGCGACTTCATGAAGCGCGGGTCGTCGAGGTCCATGCCGTCCAGTTCGGACAGCAGCTCCTTGGCCTCGCGCTCCTCGGCCAGCCGGTCGTCCACGATGCCGTCGCCGCCGGGGAGCCGCCGGGCCATCGGATGGACGATCTCCTCCTCGGCCGTCTCGTGGATCGCCAGCAGCTTCACGAGCTCCCGGAAGGACCGCTCGCGCTCCTCCCCCTCGGAGTGCATCACCTCGTCGAACAGGTCCCTGATCCGGCCGTGCTGCGCGCGCAGCAGGTCGACGACGTCCTCGGTCTTCTCGGCGCCTGCGGGTGTGGTCTGCATCAGTGCTCGTCCTCGGTCCCTCGGTGACGTGCCGTCCCGGCGACGGCTGGACGTGTGGGTACCCGAAGCGGCCCCAGGTAAGCCGACGCGCGGGGAGGCACGGGCAAAGAACACGTCTGGGATCCGGAAGCACGGCCCGGATCCCGTGCGGAACCGGACTGTCCGGGTAGGGGCGCACTCCGGAACGTCCACGAACCGAGAGGAAAGGGTGAGCCTGGTGGCCTTCAACCCGCTCGAACACCGCGGCATCCCGCTGGAGGACCAGTTGCGCAACTGGGCGCAGCTGGACGTCGCGCCGGTCGACCCCGACCATTCCGATCCCTACACCCGGTGCCGCATCATCACGATGAACGGGATCGAGGTGGAGGCGATCATGTTCAGCCACCACTTCGCCCGGGTCTGTCCCGACCCTGAGGTCAAGCAGCAGCTGGCGAGCGTCCGCTACATCGAGGCGCAGCAGCAGAAGGTCGTCAACTGGCTGCTGCCCGGGCAGGCGTCGGTGCTGGAGACGACCCTGGCCTACGAGCAGGTCGCCGTCGACCTGACCGGGTGGGTGGCGCGGCAGGAGCCCGACCCCTACCTCAAGCAGTCCTACAACTTCGGGCTGCTGGAGGACTTCGACCACCTCTACCGGTACGCCAACCTGTACGAGATCATCGAGCACCGCAAGGCCGAGAAGATCGTCGACCAGCTCACCGAGGTGATGCCGGGACGGCCCGGCTACCAGCAGCACCGCGACCCGGTCGACAACGTCCGCCAGCCCTACGACCGCAACGCCGCCGCGCCGATCTCCAAGCTGCACGCGCTGACCATCATGTCGGCCGAGCAGCAGACGATGAACTTCTACATGAACATGGGCCCGCTCTACATGGAGCCGATCGCCCGCCAGCTCTACCAGGAGATCGGCCTGGTGGAGGAGGAACACGTCACGCACTACGAGTCGCTCGTCGACCCGGGTGAGACCTGGTGGGAGCGCCTCGTCAACCACGAGTACAACGAGTGCTACCTGTACTACTCGTTCATGCAGACCGAGACGGACCCGCGTGTCAAGGGCATCTGGGAGCTGCACCTGAACATGGAGCTGGAGCACCTGCGCATCGCCTGCGACCTGATGCGCCGCCACGACGGCCGCGACCCCGAGTCGGTGCTGGCGCCGGAGCTGCCCGAGCCGGTCACGTTCGAGCCGAACAAGCAGCTGATCCGCGAGCTGCTGTCCACCCAGATCGACTGGACGACGCTCGGCACCGGGTACGTGCAGGAGGCGCACCAGCGGTTCGAGGAGTACCAGGACAAGATCAACGCCGAGCGGGGCGCGCAGGAGCGGGTCATCGACGAGCACCGCGACAAGTTCGGCGACGAGTACCGGCTGGAGACCGAGGGCCCGCACCCCGTCGAGCGGCTCCGCGACAAGCCCGCGGCCCGTCCCTGAGGACGGCGGCCCGGGGGCCTTCGCCCCGCGGCCGGGGCCTACGCCCCGCGGCGGTTCCGGAGCACGATCCGCCGAGTAAGGACTGACCGGGGCCGGTGCGGGGAACAGGTGGCGTACGGTGCATGAGCGCTGGAAGACCGGGCACACGAGGCAACGACCGTGCTCCGGTGCCGGCGCTCGCCGGCCGGGAGGGCCCGTCGGGCCGGAGCATGTTCGTGATCGGAGAGGCACATGAGCACCGTTCCCGCGCCCACCACCCCGGAGCCGCTGCTCGCCGGCCGCTGGCAGCTGCCGGTCGGCCGGATCGCGGTGGGCAACGTCCGGGGCATCATCCGGGGCGCGCTGCAGTCGTGGGGGCTGGGCCCGGCCGCGGGCAGCCTGACCGACCGCGTGGCGCCGCTGGTCCAGGACCTCGTCGCGCGGACCGCCACCCGCTGCCGCGGCCCCCTCGTCCTGCGGCTGGAACTGCACCAGCCGTCCCGGCTGCTGCTGGGCGAACTCCACGACGCGGCCGCCGACCGGCCGGGGCGCCCCGGCTCCCACCTCGCCGCGATCGCCGTCACCTACGGCAGGCGGCACGGCCGCGGCGCCGCCGCCTGGTACACGCACGCCTTCGTGTGGCCGACCCTCCCCGCCCCCGCCTGACCGGCCCCCGCCGCCCGCGGCGGCGATCATGTTTCGCGGCGCCGAACGGGGAAGGTCTGCGAGGCATGCTCACTCCATGTCGCCGGGAAGGTCATGTCCGTATCGCGAGCCGTCCGCTGGGCCCTGCCCGTCGCGCTGCTGCTGGCCTGGCTGGCCATCGGCGGGACGCTCGGCCCGTACGCGGGGAAACTCGGCGACGTCGCCTCCAACGAGCAGTCGTCGTTCCTGCCGCAGAGCGCCGAATCGACGCGCGTCCTCGAACAGGAGGCGGCCTTCGAGTCGAACCAGACGATCCCGGCCATCGTGGTGTGGACGGCGCGGGGCGGTGACATCTCGGCCGAGCAGCGTGCGGCGGCGCAGCGCGCGCTCGCCTCGCTGCAGGGCGTCCCGTATGTGACGGGGCCGCCGTCCCCGATCGTGCCGTCGCAGGACGGGACGGCGATGACCGGAGTGGTGCAGGTCAGGTCCGATGTCGGCGAGCACAGCACCGCGACGGTGGACCGCATCCGCGAGGCCGCCGGCCAGGTGCCCGGGGCCGGTGCGTTCGTCGCCGGCCCGGCCGCGACCCAGGCCGACCTCGCCGACGCCTTCTCCGGCATCGACACCCTGCTCATCGGCGTGGCCGTCGCCGTCGTCCTGCTGATCCTGCTGCTGGTCTACCGGAGCCTGCTGCTCCCGTTCGTGATCATCTTCGGGTCGGTGTTCGCGCTGGGGCTGGCCAGCGCCATCGTCTACTACCTGGCAAAACGCGGGACGGTCACGGTGGACGGCCAGGTGCAGGGCATCCTGTCCATCCTCGTCATCGGCGCCTGCACCGACTACGCGCTGCTGCTGTCGGCCCGGTTCCGCGAGGAGCTCGCCGGCGGGGGCTCGCGGGGCACGGCGCTGTGGGCCGCGTGGCGCCGCTCCGCCGGCGCCATCGCCGCCAGCGGCGGCACCGTGGCGATGGGACTGATCGCCCTCCTCCTCAGCGACCTGTCCAACAACCGCGCGCTCGGGCCTGTCGGGGCCATCGGCATCGCTTGCGCGCTGCTGAGCGCGCTCACCTTCCTGCCCGCCGTCCTGGTCCTGCTGGGACGGTCGGTCTACTGGCCGGCCCGGCCGCACCCGGACCGCGCCGGGGCGTCCAGGCACCGGATCTGGGAGCGGATCGCGAGCCTGCTGGACCGCCACCCGCGCCGCCTCTGGGCGGGTTCCCTCATCGTCCTGATCGCCTTCGCCGCGTTCATGCCCACGCTCCGCACGGAGGGGGTGCCGCTGAGCGAGACGTTCGTCGGGGAGACCCCGTCGGTGACGGCGCAGAACGTCCTCAACGCGCACTTTCCGGGCGGCGCGGGCAATCCCGCGGTCGTGCTCGCCAACGCGCCGGCGCTGCCCCAGGTCGTGGACGTCGCGAGCCGCACCCAGGGCGTGGCGGACGTGCGACCCCGCACCCGGGCCGGCGCGCCGCTCGTCGTCGACGGACGTGCCCTGGTCGACGTCACCCTGAAGGCCGCCGCCGACACCGACGCGGCCCGGCTGACCGTCGACCGCCTCCGCACCGGCCTGCACGCGATCCCCGGCGCCGACGCGCTGGTCGGCGGCTACACGGCCCAGCAGGCCGACACCCTCGCCGCCGCCCGGCACGACCGCAACATCATCATCCCGGTCGTGCTCGGCATCATCGTGGTGATCCTGGTGATGCTGCTCCGCTCACTGGCGATGCCGCTGCTCCTCGTCGCCACCGTCGGCCTCAACTACCTGGCGACCCTCGGCGTCGCCGCACTGGTCTTCCAGCACCTGCTCGACTTCACCGCCACCGACCCGTCGGTGCCCTTGTACGGGTTCGTGTTCCTCGTCGCCCTCGGCGTCGACTACAACATCTTCCTGATGACCCGCGCCCGCGAGGAGTCGCTGCGGCACGGCCCGCGCGAGGGCGTCCTGCGCGGCCTCACCGCGACCGGCGGCGTCATCACCTCGGCGGGCGTGGTCCTCGCCGCGACCTTCGCCGCGCTGGTCGTCATCCCGCTGGCGTTCCTCGTCCAGATCGCCTTCATCGTGGCGTTCGGCGTCCTGATGGACACGCTGCTCGTACGGTCCGTCCTCGTGCCCGCCCTGGTCAGAGACGCCGGCCCTCGCGCCTGGTGGCCGGGCGCCCTCTCCCGCTGAAGCTCAATCGACGCCCGCGGCGGTGCTGCGCCGCTCCAGCATCACGACGTCCCGCCAGCGCCCATGATGGCGCCCGAGCCGGACGCGCGTCCCCACGGTGCGGAACCCGGCCGCACGGTGCAACCGCAGGCTCGCGGTGTTCTCGGGGAAGATGCCGGTCTGGATCGTCCAGATCCCACCCGCCTCGGCAGAGGCGATGAACGCCCCCAGCAGCGCCGCGCCGACACCCCGCCCACGCGCCTCGGCCGACACATAGACGCTGTGCTCGACGACCCCGGCATAACAACACCGCTCCGACACCGCCGAGGCGGCGATCCACCCGAGCACTTCTCCATGGTCACCAGTGGCGACGAACCGGTGCCCAGGCAACTTGGCCGCATCGAACACCTCCCACGAGGGCGCGTCGGTCTCGAAGCTGGCGTCTCCGGTATCGAGCCCCGCCTGATAGATGGCGAGCACCTGCTCGCCGTCCTCGGCACGCATCGCCCGAACGCCTGTTTCCGTGTCACTCATCGTCCATCGACGCTAAATGACGAAAGCGCGGCAACGCTACGGTCCGGGCTAATGGCGAGCACCAGGCCAAGGATCCCCGCAGAGATCCTCCAGATCCCGGCCCTCGGGACGGCCCAGAACAACCGCGTGCGGACGAACAGCCGGCCAGTGACGACTCCGACCAGCCAGTGACGACTCTGACCAGCCAGGACAGCGCTGCCACCAATGCGGCGGGCGGGGAGGAGCACCCAGACGAGCCCCGGGACGGTCAGCCCCAGCGTCCGCACCGGTCGTCGGCGTCCGCCACCGGTCGTCGGCGGAGCGCGGTCAGTCGCCAGCGCGATGACGCCGCCAGCTACTCCCGCCGCGGGCCGTCAGGTCATACAAGCCGGACCGCTGTAGCCATCTGTGAAACCAGACGTGGACGCTCATTTTGGGATGAGACAGAAGAATAGCCATAAACGTGGCTCGGGAAGTGCCGCTCGTGCCCCGCCTCTCTCAACCGCCTCCTGCGTTGCTCTCCGAGCAAGGTCGCAGGCACGCAGGGATCGTCACCCATCGCCATATCTCGGGATCAAACGCCCGCTGAGTGCTGAGCAGTGGGAATCTGCGCTGTAGCGATAGCCGTCCCGGGGCGGAGTGGCTCCAGCGCTCCAGGCCGTGCCGCCGCATGCGGGGAGCCGAGAGTGCGAGACGGGGCATTTTTGCATCGGGATTTGGTATATCCGGGGGCTCGTCGGTTGGGGAGGGGGCGGGCTCGGGTAGTTGTGCCCGCGCACGTGGTCCGGTTCGGCGAGGCTAGGTGGTGGCATGTCATCGGTGAGGCAGGCGGCGGCGCATGACGGAGATCGTCCTCGCAGGCTGATGGCGCCGCTGCTGCCTCAGGGGGAGCCCGTCGAAGGGCTGCTGCGGAAGGCGCAGTTCTTTGTGCCCGGGACGCCGTCCGATGACTACCGCATGTTGAATCGGGACGGCGGGCGAGGGGCTGAGGAGTTCTATCGGGAGCGGTGGCGGCACGATAAGGAAGTGCGGTCCACGCACGGGGTGAACTGCACAGGGTCGTGTTCGTGGAAGGTGTACGTCAAGGACGGCATCATCACGTGGGAGACCCAGCAGACCGACTATCCGTCGGTGGGGCCCGACTCGCCGGAGTACGAGCCGCGCGGTTGTCCGCGCGGGGCGTCGTTCTCCTGGTACACCTATTCGCCGTCGCGGGTGCGGTATCCATATGTGCGGAGTCCGCTGCTGACGCTGTGGCGGAAGGCGCGGCGGCGGCACGGTGATCCGGTGGCCGCGTGGGCGGAGATCACGGGTGACCCGGAGGCGACGGCCGCGTACAAGAGCGCGCGGGGGAAAGGCGGGTTCGTCCGGTCGTCGTGGCCGGAGGTCACCGAGCTGATCGCCGCCGCGCATGTGCATACCGTCAAGGAGTACGGGCCTGATCGGGTGGTCGGGTTCACCCCGATTCCCGCCATGTCGATGGTCTCGTATGCGGCGGGTACCCGGTTTCTTTCGATGATCGGCGGGACGATCCTGTCGTTCTACGACTGGTACGCCGACCTGCCGATCGCGTCGCCGCAGGTGTACGGAGACCAGACCGATGTCCCGGAATCCGGTGACTGGTGGAACTCGTCTTATCTGGTCATCTGGGGCACCAACCTGCCCATTACCCGGACGCCGGATGCGCACTTCATGACCGAGGCCCGGTATCGGGGGCAGAAGGTCGTCGTTGTTTCTCCAGATTTTTCTGACCATACGAAGTTCGCGGACGACTGGCTCGCGGCGGCGCCCGGTACGGACGGCGCGCTGGCGATGGCGATGGGCCACGTCGTGCTCACCGAGTTCTTCCGCGATCGGCGCGTGCCTTACTTCGACGAGTACGTCAAGAGCTACACCGATCTGCCGTTCCTCGTGACGTTGGAAGAGCACGGGGAGGCGGTGCGGCCGGGACGGTTTCTCACTGCGGCCGAACTGGGGGACGACGGGGAGGGCGCGGCGCACAAACCGGTTCTGTTCGACGCGCGTGCCGGTGAGCCGGTGGCGCCCAATGGGTCGCTCGGCTTCCGCTACACCGAGTCCGGGCAGGGGAAGTGGAACCTGGAGCTGGGCGACATCGATCCGCTGCTGACCCTCTATGGGCGGCACACCGATGCGGTGGCGGTCGATCTGCCGCGGTTCGACATCGGCGAGACCGAGGGCGGTGCGGTCGTCCGGCGGGGCGTGCCGGTGATGCGGGTCGGCGGACGGCTCGTCACGACGGTGTTCGACCTGCTCATGGCGCAGTACGCGGTGCCGCGCGACGGGCTGCCCGGCGACTGGCCGTCCGGGTACGACGACGCCGCGCACCCGAACACGCCCGCGTGGCAGGAGGGGATCACGTCCGTCCCGGCGGCGGCCGCGGTCAGGGTGGCGCGGGAGTTCGCCCGCAACGCCGAGCTGTCGCGCGGCCGGTCGATGATCTGCATGGGCGGCGGGACGAACCACTGGTACCACTCCGACCAGATCTACCGGGCGTTCTTCACGCTGACGATGCTGTGCGGCTGCCAGGGCGTGAACGGCGGCGGCTGGGCGCACTACGTCGGCCAGGAGAAGGTGCGTCCGCTGACCGGCTGGCAGCAGACCGCGTTCGCGCTGGACTGGCAGCGCCCCACCCGGCACATGACCGGCACCTCGTTCTTCTACCTGCACACCGACCAGTGGCGGTACGAGACGTTCGGGCCCGGCGAGATGGTCGGTCCGCTCGGCCGCGGCCTGTTCCAGGGGCGGATGTTCGCCGACTGCCTGGCGCAGGCGTCCCGCCTCGGCTGGACGCCGTCCCATCCGGGCTTCGACCGGAACCCGCTCGACCTCGCCGACGAGGCCGAGCGCGCGGGGCGTCCCGTCGCCGACCACGTCGTGGACGAGTTGAAGTCCGGCCGGCTCCGGTTCGCCGCCGAGGACCCGGATGCGCCCGAGAACTGGCCGCGGGTCATGACGATCTGGCGGGCGAACGTCCTCGGCTCCTCGGGCAAGGGCATGGAGTACTTCATGCGGCACCTGCTCGGCACCGACGACGCCGTCCGGGCCGAGGAGTCGCCGCCGGGCCTGCGCCCGGCCGAGGTGGCCTGGCGGGACGAGGCGCCGCGCGGCAAGCTCGACCTGCTCACCACCATCGACTTCCGTATGACGAGTTCGTGCACGTACGCCGACATCGTCCTGCCGGCGGCGACCTGGTACGAGAAGCACGACCTGTCCAGCACGGACATGCACCCGTTCGTGCACTCGTTCAACCCGGCGATCGCGCCGCCGTGGGAGTCGCGGACCGACTTCGACGCGTTCCGGCTCATCGCCGAGGACTTCTCCAAGCTCGCCCGCGAGCATCTCGGCACCCGCACCGACGTCCTCCCGGTGCCGCTGATGCACGACAGCCCGGACGAGACCGCCCAGCCGGGCGGCAGGGTCCTCGACTGGAAGGCGGGGGAGTGCGAGCCGGTCCCCGGCGTGACGATGCCGAAGCTCGTCACCATCGAGCGCGACTACACGGCGGTCGCGGCGAAGATGGCCGCGCTCGGCCCGCTGGTCGACAAGGGGACGTCCACCAAGGGCGTCTCGTGGGTGCCGACCGAGGCGGTCGACTACCTGCGCCAGGCCAACGGGGTCGTGCGCGGCGGTGTCGCCGACGGCCGCCCGTCCCTCTCCCTGGACGTGCATCTGGCCGAGGCGATCCTGGCGCTGTCGGGCACCACGAACGGCCGCGTCGCCATGCTCGGCTGGAAGGACCTGGAGAAGAGGACCGGCGTCGGACTCGCCGACCTCGGCGAGGAGCGCTCCGGGGAGCACATCTCGTTCGGCGACACCGTGGCGCAGCCCCGCGCCGTCATCGCAAGCCCGGAATGGTCCGGCATCGAATCGGGCGGACGGAGATACTCCCCGTTCACCGTCAACGTCGAGCGCAAGAAACCCTGGCACACGCTCACCGGGCGGATGCACTTCTTCCTCGACCACGACTGGATCCACGAGTACGGCGAGGCGCTGCCGACCTACCGCCCGCCGCTGAGCTACGTCCGGCACCACTCCGGTGAACTGGGCCTCCGGGAGGAGGGGCGGCCGGAGGTCACCGTCCGGTACCTCACCCCGCATTCGAAATGGTCGATCCACTCGGAGTACCAGGACAACCTGCACATGCTGCGGCTGTTCCGCGGCGGCCCGGTGATCTGGATGAGCCCGGTCGACGCGGCGGAGATCGGCGTCCGCGACAACGACTGGATCGAGGCCTACAACCGCAACGGAGTGGTGGCTTGCCGCGCGGTGGTCACGCACCGGATGCCGCGCGGGACGGTCTTCATGTACCACGCGATGGACCGGCACCTGATGACGCCGAAGTCGGAGCTGTCCGGCTGGCACGGCGGCTCCGACAACTCGCTGACCCGCCTGGTGATCAAGCCGACGCACCTGATCGGCGGCTACGGCCAGTTCAGCTACGGGTTCAACTACTACGGCCCGACCGGCAGCCAGCGGGACGAGGTCGGCGTGATCCGCAGGCGCTCCCAGGAGGTGCGGTTCTGATGCGGCCGATGGCGCAGGTGGCGATGGTGATGAACCTCGACAAGTGCATCGGCTGCCATACCTGCTCGGTCACCTGCAAGCAGACCTGGACCAACCGTCCGGGCACCGAGTACGTGTACTTCAACAACGTCGAGACCAAGCCCGGCCTCGGCTACCCGCGCCGCTACGAGGACCAGGAGCAGTGGAAGGGCGGCTGGACGCTCGACCGCAGGGGCCGCCTCCAGCTCAAGGCCGGCGGCCGGCTGAGCAAGCTGCTCGCGATCTTCTACAACCCGAACCTGCCGTCCATCGACGACTACGGCGACCCCTGGACCTACGACTACCAGACGGTGATCCACGCCCCGCTCGGCACGACGAACCCCAGCGCGCACTCCATCTCGGCGCTCACCGGCCGCGACATGAACCTGAAGTGGGGCAGCAACTGGGACGACGACCTCGCGGGCGCGCCCGAGCACGCGGTCGGCGACCCCGACCTCGCCGGGATCGAGGACCGGGTCAAGATGGAGTTCGAGCAGGTGTTCATGTTCTACCTGCCGCGCATCTGCGAGCACTGCCTCAACCCGTCGTGCGTCGCGTCGTGCCCGTCCGGCGCGATGTACAAGCGGTCGGAGGACGGCATCGTCCTCGTCGACCAGGACCGCTGCCGGGGCTGGCGGTTCTGCGTGTCCGGCTGCCCGTACAAGAAGGTGTACTTCAACCACCGCACCGGCAAGGCGGAGAAGTGCACGCTCTGCTTCCCGCGCATCGAGGCCGGGCAGCCGACCATCTGCTCCGAGACGTGCGTCGGCCGGCTCCGCTACCTGGGCCTGTTCCTGTACGACGCCGACAAGGTGACCGAGGCCGCCGCGACGCCCGACGAGCAGGACCTGTACGAGGCGCAGCTTTCGGTGTTCCTCGACCCCTTCGACCCGGACGTGCAGCGGGAGGCCGCGGAAGCCGGCATTCCCGCCGACTGGATCGAGGCGGCGAAGCGCTCGCCGGTCTACTCGCTGGCCGTCCGGCACCGGGTCGCGCTGCCGCTGCATCCGGAGTACCGGACGCTGCCGATGGTCTGGTACATCCCGCCGCTGTCCCCGGTCGCGGACGTCGCGCACTCCGCCGGATACGACGCCGACGACCCCGACCGCGTCTTCGCCACGATCGACGAGCTGCGCATCCCAATCGAGTACCTCGCGAACCTGTTCACGGCGGGGAAGGCGTCGACCGTCCGGGACGTCCTGCGCAAGCTCGCCGCCGTCCGCGCCGTGCAGCGCGCCGGGCAGCTCGGCCTCGACCTCGGCGAGGACCTGCCCGCGTCGGTCGGCTCCACCCCGGAGGAACTGGACGACCTGTACCGGCTGCTCGCCATCGCCAAGTACGAGGAGCGCTACGTCATCCCGAAGGCGCACGCCGAGGACGCCGGACGGCTCATGGCCCAGCATGAGCAGCTGTTCTGCAGCCTCGACACCGACGGCGGCCCCGGCATGGGCGGCAGCGGGCCGCCGAGCGTGGAGGACTTCCATCCGGGCGAGGTCCGCGGCGGCGCCGGCACGTTCCGCGGCGACGACGGCAGGACGCACTTCAACCTGCTCGGCTGGGACGGCCGCGGCGACGCGCCCCACCTCTTCCCGGAAGGGGACCCGACATGACCCCCACGGCCGGCAGCACTGCGGGCGGCACTGCGAAAAGCCCGGCGAGAAGCATGGCGAAGAGCCTGGCGGGCAGCCCGTACAAGCTCGCGTCGGTGCTGCTGCAATACCCGACGGCGGCGCTGTTCGAGGGGCTCGACCGGCTCGACGCCGCCGCGTCCGGCACCGCGCCGAAGGCGTCCCGGGAGGCGTTCGCGCGGTTCCTCGGCTGGCTGCGCGCCACCCCGTCCGGCGAGGTCGCGCAGCACTACGTCGAGACGTTCGACCTGCGGCGCCGCTGCGCGCTGTACCTCACCTACTACCGGTACGGCGACACCCGCAAGCGCGGCATGGCGATGCTCGCGTTCAAGACCGCCTACCGGGTCGCCGGGTTCCAGCCGTCCGACGAGGACCTGCCCGACTACCTGCCGCTCGTCCTCGACTTCGCGGCGCTCACCCCCGCCGGCGAGACGCTGCTGCGGCGGCACCGCGCCGACCTGGAGCTGCTGCGCAAGGCGCTGCGCGAGGCGGGCACCCCCTACGCCGACCTGATCGGGGCGGTGTGCGCGGGACTGCCGCGGCTGACCCGCCGCGACCTCGCGCTGGTCCGCCACGCGTGGGAGAAGGGACCGCCGGACGAGGAGGTGGGCCTCGAACCGTTCGCCCCACCGGAGTACATGGACGGAACCGGGGCGGGAGGACGCCGATGACGAACTGGGACCTGTGGTGGTGGATCATCCTGCCCTACGCCGCGCTGATCGTGTTCGTGGTCGGGCACGTCTGGCGCTGGCGCTACGACCAGTTCGGCTGGACGAGCCGCTCCACCCAGCTGCAGGAGCGCCGGCTCCTCAAATGGGGCGCGCCGCTGTTCCACTACGCCACGTTCGCCGCCATCGCCGGGCACGTCATCGGCATCCTCATCCCGAAGTCGGTCACCGAGTGGATGGGCATTCCGGAACGCGCCTACACCCTGTTCTCCGGCATCGCCGGGTCGGTCGCGGCGATCGGCGTCCTCATCGGCGCCGGCATCCTGATCTTCCGCCGGATGGGCGTCCCGCGGGTGCGCGCCACCACCAGCGCGGTCGACTACCTGGCGCTGATCCTGCTCGGCATCATCAGCGTGCTCGGCATCTACCTGACCCTCGGCGTCCAGCAGTTCGGGGACGGCTACGACTACCGGCACACCGTGTCCCCGTGGTTCCGCAGCCTGTTCACCGGCTCCCCGGACTACCGGGCGATCGCCGCCGCGCCCGCGATGTACCAGGTGCACGCGACCGCCGCCTGGGCGATCCTCGCGGTGTGGCCGTTCAGCCGGCTCGTCCACGCGTGGAGCTACCCGCTCTGGTACCTGTGGCGGCCCTACGTCGTCTACCGGAACCGCCGCGCCGCACCCCCGCCCGAACCGGGAACCGGCGGCAGGAAGTGGCGCAAGATCGGCGTACCGTACTGATTTGACTCCCTCCCCCTCTGCGAAGGGGATTCCTACGGCTCGCGCCATAGGGGTTTCTGCTTCCCGGCCGACTGCGGAAGGGAGGGCCCTTGCCGTCTGACATCAGCTCCACAGACCTCGCCGGGGGCGCTGCCCGCGGCTACGGCTCGACCAGCCGCAAGGATGTTCTCGGCCGCGTTGTGGTCCCGGTCGTGCCGGGTGCGGCAGCCCGGACACGTCCAACGCCGGGTGGAAAGGCTCAGTTCGGCCAGGAGGTACCCGCAGGCCGAGCAGGTCTTGGACGAGGGGTACCACCGGTCGATCACGATCAGGGTACGCCCGGCGCGGTGGGCCTTGTACTCCAGTTGGCGCCGGAACTCGCCCCACCCGCAGTCGGAGATCGCGCGGGCCAGTCGGCGGTTGCGAACCATGCCGGCGACCGTGAGATCCTCGATCACGATCACATCCGCTCGGCGGACGAGGCCGGTGCTGGTGCGGTGCAGGAAGTCGGCCCGGGCATTGCGGACCTTGCGGTGGGAGCGGGCGACCTTGGCCCTGGCCTTGCGCCGATTGGCCGAGCCGAGTTGCTTACGGGTCATGCGCCGCTGATAGCGGGCCAGGTTCGCCGCCTTGCGCTCCAGATGGCGGGGGTTGGCAATGCGGTCTCCGTCACTGGTCACCGCGAAGTCCTTTACTCCCAGATCGATGCCGATCTGGTGCCCGGTCGACGGCATCGGCTCGAGTGGGTCGCGGTCGACGGCCAAGGTCACGTACCAGCGGCCGTCCGGTTCCCGCGAGACCACCACCATCGTCGGGTTCAATGCGGCCAGGTCCACCTCGTCGAAAGACCACACCAGCGTCAGTGGTGCGGTGGTCTTGGCCATCCACAGGTGCCCGTTCTTGAATCGGAAGGCCGAGCGGGTGTAGTGGGCGGACTGGCGGGAGCCGCGTTCTATACCAGGCGGACGCAGCCGAACGTGCGGCTGAAGATCGCCGCCTGCTCGGAGTCCGGGTAGGCCCGGCACTTGTACGCCGTTCGCATGGTCAGCACATTGCAGAGTGTGAACGTACATGTACGGAGAATGCGGATCAGGTGATGGAGAACTTCGACGCCGGACCGCATCGGTTCGCCTTGGCCGCTCCTGGCAGACTACGGACTCCACCCGGCCGAAGAGCCGGAGGCACCCTTCGGAGGATTGGTGAGCAGCGAGCGTGCGGGCATGCGTCCTGTCGCAGTCGAACAGGCCGTCGCGACGCTTAATCCGGGGTACTTCGCGCTGGTCATGGGGACCTGCATCGTGTCGCTCGGCGTGCACACGAACGGGCTGACGCTGCTGTCGGACGTGATGATGTGGGTGGCCATCGTGTCGTACGCCGTTCTCGTCGCGGCGACGGTGTGGCGGGCGGTCGCCTTTCCCGCCGAGTTGCGCGCCGACTTCACCGACCCGCGGCGCGGGTTCGGGTTCTTCACCTTCGTCGCCGGCACCGACGTCCTCGGGACGCGGATCGCGCTGACCGGGCAGCACGGCGTCGCGCTCGGGCTGCTCGTCGTCGGCGGGCTCAGCTGGTTCGTGCTCGGCTACGTCGTGCCGTGGACGGCGGTGCTCGGCCGCGAGGACCGTCCCGTCGTGGCCGGGGCGAACGGGACGTGGTTCATCTGGGTCGTCGCCAGCCAATCGGTCGCGGTGCTGTCGGCCGTCCTGGAACCGCAGTCGGAGATGTGGCGCCGGGAACTGGCGCTGCTCGCCGTCTGCTCCTGGGCGGTCGGCGCGATCCTGTACGCCGCCGCCGGGATCTTCGTCGCCGCGCGGCTGCTGCTGTACCCGCTGCGCCCGACGGACCTGACCCCGCCCTACTGGGTCGCGATGGGCGCCACCGCCATCACCGTGGTGGCGGGCGCGCGGATCGTGGAGATGGCCGACGCGCCGATGGTGAACGCCACCCGCGGCCTCGTCGCCGGCGTGTCCGTGGTGTTCTGGGCGTTCGGCAGCTGGCTCATCGTCCCGCTGGTCGCGGCCGGGTGGTGGCGGCACGTCGTCCACCGCATCCCGCTCCGCTACGAGGCGACCTGGTGGAGCGTCGTGTTCCCCCTCGGCATGTACGGGGTCGCGGGCCAGTACCTCGGCGTCGCCGACAGCCTTCCCGTCGTCGAGGGCATCGGCACGTACGAGACGTGGGTGGCGCTGACCGTGTGGGCGCTCGCCTTCGCCGCCATGCTCGTCCACCTGGCGCGGACGCTGGTACGGCCCCGGCATCAGCCGATCGGCTGATGCCGGGTCGAGCGGCTCGGGCGATGTGCGCCGGGACGGGCGCCGCGATGCTCGAAGCATGCCCATCATCGAAGTCAACGGCCTGCGGAAGGTCTACGGCGGCCGTCCGGTCGTGGACGGCGTCACCTTCGCCGTCGAGGAGGGGGAGATCTTCGGGATCCTCGGCTCCAACGGGGCGGGGAAGACGACGACCGTCGAGTGCCTGGAGGGTCTGCGCGAGCCGGACGGGGGAGCCGTGCGCGTCGCCGGCCTCGACCCGCGCACCGACCGCGCGGAGCTCACCGGGATCCTCGGCGTGCAGCTCCAGGAGAGCGAACTCCAGGAGAAGCTGACCGTCCGGGAGGCGCTGGAGCTCTACAGCGCCTTCTATCCGGAGCCCGCCGACTGGCGGGAGCTCGCCGAGCGGCTCGGGATCACCGGGAAGCTCGGGACGCGGTTCGGCAAGCTGTCCGGCGGGCAGAAGCAGCGCCTGTTCATCGCCCTCGCGCTGATCGGCCGCCCCCGGATCGTCGTCCTGGACGAGCTGACCACCGGCCTCGACCCGCGCGCCCGCCGCGACACCTGGACGCTGATCGAGGACGTCCGCGGCTCCGGCGTCACCGTCGTGCTCGTCACCCACTTCATGGAGGAGGCGCAGCGGCTCTGCGACCGGATCGCGGTGTTCAAGCAGGGCCGTGTCGCCGCGCTCGACACCCCCGCCGGGCTGATCCGGCGCAGCGCCGGCGGCACCGTGCTGTCGTTCACCCCGTCCCGGCCCCTCGACGCCGGCGACCTGGCCGACCTGCCGGAGGCCGCGACCATCGAGCGGCGCGACGGCCGCCTCACCGTCCACGGCACCGACGCGACCGTCAACGCGGTCATCTCGCTGCTGGCCCGGAGCCAGGTCACCGCCCACCAGCTGCGCATCACCGACGCCACGCTGGACGACGCCTTCCTCGAACTCACCGCAGAGCAGGAGAACTGACGTGTCCGCGTCCACCGCCGTCCTCAAGGCCGAATTCCGGCTCTTCTCCCGCGAGCCGTTCAGCCTGTTCTGGATCGTCGCGTTCCCGACCGTGCTGCTGACGATCCTCGGGCTGATCCCGTCGTTCCGGGACCCGGACCCCTCCCTCGGCGGCCTCCGGGTCATCGACCTGTACGTCCCGGTCAACGTGCTGCTCGCGCTGATCATGGCGGGGATCCAGGCGCTGCCGCCCGTCCTGTCCGGCTACCGCGAGCGCGGCATCCTGCGCCGGATGTCGACCACGCCCGTCCGGCCCGCGTCGCTGCTGGCGGCGCAGATCGTCCTGCACTTCGCCGCCGCGCTCGGGTCGGCGCTGCTGGTCATCGCCGTCGGCCGGGTCGCCTTCGGCGTGGCGCTGCCCGGCCAGGTGCCCGGATACCTGCTGGCGCTCCTGCTCGGCGCGCTCGGCGCGCTCGCGCTGGGCGCGGCGGTCACGGCGGTCACGCCGACCACCAAGGCCACCACCGTGGTCGGCTCGGTCGTCTTCTTCCCGGCGATGTTCCTCGCGGGGGTCTGGGTGCCGGTCCAGGCCATGCCCGATGTGCTGCAGCGGATCGTGGAGTACTTTCCGTTCGGGGCCGCGTCCCAGGCCCTCAACCAGGCCGCCGAGGGCGCGTGGCCGGACTGGACGCACCTCGGCGTCACCGCCGCCTGGGCCGCCGTCCTGATCGCCGCCGCCGTGCGCTGGTTCCGCTGGGAGTAGGGAACCGCGCTGGGACTCCGCTGGAGTGGGGGAAACTGGCAGAATGCCGACAATTCAGGAGCAATGGGAGCGGTTCTACCGCTGGGGGCCGTTCGCCCTGCTCCCGCTCGCGACCTTCCTGGCGCTGCTCATCCGGGAGATCATGTCGGTGGCGGAGGAGCGGGCGGCGGCGGCCCTCCTGGTCACCGCGCTGGCCCTCCAGATCCTGCACGCCGGACGGAAGATCCCCGGGCCCGTCTACTTCTGGACGCGGACCGCCCTCGCGTTCGCCATGTCGTGGCTGAACCCCTTCTTCTCCGTCTACGCCGTCCTCGGGTACTTCGACTCCCAGCACTTCCTGACCCGCCGCTGGGCCATGACCGGGGCGTTCGTCACGGCGGTCACGATGGCGGGCGCGCAGTCGGGCGGGCTGCCACCGGCGAGCCCCGGGCAGGCGGCCGGGTTCGGCGGCCTCCTCGTCCTGAACACCGGGCTCATCCTCGTCTTCGGCGCCCTCTCCGACCGGGAGGCCGAGCGGACCCGCGTCCAGGCCGAGACCATCGCCGAACTCGAACGGACCAACACCCGCCTGGAGCAGGCCCTCGCCGAGAACGCGGGCCTGCAGGCGCAGCTCCTCGTCCAGGCGCGCGAGGCCGGGGTCAGCGACGAGCGGCGCCGGCTGGCCGCCGAGATCCACGACACGATCGCCCAGGGACTGACGGGCATCATCACCCAGCTCCAGGCCGCCGAGGACAGCGAGCACGTCCGCCGCGCCACCGGCCTCGCCCGCGAGAGCCTGCGCGAGGCCCGCCGCTCCGTGCGGGCCCTCGCCCCCACCCACCTGGAGGACGACACGCTGCCCGAGGCGCTCAAGAAGATCACCGGCGACGGCGTCGACCTCACCGTCACCGGAACGGTGGAACCCCTGCACGGCGAACTGGAGGCGACCCTCCTGCGCATCGCCCAGGAGGCGCTCGCCAACGCCACCCGCCACGCGCACGCCGACCGCATCGGCGTGACCCTCTCCTACATGGACGACGAAGTGACCCTTGACGTCCGCGACGACGGCCGCGGCTTCACCGGCCCCTCCTCCGGCTTCGGCCTGACCGGCATGCGCGAACGCGCCGAACGGGTCGCCGGTTCGCTGGAGGTCGAGTCGGAGCCGGGACGGGGCACGGCCGTGTCCGCCCGCGTACCGTTGATCCGCCATGCCTGAGAACACCGCCGGCAGCGCAGCCGAGAACACCGCCGAGAACACCGCCGAGAACACCGCCGAGAACACCGCCGACATCACCGTGCTGATCGTCGACGACCACCCCGTCGTCCGGGACGGGCTGCGCGGCATGTTCGCCGCGACCACCGGCTTCCGGGTCGTGGGCGAGGCCGCCGACGGCCGCGCAGCCGTCGTGCTGGCCGCCGAACTCGGCCCCGACGTCGTCCTCATGGATCTGCGGATGCCCGGCGGAGGCGGCGTGGAGGCCATCACCGAACTGACGCGCCGCGGGCTTCCGTGCAAGGTGCTCGTCCTCACCACCTACGACACCGACACCGACACGATCCCGGCGATCGAGGCCGGCGCCACCGGCTACCTCCTGAAGGACGCGCCGCGCGACGACCTCTTCGAGGCGGTCCGCGCCGCCGCCGAGGGCCGCACCGTCCTGTCCCCGGCCATCGCGTCCCGCCTGGTCTCCCGCGTCCGCGAACCGCGCGGCATCGACCTGAGCACGCGCGAACTGGAGGTCCTGCGCCTGGTGGCCCGCGGCACCGCCAACCGGGAGATCGCCGCCGAGCTCTTCATCAGCGAGGCCACGGTCAAGACCCATCTGACCCACATCTACGCGAAACTGGACGTCAAGGACCGAGCCGCGGCCGTGGCCACCGCCTACGACCGCCGAATCCTCCCCTAGCGGGAGGCGCCGGTCACGGCCGTGATGGCGGTGAGGGTGAAGTCGGTGACGGCGGTGGGGGGCTTGCCGTTGTCGATGGCGCGGATCGCGGTGTCCACCAGGGACTGCACGGCGGATTGAAGTAGATCGGGGTGGCGGGCGTCCATCTCTTGGACGGCCCCGGCTAGCAGGGCCTCTAGTTCGCCGTGCATTGCCATGACGCGGTGCAGGGCTTCCGGGGACAGCGATGCTCGGGCCAGGCCGACGCGCCAGCGGTGGTCTCCGCTCGCGCCTTCGGCGATGTTGGCGCGGGCGTAGGCGAGGACGCGCTCCTGGGGGGTGTGCGCCGCGTCCACCTCGCGGCGGACGGCGGCGACCCAGCGCGGGAAGTCGCGGGCGACGACGGCCTCGATCAGCTCGTCCACGCTGCCGACGTACTTGTAGACGCTGGAGCGGGCGATGCCCACGCGGCGCGCCACGGCGCCGACGGTCAGGCCGGCGCCCTCGCGGAGGATCTCCTCGGCCGCGTCGACCAGCGCCGCCTCCATCCGGCTGCGGTGCTCCCGGACGGTCGGCGCGTTGATCTTCGGCACGCCGTTCCTCCCGCTTTCCCGACCCCCGGACGCCCCCTCGCGGGGGCACCGATATGGTAGCCCGCAGTTATGGCGACACCCTGTTCCTAAAAACGAAGGTTACCCATGTCGGCTCTGCTGCGGGCGATGCTCGCCTCCAAACGCTCGGCGGCTCTCACGGTCGTCTTCTGGATCGTCCTGACCGGTGTCCTGGCCGGGGTGGCGCCCGACCTGAAGTCGGTGGAGGACAACTCGTCGGCGAACAGCGCCCCGGCGGCGAGCGACTCGTCGGTGGCGCAGCGCGAACTCGAGCGCGCGTTCCCGGGGAGCGATGCGCTGCCGGCCGTCGTGGTCGTGAAGGCCGAGGACGGCCCGGCGGCCACCGCGGCCGTGACCCGCGCCGCGGGCGCGGTGCGGCAGGGGACCGGCATGCCGGTGTCCCCGGTGTGCGGCCAGGACGGGACGAAACCCGGCACCGACTGCGTCCCCGGCGGGGAGGGGCTGACCTCGGCGGACGGGAAGACGCGGGTCGTGATCGTCCCCGTGACGGGCGATGCGACCAGCGATGCCTTCAAGGACGCCGTCGCCGATCTCCGGACGGCCGTCAAGGACGCCGCCCCCGCGGCGACCGTCGCGGTCACGGGCCCCGCCGGGATCATCGTCGACACCGTCAAGGTCTTCTCCAGCGGCGACAAGGTGCTGCTGCTCGGCACCGTGCTGCTCGTCCTGGTGATCCTGCTGGTGGTGTACCGGTCGCCGCTGCTGGCGCTGGTGCCGCTGCTCGCGGTCGGCGTGGCCATGCGCGTCACCGAGTCGGTCGGCGCGGTCCTCGCCGACGCGGGCGCCGTCACGATCAGCGGGCAGACCGCCTCGATCATGACCGTGCTGCTGTTCGGGGTCGGCACCGACTACGCGCTGATCATCACCAGCCGGTACCGCGAGGCGCTGGTCGACGCGGGCGACCGGTTCGCGGCGATGCGGGAGGCGCTGCGCGGGACGGCCGAGTCGGTGCTCGCCAGCGCGTCCACGATCGTGCTCGCCATGTTCGCGCTGCTGGCCTGCGCGTCCCCGGCGCTGCGCGGGTTCGGGCCGTACCTCGCGCTCGGCGTCGCGGTGATGGCGGTGGTCGCGTTCACCTTCATCCCGGCCGCCGTCCTGCTGTGCGGGCGGGCGGTGTTCTGGCCGTTCTCCGAGGCGGCGATGGCCCGGCGCGCGACGGGCGGCGCCGTGTGGCGGCGCGCCGCCGACCTGGTCGTGGCCGCACCGCGCCGCGTCCTCGCGGGGACGCTCGTCCTCCTGGCCGTGCTCGCCCTCGGCATGACCGGGTACAAGGAGAGCTTCGACTTCGTCAGCGGGTTCCGGGTCGGCACCGACTCGGCCGCCGGGCAGACCATGATCGACCGGGATCTCGGGCCGGGGGAGATCGCGCCGTCCACCCTCCTCGTGCGGGGCCGGAACCTCGCGCCCGCGCAGGTGGAGGCCGTCCGGTCCGCGGTCGCGCCGCAGGCCGCGCGGACGGCGTTCGACCCGCGCCGCGACATGGCCGCCGGCGCCGCCCGGATCACCGTCGTGCTCAAGGACAACCCGTACTCGTCCGCCGCGATGGACGCCGTCGGCCCGCTGCGCTCCTCGGCCGCCGCGGCGGCGCGGGACGCCGGGATCGCGGACGCGCGCGTGCTCGTCGCCGGGCCCACCGCCGAGACCGCCGACATCAAGTCGGCGCTCGACCGGGACATGCTCGTCCTCGTCCCGCTGGTCCTGCTGATCGTCGGGCTGGTGCTGGGCTGGCTGCTCCGGTCGGTGCTGGCACCGGTCTACCTGCTCGCCACCCTGCTGCTGTCGTTCCTCGCGACGCTCGGCCTGACGGTCGCGATCACCGTCTGGCTCGGCGGCGACGCGGGCATCGGCAACCGGGTCACCGCCTACGTGTTCATCTTCCTGGTGTCGCTGGGCGTCGACTACAACATCTTCATCATGAGCCGGTACCGGCAGGAGTCCGAGCGCCGGGCCCCGGTGGAGGCGCTGCGCGCGGCGATCACCCGGACGGGCGGCGTGGTGTCCTCGGCCGGGCTGATCCTCGCCGGGACGTTCGCGGTGCTGATGACGCAGCCGATCCGCGAGCTGTACCAGTTCGGCATGGCGATGGCGATCGGGATCCTGCTCGACACGTTCGTCGTCCGGCCGCTGCTGGTCCCGGCGATCGTGCGGCTCCTCGGCGACCGCGCGCTCTGGCCGCGCCGCCCCGCGCCCGCGGCCGCCGAGACGGCGGCCGAGCCCGTCCGCGGCTAGTCGGGCGGGCGGATCAGCCCCCGGCGGGTCGCGGCGGCGACGGCGGCGGTGCGGGAGTCGACGCCGAGCTTGGCGTAGATGTGCACCAGATGCGTCTTGATCGTCGTCTCGCTGAGGAACAGCCGGCGGCTGATCTGCCGGTTCGACAGGCCCTCGGCGACGAGGCCGAGGACGTCCAGCTCGCGCGGGGTCAGCGCGGCGGCCGGGGTCCGCATGCGGCCGAGGAGGCGGGACGCCACGCTCGGCGCGAGCGCGCTGTCCCCGGCCGCGGCCGACCGGATCGCGGCGAACAGCCGGTCCGGCGGCGCGTCCTTGAGCAGGTAGCCGGTGGCGCCCGCCTCGACGGCGGCGAGGATGTCGGAGTCGGTGTCGAAGGTGGTCAGCACGAGGACGCGCGGGGCGTCCGGGGCGGCGGTGATCCGCCGGGTCGCCTCGCTGCCGTGGATGCCCGCGCCGAGCCGCAGGTCCATCAGGACCACGGCCGGTTTCAGGCGGCGGGCCGCCTCGACGCCCTCCTCGCCCGTCGCCGCCTCGCCGACCAGTTCGAAGCCGGGCTGGTCGGCCAGCATGGCCCGGATGCCGGACCGGACGACCGGGTGGTCGTCGACGAGCAGGATCCGGATCGGGGTCATCCCGCCTCCCCGGGCACCGGGAGGGACGCCACGACGGCCGTGCCCTCGTCCACCGCGGACTCGACGGTGAGCGTCCCGCCGAGCGCGCGGGCCCGCTCCCGCATCGCGCGCAGCCCGTAGCCGGTCGCCGGCGCCGCCGGGTCGAAGCCTCGGCCGTCGTCGTAGACGTCCAGGACCACCGCGTCGTCGAGGTAGGTCAGCGTGACGCCGACGTTGGCGGCGCCGGAGTGCTGCGCGGCGTTGCCGAGCGCGCTCTGCGCGATGCGGACGAGCGCCACCTCGTGGTCGGTGGGCAGCGGCAGCGGCGTGCCCGTCGCCTCGAACCTGATCCGGGACGTGGAGCGGGCCGCCGCCGACTCGGTGATCCGGCGGAGCGCGTCGGTGAGCGACGACCGCTCCAGGACGGGCGGCGCCAGTTCCCGCACGAAGTTGCGCGCCTCCTCCAGGTTCTCCGCCGCCGCCTGCTCGGCCTCCGCCAGCCGCCCCCGGACGGCGTCCCGGGCGGTGTCCCGGTCGCCGTCGAGGTCGCGCCGCGCGGCGCGGAGCAGCAGGATGATGCTCGACATGCCCTGCGCGAGCGTGTCGTGGATCTCCCGCGCGAGCCGCTCCCGCTCGGTGAGCCGCGCCGCGTCCGACTCCGCCCGGACGAGCCGCTCGCGGGTGCGCACCAGGTCGTCGATGAGCAGGCGGCGCTCCTCGCTCTCCCGGTAGAGCGCCTGGTAGGCGAGGGCCATCAGGGTGGCGACGGCCGCGCCGACGCTCGGCCCGAGGACCTCCGCGAGCGTGATCCCGTCGCCGTGCCAGGCGACCGCGCCGATCGCGGCGGCCGTCAGCAGCACCACGCCGGGCAGCGCCCAGGCGAGCCGCAGCAGGTGGACGTACAGGAAGAACAGCGGGAAGGCCAGCCACACGTAGGCGGGGGACGCGAGCGCCAGCGCCGCCCACCCGGCGGTGAGCAGCGCGAGCCACGCCCGCGCCGGCCCCGGCCGGGGGCGGTGCCGCGTGCCGTGGACGACCCCGGCCGCGTACAGGGCGCCCAGCAGGAGCCCGCCCGCCAGGACCGGGCCGTCCCGCAGGCTGCGGGCCAGCGCGATGGCGAGCAGGACCAGGAAGGTGCCGTGCATGGCCCAGGCGAGCAGCCGCATCGCCGGGGAGAACGGATCGTTCCTCATGTCTCACCCAGCGTAAGCGACGAATCCCCAGGTCACATCGATCGAAAGGTGGATACCGGCCGTCCGGAAGGAGGCGGCCGCGCGGTGCCGCCGCACGATGTGCGCCCTTCTCCCTCCCGCGAGGCTGGAGGCACTGGAACCGACGTGGACGGGGGATTCACCGTGTTCGTGGCGCTACGGGACCTGCGCTTCGCCAAGGGGCGGTTCGCGCTGATGGGAGCGGTCGTCCTGCTCATCACCCTGCTCGTGACGATGCTGTCCGGGCTCACCGAGGGGCTGGCCCGCGACAGCGGCTCCGCCATCGCGAACCTGCCCGCCGACCGGGTCGTGCTGAGCGGCGACTCGTTCACGACCAGCCGCATCGACCAGCGGACGCTCCAGGGCTGGCAGGACGTTCCGGGCGTGCGGGCCGAACCGCTCGGCATCGGCATGAACCGGCTGGGGGAGGGCACTCCGGTCGCCCTCTTCGGCGTCGACGCGGGCAAGGATTCGCCTCCACCGGGCCAGGTCACCCTCTCCCGCGACCTCGCCCGGGAGACCGGGCTCCAGCCGGGCGCGACGGCGGAGATCGCCGGACGCTCCTTCACCGTCGCGGGCATCGGCGGCGAAGCGTCCTACAGCCACAGCCCGGTCGCCTGGCTGCGGATGGACGACTGGAAGGCCGCCGACCCGCAGGGCTCGTCCGTCCTGCTGCTGCACACCACCGGCGACCCGGACCTCGGCGCCGCCGACCGGCGCCTCGGGACGACCGCCCTGACCCCGGGCGACGCCGTGTCCAAGATCCCGTCGTACTCGGCGGAGAACGGGTCGCTGCAGCTCATGCGCGGGTTCCTGTTCGCGATCTCGGCGCTGGTCATCGGCGCGTTCTTCACCGTCTGGACGATCCAGCGCCGCGCGGACGTCGCCGTCCTCAAGGCGCTCGGCGCGAGCACCGGCTACCTGCTGCGCGACGCGCTCGCGCAGGCGGTCCTCGTCCTGCTCGCCGGCGCGGGCCTCGGCGGCGCGATCGGCGCGGCCGCGGGGCTCGCCCTCGGCGGCGCGGTGCCGTTCGTCGTGTCGACCGCCACCACGGCCGCCCCGGTCGCCGTCATGATCGTCCTCGGCGCCGCCGGGGCCGCGCTCGCCATCCGCAAGATCACTTCCGTCGACCCCCTCACCGCCCTGGGAGCCGCACGATGAGCCTGTACCTGGCCGACGCCGTCCTGACCTACCCCGACGGCGACCGGACGCTGACCGCCCTCGACCGCGTCACCCTGCGCGTCGGGCCGGGCGAGTTCGCGGCGGTCGCCGGCCCGTCCGGCTCCGGGAAGTCGAGCCTGCTCGCCGTCGCGGCGACGCTGATCCCGCCGGTCTCGGGCACCGTCGAGATCGCGGGCCGGGACGTGACCGGCCTCGGCCCGTCCGAACGCACCCGCCTGCGCCGCGACCACATCGGCATCGTGTTCCAGCAGCCGAACCTGCTGCCGTCCCTGACCGCCCTCGACCAGCTCACGGTGATGGCGCACATGTCGGGACGCCGGAACGCCGCCGGCCGCGCCCGCGACCTGCTCGCCGCCGTCGGCCTGGCCGGCATGGAGCACAAGCGCCCGCACCAGCTCTCGGGTGGGGAACGCCAACGCGTGAACATCGCCCGCGCGTTGATGAACGACCCGCAGGTCCTCCTGGTGGACGAGCCCACGAGCGCCCTCGACCACCACCGGGGCGAGCAGATCGTGAAGCTCTTGGCCGACCTCACCCGCGACGCCCGCGTGGCGACCGTCATGGTCACCCACGACCGCGCCCAACTGGCCGCCGCGGACCGCGTCTACGAGATGACCGACGGCCGCCTCGCCCCGGCCACCGCCCCGGCGCCGGTCTCAGGGGGCGGTCTCCCGTAGCTCCCCGGCCGCCGCCGGCGACGACGACACCGAGTTCTTCGGGCAGCCTCAGCGCTGCGCGAGGTACGCCGCGGCGGTCTCGCGGAGACGGGCATGGACGCCGTCGTAGGCGGGCGCTCCCCGCAGGACGGTCTTGGGGAGCTTGGCGAGCATCGTGTAGTTCGTGTCGACGACGTTGCCCGCCGGGGCCAGGCCCGCCTGGCTGACGAGCTGGTAGGTGTCCAGCTCGTCCAGGCCGAGCAGGGAGGACGTCCAGGTGATCAGGTCGTGCTGGCTGATCCGGAAGGCGTCCTCCAGGGGGCGGGCGGAGCCGGTCGACATCAGGTGCGCGTCGTTCTCCAGGCGGGGCCACGGGGGAGCGGCGCCCTTGATGAGGTCGACGGCGATGACGGTGCTCATCGCCGCCTCGACGGCCGTCCCGCAGACTTCGCCCTCGCCCTGGCGGCAGTGGCCGTCGCCGAGGGAGATCAGGCCGCCGGGGACGTTGACCGGGAAGTAGGCGGTCGTGCCGGCCCGCATCTCCGGGGTGTCCATGTTGCCGCCGTGCGCGCCCGGGGTGATGCTCATGATCACCTCGTTGGCGGCGGGCGCCACGCCGACCGTGCCGTGCATGGGGTCGAGCGGCAGCTCGATGGAGAGGTCGCCGCTGCGGGCGTTGAAGCGGCAGACGCCGCGTTCGGCGTCGACGTCGTACAGCCAGACCCGCTCCTCCAGCGCCGGGTGCAGCATCGCCGTCGCATGCGTCGTGGTCAGCGCGCCGAAGTGCGGGAACGTGGTGGAGACCGCCCAGTCCCGGACGGGGCGGATGTCCACGAAGTGCACCGCGACCGCGTCGCCCGGCTCGGCGCCCTCAACGGCGATCGGGCCGGTCACCGGGTTGAGGTAGGGGAAGGTGCACACCTGGCTGGGCAGGTCGTCCACTCCCTTGACCGCGCCGCCGAAGCAGTCCTCGGTGGTCAGCTCGACGACGGTGCCCGGTGCGACCGTGAGCGCGGCCTCCCGTCCGCCGAAGGCGTAGGCGGGCTCGGTGTCCAGTGCGACCACGTTCATTCGTCCTCCTCGTCGGTCTCTTCGATGCCGGCCAGGGCCGGGCGGCGGTGCATGGCGAGCAGGGCGATCAGTACGGCCACCCCGATGGCCAGCCACACGAACGCGAGCTTCTGCGCGGCGACCTTCGCGTTGATCACCACGTACCCGAGGATGAGGAAGCCGATCGCCGGCGCGATCAGGTGCCGCCACCAGTCCCGGCTGCCCGACCGGACCACGTAGTGGACGACGACGGAGACGTGCAGCACCAGGAACGCCGTCATCGCACCGAAGTTGATCAGCGAGCTGAGCAGGGTGATGCCGTCGTCGCGCTCGGCCATGTAGAGGCCGAGGGCGAGCGAGACGGCCGCGACCAGCAGCGTCGCGTTGACCGGGACCCGCCGCGTGGGATGCACCTTGGCGAGGAAGCCCGGCAGCTGCCGGTCCCGCGCCATCGCGTACAGCAGCCGGGACGTCGCCGCCTGCGCGACCAGCGAGTTGGCGAAGCCCCACGCGATCGCGGTGGCCAGCGCGGTCAGCTTCGCGAGCCAGGCGCCGCCCGCGACCCGCGCGGCGTCGTAGAAGGCGGTGCCGTCGGGATCACCGTCCTCGACCAGCTTGTCCGCGTCGGGCACCAGCAGCGACGCCACCCAGGTCTGGACGATGAACAGCAGCCCGACCAGGACGAGCGCGGCGACCATCGACCGTCCGATGGCGCGGGCGGACTCGCGGTTCTCCTCCGCCAGCGTCGAGATCCCGTCGAAGCCGAGGAAGCTCAGCACGGCGATCGATACCGCGCCGAACACCAGCCCCCACGAGAACGTCGCCTCGTTGAAGATCGGGGTGAAGCCGCCGCCGTGGCCCTTGCCCTGCGCGAGCGCGACGACGCCCACCACCAGGAAGACGGCCAGGACGGCGAGTTCGGCGAGCAGCATGACGCGGTTGATCCGCGCGGTCATCTCGATGCCGAAGAAGTTGACCACCGTGTTCAGCACGACGAACGCGACGAGCCACAGCCACACCGGGACCGACGGCACCAGCGAGTTCATCGCCACGCTCGCGATCAGGTACAGCAGGCCCGGCACGAGGACGTAGTCGAGCAGGATCATCCAGCCGGACAGGAACCCGACCGGCGCCGCGATCCCGCGCCCCGCGTAGGTGTAGACCGAGCCGGCCATCGGGAACGCCCGCGCCATCTGCGCGTACGAGGCGGCGGTGAACAGCATGACCAGCATGCCGATGGCGTAGGCGAGCGCGACCATGCCGCCCGCGCCCTGGAACACGCTGCCGAAGATGCCGAACGGTGCGATCGGCACCATGAAGATCAGGCCGTAGACCACCAGGTCCCGGAAGCCGAGCGAGCGCTTCAGCTCCTGCTTGTACCCGTACTGCTCGATGCCCTGCGGTTTCGCCGAGTCGACGCCCATGGTCCCTCCTCCGCGCGCGGGGCCCGGCCGCCGCGCCGTCAGCGACCCTAAGGGCTTTCCTTTCAAATGAAAAGATTCCGAGTGGAAGAATTTTACAGCCGGGCGATGACGGTGAGGTCCAGGCCGTCCGCCCTGGCCAGGTAGGAGTCGGCGCGCGGCGGGCCGAGCGGTGCCGCCGCCCAGGCGAGCCGGGTTCCGCGGTCGTCCGCGCCCTCCAGCAGCCGGGCCGCCCCCGGCTGGCCGCGCCGCGCGCTCAGCATGCCCGCGACCGCCAGCGCCGCCGCCAGGTGGACGCCGTCGTAGCAGCCCTCCGCGTAGGCGTCGAGGACGGGGGCGGCCGCGCCGAACGCCGTCCGGTAGCGCTCGGCCAGCGCGATCCGGCGCTCGTCCCCCTGCCCGGCGAACGACCGCATCGCCGCGTACAGCTCCCCGGTCTCGTCGCCGCCCGCGGCCAGCAGCACGTTCTCCTCCAGCGCCCCCGACAGCCGGACGACCCCCGCCGCCGGCCGCGACGCCGCGAACACCCGGTTGAACATCGCCAGGTCGCGTCCGACCAGGCTGAGCAGGATCGCCTCGGTGCCCGCCCGCACCAGCGCGGCCACCAGCTCCTCGAAGCCCGCCTCCGGATCGTCCCCGGCCGCCAGCGGGAACGGGACGAGCCGGTCCAGCACCACCTCGGCGCCCAATGACCGGACCAGCCGCGCCGCCGTCCGGTGCACCGCCCGCGGCCAGATGTAGTCGTTGCCGACCAGCGCCCACCGGCGCAGCCGCTGCCGTCCGCTCAGCCAGTGCAGCGCGGGGCCGAGCTGCCGCGCCGGCGAGTCGCCGAGCAGCACCACGCCGGCCTTGCGCGGGCCGCCCTCGTGCGGCGGCGTGAACACGTACGGTACCCGTCCGGCGAGCGCCGCCTCCAGCGCCCGGTGGACGTCGCTCGTGTGGAACCCCACGAACGCCTCGACGAGCCCGGCGTCGGCGAGGAGGCGGGCCTCGGCGGCGACCGCGTCCGGGCGGCGGCCGGCGTCCACCGGCACCAGCTCGACGGCCCGTCCCGCCGCTCCGCCCGCCGCGTTGACCTCGATCGCGGCCAGCCGGGCGGCGCTCAGCCCGGACGGACCGGTCAGGCCGAGCGGCCCCGACAGCGGCAGCAGCAGACCCAGCCGCAGCACCCCCGCGTCCGGGCCGGCGACCAGCAGCTCCGTGCCGTCCCGCAGCACCGAATCGCTCATGACCTGGCAAGTATGCTCTGTGGACCGACCGCCGAACAGGGGAGGCGCACGTGGTCGAACAGCAGGGCACGGCCCCCACCACCGGCACCGAGTTGGTCGACCTCCTCACCCGCACCCAGCGCGCCCTGGCCCGCGACCTCGGCGCCGTCCTCGAAGAGGAGGGCGCGACCGTCGAGCAGTGGCGCGTCCTGCGCGCCCTCGCCGGCGCCGACGACATGTCGATGGGCGAGCTCGCGGCGGTCGTCGAGATCCCGCACCCGACCCTGACCCGCCTCGTGGACGCCCTGGTCGACTCCGCGCACCTCTACCGCTCGCACTCCACCCGCGACCGCCGCCGCGTCTCCGTCCACGTCTCCGACCTGGGCCGCGACAAGCTGCAACGCCTGGAGGCCCTGGCCGAGGCCCACGAACGGTCCCTGGCCGACCAGCGGACCGTCCGCGACCTCTCCGCCCTGCTCTCCCGCCTGTGGACGACCCTCCGCTGACCGACCCGTGAAAGCTTTCACGGCCGGCATGACGAGCCGTCGCGCCTCGGGTTAACCTTCCCCTGGAAGCGCTTCCAGTCCGGCATCCCCCGCTACCGGAACGGAGAACGCGCGATGCGACGAGCACGCCGCGCCCTCACCCTGCTCCTCACGACGGCGCTCCTGCCGGTCGTGTGGACGGGCACCGCGTCCGCCCACGGCTCGGTCATCGACCCTGCCTCCCGCAACTACGGCTGCTGGGACCGCTGGGGCGACGACTTCCAGAACCCCGCCATGCAGCAGGAAGAGCCGATGTGCTGGCAGGCGTGGCAGGACAACCCCAACGCCATGTGGAACTGGAACGGCCTCTACCGCAACGGCGTCGGCGGCGCCCACCAGGCCGCGCTGCCCGACGGCCAGTTGTGCAGCGGCGGCCAGACCGAAGGCGGCCGCTACCGCTCCATGGACGCCGTCGGCCCCTGGAAGACGACCGACATCGGCACCACCTTCTCGGTGAACCTGTACGACCAGGCCAGCCACGGCGCCGACTACTTCCTCGTCTACGTGACCCGCCAGGGCTACGACGCCCTCACCCAGCCGCTGCGCTGGAGCGACCTGGAACTGGTCCGCCAGACCGGCCGCTACGCCCCGAGCAACAACTACGTGATCAGCAACGTCTCGGCCCCGGGCCGCACCGGCCGCCACGTGGTCTTCACCATCTGGCAGGCCTCCCACATGGACCAGTCCTACTACATCTGCAGCGACGTCACCTTCCACTGACCGCGGTCCGCTCCCGCGCAAAGCCCCGGAAGCCCGCATCATACGGACTTCCGGGGCTTTGAAATTCTCACCAGTAAGGGCGTTCAGTTCTATTTCAGGTCGAGCTGCCCCGCTTTGATGCGTCCGAGGAAGCCGGCCAGCACGTCCCGTTCGAGAATGATGACCGGGCTCGACTGGTCGAGGACGCTGTCGCGGACACCGGTCAATCCGGCGCCCATCGGACTCACTTCGAGGCAGCCGGTGTTCGCCCCGCAGAACCTGCTTTTGCGCCACTCGTCCCGCTCCGGAAGTGGACCGGTGTGGTGAGTATGCGCTTTCGGCGGAGCGGTTTCGCCGGCACCCATGATCATGGGGGATCCCTTACCTCGTCTGACGTGGTTAAACGTCGCCACGCCCCCACCCTATGTCGCCATGGGTGAGAGCGTGGCCACGTTCGGTGAATGGTCTCGGACCCGTGGGGGCGCGTCCGATGTCACCTCGGTCGTATGGTCGATTATTTAGTGAATCATGGGCAATTATTGGGTTTTGGCCAGAATCTGGAGGTCAGCGAGCTGCGCGAGCTGTGCGGCCTCACCGGCATCGGGTATGTGGATCCAGCCGTAGCGGGTCAGCCCGCAGACGTTCACTTCGACCGCGCGCCGGTACGACTGCGGGCACAGGCCGGAATATCCATGGACGACGATCGCCTCGTAGATCTGCTGGGACACGACCAGGGCGAGAGGGCCGCTCGTGTTCCGCAGGGCCGAGCGCACGGCGTCGGAGTCCAGCAGCCGGAACGCCGCGTCGATCTCCGCGCCGAACGGCCCGTGGTCGTCCCGGAGCAGATCGCCGGCGTGGACGACCGCGCGCATCCGCAGCCGGTGCGCCGGACGGTCGGCGAGGGGCAGTGCGGCGTTGTAGTCCATCAGCAGGCCCGTCAGCACGGGGATGAACGGGTCCAGCAGGCGCGACCTCGGCACCTCGTCCGTCGGCCGGACGAGGACGAGGACCCCGTCACCGCGGTCCTCGATGGGCTCGCAGGACCGCTCGTCGATGCCGGCCGCGCGCATCGCCCGGTGCAGCAGCAGGTAGAGCTGGTTCCTCAGCTCGACTTTGACCAGATCGGTGCGAGTCGACGAGCTCTCCAGGTCGAGCGCCAGGATGCTCCGGTGAAGGGGGCCGCAGAGGGGCAAGGTTGGTCCTCCCATCCCCAGTCGGCGGACGAGTCGTCCACGATGCAGAGGCCGCCACCGCCGAGGGTGGCATGGCCCGATGTCGCATCATCGCGATCACGGGCACCGACGCTGTGCTTCGCCTCGGGCGGTGGACCCTCGGCGACCTACTCCCCTTGCACTCAATATGCCCCTTCCATGCCGTCCGTGCACCATGCACGGCTTGATGCACCCGGTCTCTCATGGGAATCTATCCCTGCGGTGACACGCCGTTTTGGAATTCTCACGCGACTTGTTCGAGTTTTGAGGTAATATCTGCGGTGCAACATGCACTGTTGGTTGCATGTTGGGACAAGCTGATCGGTTGCCGAGCAATTCAAGATCCCGTCGCCAGGTGGCCGCCGCCATTCCTGGCCGCCCTTGGAAGAGTGGGCCGTGCCGACATCTCAAGCTCCGTCCGTGCGCCGGCGACGCCTCGGTGTGGCACTCCGGCGCATGCGCGAGGACAGCGGGCTCAGCACGGAGACGGTGGGGCGGCGGCTGCGCTGGTCCGCGTCCAAGGTCTCCCGTATCGAAACGGCGCGGATCGGGGTGCGGGAATCCGACATCAAGCGCATGCTCCGGCTCTACCAGGCCGAAGAGCGCGCGCTGACCGAGCTGCTCGCCCTGGCGCGCGAGGCGGCCGAACCCGGCTGGTGGACCCACTACCCGGGTCTCCCGAACGACCAGGCCGCCTACTGCGCGCTGGAGGACGAGGCCGACATCGCGCTCGCCTATGAGGCGCAGGTGGTGCCGGGCCTGCTGCAGACGGCGGATTACGCGCGCTGCATGATCACGGGTTGGGCGGAGATCGTCCCCGCGCCTCCGACGGTCATCGAACGCGATCTCCAGGTGCGCATGAGACGCCAGGAACTCCTCCGGGCACCGCGCTCACTGCACCTGTCGGTGATCCTGGACGAGGCCGTACTCCTGCACCGGGTCGGTGACGCCGCGATCATGCGCCGGCAACTGGGGCGGCTCGTGGAGCTTGCGGACCTGCCCAATATGAAATTGCGGATCCTGCCTTTGGACGCCGATCACAGCGCGGCCCTCCATGCGTTCACGCTCCTGGAGTTCGCGCCCTCTTTCGAGGTGACCTTCCCGGCCGTCGTGCACAGCGAAAGCCATCCGTTGAGCCTCGTCCAGGACGAGACCGTCACCTACGAGCACCGGCGGGTCTTCGACTGGCTCGCGCAGGGGAGCCTCACACCCGCGGACTCGGTGCGCCTCATCCGGCGCACCGCCGAGCGGGCCTGGACCTCCTGACCGTCGGAGGAGGGTCGTAGGGTCGGCGGTATGTCGCGGCGGCGGTTTGATCTGGCCATGCAGTCCATGCGGGAGAAGGATCCGCGGGTTCGGGAGAGCGCGTTCGACTTCCTTCGAGAGCACGCGGATGCGTATGTCGAGGAGCTGATCGGGGAGTTCACCGCCGAGCAGGACCGGGAACTCCGGTGCTGGCTCCTGGAACTGGTGGCCGAGGCCCGGTCACCGAAGGCGCTGGACGTGTTCCGCGGCCAGTTGGAGAGCCCGGACGAGTCGCTGCGGTTCTGGGCCGTGCGCGGGTTGGAGATGCTCGACAGCCGTGAGGCCGAGCAGGTGCTCGACCAGGCACGCGCCGACGGGTGGATCGCCTAGCCCGGAATGTCAGTGCGGGGTGAAGGTGCCGTAGGCGCCCTGGTGGAACAGGAGTGGGGGTTCGCCTTCGGTCACCTGCAGGTTCTGGACGCGGCCTACGACGATGTGGTGGTCGCCGGCGTCGTGGAGCTGCTCGGTGACGCAGTCGATCCAGGCGACCGCGCCGTCGATGACCGGGTTGCCGGCCGGGGACGGGTGCCAGCCGATGTCGTGGAACTTGTCCGTCTTGCGCATCGCGACGGCGCGGCAGACGTCCTCCTGCGCGGCGGACAGGACGTTCACGCAGAACCGCTCGCCCGACTCGCGCAGCGCGCGCCATGAGCTGGAGCCCTTGTCGGGCAGGAAGGCCACGAGCGGCGGGTCGAGCGAGACCGAGGTGAACGAGCCGACCGTCATGCCGATGGCCGTGCCGGCCGGGTCGAGCGCGGTGACCACGACGACGCCCGTCGGGTAGTGGCCGAGGACCTGGCGGAAGCGGGCGGGCTCGATGACGTCCGTCCCGTTGGCTGTCAGGCTCATGCCGGAACTCCTCCCTGTAGTGATCGCTACAGAGATTGCCATCAGAAGTCCGGCCTGGCAACCGTCTCGTGGTCCGGATCCGTGCTCAGGCGGCGGCGATCGCCTGCTCGACGACGGTCACGACGACCGTGACGAAGTCGTCGGGATCCCAGTCGTCGTCGTTGATCTGGTGGGCCAGGAAGAGCCCGTCGGTGCTGGCCACGACGATGCGGGCCAGGTCCATCGCGAGTTCGGGGCGGCGGGCCCGCAGTTCGGCGTCGAAGTGGGAGGTGAACCAGGCCGCGATGGTGTTCGAGACGGAGTCGCGGGTGGCGAGGAAGTAGCGGCGCGCCTCCGCCTCCACCTCGCGGGACTCCAGCAGCAGCATGTGGCCGATGCGCAGGAAGTCGGGCGCGTCGCGCAGGGTGCGCACCGAGCGGGACAGGATCGCGCGCAGGCCCTCGGCCAGCGGGCGCTCGTCGCGCGGGTCGCGCTCCCAGCGCGGCTGGGCGGCGATCCACTGCTCGAAGCTGTGCCGGACGACCTCGGCCATGAGGTGGTCCTTGTCCCGGAAGAACCAGTAGACCGAGCTGGCCGGCAGGCCGGACCGCTTGGTCACCCGCGAGATCGTGGTGCCCTCGTAGCCGCACTCCGAGGCGATCTCGGCGGCGGCCTTGAGGATGCGGTCGCGGGAGATCTCCCGGTCGTCGGCGGGGCGGGGGGTCGTCGGCATGGCCCTCATCATGCCGCGTCGGCGAGCCACGCCAGGGCCTGGGCGTGGACGCCGTCGGCGATCAGGTCGACGAGGCGGTCCAGGTCCCAGTCGCGGCCCGAATGGACGCCGATGTAGAGCCCGTCCATCACGGCGAGGTGGAACCGGGACAGGCGGTCGGCGACCCGGTCCGCGCCGGGGGCGCCGGCGGGGAGCACCTGCTCCCACCAGTCCCGGATCGCGGTGCGGGTCTCGGCGCGGACCTCGATGTAGCGGCGCCGCGCGGCGGGCTCCTTCGGACGGTTGGCGAGCCCGAGCATGAGGCCGAGGCGCCAGAACTCCGGGCGCTCGGTGATGGCCCGCGAGGCGCGGTGCAGCCGGTCGCGGATCTCCTCGGCCGGGTCGGCGATCCCGACGCGGTCCTGCCAGGTGGGGGCGGTCTCCCGCCAGCGCCGGTAGCTGAACTCCAGGGTCTCGGCGAGCAGTTCGTCCTTGTTGCGGAAGTGCCAGTAGACCGAGCTGGCCGGCAGCCCGGTGGCCTCCGTGACCAGAGCGATCGAGGTGCCGTCGTAGCCGCGCTCGGCGGCGATCGCGAGGGTCGCCTCCAGGATCCGCAGCCTCGACTCCTCGCCCTGCTGGTGGCGCCGCGCGGTCTTGCGCATCTGCTCTCGCTCCTCTGGCCTTCGGAAACTCGGTCCCGGCGGGGGGTTGTGCCGCCCATCACATCATGGGTACGGTCGCCGCACGTCCCTGTAGTGATCGCTCCAGTCAGTGTAGCGATCGATACGGATCGACGGACGGCTCGATCGAGCGTGCACGATTCCTGCCGGCGCCTCGGCGTTGGTCGGCGAAACGGAGAAGAGAATGCCCACTCCACGCAGTGCTCTCCGCCGGCGGCGGCTGCTCGCCCCCGCCCTGGCCGCGCTGACGGCGGCGGCGACGCTCACGGCCTGCGGGTCGGGCGACGCGGGCGTCAGCGCCGCGGACGCCAAGACCCAGGCCGCCGACCTCGTCAAGGTCCTCGGCCTCAAGGACGGCGCGGGCCTCGGCGGCGGCGTCGCGTTCAAGCTCGGCGCCGCGCTCACCCTGTCCGGCCCGTCCGCCGGGAACGGCCAGTCGATGCGCAACGCCATCGAGCTGGCCGCCCAGCAGATCAAGGCGGCCGGCGGCCCGTCGATCGAGCTGAGCGTGAAGGACATCAAGGGCCCCGACCCCGTCGCCGCCAAGCAGGCCGCGTCCGAGCTGGCCGCCGAGGGCGTCCCCGCGAAGATCACCTCGATGGGGGACGGGCTCGGCGCGATGCTCGCCGACACCGACAAGAGCAAGATCCTCAGCCTGGACGGCGTCGGCGGCGCCCAGGTCTTCACCAAGGGCACGCAGTACTTCTACGGCACCCGCGAGGTCGCGCCGTCCGACGCGGCGCCCGGCGCCCTGGAGTGGTTCAAGAAGGCCCACCCCGACGGGCGGACGGTCGGCCTCGTCGGCGTCGACCTCGGCCCGCTGAACGCCGCGATCCAGGCGGACATGAAGGCGAAGATCGAGGCCGCCGGCCTGACCTTCAACGGCCTGTGGGAGACCGTCTCGCCCAGCTCGCAGGACTACGCGAGCATGATCGCGAAGGTCAAGGACAACGAGCCCGACCTGCTGTGGGTCGCGTTCGGCGGCGCGGCCCCCGGCGCGTTCGCCGCCCAGGCCGAGAGCGCCGGGATCAAGAGCGAGCTGCTCGGCATCGAGTTCACGCAGGACGCGGTCAAGGCGTCCAAGGGCGTCCTCGACTCCGGCGGGTTCAAGTTCGCCATGGACTACTTCGACGCGTCCGCGCCGCCCAACCCCCTCGCGAAGCTGTTCGCCGAGGCGTACGAGAAGGCCTACGGTGCGCCGGCGGACTTCTACGCCGCGAACGCCTACGAGGAGACCCTGATGATCTGGGACCTCATCCGCCGCGTCGTGGCCGCCGGCGGGAACCCGTCCGACAGCGCGCAGCTGAAGGCCGCGCTGGAGAAGGACCCGACGTTCGCCTCGGTCTACGGCGGTGACGCCGCCACGGTCGGGAGCCTCCAGATCGACCTGAAGACGCACGGTGTCGCGAGCCGTCCGATGGGGGTCTTCGAGTACAAGGACGGCAAGGTCACGGCGCTCGCCACCTACAACGTCGGCGGCCGGGAGTTCCGCCTCGCCCCCTGACCCGTCCCGTCCGAGGGGACGGCCGCGGCGGCGGCCGTCCCCCTTCCCCTCCGGAGGCTCCATGCACGACCTGCTGGGCGGCGAGCTCTGGCAGCTGACCGCCAACGGCCTCGTCCGGGGCTCCTTCTACGCCGCGCTCGGCGCCGGGCTCGCCCTCGTCATCGGGGTCACGACCCGGTTCCACTTCGCCTACGCGCTCACCTACACCGCCGCCCCGTACGCCGCCTTCTGGGCGATGGACGGTCTCGGCGCGCCGTTCTGGCCGTCCGCGCTCATCGGCCTCGCCACGGCGGTCGCCATCAGCATGCTGCTGGAACTGGGCGTCTACGAGCCGGTCGCGCGGCGCGCCGCCGACCGGGCCATGCTCGCCGTGCTGGTGACGTCGATCGGCGTCAGCACGGCGGGCATCGCGCTGCTCCAGCTCAAGTTCGGGACGAGCAGTCTCCCGTTCTACGGGCCCCAGCCGCAGCGGTACGACCTCGGCCCGGTGCGGGTCTCCAGCTTCGAGATCGAGCAGGCCGCCACCTGCCTGCTCCTCGTCGGCGGGCTCGCCGCGTTCCTGGCGTTCACCCCGATCGGACGGTCGGTCAAGGCGGTCCGCAGCAATCCGGGCCTCGCCGCCGTGCTCGGGATCAGCGTCCGGCGGGTCAACCTCGTCTGCTTCGCCGCCGCCGGGCTCATCTCCGGCGCGTGCGCGCTCTGGTACGGGCTGCTCTACACCGTCCAGCCGACCATGGGCGACTCGACGGTCATCTACGGATTCGTGGTGGCCTTCCTGGCGGGCACCCGCTCGTCCCCGCTGCGCGCCCTGCCGGTCGGCCTCGGGCTCGGGCTGATCGAGCAGTGGGCGTCGAGCTGGCTGTCGCTGCAGTGGACGCAGACCGCCGTGTTCATCGTCCTCACCGGCTACCTCGCGTTCCTCGCGGGGAAGAGCCGCCTCCCCCTCGTGTCGCCGCGGAGGGCCTGACGCCATGTGGATCAACTATCTCGACCAGGCGCTGCTGCTCGCGGCGCTCGCCGTCGGCGTCAACCTGCTCGTCGGCTACGCCGGGCAGGTCTCCGTCGCGCACGCCGCGTTCGCGGGCGTCGGCGGCTACACCGTCTGCTTCCTCGCCGGGGTGCACGACTGGCCCTACCTCGCCTCGCTCGGCGTCGCGGTGCTGGTCGCGACCGCGTTCGGCGTGCTGATCGGGCTGATCGCGCTGGGGCTCGCCGAGGAGTTCCTCATCCTGATGACGCTGGCGTTCTCGCTGGGCATCATCGGGGTCTTCGCGACGTTCGACTCCCTCGGCGGCGTCATGGGCATCACCGGCGTGGACGGCCTGCGGCTGTTCGGCGCCGAGCTGGCGACCCCGTCCGACTGGCTGGTCCCGTCGGCGGCGGTGCTCGTGCTCGTCTTCGCCGTCTGCCGGCGCCTCGGCGAATCCCCGTACGGCCGGGTGCTGAAGGGCATCCGGGAGGACGCCGTGGCGACCCGGGCGCTGGGCAAGAACACCTTCGGCTACAAGATCGGCGTCTTCGCGGTCACCAGCGGCCTGGCCGGGCTGATCGGCGGCGTGTACTCCGGCTGGCTCGGCCAGGCGACCCCGTCGGCGTTCGGGTTCCCGCTCGCGATGGCGGTCTTCGCGATGGTCATCGTCGGCGGCAACGCCAACCTGGCCGGCTCCGTCGTGGCGGGCGTCGCGCTGACGATGATCGAGCCGCTGCTGCGCGAGGTCCTCGGCGTGCAGAGCACCCAGGCGACGCTGCTGCAGGTCGTGCTGTACGGGGTGCTGCTGGTGGCCGTCATGATCGTCCGGCCGCAGGGGCTGTTCCCCGAGCGCTCCCGGAAGGCCGTCGCGCCCGGCGCCGGGCCCCGGGCGCAGGCCGCCCCGCGTCCCGGCCGCACGCCCTATGACGAGGCCGAGGTGGTGCTCCGCGCGGAGGGCCTGTCCAAGCGGTTCGGCGGCATCGTGGCCGCCAAGGACCTCGACCTCGAACTGCGGCGCGGCACGATCACGGCGCTCGTCGGCCCGAACGGCGCCGGCAAGACGACCGCGTTCAACCTGCTGACCGGCACGGTCGCCCCGGACACCGGCTCGGTGACGCTGAACGGCGCCGAACTCGTCGGGATGCGCCCGGACCTCGTCGTCCGCGCCGGGCTGGTGCGCACGTTCCAGGACGTCCGGCTGCTCGGCCGCCTGACCTGCCTGGAGAACGTCATGCTGGCCGTGCCCGGTCAGCCGGGGGAGCACCCGGCCCGCCTCTTCGTGCCCGGCCGCGCCGTCTCCCGCGCGGACCACGACGTCGCCGCCCAGGCGATGGAATGGCTCGACTTCGTCGGCATGGCCGACCAGGCCGCCACACCGGCCGACGCCCTCTCCTACGGCCAGTCGAAGCTGGTCTCCCTGGCACGGGCCCTGGCCACCAGGGCCGACGTCCTCCTCCTGGACGAACCGGCCTCCGGCGTAGACGCGACCTGGGTCGAGACCATGCTCTCCATGGTCGCCGCCGTCCGGGACGAGGGCCGCACCGTCTGCCTGGTCGAGCACAACCTCGACGTGGTGCGCGAACTGTCCGACCACACCTACTTCATGGAACTCGGCGAGATCACCGCGTCCGGCACGCTCGCCGAGCTGACCGGCTCGGCCCGGCTCGCCGAGGCGTACTTCGGCGCCCAGTAAGGGGCGCCCGGTAAGGAAGGACGCATATGACGCTGCTCGACGTGACCGACCTGGTCGCCGGCTACGGCCGCAAGGAGGTGCTCCACGGCGTCGGCCTCCGCGTCGACGAGGGCGAGATCGTGACCCTGATGGGCCACAACGGCGCCGGGAAGACGACCACGATCAGGTCGGTGCTCGGCGCCGTCCGCCCCCGCTCCGGAACCGTCAGAATCGCCGGCCACGACACCACCCGCCGCCCGGTGCGCAAGGCCGTGGCGGCGGGCGTCGCGATGATCCCCTCAGAACGGTTCGTCTTCCCCGACCTCTCAGTGCACGACAACCTCCTCCTGGGCGCCGCCAACGCACCATCAGGGACCGGCACCGGGGAACGCCTCAAGACCGTCAAGGACCTGTTCCCGATCCTGGACGAGCGCGCCAAGCAACCGGCCGGTTCGATGTCGGGCGGGCAGCAGCGCATGGTGAGCCTGGGCATGGCCCTGATGGCCCGCCCCAGACTGCTCCTCCTAGACGAACCGTCCCTCGGCTTGGCCCCGTCCGTGGTGGAGACGATGTTCGAACTCCTCCGCTCCCTCGCCGACGACGAGGGCCTGGGCATCCTCCTGCTGGAACAGAACGTCAAGCAGGCCCTGCAAATCGCCGACCGCGCCTACGTCATGCGCTCCGGCAAGGTGATCCTGGAAGAGGCAGCAGAAGAAATGCGGAAGCGCCCCGACTTCTGGGACCTCTTCTGACCTCATGGCAAGGCCCCGGGACGGAGTTCAGTCCCGGGGGCTTGCGGTCAGGGCGGCTTAGCGGAAGGTGTGTTCCATTTCGCCTATGCCCTCTACCCAGGTGCGGAGGGTTTCGCCGGGCTGGAGGAAGCGCTGGGGGGTGCGGCCTAGGCCGACGCCGTCCGGGGTGCCGGTGAAGATGACGTCGCCGGGGCGCAGGGTGATGACCTCCGACAGCTTCGCGATCGTGCGGGGGATCGAGAAGATCAGTTTGGACGTGCGTCCGTCCTGGACGGTCTCGCCGTCGATCGAGCAGCCGAGCGCGAGGTCGTCGCGGTCGGGGAACTCGTCGGGCGTCACGAGCCAGGGGCCGATCGGCGCGAACCCCGGGTAGGACTTGGCGAAGCCGAACTGCGGGGCCTGGCCGACGAACTGGAGGATCCGCTCGGAGAGGTCCTGGCCGATCGTGAGGCCGGCGACGTGGTCCCACGCTTCGGCGGGGGAGACCTTGTGGGCCGTCGTGCCGATGACGGCGACGACCTCGACCTCCCAGTCGGTGTGGCCGCCCTCTGGGAGGGCGATCTCGCCGTAGGGGCCCGTGATGGACGAGGCGAACTTCGTGAAGACCGGCGGCAGGTCCTCCGGGGGCTCGAAGCCCGTCTCCGCCGCGTGGTCGGCGTAGTTCAGCCCGATCGCGACGACCTGGGACGGGGTGGGCGACGGTGATTCGAGTCGGGTGCGGTCGAGTTCGATGTCGGGGGTCGGGGTGGTGGTCGCGGCCCAGGAGGTGAACGCGTTCCAGTTGTCGTAGACGCTCTGGGGGGCGGGGCCGAAGCGGCCGCCCGAGGCGGTCGCGATGTCGGCGCCCTTGCCGCCGGACAGGACGAGGACGGCCCGGCCGGCGTGGTTGGCGATGCGCATGTACTTCCTTATATCCGGCCGTCGATCAGGCCCACCAGGAGCCGCTCGAAGGTTTCGGGGTGCTCGATCTGCGTCCAGTGGCCGCATCGCGCGATGACGTAGAGGTTCGCGTTCGGGAGGTGGTCGGCGAAGTACCTGCTGGCGGCGACCGGGATGATCCGGTCGTCGCGGCCGTGGACGCAGAGGACGTCGTGGGTGATGGGTGCTAGATCCTCGGGTGTGAAGAAGCGGCGCGTCCCGGCAGGGTCGAAGGACGCCTCGTGCGAGCGCCGGACGTCGTCGCGGTTCACGTACGCCATGCGCTCGGCCACGACCCGGTCGACGGTGCCGCGCATCGGTTCGAGGTCGTAGACGAACTCGCTGAGCAGGCCCTTCAGGGATTCCGCGCTGGGGCTCGCGTAGAACTCGCGGAGGTGCTTCAGGCCGGGGCTGACCGGCATGTCCGGTGCGCCGCCGCTGCCCATCAGCAGGATCTTGCCGACCAGTTCGGGGCGGGCCAGCACCATCAGGAGGGCGAGCTGGCCGCCCATCGAGTTGCCGATCAGATGGACTTTCCGTAGGCCCAGCTCGTCGACCAGGGCCAGCAGCGCCTCGGCGCGCAGGTCGTTGAAGGGGCCCATCCCGCGCGGGGCGTCGAGCGGGTGCGAGGAGTCGCCGAACCCGATCTGGTCGGGGGCGAGGCACCAGTACCGGTCGCCGAGGTCGGCGATGATCCGCTCCCAGTTCGACAAGCCGGTCGCGCCGGGGCCGGAGCCGTGCAGGAACAGCACGGCCTCCGTCCCGCGCCTCCCGGTCTCGTGCAGCCGGAACGTCAGCTCCCCGTCCCGCACCTTGACCGTGACGTCGGCAGAGGTGATCACAGGTGCACCGCCGCGAGCTTCTCGGCGCCGAGGTGCCGGCCGCCCCACGCCTTGGCGAGCGGGTCGCCGAACAGGAACGCGTGGCTGCCGGCGGCGACCGCGTCCTGGAACTTCTTCTGCAGCGGGTGGTCGAGGAACGCGGAGCGGCCCGACGAGACCCGCATCAGCGCCTGGACGGTGTCGAGCGCCGCGTTCGCCGACCGGGCGACGTCCCAGCGCCAGAAGGCGCGCTGCTCCAGCGACGGGATCTCGCCGCGCTCGGCGTGCTCCATCAGCTCGGTGGCCGTCCGCTTCACCTTGAGGACGGCGGCGTCGAGCTGCCAGGCGGCCTCGGCGAGGTGGTTCTGCACGACGGGCTCCTCGCGGAGGAGCTGGCCGTAGTTGGTGCGGCGGCCCCGCGTCTCGGTGACCCACTGGTCGTAGAAGCCGAGGCAGGCGCCGAGCGCCCCCGCCGCGATGATCAGGTTGAAGGTCACCGCCCACGGCGTCCGGTACAGCGGGGCGTCGTTGCGCTCCTGGCCGGGCAGCGGGATGCCGAGGCCGTGCGTGTAGTAGACGTGCGACTGGCCGCGGTGCTCGGGGACGAAGACGCCGTCCACCACGATGTCGTCGGAGCCGGTGCCGCGCAGGCCCGCGACGTTCCAGGTCTCCTCGATGCGGTAGTCGGCGGCGTCCAGGATGACCGAGGTGAAGTCGGGGTACTCGGTGCCGTTCACCTCGCGGGTTCCGGCGATGCCGCCGAGGATGACGCCGGAGCAGATGCCGCTGCCGGAGGAGAAACTCCAGCGCCCGGACACCTGGTACCCGCCCGGCACCTTCTCGATCTTCCCGGTCGGGGTGTAGGACGAGGCGATCTTGCGCGTCGGGTCGTCCCCCCAGATCTCCTCCTGCGTCTCCTCCGGGAAGAGGGCGATCTGCCACGGGTGGACGCCGACGACGGAGGCGACCCAGCCGGCGGACGCCGACGCCCGGCCGATCTCGATCACCGTCTCGGCGTACTCGGCGAGGTGGGCCTCGCCGCCGCCCCAGCGGGCGGGCTGGAGCGCGCGCAGCACCCCGATCCCGTCGAGCGCCGCGACCGCCTCCGGGGTGAGGCGCCCCTGCTCGGCGCTCGGCGCGTCCGCGGCAGCGAGCGCGTCCGCGGCGGCCCGCGCCTTCTCGATCATGCTCATGGTGGTGGTTCCGTCCTGGGATGTCATGTCAGAGACCGCTGCCGACGAAGGTCCGCACGATCGACTGGAAGCGCGCGGCCTGCTCGATCTGGGTCCAGTGGCCGCACTTGTCGATGACGTAGAGGTCCGCCTGCGGCAGGTGCTCGGCCAGGTAGTAGCTGCATTCGATCGGCACGATGACGTCCTGGCGGCCGTGCACGACCAGCGTCGGCTTGTCGATCTTGGCGAGGTCGTCCGGCCCGAAAGTGAGCATCTCGGGGCCGAACATGGCCCGGTGCCCCGCCTCGATCGAGGGCCGCCGGACCATCGGCATCCGCTCGGCCGCGACCTTCTCGACCGTGTCGCCGAACGCGCTCTTGTCGTGGACGAACTGGATCAGCAGGTCCGCCATCGCCTCGACGGTCGGGTCGTCGAAGTAGGTGATCAGCTTGATCAGCTCGGGGGTCGGCTCCAGGCCGGGCATGCCGCCCGAGCCCATCAGGATGATCTTGCCGACCAGATCGGGCCGGAGCTGGGCGATGCGCAGCGAGTACATGCCGCCCATCGAGTTGCCGACGAGCACGACCTTCTCCAGGCCGAGGGCGTCCACGAGTTGGAACAGCGCGTCGATGCGGACCTCGGCCTGCGCCGCGAACCCCTGCGGCTGCGGGTCGGGATGGCTGGAGTCGCCGAACCCGAGGATGTCCGGGGCGATGCAGTGGTAGGTGTCGCCGAGCCCCTCGATGACCTCCCGCCAGTTGGACGCGGCGGTCACACCCGGCCCGGAACCGTGCAGGAAGAGCAGTGCGGGCGCGCCCGGCGTGCCGGTCTGGTTGACGTGCAGGTGGCGCCCGCCGCCGATCGGGATGTCCTCGACGCGGATCTCGGCGGTCATTCGGCGGCCTCCCCGGCGACCGTGCGGAAGATCCCGGGCGGCCCGTCCAGGTACGCCTGGGAGCGGTGGTGCCCCCAGATGGACGGCAGGTCGTGGTTGCCCGCGACCCACGTGAGGTCGTCCACGGTGATCCCGCCGTGCCCGTACTCGATCTGCATCGAGGACGGCGTCTGGACGTAGATGGACGTCATCAGGTCGTTGGTGTGCCGCCCGAGCGACAGCAGGATCTCCCGCTCCGGGTCGGCCGTGAACAGGTCGATCGCGGTGCCGAGGTCGTCGAACGACTCGACCTCCAGCATCAGGTGGTTGATGCCGGTCATGCCGGGGATCTCGGCGACGGCGAGCGAGTGGTGGCGGCCGTTGCAGTGGTAGAAGCGCAGGTTGAAGATGTCGCTCTTCACCCGGTCCGACAGCCGGAACCCGAGCGTGTCGGCGTAGAACGCGTTGGCCCGCTCCAGGTCGGGGACGATGAGCACGACGTGCCCGAGGCCGAGGTCGCCGGTGACGAAGCGGCCGCGCATGGGGCGTCCGGGGAAGAACGAGTTCGGCTGGGAGAACTGGCCCCAGACCAGCTCGTGCCGGTTGCCGAACGGGTCGGCGAACCAGTACAGCTCGGCGACCTGGCGCTCCTTCAGCTCGCCGGCGCCGCCCTCGTGCACCTCGACGCCCTTGCCGCGCAGCTCCGCGACGTAGGCGCGCAGCCCGGTCTCGTTGCCGCAGTCCCAGCCGACGTACCGGAGTTCGTCCTGCTCCGCCGGGTGGACGGCGATCCGGTAGCCCTTGTCGTCGACCTTGACCCGGACGGCGCCGTCCGGCCCGTCCTCGGCGGTGACCGCGCCGAGCAGCCGGGTGGCGTAGTCCCGCCACTCCTCCGCCCTCGGCGACGCGATCCCCAGGTAAGCGAGTTGCGAAATCACAGCATGACCTCCGGAGCGGACGAGTCGAGGAGCGCGGCGCCGTAGTACTGGCCGACGCCGTCGGAGACGAGGAACGCGTGGCCGAGTTCGGCGATGACGTCCTGGTAGAGGCGGTGCAGCGGGTGGTCGACGAAGACCGTGCGGCCGGACGCGACCCGCATCAGCCGGTTGATCGCGAAGCCGGTCTCCTGGCAGCCCTTGGTGATGTTCCAGCGCAGCCGGGCCCGCTGCCGCTTGTCCAGGAACACGCCGGCCTCGGCGGCCTCGGTGATCGTGTCGATCGCGTCGTACATCTTCATGACGGCCGCGTCGTGCACCCATTCGGCCTCGGCCAGGTGCATCTGCATCAGCGGGTCGTCGGCGTAGGTGCCGCCCCAGTTCGCCTTGCGGACGGCGGTGTCGGACGTCCAGTCGTCCAGGACGCGGCGGGCGAGCCCGAGCATCGGCGCGACGAGGACCAGGTTGAACATGACCGCCCACGGCACCTTGTAGAGCGCGGACGGGTTGGTCTCCATGCCGGGCGCGGGACGGTCCGGGTTGTACTCGTAGAGCGGGCTGGACAGGAAGCGGCGCGCCGGGATGAACGCGTCCGCGACGACGATGTCCTTGCTGCCGGTGCCGCGCGAGCCGCCGACGTGCCAGGTGTCCTCGATGGCGTACTGGTCGCGGTGCAGCAGCGCGGACCCGTAGTTCGGCACCTCGACGCCCGGCGCGGCCTCGACCTTCCCGGCGAACCCGCCGAGGATCACGCCCTGGGCGTGGTCGCAGCCGGACGAGAACGACCAGCGGCCGGACACCCGGTAGCCGCCGTCCACCGGCTCGATCTTCCCGGTCGGGGCGTAGGACGAGGAGGCGTTCCAGTCCGGATCGGCCTCCCAGACCTCGGCCTGCGTCTCCTCGGGGAAGAGCGCGATCTGCCACGGGTGCGACCCCATGACCCCGGCCACCCAGCCCGCCGACGGCGCGATCCGGCCGAGTTCGTAGACGCCGGCGAGGTGCTCGCGCAGCGACAGCTCGGCGCCGCCCCAGCGCTTGGGCTGGAGACCGCGCATGAGGCCGGTCTCCCGCATGTGCGTGAAGGCCCGGCCGGTCAGCGTGCGCTGCTCGGCCGAGAGGTCCTCCTCGGCCCGAAACTCCGGCTCCAGCCGGCGGATCTCGTCCAGGACGGTCATCGCGTCAGTTCCTTACGTAGGGCGCAGGTTGGAGAGCGTGACCGGCATCTCTGTAGCAGTCACTACACGGAACCGTAGAACGCTTACTCCAGGGAAGGCAAGGCCCTCGCCGGTAAATCTGCGCCCCCACCCCCCGAGCCGCGCCCCCGCCCCGTTGACTTGCGGCGTGTTGTTGTTATGAAGCGGCTGATAACAACAACACGCCGCAGGTCAACGGAGTGGGGGTGGTGGGGTTGCGGTTTGCGGTGACCGGTGTCACGGTTGGGGTCTGTAGTAATCACTACATGGAGGAGTTCGCCGTGCCGCATACGCCGCCCTGGGAACCGGGGCTGCTGTCGTCGCTGACCGGGGTCGGGCCCGGCCCTAGCGCCCGCGACAAGCGGGCCGCGCTGCGCGCCGCGCTGGCCGCGGCCGCGTCCCGGCCGGGCGGGGGGATCGAGCCGCTGGTGCTGCCCGGCGCGACCGACGCGCTCGGCGCCCGGCTCGTCGAGGAGGCCGGGTTCGCCGCCGTCTACGCGACCGGCGCCGGGCTCGCGAACGCGGGCTTCGGCCTCCCCGACATCGGGCTGATCTCGCTGGCGGAGGTCGCCGACCACGCCGGACGGCTCGCGGAGGCGACCCGGATCCCGCTCGTCTGCGACGCCGACACCGGCTACGGCGGCCCGCTGTCGGCGATGCGCACCGTCCGGCTGCTGGAGCGCGCCGGGGTCGCCGGGATCCAGCTCGAAGACCAGGAGATGCCGAAGCGGTGCGGGCATTTCGACGCGCACACGCTGATCCCGTCCGGGCACATGCAGACCAAGATCGCGGCGGCGTGCGAGGCGCGGGGCGCGGACACGGGCACGGGCACGGGCACGGGCGACCGGCTCGTGATCATCGCCCGCACGGACGCCCGCTCGGCCCACGGCATCGACGAGGCGATCGAGCGCGGCCGCGCCTACGCCGAGGCCGGCGCCGACGCGCTGTTCATCGAGGCGCCCCGGACGGTCGACGAGCTGGCCCTGGTCGGATGCGAGCTGGCCGGCGTCCCGCTGATCGTCAACGTCGTCGAGGGCGGCAAGACCCCGCAGCTGGACGTCGCCGCGTACGCCGAGCTGGGGTTCGGCGTCGTGCTGTTCGCCAACTACCTGATGCGTTCGATGCACCTGGCCGGCCGGGAGGCCCTCGCCCACCTGCGCGAGCACGGCGAGACCGCGTCCCGGGCCGACCGGATGGCGACCTGGTCGCAGCGGCAGAACCTGTTCCACCTGCCGGAGTTCAGCGCCGCCGAGTCCGCGCTCGACCGGGAGCTCGGGAGCATCGGGTGAGCTCCGTCCCGGGCCTGCCGATCGAGACGGAACCGCCCGGCCGCGTCGGCGTCCTGGTGCTCGGCGCCGGGCTGGCCGGATGCGCCGCGCTGCTGGCCGCCGCCGAGGCGGGGCAGTACGCGCTGCTGCTGGAGAAGACCGGCGGGATCGGCGGCTCCACGGTGAAGTCGGCCGGGCTGTCGGCGTTCGCCGGCACCGACGAGCAGGCCGAGCAGGGCATCGCCGACTCGGTCGAGCTGCTCCGCGAGGATCTCCTCGACGTCGGGAAGCGGCGCAACGACCCGGCGCTCGTCGACCTGTACTGCGAGCACCAGCTGGAGACGTACCGCTGGTTGAAGGGGCACGGCGTCCGGTACGGGGAGATCCACGCCGCGTCGGGCCAGTCGGTGCCGCGCAGCCACCCGTCCGACACCACCCACATGCTGGAACGCCTGCTCAAGGCCGCCGGTGAGCGCGGGGCGCGGATCATGCTGAACACCCCGGCGGCCCGGCTGCTGCACGACGGCTCCAGAGTGACCGGTGTCCGGCTCGCGGACGGACGCGAAGTCCTCGCCGACGCGGTCGTGCTCGCCACCGGCGGGTTCTCGATGAACCCGAACCTGCTGTCCGCGTTCGCGCCGCAGATGGAGCACGCGCTGCGGCAGGGCGGCGCCGGCAACCAGGGCGACGGCCTCAAAATGGCCATGGCGCTCGGTGCCGGGCTGCGCGACACCCCCTACATCAAGGGCACCTACGGGCATTTCCACGTCGAGCACCCGGACGAGGACGGCACCGGGATCCTCGCCGTCTACAAGGGCGCGATCGCGGTCAACCGCGACGGCCGCCGGTTCGTGGACGAGTCGAAGAACTACAAGGAGATCGGCGACGCGGCGCTCGTCCAGCCCGGCGTGACGACCTGGCAGGTCTTCGACGCGAAGACGATGGCGCAGGCCAACGACGAGGTGCCCATCTACGAGTTCGCCGGGCGCGAGCGCGCCGGAATGCTCCGCAAAGCCGACACGATCGCCGCTCTGGAAGCCGAGACCGGTCTCCCCGAAGGCTCCTTGCAGCGCACGGTCGCCGAGTACAACGCCGCGATCGAGGAAGGCCGCCCCGACCCGTTCGGACGGGCGCACCTGTCGGGCGGAGTGGGCGAACCGGCCCCGATCGACCGTCCGCCGTTCTACGCGCACCCGTCCGGGACGGTCGTGCTCGCGACGTACTGCGGGCTCACCGTCGACACCCGCATGCGGGTCGTCGACTGGTGGGGCGAGCCGATCGGACGCCTCTACGCCGCCGGCGAGATCACCGGCGGCTTCCACGGCGCCGGCTACATGACCGGCACGTCCATCGGAAAGTCCGGCGTCTTCGGACGGCTCGCCGGCCGGAACGCCGCCCGAGAGGAGAGTGAACTCCAGTGGTGACGGAAGCCTTCGACCTGACGGGCCGGACCGCCCTCGTGACCGGCGCCGCGGCCGGCGGCCTCGGCGAACGTGCGGCGCGGGCGCTCGCCGGCGCGGGCGCGGCGGTCGCCGTCGCCGACCTCGCATCGCGCGCCGCCGACCTCGCCGCCACCGCGCAGACCTGCGGGGCGAGCACGCACGAGGTCGACGTCACCGACGAAGCGTCCGTCACGGCCCTGATCGACGCGGTCATGGCCGAGCACGGCCGTCTCGACGTCGTCGTCAACGCGGCGGGCGTCATGCTCCGCAAGCCCTACGACGAGACGTCGGTCGAGGAGTTCGAGCGGGTCGTCCGGGTCAACCTCACCGGGACCTGGCTCGTCGGACGCGCCGCCGGCCGGGCCCTCACCCGGCAGGGGAGCGGCGGACGCATCGTCAACCTCACCACCGTCTACGCCGAACGCGTCGGACCCGTCCCCGAGTCGGCGTACTACGCGTCCAAGGCCGGCGTCGTCAACGTGACCCGGTCGCTGGCCGCCGAACTCGGCCCGCACGGCGTCAACGTCAACTGCTTGGCGCCCGGCGTGTTCTACCCCACCCAGATGACGGCCGCGCTCGGCGCCGACCCCGACCGGCTGCGCTGGTTCGGCGAGCGCACGATGCTCGGCCGCCTCGGCGACCCCGACACCGACTTCGCCGGACCCCTGCTCCTGCTCGCGAGCCCCGCCGCCGCGTACATGACCGGCCAGGTCGTGTACGTCGACGGCGGCTGGTCCGCCTGGTAACCCCGCCCCGTAACCCGGCCCGGTAATCACCGTTCCCTAAGGAGATCCATGACGACCGCCAAGAAGGCCCTGCTCATGCTCGACTACCAGGTCGCGCTCTGCGAGGAGGGGCCGCACCTGAGGATGCCGCCGCTCGCCGCGCAGATCGCCGAGCGCGGCGTGCTCGCGACCGCCGAGCGCGTGCTGGGCGCCGCCCGCGCCGCCGGGACGCTCGTCGTCCATGTGCGGCTGGCGTTCGACCCGTCCTACAGGCTGCGCACCAACCGGCTGCCCCGCTTCGACCCCTACGAGGAGCAGCGCGCGATGCTCGCCGACTCTCCCGAGGCGCAGATCGTCAAGGCGCTGGCGCCGGTGGCGGGCGAGCCCGTCATCGACAAGGGCTGCGTCGACCCGTTCGTGGGGACGGCGCTGCGGGACGTCCTCGCCGCCGAAGGGGTCACCGAGGTCGTCCTCGGCGGCGTCGCGACCAACCTGGTCGTGGAGTCGGCGGCCCGGCACGCCTCCGACTCCGGCCTCCAGGTGACCGTCGTCGAGGACATGTGCGCCTCGTTCCGCCCCGACTTCCACGCGTTCTCCGTTGCGAACATGCTGCCGCTGTTCGGCTCCGTGGTCGGCTCCGCCGAGCTCGAGTTCTGAGAGGGACGCGGTCATGACCGAACAGACCCACCGCTATGACGTCGTCGTGGTCGGCGGCGGGGTCGCCGGCCTGTCGGCGGCCGTCGCGGCGGCCGAGAGCGGCGCCCGCGTCGCGGTCCTGGAACGCTCCCCGGAGGCCGAGACCGGCGGCAACACCCGCCACACCGAGGCGTTCCTGCGCATGAAGTCGCTGGACGAGGTCGCCGACGGCTTCGAGGACGCCCTCGTGGACGACTTCATGGGCCACCCCGACCCGTCCATCGTCAACGACGCGGCCCTCCCGCCGCGCAGGCAGAGCGCGCTCTACCGCGCCACCCACACCATCGACCCGGACTACGTCGCCACGCTCGCCGAGAAGGCGCCGCCGACGCTGCGCTGGATGTCCGGCCACGGCGTCCGGTTCGACTTCATGCCGACCCCGTTCCTCACCCGGTCGACCACCCGGATGGCGCCGGTCGGCGGCGGCCTCGCCATCGTCGAGACGATGGGCAGGGCCGCGCGCGGGCTCGGCGCGGAGTTCCACTTCGAGACCACGGCCCGCCGTCTTGCCTCCTCCGGGCGGGGCGTCACCGGCGTGTTCGCGCACACCCCGACCGGGCCGGCCGTGTTCGAGGGCGCGGTCGTCCTCGCCAGCGGCGGGTACCAGGGCAACTTCGAGCTGATGGCGCGCTACCACGGCGACGGGGCGCTGACCTGCCGCCCGGTCGCCAAGGGCGGCAACTACAACAAGGGCGAGGGGCTGGAGATGGCGCTGGCGCTCGGCGCCGCCACCGCCGGGAACTTCGCGCTCTTCCACGCCGAGCCGGTCGACCCGCGCAGCGGCGAGCCGGAGGCCGCGATCTTCTGCTTCCCCTACGGCGTGCTGGTGAACAAGGAGGGCCGCCGCTTCGTGGACGAGGCCCGCGGCACCGTCGACGCCTGGTACGAGCGGACCACCCGCTCCATCCAGGCCCAGACCGACGGGATCGCCTGGGTGATCCTCGACCAGCGGGGGCTGGCGGTGCCGAACCTGATGGCGGGCGTCCGCACCGACGTCCCGCCGGTCACCGCCGGCACCGTCGGCGGACTCGCGAGGCTGCTCGGGCTCCCCGTCGCGACCGTCGAAGCGACCATCGACGCCTACAACGCGGCCTGCCCGCCCTCGGACGGCTTCGACCACGGCAGGCCGGACGGCCTCGCGACCGCCGGGCTGGCCGTACCGAAGTCGAACTGGGCCACGCCCATCGCGGACGGGCCGTTCGCCGCCTACCCGATCATGGCGGCCAACGTCTTCAGCTTCGGCGGGCTGAAGACCACGTCCGCCGCCGAGGTCGTCGACCGCGACGGCCGCCCCATGACCGGCCTGTACGCGGCGGGGGAGCTGACCGGGCTGTACTACTCCAACTACACCGGCTCCACCTCGGTGCTGCGCGGCGCGACGTTCGGCAGGATCGCCGGAGCGAACGCGGCGGCCCACGCGGCGGCTCCAGTGACGGCCCACGCGGCGGGGGAGTGAGCATGCGCATCTGGCACCAGTCGTTCACGGTCCTCGACGACGTCCCGCACTACCGGGACGCGCTGGCCCGCCACCTGCGCTCGCAGGCGGCGCCCGGCACCGGGATCGACTTCCACGGGATGAAGCCGGGCACGTACCCGTCCGACTATCCGGGGACGCACATCGGCTACGCCTACCTCGCCGGCCTGCACCGGGAGCAGTTCGTGCACGCGGCTCTGCGCGCGCAGGACGAGGGATACGACGCCTTCCTCATCGCGACCATCCCCGACACCGCGTACGAGGAGGTCAGGACGGTCGTCGACATCCCCGTCATCGCGTTCGGGCAGACGTCGGTGCTGATGGCCGCCGCGCTCGGCGACCGCGTCGGGATCGTCAACTTCATCGGCGCCCTGGAACCGCAGCTCCGCCGCAACATGCGCGACTACCGGCTGGATCGGCTCGTCGGCCCGATCGTCCAGGTGGAGGCCGAGTTCACCGACGTGATGGCCGCGTACGCCGACCCGGAGCCGCTGCTGGACGCGTTCACCCGCGCCGCCCGCACCGCGATCGGGGAGGGCGCGAACGTCATCGTCCCCGGCGAGGGCCCGCTCAACGTGTTCCTCGCCGACCAGGGCGTGTCGCGGGTGGACGACGTGCCGGTGCTCGACTCCCTCGGCACCTGCGTCCGCGTCGCGGAGGTGCGCGCGGCGCAGTTCCACGCGACCGGGCTCGCCCCCGCCCGGACCGGCTTCTACGGTGCGCGGCCGCCCCGCCCGCTGATCGACGCCGCCCGCGCCTTCTACGGCACGCCCGAGGCACTGGCGTGACCGCCTGGGACACCGACGTGGACGTCGCCGTCGTCGGCGGCGGCGCCTGCGGGATGATGACCGCGCTCCAGGCGGCGCGCAACCCGGACCTGGTCGTCGCCGTCTTCGAGAAGTCGGCCCGCGAGGGATGCAACGCCGCCATCTCCTCGGGCTCCCTCGCCGCCGGCGGCACCCGATTCCAGGCCGCGGCCGGCATCGACGACTCGCCGAAGCGGCACGCCGACGACATCCTGCGCGCCAGCGGCGACGAGGAATGGCGCCCGGTCGTGGAGGCGCTCTGCGCGGCGGCCCCCGCGTTCGTGGAGTGGATCGCCGACACCGGCCACCCCGTCGAGATCGGCACCGACATGCCCCGCGCCGGCATGACGGCCCCGCGCCTGCACACCGACACCGGGCGGCTGGGCGGCGGCCGGCTCATGCGCCACCTGCGCGGCCTCCTCGAAGCCCACGACAACATCGCCTTCGTGGACGAGGCGCCCGTCGTCGACCTCGTCTCCGAGGACGGCGAGGCGGTCGGGGTCGTCGTCTCCCAGAACGGGGCGCTGCAACGCGTCCGGGCCGGTGCCGTCGTCCTCGCCGCCGACGGGTTCGCCGCCGACCGGGCGCTGGTCGAGGAGCACCTGCCGCACCTCGGGACGCCCTTCTACGGCGGCGTCTCCACCTCGACCGGCGACGCGCTCGCCTGGGCGCTGCGGCTCGGCGGACGGCTGCGGAACATGGGCGCCGGGCTCCGCTCGGGCCTGGTCGTGGCCGGCCACGGCACCCGCGTGTCCCCGGCGCTCCAGTTCAACGGCGCCGTCCTGGTGAACCTCGACGGCGAACGCTTCGTGGACGAGGAGTCCAAGGGCTACTCGTCATTGGCCGGCATCCTGCGACGACAGCGGGGCGAGCGCGCCGCGATGGTCTGGGACGCCACCGCGATGGCCGCCACCCGCGAGTCGGAGATGATGCGCGAATGCCTCGCCGCGGGGGCCGTCCACGACCGTCCGGCCATCGAGGACCTGGCCACGTCCCTGGGACGCACGGTCGCCGAGACCGAACGCGCGCTGACCCCGCTGCCCGGACGCCGCCGGCTCACCGCGCCCTTCCACTTCGCGTGGGTCACCCACGGTCTGCTCGCCACCCAGGGCGGCCTGGTGATCGACCCGTCCGGCCGTGTTCTCGACGGCGAAGGCGCACCGATCCCGGGGCTGTACGCGGGCGGCGGCACCGCCTGCGGCCTGGCCGGACCCCACTCGGACGGCTACATGTCCGGCAACGGGCTGCTCTCCGCTTTCGGCATGGGCTGGATCATCGGCACCGCCCTGGCGGCCGGGCACGGGGCCGTCGGGTAACGGGCGCCGGTACCGCCGCTCGGGCCGGTGCTCAGTCGTCCACGAAGGCGCTGTCCATTCCCCGGGCCTGCTCCTCCTCGGTCGTGCGCATCCGGAATAGGCGGTCGATGACTTTTCCGATGATGAAGGTGACGATGAACGCATAGGCGCCCACGGCGAGGACCGCCACGACCTGTTTGCCCAATACGGCGGCGGAACCGCCGTAGAACAGGCCCGGAACGCCCCGTTCCCAGCCGGTCGACAGGAAGCCCAGCAGCACCACGCCGACGATCCCGCCGGCGCCGTGGATTCCGACGACGTCCAGGGTGTCGTCGTATCCGGCGACGAGCTTCAGCTCCACCGCGTAGGTGCAGACGACCGCGGCGATGACGCCGATGGCGAAGGCGCCCTCGACGCTCACGAAGGCGCAGGACGGGGTGATGGCGACGAGCCCGGCGAGGGCCCCGCTGGTCGAGCCGAGCTTGGTGAGGTGCCGGAACCGGAGCCACTCCAGCGTCCGCCAGGCGAGCATCCCGGCGGCGCCCGCGATCATCGTGCTGATGAACGCGCGGGTCGCGAGCGCGCCGTCGCTCAGCGCCGAGCCGGCGTTGAAGCCGAACCAGCCGAACCACAGCAGGCCGAGGCCGAGCAGCACGAACGGGATGTTGCCCGGACGCGGCCCCTCGCCGCGCCGGAACGCGACCCCGCGCCCGAGCACCAGCGCCATGGCGAGCCCCGAGATGCCGGAGTTCAGCTCGACGACCAGGCCGCCGGCGAAGTCCATCACGCCCCACTTGCTCAGCCAGCCGGAATCGGCGAACACCCAGTGCGCGATCGGGACGTAGACGAGCGTCACCCAGACGATGACGAACAGGATCCACGGCCCGAACCGCGCGCGCCCCGCGATCGAGCCGCTGATGAGCGCGACCGTGATGATCGCGAACGTCAGCTGGAAGCACACGTAGATCTGCTCGGGGATCCGGCCCTGCAGCGCGTCCGGGGTGATGTGGCCGAGCCGCCAGTCGCCCCAGCCGATCAGCCCGGCGCCGCCCGCGTCCCTGCCGAACGTCATCCCGTATCCGTAGAGGAACCACAGGATCGTGACGAGGCTGATGCAGATGAAGCTCATGTAGAGCATCGTCAGCATGTTCTTCGAGCGGACCATGCCGCCGTAGAAAAAGGCGAGCCCGGGAGTCATCAGCAGCACCATCGCGGTGCTCACCATGAGCCAGGCGGAATCCCCCGTATTGAGGCCCGTCGACATGTGCGAACCAATCGTCGTGACGTCTTCCCCCGTGATCGCGGCGGGAACGCTTCGCCTTTATGTTTCGCAGCACGGCGGTGCGGCAAACTCGACATTCCGTGCCTTTGCCAATGATTTGCAGATTCTGATTTTTCGCGTCGTCGGAATGCGGGAAGTGTGCCCGTTGTCATCCAGACGTCGAGTGCCGGGCGCACGTCCGCGTGCGGGTCCCCGGCGGTGGGGGAGCATCGATGGCGTCGTCGCCGTCCACGGACGCGCAGGACGGGGAACGTGTGCCCGCGGACCGCGCGAAGGACGCCGCCATGGCGATCCCGCGCGGGGTCGCCCAGGTCGACTTCCAGCCGAGCGTCTGGACCGGGCTGATCTTCATCATCGCGCTGTTCGTCGGCGGCTGGCAGTTCGGCGCGTTCGCGCTGCTCGGCGTCGTGACCGCCACCGCGACCGCGTACCTGATGGGGGTCGACCGGAACCGCGTCCTGATGGGCCTCGAAGGGTTCAACGGGACGCTGATCGGCGTCGCGCTCGTGCTCTACCTCGGCCCGACCTGGTCGACGGCCGCGCTGGTCGTCGGCGGCGCCGTCGCCGGCAGCGTGCTCACCGCGGCGATGAACGCCGTGCTCACCCCCTACAACCTGCCCACCTTCACCGCGCCGTTCTGCGTCGTCGCGCTGGTGATGGTGATCGGCGCGCCGTCCTACCACCGGCTGTGGGAGGACCACGCCAACACGCTGCCGCCGTCCGCGACCGACCCGGGCACGACGATGACGTGGACGTACTTCTGGCACGGCTTCTTCAACGGGATCGGCCAGGTGTTCTTCCAGGACGTCTGGTACGTGGGGCTGATCTTCCTGATCGGGCTCGCGGTGTCCAGCCGGCTGGTCGCGGCGGCGGCGGCCGCGTCCAGCCTGATCGGCCTGTTCACCGGCTGGTGGATGGGCGCGCAGGCGGCCGACATCGGCGCCGGCCTGTACGGCTACAACGCGGTCCTCACCGGCATCGCGCTGACCGGGACGTTCCTCGCGCTCAGCCCGGCCGGCGTCGTCTACGCGGTGATCGGGGCGGCGACCGCGGCCGGCCTGACCGCCGGTCTCACCAACCTGTTCAGCGTGGTCGGCGGCCACACCCTGACCTGGCCGTTCGTGCTGGTCACCTGGGTGTTCCTGGCCGCCGTCCCGGTCTTCACCAGGATCCGGCGGGCCGCGTGAGGAGCGCGCCGCCGTCCGCGTCCGGCGGCGTCCGGGCAGAAAGGGGCATTGATGAACCTGTCACCGCGAGAGATGGACAAGGTGCTGATCTTCACCGTCGCGCAGATGGCGGAGAAGCGCCGGCAGCGCGGCCTGAAGCTCAACCACGGCGAGACCGTGGCGCTGATCAGCTCCACGATCGTCGAGGCGGCGCGGGACGGCAAGACCGTCTCCGAATGCATGGAACTGGGCAAGCAGGTCGTCGGGCCGGACGACGTCATGCCGGGCGTGCGCGGCATGCTGAGCCTGATCCAGGTCGAGGCGGCGTTCGACGACGGCACCAAGCTCGTCTCCTGCCACGACCCCGTCGGCGGCGGCGCGTGACGGGACGTCCCGGACGCGCCGTCCTGCCGGTCGGCGGGCACGAGAGCGTCCCCGCGGAGGCCATCGGCCCGGGGCGGGGGCTGCGGACCGCGCTGGCGGACCGGCCGCGCGCCGTCGCCGTGCCGATGACGCTGGGCCGCGACCCGGACCTGGCCCCGTCCGCCGCGCAGACCCTGGCCTTCGCGGCGCGCGACCGGGCGCCCGGCGACCTGCTGCTCGCCGAGCCGCTCGGCACCGTGACGCACCTGGTCGGTTGGATCCGCGCGGCCGTCCTGCGGCTCGCGCGGACCACGGGCTTCGCGGGGGCCGTCCTGCTGGTGGCGCCCGCCGCCGGGCCCGACGCCGACGCGGAGCTGTTCAAGGTCGCGCGGCTCGTCTGGGACGGCCTGCCGGCCCGCCCGGTGGAGGTCGCCCTGGACGGCGGCGAGCCCGACCCGGCCGAGGGCGCGGAGCGCTGCCGCCGCCTCGGAGCCGGGGAGGTCGCGCTGGTGCCGGCCTCGTTCGTCCCGCCGCCGGCGGTGCCGGGGACGGTGCCCGCCGGGCCGCTGCTCCAGCCGGCGGCCGTCGAGGCGCTGGTCCGGGAGCGGGCCGCGGCGGCGGAGCGGCGCTGGGAGCGCGACGGCGACGACGGCCTCGGCGCGGCGCACGGCCACGGCCACGGCCACGGCCACGGACATGGCCACGGCCACTCACATTCACATCACCACCACGAATTTCTCGGCATCACTGAGACGACCCTGGAGGGGGCGGCCGCTCATGGCGGATGACGTCTACATGTTCGGCGAAGGGGAGATCGAGCTCAACATCGGCCAGCGCAGGGAGACGCTGACCGTGCAGAACACCGGTGACCGGGCCGTGCAGGTCGGCTCGCACTACCACTTCTTCGAGGTGAACCGGGCGCTGAGCTTCGACCGGGAGAAGACGTTCGGGATGCGGCTCGACATCCCGGCGGGCACCGCCGTCCGGTTCGAGGCCGGCGACACCAAGGAGATCCGGCTCGTCCAGTACGGCGGCGGCATGCGCATCGTCGGGTTCGGCGGGCTGCTCAACGGCAGCGTCCGGTCCCATGCCGCGCGGGAGGCGGCGGTCAGCCGGATGCACGAGTGGGGCTACCTGGACACCGAGATGCCGAGCGGCGACGGGTCCGGCAACGGGCACCGGGCCCCGGCCCGGCGCGCCAAGGCCGGCGCGGGCCGATCGAAGAAGGGCTGACGATGGCGACGACGATCTCGCGGCAGAAGTACGCGAGCATGTACGGCCCCACCGTGGGCGACCGGATCCGCCTGGCCGACACCAACCTGGTCGTCGAGGTGGAGAAGGACTACAACGAGGGCCACTACGGGGACGAGACCCAGTACGGCGGAGGCAAGACGGCCCGGGACGGCATGTCCGCCGACCCGGCCTCGCTCAGCTCCACGACCACCCTGGACACGGTCATCACCAACGCGGTGATCATCGATCCGCTGCTGGGCGTGGTCAAGGGCGACATCGGCATCAAGAACGGGCGGATCGCGGGCGTCGGCAAGTCCGGCAACCCGCACACCCAGAACGGCGTGGACCGTCGGCTGATCGTCGGACCCGGCACCGAGGTCATCTCCGGGGAGAACCTCATCGCGACGGCCGGCGCGATCGACACGCACGTCCACTTCCTCGCGCCGCAGCAGGCGCAGCACGCGCTCAGCAACGGCATCACGACCCTGCTCGGCGGCGGCACCGGGCCCGCCGACGGCAGCCGCGGGACGACCTGCACGCCGGGGCCGTGGAACATCTCCCGGATCCTGCAGGCGTACGAGGGCGTCCCGGTCAACATCGCCATCTACGGCAAGGGCAACGGCAGCCTGCCCGGACCGCTGGACGAGCAGCTCCGGGCCGGCGCGTGCGGCCTGAAGGTGCACGAGGACTGGGGCACCACGCCCTCGGTCATCGACTGCGCGCTGCGGGTCGCCGACGACCACGACGTGCAGGTCTCCATCCACACCGACACCCTCAACGAGGCCGGGTTCGTGGAGGACACGATCAGCGCGATCGACGGCCGCGCGATCCACACCTACCACTCCGAGGGCGCCGGCGGCGGGCACGCGCCCGACATCCTGCAGATCACCTCGGAGCCGAACGTCCTGCCGGCCTCGACCAACCCGACGCTGCCGTACACGGTGAACTCGGCGGACGAGCTGCTCGACATGACGATGGTCTGCCACCACCTCAGCTACGACGTTCCCGAGGACCTGGCGTTCGCCGAGAGCCGCGTCCGCGCGGAGACGATCTCGGCGGAGACGGTGCTGCACGACCTCGGCATCATCAGCATCATCGGCTCGGACTCGCAGGCGATGGGCCGGGTCGGCGAATCGGTCACCCGCGCCTTCCAGGTCGCCCACCACTGCAAGGACAAGCGCGGCCCGCTGCCCGAGGACTCCTCGCGCAACGACAACACGCGGGTGCTGCGGTTCCTCGCCAAGGTCACCATCAACCCGGCCCGCACCAGCGGGATGGCCGACGAGATCGGCTCGCTGGAGGACGGCAAGCTCGCCGACATCGTGCTGTGGCCGGTCCGCTCGTTCGCGGCGAAGCCCGCCATGGTCATCAAGGGCGGCCTGATCAGCTGGGCGCAGATGGGCGACCCGAACGCCTCGCTGCCCACCCCGCAGCCGGTCTACTACCGGCCGACGTTCGGGGCGATGGGCACCGCGCTCGGCGCGACCTGCGTGACGTTCATGTCGGACGCGGCGATCTCCGAGAACGTCCCGGAGAAGCTCGGGCTGCAGCGGATCATCCGGCCGGTGCGCCAGTGCCGCACCGTCGACAAGCGGCACATGATGTACAACTCGACGATCGCCGAGGTCCGGGTGGACCCGGAGACGTACCGGGTCACGGTGAACGGGGACCCGGTGTCGATCGAACCGGCGAGCGAGCTGCCGCTGAACCGGCTGCACTACATCGCATGAGCGGCGTCGGCGCATGAGGGACGCACCGCCTTCGGAGACCGGTGGGCTGGAGGTCCTGCTGGCGCAGCTCCAGCTCACCGACTCCGGTTTCCCGAGCGGGCTCTACACCCTGTCGCACGGGCTGGAGGGCCACGTCCAGCTGGGCCTGGCCGCGCCGGACGACCTGCGCGCGCTGGTGGCGGACCTGGTGCGGGCGGCCGGGACCGCCGACGCGGCGGCGCTGGCCCTCGCGCACCGGGCCGTCACCGGCGGCGACTGGGACCTGCTCGTGGAGACCGACCGCAGGCTGCACGCGCTCAAGCTGAACCGGGAGCAGCGGACGGCGTCGGTGCGCACCGGCCGGCAGGTCCTGGACAACGCCGGGCCCGCGTTCGGCTCGGCCCCGGCGGCCCGGCTCGCCGCCCTCGTCGCGGACGGCACGACGCCCGGAACCCACGCGGTCGTCGTGGGCGCCGTGCACGCGGGCCTCGGGGTGCCCGTCCGGGACGCGGTGGCGAGCGACCTGTACGCGTTCGCGGCGAGCTGCGCCGCGTCGGCGGTCCGGCTGGGGCGGATCGACTTCCGGCGGGCGCAGGCGCTGCTGCACGAGATCCGGCCGGACCTCGTCCGGGCCGCCGGTGCGGCGCTGGCCGCCCGCGACCCGCGGGACCTGCACGCCTCGACGCCCGCCGCCGACGCGGTCGCGGCCGTCCACGAGCGCGCCGAGGCCCGCCTGTTCATCACCTGACCGAACGATCTGGAGGAGACGGCATGGACCTGGAGCAGGTGTACAAGATCGGCATCGGCGGGCCGGTGGGGTCGGGGAAGACCGCCCTCATCGAGGCGCTGGTCCCCATGCTGGTGGAGCGCGGGCACCGGCCCGGCGTGATCACCAACGACATCTACACGCAGGAGGACGCCGAGCACGTCCGCCGCACCCTCGCCGGCACGCTCGACGCCGAGCGCGTCGTCGGCGTCGAGACGGGGGCGTGCCCGCACACCGCCGTCCGGGACGACCCGACGATGAACCTCGCGGCGGCGTCGGAGATGCTCGACCGCTTCTCCGACATCGACGTCCTGCTGTTCGAGAGCGGCGGCGACAACCTGACGCTCACCTTCAGCCCCGCCCTCGCGGACGTGTACGTGTTCGTGCTGGACACCGCCGAGGGGGAGAAGATGCCGCGCAAGCGCGGGCCCGGCACCACCGACTCCGACCTGCTCGTCATCAACAAGATCGACATCGCGCCGTACGTGCGCACCGACCTGTCGGTGATGGAGGGCGACGCGCGGAAGGTGCGCGGGACGCGCCCGGTCGTGCTGACCGACTGCCTCACCGGGACCGGGGTCGCCGACGTCGCCGACTTCGTGCTCGCGCGGCGGGAGGCGATGTGCTCACCGGCGTGATGAGCCCGCCGGACGGGGCGTCCGCCGGCACCGCCAGGACGGCGGCGGAGCGGTGCGCCCCGTCCTGGCTGCCCGCCGAGGTGGCGCGGTACGCCGCGACGCCGGACACGCTCCCGGTCGGGGCGCCGGGCAAGGTCGGCGTGCTGGAGCTGGGGTTCGCCGCGGCCGGCGGCCGGACGGAGATGACCGGCCACTTCCAGAAGGCGCCGCTGCACACCACCCGGCCCCTCTACCCCGACCCCGGCCGGCCGGACATGCCGCACGTGCTGTTCATGTCGTCCGGGGCCGGGATCCTGCAGGGCGACCGGTACCGCATGGCGCTGGACTGCGGGCCGGGCACGGCCGTCCACTTCACCACGCAGACCGCGACGCGCCTCTACCGGATGGAGCACGACTACGCGACGCAGGTGGTCGAGCTGTCCGCCGGGCCGGGCAGCCATGTCGAGTACCTGCCCGCGACCACGATCCCGTTCGGGGAGTCGCGGTTCTACCAGCGCATGAGCGTCACCGCCGACCCGGAGGCGACCGTCGTCCTCGGCGACCGGCTGATGGCGGGGCGGCTGGCCCGCGAGGAATGGCACGCCTACACCGCCTACTGCACCGACCTGGAGGTCCGCGACCCGGACGGGCGGCTGCTGTTCGCGGACCCGGTCCGGCTCGTCCCGTCCGAGCACGGGGTGACCGGGCCCGCGGTGATGGACGGGTTCGGGCTCATGGCGTCCCTCTACGTCGTCACGCGGGCGCGGCCGGCCCGGCAGATCGCGGACGCCATGCACGAGGCGCTCGCCGCGGCGGGGCTGCGCGGCGGGGCGAGCGTCCTGCCCGGCGACTGCGGGGCGTGGGCCCGGATGCTCGGCGACCGCTCGCCGGAGGTCGAGGCCGCGTTCCAGCGGACCTGGGACGCCGTCCGCCGGCTGCTGCTCGGCGTCCCCGCCCTGGGCCCGCGGGGCGTCCTGCCGTGAAGGAGCCGCTGCGGGGACGCCTGCACAACCGCGAGCGGGCCGAGGCACGCGTCCTCCACCCGCACAAGGGGCCGCCGCCGCTGCCGGGGTTGAAGCCGAGGGTCATCGCGGACGTCGCGCTGGGCGGCGCGCTCGGCGCCCTTGCCCGTTACGGGCTCACCAAGGCGATCCCGGCGTCCCAGCTGGGGTTCCCCTGGGGCACCTTCACCGTCAACATGCTCGGCTGCCTCGCCATGGGCCTGCTCACCAGCTACCTGCTCGGCGGCCGTGCGCACCCGTGGGCGCGGCCTCTCGCGGTGACCGGGTACCTGGGCGGATTCACGACGTTCTCGCACCTGATCGACGGCGTCTACACCCTCGGGGACGGCGGCAAGCCGGGCCTGGGCATCGGCTACGCGGTCGCCAGCACGGTGCTCGGCTGGGTCATGATCGCCGCCGGCCTGGTGCTCGGACGGAAGATCCCGCACGGGACCGCGAATCCGCAGGGGGACGCGCCATGACGACCTTCATCGTGGTGCTGCTCGTCCTGGCGGGCGGCGCCGTGGGCGCGGTGATGCGCTACGTCCTGGACGGCTACGTCAAGGCGGCCGCCGGCAAGTCGATGCCGTGGGGCACGCTCTCCGTCAACCTCCTCGGCGCGGGCGCGCTGGGCGCCCTGCACGGAGCCGGGACCGGAACGTATGTCGAAGCGCTCATGGGCACCGGTCTGTGCGGTGCGCTGACGACGTTCAGCACCTTCGAACTCGACACCGTCCACCTGTTCCAGGACGGCGCCTACGCCAGGGCGGCCGTCAACGCCGCAGGCAGCCTGCTGCTGGGGTTCGGCGTCTTCCTCGCCCTCCACGTCGCCTTCCAGCACCTCACCTGACGCGAGGTGCCGGAAGACGACGGGCGTCATCACGGGTAGTTCGGGTTGTTGGTGGTCGGGATCGAGATGCTGATCGGGTAGTTCGCCCCGGACAGGACGAACAGGACCACCTGGCGGATGATCTCGTCGAAGAGCCAGTAGACCTGCCGCAGCTGCTTCGGCGCGTCGGTCAGGTCGAGGATGCCCTCCCGGACGGCGACGAACGGCGGCCAGAGGTTCTCGAAGACCGGGTCCCAGACCGGTTCCCGCGGGATCTTCAGCCAGCCGGCGATCTCGTCCCCGAGCACGTACCGGGTGAGCGCGCCGAGGACGGGCTTGGACAGGATCCCGAGGTCGATGAACGACGCCAGGTTGAGCAGCATGTCGGCGAGCTTGACGCCCTCGGGGGTGGGCGCGAGGATCGGGTCCAGGACCTGCTTGGCCTGCGCGTTCGCCTCGTCCCACGACTTCGGGATGTACTCGTCCCTGATGCCGAGCATGTGCCCGGTGAGCTGCCAGGAGTGCAGGAAGGCCGCGGACTCGTCGGCGGGGATCGGAACCTTCCATTTGGCCAGCTGCTTCATGACCGTCGTCGGCAGGCTGTGCCAGGTGACCATCATGTCGGCCTGGCTGATCGGGATGCTCTCGTCGGCGACCTTCGACCAGTTCGGCGACTTGGGCAGCAGGTGCCGCACGCCCGAGTGGGCCAGCCGCGTCTTGACGCAGGTCACGATCATCTCGCCCTCGGGATCGAAGGCCTTCTCGGTGCCGACGTCGTAGCCGAGCTTGGCGGTCTTGGTGATGCGGTCCCGCATGTCCGCACCGCCCTTGGAGTAGTAGACCGCGCGCCTCCTTGGGGATGGCGGTGCTCATCATCCCGCTGGCGAAGCCGTAGGTGACGCCGAGGTACAGCCCGCGCTTCTCGTTGAACTCGAACGCCTTCGCGAGCTTGGCCCGGTCGGTCCAGGACGGGAGCCGGCGGGCCTTCTCGATGAAGGCCGCGAGGTCGGACGGCAGCCCCTTGGGCAGGGCCTGGCCGTTCTTCGTCCAGGTCTTCAGCAGCCTGTTCACGTCGGGGACGGCGCCGCTGTCGATCAGCGAGGCGACCAGCTCGTCGCATTCCGGATCCCAGACCCACTTCGGATCGGCGCCGTCACCGTAGCCCGCGACCGACCCCTTGGGCGACCACGTCCACAGTGCGGACGCCTGGGCGGGCGTCGCGACGCTCAGCGCGCCGAACGCCCCCAGCGTCCCACCCGCCGCGAGTACATGGCGCCTGCTGGGTTTCTCCATGCCTTCACTCCTCCGGGGCCGAGAGAACCTCGCGGATACGGTGAAACATGGACCGTTTCCGCGTATCATCTGTAACAGCGCCAATAACAGCACAACGTGTCCGTCATCACAAGACCTAACGTGACGATGGTTACGATTGGGCGGAATCGGGCGTCTCGGGAGGAGACTCGTGGATTCTGTGCTGTCCTTCCTGGCCGTACAGGGCCGGGAGTCCGTGCTCGAACGCGCCTACACCGACGCGGTCGAGCAGGTCGACGACAAGGACGAGACCCGGACGCGCGTCCTCGACGCCGCCTACGAGCAGTTCTCCCGGCTGGGCATCCAGCGCTCGACCATGGAGGACGTCGCCCGCCGGGCCGGGGTTTCCCGCATCACCGTCTACCGGCGGTTCGCCACCAAGGACGCGCTGGTCGAGCACGTGGTGCGCCGGGAGTTCCGCCGCTACTTCGACCAGTTCCTGCTCGACATCGGGCGGGCCGAGACCGCCGCCGACCGGGTGGTGCTGGGCTTCGTCAGCTCGCTGCGCGCCATCCGCCGCAACCCGCTCATCGGCGGCCTGATCGCGACCGAGCCGGACCTGGTCGTCCCGTCGATGATCAGCGACGGGGGGCGGACGCTCGCCACCGTCCGGCAGTTCGTCGCGGGCCAGCTCCGCCACGAGCAGCGCGCCGGCACCGTCTCCGCGGACCTCGACATCGACCATGTGGCCGAGCTGATGGTCCGGATCTCCGCGTCCTTCCTGGCGATCCCGAGCCACCTCGTCGACCTGGACGACGACGAGCAGCTCGCCGCCCTGGCGCGCCGCTTCCTCGTCCCCATGCTGGACCCGCCGCGCCCGTGACCGGCCCGCCCGCGGGCGGCCGCGTGCAGGCAGGGCCGTTTACGGTGGGCGGATGGTGATGGGGATCGACGAGGTCGAGGCGTGGCTGCGGGAGCGGTTGCCCGGGTTGGCGGAGGAGCACGGGGTCCCTGGGGTCGCGGTCGCCGTCGACGCCGGAGGACGGCTGGCCGAGGCGGCGGCGGGCGTGCTGAGCACGACGACGGGAGTGGAGGCGACGGCCGACTCGGTGTTCCAGATCGGGTCGATCACCAAGACGCTGACGGCGACGCTGGTCATGGGGCTCGTCGCCGAGGGGTCGGTGGAACTCGACGCCCCGGTGGACCGCTACATTCCCGGTTTCCGGAAGGCGACCGTCCGGCAGTTGCTGTGCCACATGGCCGGGTTCGAGGGCGACGTGTTCACCGACACCGGCAAGGGCGACGACTGCCTGGAGCGGTACGTGGAGCTGCTGGCCGATGTTCCCCGGCTCTTCGAGCCCGGGGAGATGTTCTCCTACAACAACGCGGGCTACTGCGTGCTCGGCCGGATCGTCGAGGTCGTGCGGGGCCGGCCGTTCGACCAGTGCATGCGGGACCACCTGTTCACGCCGCTGGGGATGGCGCACGCGTCGAGCGATCCGTACGAGGCGATCCTGCATCGCGCGGCCGTGGGCCACCTCGGTGGGCGGCCCGCGCCGGTCTGGGCGATGGCGCGCTCGAACGCGCCCGCCGGCTCGATGCTCGCCATGACCCCGCGCGACCTGCTGGCCTTCGCCCGAGCGCATCTCACCGACGAGGGGCTGCGGGTCATGCGGGAGCCGCAGGTCGCCCTGCCGGAGATCGGCTGGGGGACGGCCTGGGGCCTGGGCTGGGAGCTCTACGACCTGCCGGGCGGCCCGGTGTTCGGCCACGACGGCAACACCATCGGGCAGTCGGCCGTCCTGCGGATCGACCCCGGCCGCGACCTGTCCGTGGCGGTCTTCACCAACGGCGGCGACCGCAAGCGGCTGATGAAGGAGATCCTCGGCAGGGTCATCGAGGTGCCCGCCGAGCCCGTCCCCGATCCGGCGGCCCGCCCGGACGCCGGCCGCTGCGCGGGCGTCTACGTGTCGAGCACGAGCGAGACCACGGTCAGCGCGGACGAGCGGGGACGGCTGTGGCTGGAGCAGGTCCCCATCGGCTTGGCGGTGGAGGCCGGCGATGAGCCGTACCGGACGGAGCTGCTCGGCTGGCGCGGAGACTCCCTCCTGCCCGCGGAGCCCGGCCACGGCCCCGTCGCGTTCCTGGGGGACGACGGCGAGGGCCGCGCGCGCTACCTGCACACGGGCCGCGCCGACGTCCGGGCACCCGCACCAACCGAACCCTGAACGGAGGCGGTCCAGGGTTCGGCCCTTCGGGTGTCACCAGGGGATGGGGCCGTCGTCGTCGAAGAACGCGCCGGTCGGGCCGTCGTCCGGGAGCCGGGCGAGGCGGATCGCGGTCGCCGCGCCCTGCACGGGGGTGCGGACGCCGCGGAAGCCGTTCAGGTCGGTCGCGCAGAAGCCGGGGCAGGCGGCATTGATCAGGATGCCGGTGCCGGCCAGCTCCTTGGCGTACTGGACGGTGACCGCGTTGAGGAACGTCTTGGACGGCGCGTACGCGGCGGAGACCGGGCCCGTCCCGGCGTCGGGGTCGCTCTGCCGCGTCAGGGAGCCGACGGTGCTCGACATGTTCACGATGCGCGGGGACGCCGACCGGCGCAGCAGCGGCAGCATCGCGTTGGTGACGCGGATGACGCCGATGACGTTCGTCTCCACGACCGCCCGCATGGTCTCGGGGGCGACGTTCGCCGGCTCCTGCGGCATGCCGCCGGTGATGGCGGCGTTGTTGACGAGGACGTCGAGGCGTCCGGCCCGTCCCTCGATCAGGCCGGCGGCCGCGGCGGCGCTCGCGTCGTCGGTCACGTCGAGGGGCACGCCGAAGGCGTCGATCCCGTCCGCGCGCAGCTTCTCCACGGCGGCGTCCCGCCGTCCGCCGTCCCGGGCGCCGACGCCGACGCTCCAGCCGAGGGCGCCGAGCCCGGCCGCGATCTCGTACCCGATTCCCTTGTTCGCGCCGGTGACCAGCGCAATCGTTGGTTCGCTCATGCCTCGAGCCTGCGCGCGCACCGCCCCGGACCTCCAACACCGTCTGGGTGGGCGGTGATACCTCACGGGTATCGTGGCCGGTATGGAGACGCGGGAACTGCGGTACTTCGTCGCCGTCGCCGAGGAACTGCACTTCGGCCGGGCCGCCGAGCGGCTCGGCATCGCGCAGCCGCCGCTCTCCCGGGCGATCCAGAAACTCGAACGGCGGCTCGGGGTGACGCTCCTCGAACGGACGAACCGCAACGTCACCCTGACCGAAGCCGGGTCGGTGCTGCTCCGCGAAGGACGAGCGGCCCTGGACGCGGTCGAAGCCGCCGACCGCCGCACCCGCCGCGCCGCCCATGGGGAACCCGGCCTCGTCCTGGTCACGAAGGCGGGCGCGTCCAGCGAACTGCTGCAGAAACTGCTGGACGCCTACGCCGCCGAACCCGGCGCGATCCCCGTTGACGTCCTCCTGTGCGGCCCCGGCGAACAGGAGCGGCTGCTCCGCGACGGCCGCGCGGACGTGGCCCTGCTGCACCTGCCGTTCGACTCGACGGCCGGGTTCGACACGGAGGAACTGCTCACAGAAGACCGGGTCGTGCTGCTGCCCGCCGGCCACCCCCTCGCCGGCCGACCGCACCTCAGCATGGCGGACGTCACCGACCTGCCCGGCCTCCCCATGCCGCGCTGGCCGTCGTCCGACGGCACCTACCCCGAAGGCCCCGGCCCCCAGGTGAGGGACCACGCACAGCTACTGCAACTCATCGCACTGGGCCGCGCCTCCGCCGTCCTGCCCGAATCGGCCGCGACCTACCTGCGCGGGGGCCTGGCCGCCGTCCCCATCGTGGACGCACCGAAGGTGACGACAGTGATCGCCTGGCCCCCGCACAGCCGCTCCCAGCCGCTGGCCCTCCTGATCCGAACCGCCACCGCCCTGTAGAACACCGCCCGCGGATCGGGTCAGCGGGTGAGGCGGGCGGCCAGGCGCGGGAGGAGGCGGAGGGCGTTCGTGCGGGTGATGGCGCGGCGGGCCTGGTCGTTCAGGGACGGGTCGCGGTCGAGGGTTCCGGTGTTGAGGGTCACCTCGCGGGCCGTGTTCGCGGGCCAGTCGGTGCCGTACAGGACGCGGTCGGGGCCCACGGCGTCGAGCAGGGCCGGGGTGGCGTACGGGGACGTCGGCAGGGCCGTGTCGTAGTGGAAGCGGCGGAGGGCGCGGCGCATGTCCGCCGGGAACGGGCCGCCGTCCTCCCGGTGCGAGCGTTCGGCGCGGCCGGCCATGTACGGCAGGAACCCGCCGCCGTGGGACAGGATGACCGACACGTTCCGGTGCCGGTCGAGGGTTCCGGCGGCGATGAGGCTGAGCGCGGTGCGGGTGGTGTCGAGCAGGTAGTCGGCGAGCCAGTCGCCGACCCCGGGCACCTCGACGATGCCCTTGGGCGCGACCGGGTGGGTGAACACGACCGCGCGGCGGCGGTCGAGTTCGGCGAAGAGCGGCTCGAACATCGGATCGCCGAGGTAGTGGCCGTCGGCCGAGGTGTTGAGCAGGATTCCGTCGGCGCCGAGGTCGTCCAGCGCGTGCGCGGCCTGCGTGAGGGCCAGGTCCGGGTGGAGCATCGCCACGTTCGCGAAGAAGCCGAAGCGGGTGGGGTGGTCGCGGGCCAGTTCGGCGAGCGACTCGTTGCACACCCGGACGCCCGAGACGGCGGTCGCGCGGTCCCGGAAGATCTCGGCGGGCACCGGCGCGGACGCGACGCCGGCGGCGATGCCGTTCGCGTGCATGGTCCGGAGCGTGCTCTCCAGGGTCCACCGGGCCCAGGACGGGCCGCCGGTCGGCGGGAGGATGCCCTGGTCGACCGCCCATTTCCGCATGGCGGGCGGGACGGCGTGGTGGTGGGTGTCGATCCGGCCGCGTGCCGGCCGGGGCGGGCTCGCCGCGGCGCCGGTCGCGGGCAGCGCGGCCGCCGCCGCGGTCAGGCCGGACAGCTGGAGGGCGCGTCGGCGGGTCAGTTCGGGCATGGCCGTCTCCGTTCGGCTCAGTCGGAGCGCCGCCCACGTCTCTCCTGAGAATGTCTCATATGAGACTATATCAGGAGGCCCTACCATGGGGCCATGCTGGACGACCTGCTCGAACGGATCCTGGCCGAGGACGGCGACGCCGCCGCGCGGCATGTCGGCCTCGGCATGCTGCTGGCCACCGCGCACGGCCGGAGCCGCGCTGGGATGAACGACGAGCTGCGCCCGCTCGGCATCGACGTCCGCGAGTTCACGATGCTGCTCGCCCTCGACATGTACGGGCCGTCCAGCCAGCGGCGCCTCATCGACCTGACGGGCATCGACAAGTCGACGATGGTGCGCATCATCGACGCCCTGGAACACGGTGGGCTGGTCCGGCGCGACCGGGTGCCGGAGGACAGGCGGGCGTACTCGGTCATGCTGACCGATGACGGCAGGCGCACCCTGGAGAGCGGGCGGCGCGCCGGCGCCGACGTGGGGGAGCGGCTCTTCGGCTGGCTCCGCCCGGACGAACGCGACCAGCTCGTCGGCCTGCTCCGCCGGCTCGCCGAGCACACCGCTCCCCGCTGAGCGTCTCCCCTCTGGCGCCGTGCGCCATCCCGCGCACGGCGGTCTGGTGAGGGACGCGTCAGTCGGCGGGGTGGCCCGGGGAGAGGTCGGGAAGGGTGCGGAAGGTCAGCGGGGCGGCCTCGGCGCTGCCGGTCACGTCGATCGGCGTCAGGAGGTAGCCGGTGTGGTCGCCCAGGTCGGTGCGGGCCAGGATTCGGCCCACCAGGTGGCGGGGGGCGTCGGTCAGCAAGGGGACGCCTTCCGGGCCGGGACGCCAGGCGCAGCGGGCGAACTTGTCGATCTCGTCGCCGGTCTGGGAGCCGAACAGGGTCGCCAACTCCTGCTGGGACTCGTCCAGGACGTGGACGGCCAGGTGCGTCGCCGCTTCGGCCGCCCGGTAGGTGTGGTTCACGCGGGACAGGCACACGAGGAACCGGAACGGGTCGATGCTGGTCTGCGTGGCGAAGCCGACCAGGCAGCCCGCCCGCGTACCGGTGCCGGGGTCGACGGCGGTCACCACGAACATCGGGTAGTCGAATCCGGCGACGAAGGTATCGCTGTCCACCTCGGCAGCCTAGGCGGGACGCCGGCCCGGGGCTCGTTCTGAGGAGCAGAATTTTCTATTCTTCGGCGGGCGCGGGCACGACGATTGCCGGTATGACCAGCACTCCTGCCGCGGGCTCGCCCGTGAGGCTGCGGGCCGTGGACGCGCCCGGCCAGCCGGACGTCACACCGGAGCTCGACGACCTCTACCGCGGGTTCGAGTCCGAGCTGCTCGTGCCGCTGTGGACGGAGATCGGCGATCTGATGCCGGTGCATCCGCGGTCCAAGGCCGTCCCGCACGTGTGGAAGTGGGACGCGCTGGTCCGGCTCGCCGAGCGGGCCGGGCGGCTCGTGCCGGTCGGGCGCGGCGGAGAGCGGCGGGCGATCGCGCTGGCCAATCCGGGGCTCGGCGGACGGCCGTTCGCGTCGCCGACGCTGTGGGCGGCGGTCCAGTACCTGATGCCGGGCGAAGACGCCCCCGAGCACCGCCACACGCAGCACGCCTTCCGGTTCGTGGTCGAGGGCGGCGGGGTGTGGACGGTCGTCGGCGGCGACCCGGTGCCGATGAACCGCGGCGACTTCCTGCCGCAGGCGGGCTGGAACTGGCACGCCCACCACAACGCCACCGAGCAGCCGATGGCCTGGATCGACGGGCTCGACATCCCCTTCCAGTACCTGACCGAGGCGCAGTTCTTCGAGTTCGGGCGGGACGAGCTGTCCGAGGCCGAGCACAGCACGCCCGAGCGGTCGCGCTCGGAGCGGCTGTGGGGGCATCCCGGGCTGCGTCCCGTCGGTGTCGGGCATGCGACGCCCGGCTCGCCGCTGCTCTCCTACAAGTGGGAGTACACCGACCGGGCGCTGGCCGACCAGCTCGCGCTGGAGAGGGAAGGACATGCGGGGACGGTCGAGCCCGGCCATGCCGCCGTCCGGTACAGCAACCCCGTCGACGGCACCGATGTGCTGCCGACGCTCCGCGCCGAGTTCCACCGGGTGGCGCGGGGCGCCGAGACGGCTCCGGTGCGCGAGACCGGGTCCAGCGTCTACCAGGTCTTCGACGGCTCCGGCCGGGTGACGGTCGGTGACCGGTCCTGGTCGGTGGCCCGCGGCGACCTGTTCGTCGTCCCCTCGTGGGAGCCGTTCTCGGTGCGGTCGGAGGCCGGGGCATCCGACTCCGACTCCGGCGCGCTCGACCTGTTCCGTTTCTGCGACGCGCCCGTCTTCGAGGCGCTCAAGCTCGACCGACTCGCCAAGGACTCCTGATGAAGCTCGCCACCCTCCGCACCGCCGCCGGGACCCGCGCCGTCCGGCTCGACGGCGACACGCTCGTCGACCTCGGGTTCCCCGACCTCGGCGCGCTCCTCGCCGACCCCGACTGGCGGGCCAGGGCGGCGGACGCCACCGGCACCGCGTACGAGGTCGAGGGCGCCGACTTCGCGCCCGTCGTGCCCCGTCCGTCGAAGGTGATCTGCGTCGGCCACAACTACTCCGACCACATCAAGGAGATGGGGCGGGAGCTTCCGTCGTATCCGACGCTGTTCCCGAAGTTCGCCGACAGCCTCATCGGCGCCCATGACGACATCGTCAAGCCCGCCGAGACGGACGCGCTCGACTGGGAGGTGGAGCTCGCCATCGTCATCGGCCGGGAGGTCCGCCGCGCCGGCGGCGCGCAGGCCGAGGCGGCGATCGCAGGCTTCACCGTCATGAACGACATCTCCGTCCGCGACTGGCAGTTCCGCACCATCGAATGGACGCAGGGCAAGATCTGGGACTCCTCGACTCCCGTCGGCCCCTACCTGGTCACGCCGGACGAGGTCGGCGGCGTCCGCCCGGCCCTCACGGTGCGGACGGTCGTGGACGGCCGCGAGATGCAGTCCGACGACACCGGCACGCTGCTGTTCGACCCGGTGTTCCTGGTCGAGTACGTCTCGACGATCGTCCGGCTGCGTCCCGGCGACCTGATCGCCACCGGCACGCCCGCCGGGGTCGGCCACGCCCGCGACCCGAAGGTCTACCTGACCGGCGGCGAGACGGTCGTGACCGAGATCGACGGGCTCGGCGCCTGCGCGAACCGCATCGTCGAGGACGCCTGATGGCCCGTTCGCCCGCCGACGTCCTCCGCTGGACGCGGGACGGGACGGCGCTGCTCCTCGGCGCCGTCGACCGGCTGACCGAGCCGGAGTACGACGCCCCGAGCCTGCTGCCCGGCTGGACCCGCAGGCACCTGGTCGCCCACGTCGCCGCGAACGCGGAGGCGCTCGGCAACCTGGTGCACTGGGCCGCGACCGGCGAGGCGACGCCCATGTACGCCTCGCCGGAGGAGCGGGCGGCCGGGATCGAGCGCGGCCCCCGCATGAGCGGCGCCGAGCTGGCCGCGTGGGCGCACCGCTCCGCCGCGACGCTGCGGACGTCGATGGACGAGCTGACCGAGGGGCAGTGGCGGGCCGAGGTCGTCACGGCCCAGGGCCGCACCGTGCCCGCGACCGAGGTGCCGTGGCTGCGGTCGCGGGAGGTCTTCGTCCACGCCGTCGACCTCGACCGCGGTGTCTCCTTCGGCGACCTGCCGCGCGACTTCCTGGACGCCCTCGTCGCCGACATCACCGCCAAGCGGGGGCTCGACGCGGTGCCGGCGGACGGGCCGCTGCCCGAGGTGGCCGCCTGGCTGGCCGGACGCCCGCACGCCCTCGCCGACGCCCCGCCCCTCGGCCCCTGGCTCTAAGGCGCCCGAAAGAGAAGAGACCATGACCAACCCTGATGTGATCGTCGTCGGCGGCGGGATCGGCGGGCTCGGCGCCGCCTACGCGCTGGCCCGCCGGGGCCTGGCGGTCCGGCTGCTGGAGAAGTCCGACTCCTTCGGCGAGGTCGGCGCCGGCATCCAGCTCGCGCCCAACTGCACGCGCATCCTCGACGACTACGGCCTGCTGGACGAGGCCGCGGGCCTCGGCGTCGTCCCGGACGCGATGATCATGCGCGACGCCGTCGACGGCTCGGAGCTGACCCGGCTCGACCTGCGCGACCTGGAGCGCCGCTACGGCTACCCGTACCTGGTCATCCACCGCAGCGACCTGCACGCGATGCTGCTGCGCGCGTGCCGGCGCGCCGGCGTGGACCTGGTGACGTCGCAGCAGGCGGTCGCCTACGCCAACACGCCCGACGGCGCCCGCGTGACGCTCGCCGACGGCCACACCGAGGAGGCGCAGGTCGTCATCGCGGCCGACGGGCTGCACTCGGTGGCGCGCACGCTCATGTCGGACGACGAGCCCGTCTCCTCCGCGTACGTCGCCTACCGGGGCACCGTGCCGACGTCGAGCGGACGCGCCGCCGCCGTCGACCTCAGCGAGGTCGTCGTCTACGTCGGGCCGCGCTGCCACTTCGTCCACTACGGGCTGCGCGGCGGCGAACTGCTCAACCAGGTCGCCGTCTTCGAGTCGCCCAAGGCCCGCGCCGGCGAGCAGGACTGGGGCACGCCCGACGAACTGGACGCGGCGTTCGAGCGGACCTGCGACTTCGTCCGCGAGGGGCTGCCGCACATGTGGCGCGACAAGTGGTGGCGGATGTACGACCGCGACCCCATCATGGCCTGGGTGGACGGCGGCATCGCGCTGCTCGGCGACTCCGCCCACCCGCCGCTCCAGTACATCGCCCAGGGCGCGATCATGGCGCTGGAGGACGGCTGGGTGCTCGGCGAGCACGTCGCCCGGCACCGCGCCGCCGGCGGGCCGGTCGACTGGCCCGCCGTCCTCGCCGCCTACCAGGCCGTCCGGCCCGAGCACTGCCGCCGCGTCCTCACGACCTCGCGCGCGTGGGGCGAGCTGTGGCACCTCGACGGGCTCGCCCGGCAGCAGCGCAACGCCCTGCTGCGCGACCGCGACACCTACGACTACGCGTTCGTCGACTGGCTCTACGGCCCGACCGCCCTGGACCCGTCCGACGAGCCCGAGATGTTCGAGCCGATCCCCCTCTCCACCGCAGCCGAGCCGACCCTTCATTGACCTGCGGCGTGTTGTTGTTATCGGCGCTCTCATAACAACAACACGCCGCAGGTCAACGGGTCAGGCCGGCTTGAGGGGGACGGGCAGCCGGTCGCGCAGCTCGTCGATCGTCACGCCGAAGGTCTCGCGGACGGACGCTCCGTCCGGGCCCACGTCGAAGACGGCGACGTCGGTGTAGACCCGGCCGACGCAGCCGACGCCGGTCAGCGGGTACGTGCACTCGGGCACCAGCTTCGACCGGCCCTTCTTGTCGAAGAGCGTCATCATCACGAAGACCTGCTTGGCGCCGATGGCCAGGTCCATCGCCCCGCCCACGGCCGGGATGGCGTCGGGGGCGCCGGTGCTCCAGTTGGCGAGGTCGCCGGTGGCCGACACCTGGAACGCGCCGAGCACGCACACGTCGAGATGGCCGCCGCGCATCATGGCGAACGAGTCCGCGTGGTGGAAGTACGCCGTTCCGGGAAGCTCCGTCACCGGCACCTTCCCGGCATTGGTGAGATCCGGGTCGATCCCGTCGCCCACGGCGGCGGGGCCCATGTTGAGCATGCCGTTCTCGGTGTGCAGCACGACGCCCGAGCCGTCCGGCAGATGGTCGGCGACCTTGGTCGGACGGCCGATGCCGAGGTTGACGTACGAGCCGGCCGGGATGTCGCGGGCGACGAGCGCGGCCATCTCATCGGGGTTCAGGGCCATGTCAGCGCGCTCCTTGGACGGTGTACCGCCGTGCCTCGACCCGCACGACGCGATCGACGAAGATGCCGGGCGTGACGACCGCCTCCGGGTCGATCTCCCCGGCGGGGACGACCTCGCCGACCTGCACGATCGTGGTGCCCGCGGCGGTCGCCATGACGGGGCCGAAGTTGCGGGCGGTCTTGCGGTAGACGAGGTTGCCCATCGTGTCGGCGCGGTGCGCGCCGATCAGCGCGACGTCCCCCCTGATCGGGTACTCCAGGACGTGGACGCGGCCGTCGATCGTCCGGGTCTCCTTGCCCTCGGCCAGCGGGGTGCCGACCCCGGTCGGGCAGTAGAAGGCGCCGATGCCCGCGCCCGCCGCGCGCATCCGCTCGGCGAGGTTGCCCTGCGGCACGATCTCCAGCTCGATCCTCCCCGCCCGGTACAGCTCGTCGAAGACGTAGGAGTCGCTCTGCCGGGGGAACGAGCAGACCACCTTCCGGACGCGCCCGGTCTTGAGCAGCGCGGCCAGCCCGACGTCCCCGTTGCCGGCGTTGTTGGACACGATGGTGAGGTCCTTCGCGCCCTGCCGGATCAGCCCGTCGATGAGGTCGAACGGCATGCCGGCGAAGCCGAAGCCGCCGACCAGGACGGTGCTGCCGTCCTCGATGCCCTGTACGGCCTCATCGACGCTGTCCAGAATCGCCGCGCGGCTCACGCCCCCGCCTCCGTGTTCTCCGGGGCGACGTTCTCCAGGACGACGGCCAGGCCCTGGCCGACCCCGATGCAGATCGCGGCGACGCCCCAGCGTTCGCGGCGTTCCCGCAGCACCTTCGCGAGCGTGCCGAGGACGCGGGCGCCGCTGGCTCCCAGCGGGTGGCCGAGCGCGATCGCGCCGCCCTTGGTGTTGACGATCTCCGGGTCGATGCCCCAGGCGTCCACGCAGACCAGCGACTGGACGGCGAACGCCTCGTTGAGCTCCACGGCGCCGACCTGGTCCCAGCCGATCCCGGCCCGCGCGAGGGCGCGGTTCGCCGCCTCGACGGGGGCGTAGCCGAAGTCCTGCGGGTCGAGCGCGAACGCGCCGCGCCCGGCGATGCGCGCGAGCGGGTCGAGGCCGATCCGCTCGGCGGCGGCCTCCGAGCCGAGCAGCAGCGCGGACGCGCCGTCGCTCAGCGGCGAGGCGTTGCCCGCGGTGATGGTGCCGTCCTGGCGGAAGCTCGGCTTGAGGTCGGCCAGCTTCTCCAGCGAGGTGTCGGCGCGGATGCCCTCGTCGCGCTTCAGGTCGCCGGCCGGGGCGACCAGGTCGTCGTAGAAGCCCTCGTCCCAGGCCGCCGCCGCCAGCCGGTGGGAGCGCAGGGCGAACGCGTCCTGCCGCTCCCGGCCGATGCCGTACCGCTCCTGGAGGAGCTCGTTGGCCTCGCCGAGCGAGACCGTCCACTCCTTCGGCATGCGGGGGTTCACCAGCCGCCAGCCGAGCGTGGTCGACACCGCGGTGACGTTCCCGGCCGGGAAGCCCTTGGCGGGCTTCGGCAGCACCCAGGGCGCCCGCGTCATCGACTCGACCCCGCCGGCCAGGACGATGCCGGCGTCGCCGGTCTCGATCGCCCGGGAGCCGATCATCGCCGCGTCGAGGCTGGAGCCGCACAGCCGGTTGACGGTCGTGCCCGGCACGCTCGTCGGCAGCCCGGCGAGCAGCGCGGCCATCCGGCCGACGTTGCGGTTCTCCTCGCCCGCGCCGTTCGCGTTGCCCCACACGACCTCGTCGATCGCGGCGCGGTCCAGCCGGGGAGCGCGGTCCAGCAGCGCGGTGATCACGCCGGCCGCCAGGTCGTCCGGGCGGACGCCCGCCAGCGCGCCGTTGAACCGCCCGAACGGCGTCCGGACGGCGGAGTACAGATAGGAGCTCATGCCATCGAGGCTAGTGACCTGGCTTGATACAGTGAAGTATCAATATTTACTCTGATTGAGACGCTCAGAATATGAGTCGGCTGATGGATCTGCGCCACCTGCGGTACTTCGTCGCCGTCGCCGAGGAACTCCACTTCGGCCGCGCCGCCGAGCGGCTCACCATGGCCCAGCCGCCGCTGTCGCAGGCGATCCGCAGGCTGGAGGCCGAACTCGGCGTGGAGCTGTTCCACCGCTCCACGCGCCGGGTCGACCTCACCGACGCGGGCCGCGCCTACCTGGCCCGCGCTCGGAAGATCCTCGGCGAGGTGGACGAGGCGGCGCACGAGGCCCGGCTGGTCGCGGCCGGCGCGGTCGGGCACCTCGCGATCGGCTGCGTGGGGTCGGCGACCTACAGCCTGCTGCCCGCCCTGTCGCGCGGCCTGTCCCTGGAACTGCCCGGCGTCGACTTCTCCTTCCGCGGCGAGATGCTGGTCCCCGACCAGGCCGCGGCGCTGCGGGCCGGCGAGATCGACCTGGCGCTGCTGCGGCCCCCGATCGCCGACCTCTCGCTCACCGTCCTGCCGCTGCGCCGGGACCGGCTCGTCGTCGCCGTCCCCGCCGACCATGCCGTGGCCGCCGTCCGGCGGCCGGCCGTCACCGACCTGGCGGACGCCGACCTCATCGTCCATTCCGCGGACCGGCGCTCGGTGATGTACGACGTCGTGCTCGGCCTGTTCCGCGACGCCGGCGTCGAGCCGCGGATCCGGCACGAGGTGGCGGAGACCTCCACGCTGATCACCCTCGTCGCGGGCGGGCTCGGCGTGGCCGTCGTCCCGGAGCCGGTGACGGCCCTGGCGCTCGAAGGCGTCGCCTACCGGCCGCTGGCGAGCCCGGCCGTGGACGTCGAACTGGCCATCGCCCACCGCACCGACCGCACCGAACCGCACCTCGCCCGCGCCGTCTCGGTCATCCGCCGTCTCGTCTGACTCCGTCGCCCATGCATCAGATTCATGCACGGCCATGGGGAACATGTGCTCGTCCTTCACCCGCCGTTCTGCGGTCGGCGGAACGGCTGGGGGGTGAGCGGGCCGCCGACTTACGATGTGCGCATGGCCGAGACGACCCGCCCGCTCATGCCCGCCGACGAGACGCCGCACGAGACGCCGCGCGAGGAGTCGCGCCGGGACCCGCACCAGACGCCGAACGGGACGCCGAACGGGACGCCGCGCGAGACGCCGCACGGGCCGGCCGCGGCACGCGGGCCGGCGGAGCCGCTGTGGCGGGACGCGCTCGGCGGCTGCCTGCGCCGGCTGCGCCTGGAGCGCGGCGAGATCCTGGTCGAGACCGCCCGCCGCGCCGGTGTCTCCCCGCAGTACCTCTCCGAGATGGAGCGCGGCGTCAAGGAGCCGTCGAGCGAGATGATCGCCGCGGTCGCGGGCGCCCTGGACACGACGCTCGCCGACCTGGCGCTCGCGGTCGCGACCAGCCTGCTGGCCGCGCCCGCCGGAACCGCCCCGGCGGGCCCGACCTGCCAGGCCGCGTACGCGCTGGCCGCGTAGCCCGTCCGCTGCCCGTCGCGCTGCCCGGCGCGCGGCTACACGGGCATCGGCTGCCGCTCTTCGATCACCTGGTCGATGAGGCCGTAGTCCAGCGCGCCCTGCGCGGTGAACACGCGGTCCCGGTCGGTGTCGGCGCGCAGCGTCGCCGTGTCCTGGCCGGTGTGCCGGGCGAGGATGCCCTCGATGTCCGCGCGCACGCGCACGACCTCGTCCGCCTGGAGGATGAGGTCGGGGATCGCGCCGCGCCCCTGCCCCATCGGCTGGTGCAGGACGACGCGCGTGTGCGGGAGAGCGGAACGCAGGCCCGGACTGCCCGCGGCGAGGAGCACGGCGCCGACGGCGACGGCCTGCCCCACGCACGTCGTCGCCACCCGGGCGCGGATGTAGCGCAGGGTGTCGTACACGGCGAGCATCGCGCTCGGGTCGCCGCCCTCGCAGTTGATGTAGAGCTGGATGTCGCGGTCGGGGCTGTCGGCCTCCAGGTACAGCAGCTGCGCGACGAGGGCGTTGGCGACGCCCGCGTCGATCGCGGTGCCGAGGTAGATGATCCGCTCGGTCAGCAGGTGCGAGTAGACGTCCATGATGCGTTCGCCGCGCGAGTCCCGCGCGATGACGTTCGGGATCGTGTAGGTGCTCACCGGGCGTCCCCCTCCGTGGCGACGCGGAGCCCGATGGGCCGGTGGCCCGCCGGTGCGACCTCGTCGAACGTGCTGACGATCGCGTCGACGAACCCGTACTCCAGGGCCTCGCGCGCGGTGTACCAGCGGTCGTGCAGCGAGTCCTCGAAGACCCGCTCCAGCGGCTGGCCGGTGTCCTCGCTGATGAGCCCGAGCACGGTGTCCCGGGTGTGGCGCAGGTCGCCGGCCTGCAGCTCGATGTCGACGGCGGCGCCGGCGATCCCGGCGGAGCCCTGGTGCATCAGCACGCGGGCGTGCGGCATCGCGCGGCGCTTGCCGCGGGTCCCGGACGACAGCAGGAACTGGCCCGCGCTGTAGGCGATGCCGAGCACCAGCGTGGACACGTCGCACGGGAGGATCCGCATGACGTCGCGGATGGCGAGCATCGACGGCACCGACCCGCCGGGGGAGTGGATCCACAGCGAGATGTCGGACGACGCGTCCTCCCGCGCCAGCGTGATGAGCTGCGTCGCCAGCAGCGTGCCGTTGTCGTCGTCCAGCGGGCCGTCGAGGACGAGGACGCGCTGCTGGTAGAGCTCGCGCCGCGCCCTTTCGTTGAACAATGGGATTCTCTGTTCCTCGCTCATGCCTTCACTCTGCGCCGCCGCGCGCACACGTCACAGCCGTATCCGCCTCCAGCGGATCCGCTCACAGCAGCACGCTCGGAGCGGCACGCTCGAAGCGGCACGATCAGACGGCACGGTCGGAGCGGCACGGTGAGACGGCACGGTCGGAGCGGTGGGGCCGCAAAACCGGCCGCCTCTAAAGAACACCGCTGTCCGGCGCGGACGTGAAGTCCGAGCGAAATGAAAAGGACGCTTGCCGATCATGTCGGGGTCGGAGAACCCGGTTCACCTGCCGGGATACGGCCGGGCTTGAGCAAAGGCCGTGCGCGCTGTTAGCTTCACTCGGTGGACGACACGCGTGCACAGGCGCAGGCGATCGCGGACTTCGCGGCAACTTTGCAGGAACTGCGCAGGTCGGTGGGCAATCCGCCGTTCCGGGAAATGTCCGGGCGGTCCGGGGCGATCTCGCACACCACGTTGCACGAGGCCACGAAGGGCAACCGGCTCCCGAGCTGGGGGACCACCGCCGAGTTCGTCAAGGCGTGCGGCGCCGACCCGGCCGAGTACCGCGACCGCTGGGAGCGGGCGAACCGGGTGGTCGGCTCGGCGCGGGCCGGGCGTCCGCCGGCCGTCGCCGGGACGCCCGCGGCCCGCCCGCCCGGCGGGGTCGCCCCCGCCGCGAGCACCGCGGAACGGCGGGCCATGCACATCGCCATCGACCCGCAACCGCCCCGGGAGGACGAGCCCCCGGCGTCCGAGCCACCGCCGCCTCCTCCCGACGAGCCGGCGGACGGCGGCCGCGCGGCCGCTCCCGCGCCGGGAAAGCGGTTCCGGCCGACCCGCCGGGCCGCGGTCGTGCTGGCGACGGCGGCCGTCGGCGCCGGGGCGGCCGTCCTCATCGTGGTCGCCGTGAACCGCGACTCCGCCCCCGGCGGGGACGGCCTGAAGGCGGGCGGCCGGTCGAAGCCCGCGCTGTCCCCGGCCGACTGCCCGGTGCTGGCGACCAACCCGGCGCCGGCGCCGCCGACGCACAAGGGCGACGTGGCCCTGTTCATCGCCGACATCAGCCTGCCCGACTGCACGCGCGTCGGCACCGGTCAGACCGTGACCAAGGTGTGGCGGCTCAAGAACGCCGGGAAAGTGCCGTGGAAGGGGTATTCCCTGCGCCGCCTCGACGTCCCGCAGCAGGCCGATCAATGCCAGACCATCTCCGATGTGCCGATCGATGACACGCAGCCCGGAAAGATGGTCGACATTCGGACGGAAATCACGACGCCGAGAAAACCGGGCCTGTGCTACGTGCGCTTCAAAATGGTGGACGCCTCGGGAAAGGTCGCGTTCCCCGGTAGCCGTCCGGTCAATTTCCAGATCATCATCGAGGGACGATAGGCGTTCCCCGCCGCGGCGGGGCGCGGCGGGGAACGGGGAGCGGATCGTCCGCGGAATCAGGAGAGCGCGATTCCGCTGTAGTAGGCCTTGAGGATTCTGGAGTGGTTCCAGCCCGCGTTGGCCTTGTCACGGGAGCCGTACTGCGACATCCAGTCCCCGGTGACCCATCCGCCGCACGCCGTCGTCGTGGAGCAGTAGTGGGCCTGCAGGATCTTCCCGCCGCGGGTCATCCGGGTGCTCCACGTCGCGTCCACCGCGGAGTTCGTCGACGCCTTCGCCGAGCCGGGCTTGTACACCTGGCTGGACGTGGTGTCGTACACGTCGAAGCACCGGCCGTCCGACGTCTTGCGCGTCGAGTGCAGCGCCCAGTACCAGCCGTAGCTCTTGACCGCCATCGCCCCGGCCCGGAGCGATTCCTGCGGCCAGCTCGACACCCACTCGTTGGGCAGGACGTTCTTGACGTAGGTCTTGAACGCCACCCGGTCCACGCGGTCGAGCGAGACCCGGTACACCAGGATGGTCGTGGGCAGTTTGCCGTCCGTGCCGTCGGTCTTGCACCCGGTCGGCGGCGTGGTGGAGCTCAGGAACTTGTGCGAGGCGTTCTGGTTCTTCAGGCTGGAGTTCAGGTTGCCCTTGGCGCCGGCCTTGAAGTCCTGGTACGTCCCGCCGTAGTTGCTGTTGTAGTACACCCGGACGGTCTTGCCGCTGCGATTCCAGACGGAGGCCGCCTGGTTCTTGATGCACTGCCCCTTGCCGTTGCCCGGCCCCTTGAAGTCGTAGCACGAGGGCTGGGTGGTGCCGTAGTCGGCGACCGATCCGGTGAAGTCCGAGACCGATCCCGCGTTGTTGCTGTTGAAGTAGTAGCAGAACTCGCCGCTCTGGCACACGCCGTCGCGGCTCGCCGCCGATGCGGGCGCCGCCGGGACGAGGACCGCCCCGCCGATCGCCAGTGCGGCCCCCGCCGCGCTGAGCCGCGGGATCAGCCGTGCTCTTCGTGTCGACACAGTTGACTCTCTCCTCTGGTGAGGCCGCTGCCCGCTAGCGGACGTTGTAGCCCTGGGAGTGCCAGAACGAGGTCGGGTTCGGGTTGTTCAGGACCGGGTCGTTGACGCTCTTGGACGCGTGCGTCTGCTTTCCGGGCCGCATCTCGACGTGGGTGTGGGCGGCGGAGCTGGACGACACCCCGTGCCACGACTCGTCCGCGATGACCTGGCCGCGGCTGATCGACTGGCCGACGCTCAGCGAGGAGCGCGGCGCGGAGTGCAGGTAGATCACCGTCTTGTTGGCCGACGAGTTGTAGATGGCGATCGTGGAGAGCCCGGAGCTGCCGGTGGCCCCGCGCGCGATGTAGGTGATCTTGCCGCTGACGAGCGCGTGCACGTCGGAGCCGACGCTGCGGGCGATGTCGATGCCCTCGTGGCGTCCGGGGGTGCTGGTGTAGCCGTCGAAGCCGCAGGTGATCCGGCCGCCGCTCGCCTTGTACAGCGCGTACGACATGTTCGTGCGCGACGGCGGCGAGAACTGGTGGGAGGCGTTCTGGTTCTTCAGGCTGGAGTTCAGGTTGCCCTTGGCGCCGGCCTTGAAGTCCTGGTAGGTGCCGCCGTAGTTGCTGTTGTAGTAGACGCGGACGGTCTTGCTGCTGCGGTTCCAGACCGAGGCGGCCTCGTTCTTGATGCAGAGCCCCTTGCCGTTGCCCGGTCCCTTGAAGTCGTAGCAGGACGGCTGGGTGGTGCCGTAGTCGGCGACCGATCCGGTGAAGTCGGAGACCGATCCGGCGTTGTTGCTGTTGTAGTAGTAGCAGAACTCGCCGCTCTCGCAGACGCCGTTGCGCGCCGCGGCCGAGGCGGGCGCCGCGAGCGCGGCGGCCGTGCCGCCGACCGCCGCCGCGGCGGTCGCCAGCGTGAGGATCTTGCTCAGCGTGCTCATAACCGTTCCCTTTCCTTTCGCCTGCTGTTCGCGTTGCGGGAATTACCGAAGGTCAACTGCGCTGGTACTCCTCCCAGGTACGGATGGCGACCCGCGGACCGTCGTCCGGGCCGCGGTTCGCCAGCCCGTTCAGGCCGAGGTAGTAGTCACCGGTCTGGTGCTGGGCCTGGCTGGAGAGGTCGGTGTCGCTGATGGCGGCGGCGTGGATGTGCCACGGCCAGTCGCCTTGGGCCGGGCTGCGCACCCAGGCCGCGAAGCCGACGCGCCGCAGCGCGCGGGCGACCGAGGTGCGGGTGGCGGCGCTCATCCCCTTCACCGAGATGTCGACGACGCCGCCGCCGTCGTGGGTGCCCGCGGACGTGGGGTCGCCGCCGGGGTTGTAGGACCCCTGCTCCAGCACGAGCTTGCGGCCGAGCAGCCGCTCGGCCTCGGTGAGCATGCTCTGCGTGCGGGTGTTGATGACGACGCCGCCGGTGGACACCCGGGCGCCCGGCCCGATGGCGTGCGTGACGGTGAACCGGCCGGCGCCGAGCTTGGTGAGCGACGTCTTGCCCGGCAGGCCGTTGGCGTCGAGGCCGGTGTAGCCGAGCGACTTCTGGTACTTGGCGTAGGCGGCGATCGTGGTGGTGCCGAAGTAGCCGTCCACCCACTGGTCGTCCAGCAGGTTCCGGTCGCGCAGCGCCCGCTCGACGAGGAGGACGCTCGCCTTGGCGCCCGGGGTCAGCGTGTCGTCGGCCCGCCGCGGGTCGATCTGGGCCGCCTTGACGGTGGCCTCCATGTTCACGCTCGGGACGGCGGCCCGCGCCGCCGGCGTCCCCGGCGCGCCGGCCAGCGGGGCGAGCAGTGCGGCCGTCGCGAGGGCGGCGGCGATTGAGGGCAACTTCATCGTGGTCTCCTGGTGGCGGGACGAAGCTCGCGGCGGAGACCAACGTCACGGATCGTCCCGGTGTCCACAAGAAGATCCGTGTTGTCAGCTTGTCCGGCGCGCACTCCCGAACAGCCCGAACGCACGATCTGACAGCCCTCGGCCGGGCCGGGGACGGCGCGCCCCCCCGGCCCGGCCGGGCCGCTACTTGCAGATGGCGGTGTCGACCAGGGCGCTGACCTTCAGCGTCTTCTCCATGGCGTCCTTGGTCATGGCCTCCACCGAGTCCTGCTTCGCGATGACCGCGCCCGGCAGGGCGTTGACGGCCACGGTGACCTCGCGGCCGTCGGCGGTGACGCCGCCGCGGGTCTCGTAGCCGTGGATGTCGCCGCCGTGGCCCCACAGCTCGCCGCAGGACAGGGTGATCTTGTCGAGGCCGAGCCCGAAGACGGTGCCCGGCTCCTCGTCCGGCGACTCGATGGTCTTCCGCATCTCCGTCAGCTGCGCGGCCGGCACCAGCCTGCCGCCGACCAGCGCGGCGAAGAAGCGGTTGAGGTCGCGCGGGGTGGAGACCACCATGCCGGCGGCGCCGGAGATGGACGGGTCCATCTCGGTGGCGTTCTTCAGCTGCCCGCCGGGCGGCGCGATGTAGCCCTCCATGCGCGGCTTCCGGACGCCGGTGTCGCCGGGCTCGGGCCAGTACGTCTGCTTCAAGCCGATCCGGTCGATGACCCGCTCGGTGACGGCCTCGCCCACCGGCTTGCCGGTGACCTTCGTGACGAGCATCCCCGCGATGATGTAGTTCGTGTTGCTGTACTGCCGGCGCTTCCCGACGGGGAACGCGGCCTTGTTCCCCAGCGCGGGCTTGAGCAGTTCCTCCGCCGTGTAGGTCCGGGTCGGGACCTTGGACGTGTCGGAGTCCATGAACTCGGTGTAGTCGGGGATGCCGCTGGTGTGCCCGAGCACGTTCCGGACGGTGATGTTCGCGCCGGAGTAGTCCGGCCCCTTGACGACGCCCGGCAGGTAGGTGGCGATGGGCTCGTCGAGCTTCACCTTGCCCTCGCCGACGAGTTGGAGCACGGTCGCGGCGACGAACGTCTTGGTGTTGCTGCCGATGCGGATGTAGCCGTTCTTCGGGGGAGCGTCGCCGGTCTCCCGGTTCCCGATCCCGGCCGCGTAGTCGCGGGTCTCGCCGTCCTTGCCCTTGACGGAGACCAGCACGCCGGGGAACCCGGCCTGCACCAGCTCCCGCATCGCCTTCTGCAGGGCGATCTCGTTCTTGGCCGTGCCGATCTCGGCCTCGGCGTCGGCCGCCGTGCCGGTGCTGCAGCCCGCGAGGGCGCCCGCGGCGAGGGCGCCGGCCACCGCCACCGCCAGCGGCCTCCCACGGCGCCTGGACGCGGCGGTCGGGCGACCGGCGGGCACGAACGTATCGGACATCATCACTCCTAAAACCACCTGGACGGTGGAGCGGGGGTTCTCCTGGACACCGGGCGCGCCGCCTCTCGGGACGGCGCACCCGGGCTCTGCGGTGCGGGGTGGGCGAGGGGGTGCGGTGCGCTACTCGCGGATGCCCATGCCCTCGACGGGCGGCGTGCGCAGGAGCCGTCCGATCGGGACGGTCGTGGACACCAGCGCCAGCGCCACCGTGCCGCCGAGGATGACGACCCAGCCGAGCGCCGGGACGTACGGGACGGGCTGCCCCGCCACCGCGTTCACGATCGACGACAGCGTGACCGCCGCGATCGCGACGCCGATCGTGAGCGCCACGCCCAGCAGCGCGGCCTGCTCGGCGTTCGCCATCCGCTTCGCCTGGCGGCGGGTCACCCCGACCAGGCGCAGCAGCGACAGCTCCCGGGACCGGGCCAGCGCGGCCATGATCAGCGTGTTGGCCGCCGCGAGCACCGCGTACCCGATCAGCACGGCGACCAGCAGCTTGTTGAGCCAGGAGCTGATCGCCAGGTCCTTCGCCAGCCCGGCGGTGAACTCGCCGGTACCGGTCACGGTGCTCGCGGGGTACGCCTGCGCGAGCTTCGCCAGGGCAGGCCCGACGTCGGCGCCGGGCTCGCTGCGGACCAGCACGTGGTCGTCCAGACCGGTCACGGTGTGGCCCGCGAGGGTACGGCTGTTCAGCGTGACGTCCCCGAAACCGAAGCCGCGGTCGTAGATCGCGACGACCTTCAGCTTGACCGGGGTGCCGTCGCCGAGCCACATCTCGGCCGTCCCGCCGACCTTCCACTTCGCGCTGTCCGCCTGCGACCTCGACACCGCCACGGTGTTGTCGCCCGCCAGGTCCTCCAGCTTCCCGGCCGTCACCTTCAGATCCATGGTCCGGCTCGCGCCCTGGGGGTCGATGCCCTGCCCGACCACCGCCATCGCCTCGCCCATCATCGGAACGAGCACCGAGGTGCGGCGCACCCCGGTCGCCGCGACCACGCCGGGGATCCGGCGGGCCTCCTCGGCCGCCGCCGCGGGCAGTCCGGCGCCGCCGACCAGGGCGTGCTGGGCGATCGTGCCGTCCTCGCTCTGGACGACCGCCTGGCGCTGCAGGTTGTCCTGCAGGAACCAGATCGTCCCGCCGAACCCGACGGACAGCACCAGCGCCGTCAGCACGGCGACCATGCCGCGCGCGTTCGCCCGCAGGTTCGCGGCGGCCAGGTAGCCGCTGCTGCCGAACACGGTGCGCAGGACGGGGGCGAGCGCCACCGCCGCGGCCCGGTTGATCCACGGCGCGAGCAGCGCGATCGCCAGCACGAACGTGTACAGCATGCCCATGGCGGCGCCCAGGGCGGTCTGGCCGCGCGCACCGCCGGTCACGATGATCAGGACGAACGCGGCACCGAGCGTGATCAGCCCGGACACGACCCGGACCCGTCCGCCCAGCGTCGCCTCGACGGCCGCCTCGCCGAGCGCCTCGGTCGGCCGGATGCGGGTGGTGCGCCGGGCGGCGATCCACGCCGACAGCAGCGCGACCGCGGCCACCGCCACGACCACCACCGGCACGGCGAGGAGCCCGGCGCTCAGGGTGAAGGTCTCCGGGACGAAGCCGCGGTCCACCAGCTCGGACCTGATCCAGCGGACGGCGAGCAGCCCGAGCGGGACGCCGGCGACGGCGGCGAGCAGGCCGAGCATGCCGACCTCGCCGAGGATCAGCGTCCGCACCTGGCCCGGGGTCGCCGCGATCGCGCGCAGCAGGGCGAAGTCGCGGCGGCGGTGCCGGACCGACAGGCCGACCGTCGCGGCGACCACGAAACCGATGATCAGCGCGGCGTAGCCGCCGAACGCGGCGCCCGCCTCCAGCACGAAGCCCTTGGCGGCGATCTCCTCCGGCCGTTCGGCGAGCCCCCGCTCGTCGCCGGCGTAGGCGTTGGCGCCGGCGGCCTCCGCGATGCGCCGCACCGCCGCGGCGACGGCGTCCTCGTCGGCGCCCTTCTTCGCGATCACGCCGATCGCGTCGACGCGGCCGGGGCGCGGGTACAGCCGGGCCGCCTCGCCGTCGGTGAAGAACAGCGCGGCCTGCGGCCCCGGCTCGCCGGGCGCCTTCACGACGCCGCTCACCCGGACCTGGCGGACCGTCCCGCCGGTCAGGATCGCGGTGGTGCCGCCCGGACGGAGCTTGCCGGCGGCGGCGAGCCGCTCGTCGACGGCGACCTCGCCCTCGGTCCGCGGCGCGGTGCCGGAGACCACCCTGTAGGGGGTGAGGGCGGCGCTCGCCCAGCCGTGGCCCGCGACCGGCACCTTCGGCGCGGCCGCCGCCGCGACCGCGATCGTCCGGTCCGGGACCGCGCTCGCCACGCCGCGCACCGCCGCGACCTCGCCGACCAGCGACTCGGGCACGGTGCCGGGCTCCGGCAGCGCCACCGTGCTGGTCTCGCGCTCCCCGAAGCGCTCCGGTCCCTGGACCGTGAGCTCGTGCTCGGCGATGACGGCGGACGCCGCGCCGTAGCGCTGCGGCTCCCCCTTGTAGCGCAGCCCCGATTCGGCGAGCACCCCGCACACCGTGAGGACCAGGACCCCGGCGGCGAGCGCGAGGAAGGTCGCGACGAAGGTGCCCTTGCGGTGCCGCAGCATCTGTGCGGCGAGTCCGAGCACCGCTCAGCCCTCCCGCGTCGCGGGGGTCTGCGGCCACGGCTGCCGCTGCTGGGCCGGCTGCCCCTGGGCCGCCGGCTGCGGCGGGCGGCGGTCGAGCATCGCGAGCTGCTCGGCGATCCGCTGCACGCCCGGCTGCGGCATGTCCCGCACGATCCGGCCGTCGGCGAGCACCATGACCCGGTTGGCATAGGACGCGGCGACCGGGTCGTGCGTCACCATGATCACGGTCTGCCCGGCCTGGTCGACCACCGCGCGCAGCAGCGCCAGCACCTCGGCCGCGGTCCGGGTGTCCAGCGCCCCGGTCGGCTCGTCGCAGAAGATCACCTCGGGCCGGGTCGCGAGCGCGCGGGCGATCGCCACCCGCTGCTGCTGGCCGCCGGACAGCTCCGACGGGCGGTGCGCGAGCCGGTGGCCGAGCCCGACCCGTCCGATCACCTCGGCGAGCCACGCCGGGTCGGGACGCCGGCCGGACAGCCGCGACGGCAGCAGGATGTTCTGCTCCACGGTGAGCGCGCCCACCAGGTTGAACGCCTGGAAGATGAAGCCGATCCGGTCGCGGCGCAGCTCGGTCAGCCGCTTCTCCGACAGCGTCGACAGGTCGGTGTCGCCGACCACGACGCGTCCGGAGGTGGGACGGTCCAGGCCCGCCGCGCAGTGCAGCAGCGTGCTCTTGCCGGAACCGGACGGTCCCATCACGGCCGTCATCGTCCCCCGGGCGAACCGGACGTCGACCTCGGCCAGCGCCGCGACCGGCTGTTCACCTCCGTACGTCTTGGTCACACGTTCGACGCGGACGGCGTCGGGGGGCAGGGGGACTGACATCGCGGGTTACCTTCCAGGGAGCCTGAGTACAACGGCTCACGACGCTAGGAAGATCGCTCCGCCCGGACAATGCAGCCAGATGCCCAATGGAGGTAGTGCAGGCTGTACCACTGTCCGCGAGTTCGGCTGTCACGGAGTGATCAACTGCCCTAGGGTCTTTCGGGGATCTGGCAGTGAACAACGTGACATCGAGCGCCCGCAGGCGGGTCCTGCGGACCATCGTCCTCCGCCGCGGACGGGTGGTCCTGGACGCGCTCGAACACCTCGTCGGCGGCCTCGGCACCGCCATCCCCGCGTTCGTCGTCCTGGTATGGCTGCTGCTGGTCGCGGTGCTGTGCGCGGTCGGCCTCGGCTTCCTGCTGGCGCCCGCCCTGCCCCGGCTCGTCCGGGCCCCGGCCGAACGGGAGCGCGCCCGGCTGTCCCGCTGGGGCCCGGAGATCATCGCGATGGGCGCGGCGCCGGCCGGGGTCCGCGCTGCCCTCGCCGACCCGGTCGTCCGGCGCGAACTGCGCTGGCTGCTGGTGCACGGCACGCTCGGCCTGGCCGTCGGCGTGTCCGGGGCGACGCTGGCGGTGCAGGCCGTCCAGGACATCACCTACCCGCTGTGGTGGCGGATGCTGCCCCGCGACAACGCCAGCCCGAACCTCGTGTTCTGGCACGTCCACAGCGACCTCGACGCGCTCGCGGTCGCGTGCTTCGGCCTGGTCCTGGCCGCCGTCTTCGTCCTCATCGCGCCCGGCCTCGCCCGGGTGCAGGCGCTGCCGGGCCGGCGGCTGCTCGCGCCGCCGCCCGACGCCGACCTGTCCCTGCAGGTGGCGCGGCTGTCGGCGACCCGCGCGGCCGCGCTGGACGCGCACGCGACGGAGCTGCGCCGCATCGAGCGCTCGCTGCACGACGGGACGCAGAACCGGCTCGTCGCCGTCACCGTCCTGCTCGGCGCGACCCGCCGCGCGCTGGCCCGCGACCCCGCCGCCGCCGCGCCGATGCTGGAGCAGGCGCAGGACGCGGCCGAGACCGCGCTCGCCGAACTCCGCACGGTGGTGCGCGGCATCCTGCCGCCCGTCCTCGCCGACCGGGGGCTGGCCGCCGCGCTCGCCGGGCTCGCCGCCGACTGCGGCGTCCCGTGCCGCACCGACATCGACATCCCCGGACGCTGCGCCGCCTCCGTCGAGGCCACCGCCTACTTCGTGACGGCCGAGGCGCTCACCAACGTCTCCCGGCACAGCGGCGCCCGCAGCGCGTCCCTCGCCGTCCGGCTGCGCGGCGGGCTGCTGTCGCTGCGGATCGAGGACGACGGCGTCGGCGGCGCCGCGGCCGGCCGCGGCTCGGGGCTGGCCGGCATCCGGGGCCGGATCGAGGCGCACGACGGCCGCCTCGCCGTGACCAGCCCGCCCGGCGGGCCGACCGTGCTGGAGATGGAGCTGCCTTGCGGATCGTGATCGCCGACGACGACTTCCTGCTGCGCGAGGGCGTGGCGATGCTGCTGCGCGCCGAGTCGCTGGACGTGGTCGCGACCGCCGACTCCCCGGAGACCTTCCTCGCGGCCGTGGACGAGCACGAACCGGACGCCGCCATCGTCGACGTCCGGATGCCGCCCACGCACACCGACGAGGGCATCCGGGCCGCGGCCGAGGCCCGGCGCCGCCGTCCCGGCCTGCCCGTGCTCGTCCTGTCGGCGCACGTCGAGCAGGCGTTCGCCACCGAGCTGCTCGCCGGCGGCAGCGGCCGGCTCGGCTACCTGCTGAAGGAGCGGGTCGGCCGCGTCGAGCAGTTCCTGGACGCCCTGCACCGGGTGGTCGGGGGCGGCACGGCCATCGACCCGGACGTCGTCGCGCGGATGCTCACCCGGTCCCGTCCCGACCCCGGGCTGGAGCGGCTGACCGCACGGGAGCGCGACGTCCTGGCCCTGATGGCGGAGGGGCACGGGAACGCCTCGATCGCCGAGCGGCTCTTCGTCACCGAGGGCGCCGTGCACAAGCACATCCGGAGCATCTTCGCCAAGCTCGACCTGGCGCCCGCCGACCGCGCCGACCGCCGGGTCGCCGCCGTCCTCCGCTACCTGCAGAGCACCGGCGCCCGCGGCTAGGGCCTGTTTCGAAGTGAGATGAGTGGCGGCGTGTCGTGCGCCGGACGCGGTGAGGTCTCCGGTAGAGCGTTCATCGACCAAGAAGAACAACACCGGAGACCTCGTGGCCACCCTAGCGGTGAC